>NZ_JBSWVF010000003.1:0-660447 GCF_056159445.1 Pseudomaricurvus sp. ABR4_320 | reverse complement strand
GGCAACCCCTAGTCGCAGGATGGCCGCATCGAGCATCACACAGTGCTTTTAGATGAACGTCCCCGATAGCCTGAGGTGATGATCGGTGAAGAAAGCCGGCATCTACATACTAATTCGACACTAGCGGTTTTGACGGGCGAACCTTATGAATAAGGTGCTTGCCGAGACTTATTCCGGGTAATTCGATCAATCTGTATATGGCGTAGGATACAGGAGCCACGACCAGAAGTAGGGCGAGTGTTCCCGCAAGCCATTCAGCACCTGTGAGTGTATGTCCATTGAGTAGATATGCGAAAAAAGGCAGCATGAACATCAGGTGTACGATATAGAGTGAATAAGAGATTTCGGACAGAAATTTATTGATCTTATTGTTGAATATCCAATTTAGCCATCGAAAAGACGCATCTCTATGGTGGCTATCGATAAAGCAGATCCACCATAAACAGGCTAAGAAAACGAGCGGCATAATAGGTTTTTCATTCAGTAAGACCAAAAATACCAATGTTACACCGATAATCACGAGATTGTTTTTCTTGTTATCCGGGTGTAGCAAGATATGAGCGATCGCCATGCCAGAAGCAAAATTGTGAAATTTTAAGGCGATTAGCGTTGGCATGGGGTAATCAACACCCATCGCATGAATGGTTAGTCCCATCGTCGCCATAATGCAGAGTGATAGGGTGAAGAAAAGCGAAAAGTTTTTCCGGTAAAAGAAAAAAAGTAGCGGAAATATCAAATAAAATTGCATCTCCAGCCCAAGGCTCCAATCGGGGAGTGGGGTGCTAAATGCGTAGTTTGGAATCAAGCCAAAGATAAAGGTGATATGTACGAAGAAGGATTCTAGGGGCGATTCAATGTAATACCGATTTAAGTCGGTCATGGTTTTTGGTAAAACATCGCCAATCGCTTCGCGGGACTCGCCGAGTTGGTCTGCTAAGAGCAACGCGATTATGAGGCAAACATAGTAAGCAGGTGCAATTCGAAAGAAGCGGCGTATTGCGAAATTTGTCAGTCCGGTAGAGGTTTCCAAATTTTGATATGACTTGCTGATAGAGCATTGAAAGTAAATCAAAAAACCGGACGCGAGCATAAAGACATTGACCGCCTCATGTCCGATAAAACCCGCGAGCTTGTTCGGGCCTCCCCCCAATATTGCTGCGTGATGGAAAAAAACGAGCAGCGCAGACCAGCCTCTCAAAAAATCCAAAAGCGCGATATCGTGCTTGATTGCTGTAGTCATTGACTTCCCTTTTTCTGTCGGAAGAGGCTTTCGGCACTTCTGTCTGAGTGCTAGAGCCGGGCGTATTGCAAGGTGTTAAGCGCGATAGAGAGAGTTGTAACGCAGTAAAAAGTGCGGCAGAGCTTATTGCACTGATGTCATGAATCGGAGACGCCTTAACTGGCAGTGTGTTTGCTGCGAAGATGTGTCGGCATAGACTTCTATGTCATCTCGGGTGGTCTTTTGCCCGTTAATTGAACGTCGCTGATCTATTGACCACATGTGTTCAAGTTCTTTTCATAAAAATAAAAAAATTTTCATTTATTTCTTTAGGCAAAATAGATGTCAGTTGACGTTATGTGTTTTTCAGAAACGTCATTGACGATTTGGCGCAACTGCGATCGTAATGTTCCACTTTGGTCTTATAGTAATTATGCATAACAATGCTAAAGTCCTCGGCGGTAATTTAGCTGTTTTACGATAACGCCTGCTGTATTGCGTAGATCACGCGCGACAACATTCTCTGCCTCGGCACTCGTGGTGTGACTTCTACCTTTTGTTCCTGTTTAGTGCTGTTTTGGAGCTCCCATGTCTTCGATTTCCCGTATTCAATGCCCAGTTCTGCGTTCAAAAGTTGTACCTGCCGAAGAGGCGGTCAAAGCCATTTGTGATCGGGATACCGTTGGTATGAGCGGTTTCACTGGTGCAGGTTATCCTAAGGCGGTGCCCGGAGCACTGGTATCTCGTGCGGAAGCGCTGCGAGCTGGCGGAGAGACGTTTCAGATCAATTTATGGACGGGTGCATCGACAGCGCCAGAATTAGATGGCGTTCTGGCGAAGGCTGAAGGCATCAATATGAGGTTGCCCTATCAGTCCGATCCTATTTGCCGTCAGCAAATCAATGACGGCAGAATGCACTATATTGATTTGCATTTATCCGAGGTCTCACAGTACGCCTGGTCAGGATTTCTTGGTAAGTTGGACGTTGCGGTGATCGAGGTGGCGGGCATTCGCGAAGATGGAAGTTTGATTCCCTCGTCATCGGTTGGCAATAACAAAACCTGGATTGAGCAGGCCGACCGCGTGATTCTTGAGGTAAACGACCAGCAAAGCCTCAAACTTGAGGGAATGCATGATATTTACTATGGAACACGGCTGCCACCGGAAAGAAAGCCTATTATGCTGACTGAGCCCAGTGATCGTATAGGCGAGCGCTATTACCATATTCCCAGGGAAAAAATTGTCGCGGTCGTTGAGACTTCCGCACCGGACCGCAATTCACCGTTTTCTGATCCCGATGCCATTTCCCAGCAGATCGCAGATCATATATTGGAGTTTTTTGCTCACGAGGTGAAGAAAGGCCGTTTGCCGAAGAACCTATTACCGATGCAATCTGGTGTCGGTAATATTCCAAATGCGGTTCTGAATGGGTTGGATCATGGCGGCTATAAAGATCTGACCGCTTATACAGAGGTCATCCAGGATGGAATGTTGCAGATGCTAAAATCGGGCACTCTGTCAGTGGCATCAGCAACCGCCTTTTCACTGAGTCCCAATGCACTGCAAGAATTAAACGACAATATCGATTTTTATCGTGAAAAAATCATATTGAGGCAGCAGGATATCAGCAATCATCCCGAAATCATCCGCCGCTTAGGCATCATTGGTATGAATGGTCTGCTTGAAGCGGATATCTACGGAAATGTTAATTCTACTCATGTGATGGGGACTCGCATGATGAACGGTATAGGCGGTTCTGGGGATTTTGCTCGTAACGGCTACCTGTCTATATTCATGACACCCTCGACGGCGAAAGACGGCAAGATCTCCGCGATCGTTCCTATGGTATCTCATGTGGATCATACGGAGCATGATGTGAAGGTCATTGTGACAGAGCAGGGCTTGGCCGATTTACGAGGCTTGTCGCCACGGCAACGAGCGGTGCAGATGATCGACAAGTGTGCACACCCTAGCTACAGAGATCGCTTGCATGATTATTTCGAGAGAGCTTGTGCGTCACGCCGGGGAATGCACACACCGCATTTGTTGCAAGAGGCGTTAAGCTGGCATGAGCGGTTTGAGACAGAAGGAGCAATGTAGCCGACCGGCGGTCAAGATCAGGATCAGGCGGTTAGGCTGGATAGCGCATCTTCGACGGCTTCATAGGCGAAGTCGTCCTTGGCGATAACGCCAATTTTGGCCAATTTGGTCACTGGCCCGTCGCCAATCTTGGCAACGAAAACCGCGTCGCAATCTTTGATGGTTTCTAAAATCATCGCCATGGCCGACTGGCTCCCGGTTTGGCCGTGGCAATAATTTTCGACTTCACGGCGCTCAAGAAAAGAGGCGGCGCCATTGTCGAGATGGTAGATCCAAAACTCTTTTGCGTGTCCAAAGTGCAGGTTAACGGAGATGCCGTCTTTGGTGGCGACTGCGACTTTCATTGGGAATCTCCGCTAACGTGCTTTTAAGGTCTTAAACTGGGCCGCGAGCACTGGCTTTGACTTCAATCGTCATGCCCAGGGCGTCTTCGTAGCTGACTTTGGCTCCCTTGGGTTTGAAGTCTTTAAGTTCAGCGAGAACCGTCTCAACTTTTTCTTCAGCGCTTTGGCCTTTCAGGTCACTCTTCTCGATGCACAAAAGCTCTAGGGCTTCATTGAAGATCATTCCGTCGTCTAAAGGCTCTGCGATATATTCATTGCCTTCGTAAGAGACAACCGCCGCCGAGCCTAAATCGTGAACAAACACAAGCAGTTGCACGTTATCGGCATAATAGCTCGCGTATTTTTCTGAGAGCATCGTGAGATCGGCCAGTTTGTCGATACCTGCAATCAACATATCGATCTTTCCCGCCGTCATAAAAAGTACGCCTTGCTTGGCGACAATTTTGGGCGGAAGGCGATCACCACGCTCAGTAACCTCGCCAAGTTCCAAGACGAGATCGCCGCGATAGATTTCGGCGTCACCCAGGTTTCCTGATAGGTTTTTGTTGAAGAAGTAGCCTTTGTCATTGAATTCAGAAAGTAACATGGTCATTGTCCTGCAAAGTTCATAAATGAAAGTTGTTTGTTTGTCCGCATAACATCAGTGAGATCGTTGAGCTTTGTCTTGGCGCTCTCTGACGGTTCTTCTCACTTCTTCATCGGGGTCATTTACAAGTGTTTCCAAGGCATCCAATGGCGCTTTTTCCGCCGCTGCCAGGCGCACGGTCCAATCGACATCTTTCAGTAATTCCAACAGATCTTCCGTATCGCAGCGAGTTGCGACGACACGTCGAACTTCTGGCTCTGAATCATGAACCATCATGCCGAGACTGGCAGGAGGGAGGCGTTTCGCGATCAATTTGCGAACCTGTCTATCCGGGTCGCGAATCAGCCGAAACAGGCGGCCTTCAGGAAGCCGTTGCGCGACATAGGCGCGAACCAAGTAGTCGCTATCGCGCGCCATTTCCTCAAGCTTGTCTTCGGGGATGCGATCGGCAACAGTAATCCGAACTTCTCGATCTGGGTCATGCATCATGATGTCGAGTTGATCCCTCGGAAGTCGATAGGCTACCGCTCGCCTAACGGCTTCATCGGGATCTCTCGCCATGCGAGGCAGTTCCACGGTTGGAACATAGCGAATGGCAACGGCTCTGCGCTCCCAAAAGGTGTCGTTCAAATAGTGGACGGCAAGTTCCGGGTTGATGCGGAAAAACCGATCTATCTGACGACCGCTCTCAGCTCGAACGCATGCATCGCCAGGCGTGCAGCGTCCCATAAGCAGAAGCCTTTGACGGTAGCGGCAGAGTCGACAGTCCGCGATGGGTGTCAGGTCGTTAACTTCGCTATGCTCCTCATTCATCGTCGATGACCTCCGCCAGTACCATGCCGGAAGCATTTTCCCGATCGCGAGTGAGGACAGAGCAGTGGTTGCTTGAATTAACGAAGTAAATGTTAAAGCCTTCGCATTCGACCGCTGGCGTGTAGTTGTCCATATCGTCGTCGATGCAGTAGGTAAAGTGATAGGAAAATTTATCGCGAAGCTCGCTGACTAAACTTTCCGACAGGCCTTTTTCTACGGCTTGTGCAATGACTTCGTTGAGATCATCTTGAGTAATCATCCGTAGATCTCCTCGTCACGATAGCGCAACCTTTCCTCAGCACCTCTACCCATCGCTTTCGCCAGCCAGGGAGGGGGTGAGGTTTCTAGCGTTTGCCTTAAACGATCGAGAACGGCTGGCGCTGCGCCGCCCTGTGGCATTTTGATGGGGTGTAATCCCTCGCGTACCACTTTGGCTGCGGCCGGGCCACCTACGGAAACGGTATAGAGAACCTGACAATCGCTCAGTAGGTGAGCGCGAATGGCGTTTTTGTCTTCGTCTTCTTCCACAGCTCGGGGAACACGAATATCCACCAAGCGAATTTCGCTGCTCGACAGCTGATAGATGAGGAAACGAGAGCAGGAGCCAAAATGTCCGTCGATGAGGTCGCCATTGTTTGATGAGCAAGCGACTCGAATCGACTCGGGCATTTCTCCTTCAGACAGCGGGCTGACTGCCGGGAGGGGATCCGGCGCCCTTTCGATGTTGCGGCCTTTGAGGAAGTTTAAAGCCGCCTTCAAATCGGATTCGTCGACCTCGGCGAGAGCGTCGAGGCTTTTGAGTTTACCTAAACGTACCTTTCCGAGTTTCGCCGTGGTAATCGGCTCTCCGACCAATGACAATAATCCCAATAGCAGGTCGCGTACTTCGACACTATCAGGTAGAGATTTCGCCGCTAACGCAATACGCAGAGCGGCATCCTTGGATACTCCGCTCATAATTACGCTCCTGCACGACGGGCTCTCACGGTAATGGGTAACTTTGGCTCTTCAGACATGGGTTCGATATACCAGCTGGTTCCATCGCCCAGCTCGAATGTGCCGCCCCAGCCATCGCTGCCATCTTTTTCCATTGAGACGATGACGTCTTCAAGATCCTTTTTCGCCACATAGCAGGTCAACTGACCATCAGAGTTGCGGCGTATCATGACATTAGGCATACAGATTCTCCCACTTGGTATTTCGCGATGCGTATTACCTGAAAACAAAAAAACGGGGTGGCAATGCCACCCCATGTGCGACGGAAAAATTAACGAATCAAATCGTAGTTGTAATCCGTAGTCTGCATACCGCGAGTATCGTCATCCAAACGCTCGAGAATCGCGTTAACCAATGTGGTCAACATCTGCATGGCACCTTCGTAGCCGAGGGTGGTTTGACGATGCAGGTGATGACGGTCAAAGATCGGGAAGCCGATACGAACCAGTGGTACTTCGTGCTCTTTACCCTTGTACAAGGTGTCGCGCTGGATGAACTTGCCGTAAGAGTTGCCAATCATGAAGTCTGGTTTTTCGGTGAATACCAGAGAGCGCATGTGCCACAGGTCTTTGCCGATATGAACTTTGCAGCAGTGATCCATCTTGTGGTCAACAAGAATTTGAGTCATAGCTTTGCCCCAACGCTTGTTGGCATTGTTACAAAGGATATGAGTGGGTTCTGCGCCGAGTTCTAACAAAAACTTGGAAAGGCCCATAACAAAGTCTGGGTCACCCCAAAGCGCGTATTTCTTGCCGTGCATCCAAGTGTGTGAGTCGGTCATCATATCGACCAGACGTCCACGCTCTTTTGCCAGTTCGGCAGAAACAGGCTTGCCAGTGGCTTTGGTAATCGCCATTAAAAATTCGTCTGTCCAGTCCAGCCCCATAGGGATGTTCATCTTGGCGGCTTGGTGCTTCCAAGTGTTTTTGACGAATTTTTGAGTTTTTACCAATTGCCATGGTTGCAGCAAGAAAGTATCGATGGCGTTAGGTGCATCCTTGACTTGATCCTGAGTGGTACCGCCAGCATACATGCGGAATTCACCATCTGCAGGTGTGTCGAGAATCTCTTCAGGGTCTGACAGCAAGGTAAAGTCAACGTCCATGTCTTTCAGCATACGCTTGATGACACGGTAGTTGCCCAGGTAAGTTTCAAACCCTGGAACAATGTTGATTTTGCCGTTGCTACCAACTTCCTTATCTTCCATGTAGTTGAGGGTAAAGTAGCGAGCAATACCTTCAAACATGTTGTCCCAACCTGTGGTGTGGCTACCAACAAAGCTAGGAGTATGAGCATAAGGGGTTGGAAACTCCTGAGGAACGTGACCGTCTTTCTTGGAGTTGTTGATGAACGCATTCAGGTCATCACCGATAACTTCCGCCATGCAAGTGGTAGACACAGCGATCATGTCTGGCTTGTAGATGGCTTTACAGTTTTCGAGTCCGTCCTTCATGTTTTGCTGACCGCCGAATACTGCAGCATCTTCTGTCATAGAGTCAGAAACACAAGAAATTGGCTCTTTGAAGTGACGGTTGAAGTAGGTACGGAAGTAGGCAACGCATCCCTGAGAACCGTGAACGTAAGGCATGGTCTTTTCAAAACCCAGAGAGCAGAGAACCGCTCCGAGAGGTTGACAAGCTTTTGCAGGGTTTACGGTCAGAGCTTCACGAGCGAAGTTAATTTCTTTGTACTCTTCAGTGGTTGTCCACTGAAAAACTTCGTCGATTTTTTCTTGGGAATGTGGCTCTTCAAACGACTCGCGCTTGGTTTTCAGCATTTCCTTGTATTCGTCTTCGCGAAACAAGGGATAGCTAGGCTTAATATCGTCTACTGACTGACTCATGAGATCTCTCCTTTCGGGCCACTAATCTGTGAACACCGATTACAGGTTGAGTAGGTCGCGATAGGTTTCGCGACCCAATTCCGGTTACTCTTAGGCTAATGTTTAGGCAGAAGCTGCTACGTTTTCTTCAGCAGTTTCGTCCTCAACCCAGGGTGCTTTCAGTTTGTTCCAGCAAGGGTTGTTCAGAGTCATATCCATATCCCGAGCGAAGATGGCGAAACCATCGAAGCCATGGTAAGGACCTGAATAATCCCAAGAGTGCATCTGACGGAAAGGCACACCCATTTTTTGGAATATGTACTTTTCTTTAATGCCGGAGCCAATGAGATCTGGCTTAACTTTTTTGACGAATTCTTCGAATTCGTAACCGGTTACGTCATCGTAGAGTAGTGTAGCGTCGCCCATTTCTTTCAAGGTGCGATCGTAGTCGTCGTTATGACCGAACTCGTATCCAGTACCGACAACTTCCATACCCAGATCTTCATAAGAACCAATCACGTGACGTGGGCGCAGACCGCCGATGTACAACATGACTTTCTTACCTTCCAGGCGTGGACGGTACTTGGCAATTACCGCATCCCATTCGGGCTTGTACTTGGCGATAACTTCTTCACACTTCTGCTGGACAGACTCGTCGAAGTGAGACGCGATGGTGCGTAGTGACTCAACGGTTTTGGTTGGTCCGAAAAAGTTGTACTCGATCCAAGGAATGCCGTACTTCTCTTCCATGTGGCGAGAGATGTAGTTCATGGAACGGTAGCAGTGAACCAGGTTCAATTTGACTTTTGGAGTCAACTCAATTTCAGAGATAGAACCGTCACCAGACCATTGAGCGACAACACGCAAACCCATTTCTTCGAGAAGAATACGAGAAGACCAAGCGTCACCACCAATGTTGTAGTCGCCGATGATGGCAACATCATAAGGAGTGGTTTCGAATGAATCGTCTTCATCGCGAGCGCTCAGCGCCCAGTCGCGTACCGCATCGTTGGCGATGTGGTGGCCAAGAGACTGGGAAACACCACGGAAGCCTTCACAGCGAACTGGAACAACAGTCTTTCCAGTTTCGCTGTTTTTCTTTTTGGCGACCGCTTCGATGTCATCACCAATCAGACCGATTGGACATTCTGACTGGATGGTAATGCCCTTGTTCAATGGGAATAACGCTTCGATTTCATCGATGGTTTTGTCCAGCTTCTTGTCACCGCCGAATACAATGTCCTTCTCCTGGAAATCTGTGGTGAAGTTCATGGTAACGAAGGTGTTAACGCCGGTGGTGCCGATGTAGTAGTTACGACGTCCAGCACGTGAATACTGTCCGCAACCGACAGGGCCGTGAGAAATGTGGATCATGTCCTTGATGGGACCCCAAACCACACCTTTCGAACCTGCGTAGGCACAACCACGGATGGTCATAACGCCAGGCAGAGATTTCTTGTTAGACGTAATACACTTTTTGGATTGCTCAAGTGTCGGATCGTTTGGGCTCAAATGCTTGGCGCGATCCTTCTTGGCTTTTGCTGGGTAAACTTCAAGCACTTCCTGAATAAGCGCATCAGTTTCGTCTCGTGTCATGACAGTCATTGTCTGTCTCCTCTGAAATTGAGTTGCAGGTAGGGGCCAATCTGCCCCATACCCGGCCGAGCCAGAATCAGTCGATTTATTCAGCAGTAGCTGTTTGACCGATGATGCTTTCGTCTTCTTCTTCCATGATGCCGAAGTCCATCAACAGCTGCTCCAGTTCATCCATGGTGACAGGCTGAGGAATAACCAGCATTTTGTTGTCGATGACTTTTTGAGCCAAAGTACGGTACTCGTCTGCTTGCTTAGCAGATGGATCGTACTCGATAACAGTCATACGACGGATTTCAGCGCGCTGTACAACATTGTCACGTGGGATGAAGTGAATCATTTGAGTGCCGATAGCAGCAGCCAAAGCTTCGATCAACTCATCTTCTTTGTCAGTGTTACGGCTGTTACAGATCAATCCAGCCAAGCGAACGCCGCCAGAGTTGGCGTACTTAACGATACCTTTAGAGATGTTGTTGGCAGCGTACATAGCCATCATCTCACCAGATACAACGATGTAGATTTCTTGAGCTTTGTTTTCGCGGATAGGCATAGCGAAGCCACCACATACAACGTCACCCAGTACGTCGTAGAAAACAAAGTCGAGATCGTCGTCGTAAGCGCCTTCTTCTTCGAGGAAGTTGATCGCTGTGATTACACCGCGGCCAGCACAACCAACACCGGGCTCTGGACCACCAGACTCAACACACTTGATGTCGCCGTAACCGGTTTTCAGTACATCTTCCAGTTCCAGGTCTTCAACGGTGCCTGCTTCAGCAGCCATTTCCATGATGGTGTTCTGAGCTTTTGAATGAAGAATCAGACGAGTTGAGTCAGCTTTAGGGTCACAACCAACGATCATTACTCGCTTGCCGGCTTCTGCCAGAGCAGCAACCAGGTTTTGAGTGGTGGTAGACTTGCCGATACCACCCTTTCCGTAAATCGCACATTGACGCATGATGTTTCTCCTGTTTTGCAAATTCCACAACCCGTCAGGGATGTAGCTTTTCACTAGAGGTTAAGTGCGCCCTCACTAGTGCGAAGTCTGTACCAAACCAGGAAAAACTCTTTATGTCGTTGAAAGGTAAGGAAGTTATCTGATTTTGTAGGTCCCGATTGTTCGTTGTTGTCCTAACAAAAACACTTCAATGCTGTGTTAACACCGACATTCCACAAACTTTGTAGGGTTTTTAGTGGCGAGGTTTTCGGTGGCTGTACTGCGCTTACTCTGCGCTCAAACAATGAAAAATGTGACATTTTCTCTATCGAGAGTTGCGTCCCTTTTTTATAGTGATGTTCCCGTCACAGTCGCGTGCAGAGTATCGTGTTTAGAAAGACGTATTGCTCGCCGCGTGTCTTTTTATTACCTGTATGGACACAGTCTATGTTTAAAAAAATCTCGATGTTATCTCTTATGATCGGCGCTTGTACCGATATGCCGGCTGCGGGCGATGATCTTGCACAGGAGGTGGCTTCTGACGCGATTCTATTACAGGGGTTTCATTGGAATTCCAGCCAATACGACTATGGTTGGTATCAAGAAATGATCGGTAAAGTGGACAGTATTGCGAATCTTGGCGTGACTCATGTTTGGTTTCCGCCGGTCAGTGATTCTACGTCAGACAATGGCTATCTGCCTCGACAGTGGTATGTCGTTGACTCTTATTATGGATCGGAAAGTGATTTGCGCTCCGCGGTGGCTGCCTTGGCGTCAGCGGGAATTCATTCTGTGGCGGATGTGGTTATCAATCATCGTGTAGGGACGTGGGATTGGGCGGATTTTACCAATCCAACTTGGGGGAACTGGGCTGTAACCAGCGATGATGAATGGGGAAGCGGTACTGGCTCTGCAGACACCGGCTCGGGCTATGAGTCTGGCCGCGACATCGATCACACCAATATCACTGTGCAAAATGACACCATCAGTTGGATTGGGGAATTTCTGTTCGAGGATATTGGGTTCTCAGGTATTCGTTACGATTACGCAAAAGGCTACGACCCGTCTTATGCCGGTCTTTATGCGCGGGCGGTTGATCCGGATTTCTGTGTCGGTGAGGTTTGGAATGATCTCAATTACAACAACGTGGACGCTCATCGTCAGGAGCTGATGGATTACGTGAATGGTACCGGCGACGTTTGCGGTGCATTTGATTTCACCACCAAAGGACTGTTGAATCAGGCGTTAAATGCCAACGAATATGGCCGCCTGAGTAACAATGGCAAGCCTGCTGGCGGTATCGGTTGGTGGCCCAAAAAGATGGTTACGTTTGTGGATAATCATGACACCGGGCCTAGTGAGAGCTGTGGATCTGGGCAGAACTACTGGCCAGCGCCCTGTGAGTCTGTGATGCAGGGCTACGCCTACATCCTAACTCATCCAGGAATTCCAACACTTTACTGGCCTCATGTGTTCAATTGGGGGCTCTATGATCAAATCAAAACCTTGGTTGATATTCGGATATCTCAAGCAATTGACTCAGAATCTGCTGTGGTCGTCGACGCGGCAGAAAACGGTTTGTATGCCGCGACGATTGACGACAAGGTCGCGATGAAAATCGGTCCAGCCGATTGGATGCCATCGGGAAGCGGCTGGTCTCTTGCTGCGAGCGGTGTCAATTATGCTGTCTGGGTTAACGCAGGAAACTAGTTCTTCCTTTTATAAGGGACGTCCTGATCGTCCTCGCCACAAAGATAATTGGTCAGTTTTGTTGGTGACAGGATGTCTCTCTGCTGAAAGTGCCGGCTTTTAAAATGGGTTAGAAAAAGCTCGAGCATTAATCCTTCCTTTATTGCTTTCCTCGGGCGTTGACCCTGTCGTCGCCCGGCGACTCTCATGCTTGCCAATAACGTATCGCGGAAACGTTCATGCGGTGTTGTTCTCTGCTTTTCGACATGTAGGAAAGCTGACATTTTGTCATAGGCACACACTGATGAACGCGCGAGTTGCTTCACGTTTTTTCTTTTGAATGAAAAATAATAGTAAAAACAGTGGCTTGTGTTTTTGTCGAGAGTGGATTGTAAATTGCAAATTCATGTCGAGGATTGCAATGATTCTCAACAGCCGTATTTGCCTACCGGTTTAAATTAAGAGCCGGGCCTGAAATAACGACACGACATACCACGGAGGTAAGCATGTCTTACGCGAACACAGTAATCGAGATCATCCAGGGGTTAAAAGATGGCAGTATCGTGCCATATATGGGGCCTGGCGTTCTCAAGAATGTGTCCAGCACCTCCGGTGACAAAAAAATCCCTGCCGATAGTGATAGCCTGATTTTGGCAATGAACAATGGCCAGCCAATGGCGCCGCGTTTAATGTATGAATTTCCAAGAGCGGCCATGAATCTGGAGCTTAAAAAAGGGCGAAGCTTTGTTGAACGATTTTTGACTGAAACCTATGGCAGTCATTCTCAGTGGCAGAGATCTAAGCTGCATGATTGGATGGCGGCCATTAAGCCTAACTATGTCATAGATATCAATCGCGATACGCAATTACAGGATAGCTATGCGGGGATTCCTCACATCTTAATCGTTGGTTGCGCAAGAATTACCGCTTCTGAGTATCGGTTTAAGTTGTATCAAAGTGATGGCACAGCTTACTCGCCGGTTTCCCAAGAAGAGGCAGACAGCTCTTTGCCTATTCTGTTTAAACCAATGGGAACCCCAACACCAGAGCCAAATTACGTCGCGGCGGACGCAGACTATGTAGATTATATTACTGAATTGATGGGTGGGTTTGCCATCCCGTCGTTTCTTAAAGAATATCGCAAAGGTCGTCGTTATCTGTTTCTGGGTATGCATTTTACCCGTGATACAGAGCGAATGGTGATGAGTGATATTGTCTATGGTGCTGATGAAAAAGTCGGTTGGGCACTAATTCCCGGTGCGACAGATAAAGAGAAGCGGTTTTGCTCGAATCGCAAGATTGAGGTTTTAGATATCGATTGGGAATCGTTGGTTGAGGCGCAAGAAGTCGAGGCGGTCGCCAGTTAAATTAGGGTAAGGAGACGGTTGGCCGGGGGTGATTTATGTATCTTTGTATCTGTAAAGGCGTAAACGAAAAGCACATACGCACTGCGGTTGGAGAGGGGCATTGCACCATGAGCAAGTTGCGCTGTAAAACAGGCTTGGGAACGCAATGTGGCGTATGCCGAAAGCAGGCAAAAGAGTTGCTGTCGGAGATCACTGCCGCAGGTGGCGGTGTGCTGCCATCTACATCGGTAGCTGCGGCGAGAAAAGATTAAAAATTTCTCTTCTGTAGATTTTACGCTCTGGTCGAATCTGAGTTCTATTGTTTAAGTAAGGCAAGGCATCATGCGTTATAGCCCTTATGAAGTTGAGTATGCTGCGGCTCCAGAAATGACAGATGCGCAGCGTCTCGAATATTTCATGTCCCGTATTTTTGAAACCGAAGAGGTGTGGAGCCTTGATGATGGGGTTGAATGGGTTTTTCACGATGATGACGGCGTATCTGTTTTACCCCTCTGGCCGTATCGAAAATTTGCACAAGATTGTTGTACAGCTTCTTGGCAAGTGTTTTCCCCTGCAGAAGAGTCTCTTGAGAGCTTTATGGAGCAATTGAGTATGCTCTCTGAAGAGGGGGTTATGTTGGAAGTCATGCGGATGCCCGCCAAGCGTGGCTGCCTAATTGAGCCTGAGACACTTCAAAGTATTTTACAGGGCATGATAGATGCTGGCGAATATACGTTGGATGGTTAGTTGTAAAGAAGGCTCGTTGTAAATCTTTTTGCATGGTTAGGAGACAGGGTATGGGAATGTTGATGGAATCGGAAGCCTTGGTAACCAATGTAGATAGTGTTGCTGACGCTTTGGAGAGCGGTGTTTTATCGAATGATCCAAAGAGTGTCATTGTTGCCTACGCCAGTATGGATGGTGAATGCGTTGATCAGCATTTTGGTTCCGCTCAGGGCTTTTATGTCTACAGTATCAATGCAGAGAGAGCGGTGCTGCTTACGTATAAGAATTTTCCAAAAGAGCTTAAAGACGGTAATGAGGATAAGCTGAAGCCAAAACTGGCCTGGTTGGCGGGGTGCGATATGGTTTATTGCGGCTCCGTTGGAGGCTCTGCTACAAAGCAGTTGATTGCTCTTGGGGTTAATCCGGTTATCGTGAAAGAGGGGCCGGACGTTGAAGAATTGCTCGAAGATCTACATGGCCAGTTGAATGGTGAGCTTCCACCGATGCTCGATCGACTTTTTAAAGCCAAAGCGCCCAAAGCTGATAATCGCTTTGACTCCATGGACGACGAGGGCTGGGACGGATAGTCGTCATACTTCCGTCATGCCGGTAGAACAATAGCCTGTTGCAGCGCCCGCTCTCATTCGCTGCTTCGCCGGGAGTGATTGCCTTCCAGGTGAGAGTCGGGCCTTTTTATGCGTCTGTACCGGTTCGTTCTCCCATCTGCATTTTTAGTGTCAGCTCGTGCTGCTTTTCACCGGTTTCAAGCAATAAGTCTGTGAAATTCTCAATTCGCTCAATCAGATCCGCTTTCTCAATTAAAAGCGCTTCCAGCTCATGACGATTCTGAGATTCATTGAGCCGTGCCTCAACATCGTCGATGCGCCGTTTAAAGTTATTTTGCATGGACGTCACTCGGGCTTTAAAGATATCCAGCTCCTTTAATTCGGCTTCAATACGTGCAAGGTGATCGGAGAATTCCATCCGTTTCATACTGCTTCCTCAAGGAAAGTAACATCAATGCATAAAGTATTGGTCGAAATTATTGCCTATGCAAACATTGGTAATCATTATGTGATCGTCGTCTAATTCGCTATTAGGATTAATTCGGCGGCATTGGGTGTTGCGAGTTAGAGCTACTTTAGCCTCTTAGAAGGTGGCTGTCGGGATCTCGCCGAGGGCTCAATCATTGAAAACTGCCTCAGTCGGCATTTCTCGGATCGATGTGATGTCGATACGTCAAAAAAGCGACGAGTGAATTCGCTGGTTCATAATATCGCTGCTATATTCATTTAAGTAGGATGAAAATCTTCCATTACCCTTTGCGGTAGTCGTTTAATCCCTCATTTTGTGGCTGTTTTTGGTGCCACATGTGCCCGATATTTCTACAGTTTAAGTGAATTTACGTACGAGAATCTTATGATATCCCGATTTTCCGTTGGTGGTTTGCTGGTTTCTACCGTGATTTCCTCTCAGGCGATAGCCTTGGATCCCGCGCCGACCCAGATCGCTGGCGTCACCTTGACACCTCAATTGCGGGTTTCCCAGGCCTATACGGATAACCTCTACAGTCAACCTGAAAATGAGGTTGAATCGTGGATTACTTTGCTAAACCCCAGTGTATCGGGAGAGTTTGGCAATAACCTTATAGATCTGAGTGTTAAATTGGACAATCGTACGGGGTATTACGAAGCGGAGAGCGATGATAATTTTTCAGATACGACGATTAATGTGGCATCCGACCTGAAATTTAATCACCGGAATCAGCTGGGAGTTGGGGTCAACTACGCGTTATCCCATGAAGACCGCGGGACTGGGTTGACGGAGGGCGCGCAGATTGGCTTGGTCGATGAGCCAATCACCTTTTCTGAGCAGCGCCTATTTGCTGAATATCGACTGGGCAGCGACACCTCCAAAGGGCGCCTTGAGTTGGGGGTGGACTATGGAGAAAAAGAATACGACAACTTCCGAGAATTAACCGAGCGTCGAGACTTTGATGTGGTTGCTGGCCATGCAGAATTTTTCTATCGCATCGGTGCGCGCAGTGATTGGACTTTCGAATACGAGAGCAGGAGTGTCGATTATGTGAGCGATCCTGCTGAGGTTGATGGAGGGTTCGATACCCTTGATGCACAGACGCAAACATGGCTAACCGGAATTACCTGGACGTCATCTGCCAAGGTGGAGAGTCGGCTGCGGGTCGGGTACGTGACGAGAACCTTTGATGATGCGGATCGGCAGGATTTTGATGGGGCCAGCTGGGATGTGGATGTCACGTGGTCACCTGTGCGGCGCAGTGAGATACAATTGCTTGCTGGTCGTGAGGATCGTGAAACAAACGGACAGGGAAATTTCATCGACGCGCAAGTCTATGGATTGCGCTGGGGGCATGGTTGGGCTCCGAGATTCAGAAGTACGCTGTCATACGAGTATGCTGACAACGACTATGTCGGTGGGGTTTCTGAGCGATCAGATAAAATTCAGAGTTTTAGTGTCTCTGGCGTCTATAATATGCACCGTTGGATGGACGTGTCACTTTCCTGGAAGGCAAGAGACAAAGAGTCGACCAGCGAACAGTATGAATACGCCAGGAATTATATCGGTTTGCACATTGATCTAAGTTTATAGCGTCTGTAGACCCGGTCGCATTTTGGAAAAAGTAATAAAGGAACGAGGTATGAAACGGCAGGTGCTGGGAACCATGTTAAGGCTTTTGGCGCAAGTTTTTGTGCTGCTAACCGTGTTTGTTGCAAACGCTAGCTTGGCCCAACAAGAAGGGCTATCTGCTTATACATTGGGTTCCGGTGACGTTATTAGGATTCAGGTTTTTGGAGAGGATGACCTGACGGTCGAATCTCAGCTCAGTGATGCTGGCACTTTGTCATATCCTTTTTTGGGGGAGTTGCGTGTTCTGGGGCTTACCGTAGGCCAGCTTCAACAGCGCATTGCAGATGGGCTTCGAGGGGATTATTTGATTGATCCACGGGTTAGCATCAATATCATCCGATATCGCAACTTCTATATTAATGGCGAAGTTAAGCAGCCCGGAGGCTTTCCCTTTCAGCCTGGATTGACGGTTCGCAAAGCCGTGGCCCTCGCCGGAGGCTTTACCGAAAGGGCTTCCAAGCGGAATATTTTTATCATTTCAGATGATGATCCTCAGCAGAAGCCGGAAGAGGTTAGCCTCAATAAGCCGGTTAAGCCTGGAGATATTATTACTGTCGAGCAGAGTTTTTTCTAAGTCCTAGCACCTGTTCTGTTTCATGGCCGTTCAATTCGGACGGCTCTATGTGGTCTGCAAGTAAAGTCTGGTATATTGAGCCAAAGAAGTCTCGATGCGGTCAATATGAAGAATTTTGTTATTGTGGGAACTCAGCGAACCGGCAGTAGTGCTTTAGCTGACGTTATCAGTGCTCATAAAGATATAGCTTGTGGTTGGGAGTGGACAGTTCGTAGCCCATTGCTTAAAAAGATATCTTCTGCCAAGCAAGCTCTTGGTGGTGATTTTTCTCGGCTACTGCCCAAACACCAGAAGCATATGGCGACTGTGTATCGGGATGATTTAGCTTGGTTAGGGTATCGACGGCTATTTCGCTCTTCACGTCTGTGGTTTGGTCACCCCTCAATTAGCCCTGCCTTGTGGGTTGATCGTTTAAATGCCCATCTGGCTTGGTTTGCATCCTCGCCTGATCTTCATATTATTCATATCGTTCGGAGGGATAATGTGGGTTGGCTTACTTCAAAGGCGTTGTCAAAAACAACGGGAAAATACATTGGCGCTTATGGCGCTGATGCGGCTGCAAAGATAAACCCTACTGAAGCTGTGAAAATGCTCACAGCGAAAAACTATCTCGATAATAAATTGGTTCAACTTAAAGCTTCGAATCCGTATTTGCAGGTTGCTTATGAGGATTTCAAAGCCGATAACGCATTGGTAGGGAAAAAAGTTTTTCAGTTTTTTAACTGCGATGATGAAGGCTTGCTTGCGTCTCAGCCGCAAGTAAAAGTCCAGTCTTCAAAAGATGTTAGAGAGTCTGTTGAGAACTATGACCAGCTGCTCCAGATTCTAGAAAGCAACAACCTGGTGGTGGCAGACGTCAGTGTCTGACACCACGGCTTAAAGAGGCATTTGTTAGCTGCTAACCTCTTCGCTTTGAGGCTGGCTCTCCGAGAGATTTTCGCTAAATTCTTTGTAGAGGGATACCAGTCTTTCCAAGTATTTTTCCTTGGTAAACTCTGCATCCATCCAACGTCGTCCCGCAGCGCCCATTTCGATAATCTTTTCTTTGGGGAGTTGTTTAAATCGCGTCATTTGGGACGCCAGGTCAGATGGATCTTTACTAGTAAACACCGCTCCCGTTTTATCCTGTTGAATAAGTTCGGGAATCCCCCCAATGTCAGCTCCTATTATGGGGCGTCCTAGTGCGTATGCCTCCATAATACTAAGTGGTGCATTTTCATACCATTCGGACGGCAATATCACTGCTTTACTTGAGTGAATGACGTTGTGTAGTGCAGAGCCGGTTTGATATCCAGCAAATTCAATATCTGCATTCACCTCTTTTGCAAGTAAGCGAAGTCTGTCTTCTTCAGGGCCGGTGCCGGCGATGATGACTTTGGAGTCGGATAAGGCCGCCGCTCTAATCAGTGTTTGAAGGCCTTTTTCTGGGCCCAATCGGCCAAAATAAACAAAGGCCTCACCAGGATTGGCGTCGTAGGGCAGTGCTGAGGAGTCTACAAAATTTGGGATGTAACGAAAGCGTTCTCTAGGCCAGCCCCATTCAACGAATTTCTCCAAATAGAACTTACTGGGTACAATAAAGCAGTCTACGTGATTTTTGTAGCTACCAATTACACGTTGTACCAGGGTTTCTACGAAGACTGCGGCACTTACTGCGGTAGAGTTCTTAATGCATTTGTTCTTTATAAGGTGGGTTATATTTCCCCCTTTGCATTGCTCACACACGCCAGAGCTATTTAGCATCTTATATGCTGGGCAGGCAATCTTTAAGTCGTGAAGGGTAAGGAAGGTTGGAATGCCTTCAGCTTTGAGCGCCTTGAAAATCGATGGCGATATATGGTGGTAGATATTGTGTGCGTGAGCGATATTTGGCTTTGTTTTTCTTGAGAGTTGGCGTATTTTTTGCTGGGATTCGCTTGAGTGTGTGATCTTGATGGTGTTTAAGATCTTTTGTGTTAACGAGTAGTCCCTTCCGAACTCAATTTCATTGATAAAATAATTTGAGTAAGTTGATGGTAGGTTGTCGGGATGATGCATTGCAAATGGAATAACCTCCCAGCCTGCGCGCTCAAAAAGCCGATTTTGTTCGAGGAAGACCACTTCGGCGCCGCCGCGTCGATAGTGGTAGTTGTTTATGGAAAGCAACTTCATAAAATTTAGTTTCTTGAGTTGGGGGTGTTATAGGAGGCAGTTTGGAGGCGAAGGTTAATCACGGCGAATATAATGGCACAGACTAATTCAGTTGAATACATTTCCGGTGTTTGATCAGTCTTAAGTGCCCGTTAGTACTTTTACTCCCCAATTGTTGAATGCTGAATGTCTTTTCGGGTTGGGCTATCTGAGATGGGGGTAAAGTTTTTTCTCGCAAAGTAAAGATTTGGCCTGCTCTGGTGGCGGTGATTCTGATCTTTGGCTGTGACCTATCGCTTATATATGACCTTTATCGCTCGATAGAATGCGGTCGGCGGGGGGCGTGCTCAGTCGGCTATGAGATAAAGCTGGAGTTTTCTCTGCGTGCCTCTATTTGAGAGAGTAAGTTCATTTTCTAACCCATAGCTGATACATTTGAAGACTTTAGGCGTGTTGGCGCCACCTTAGTATACTGAGTGACAACATCGAGTCTTGGCTCTGGGTTTACTGAGTTCAGCCAAATTTAATGCTCCGACACCAAAATATTCATAATGTTTCAGGTATTTTTTAAGTTGTCGTTTAAATCACTCTTTTAGTATTGGTTGCATGGGAATATTCATCGTCGCCATGAATGCGAGAGGCTTAGACAGCAATTGATACTCATGTTTTGGCCCTTGATGAATGTTGGCGAGTCAGTCAACAAAAAGTGGAAATGATCAAAAATTTTGCTTAGCAGGTGTAAGTAAGCTTTTTGAGTTGTTTTTGGCAGTTGGTGATGTCGAAAAGCACTAATCAGAGATACTTTTGTAGACGGTAGGCCTCGCCGTCATTTGGGGGGAATTTATCTAACGAATAAGTTTCGTAATGAGTCTCCCTTCCAGATTCCTATGATGTTATCGACACTTGTTCAAGTTTGTGTGGCAGATTCGTAATGGAAATTGTTAAGAAAGCTTTTCAGAGAATGGATTCTAGTCCTGCCGCGTTAGCAGTAATTGGCAATGATGGAAAACGAATCACCTACGGTGAGCTTGCTCTGCAGGTTTCTGCGTTTAGGCGGTTGCTTTCCAGTCATGGTGTGCAGCAGGGTGATGTGGTTGCTGTTATGGCGATTCAAGATGCGGTTTTGCCCTCAGCCGTGATTGGAATTTTAAGTAAGAAGGCAGTTTATGTCCCTCTTGACCCTTTGTGGCCAGCTGAGCGAATTGCCAGTATTGTTAAAGATGTAGGTCCCAAAGTCATATTGAACTTGTCGGGTGAGGAGTGCACTTGCGAATTTGCTCACGTCATCAACGACGTGTCTTTAACCTTAATTGAAGGTGAAAAGTTAGACCTGGATTTGTCTGACGAAGCATACAGTGGGCCGGCATGTATTTTTTATACGTCAGGGACTACCGGGACTCCTAAGGGCGTTGTCTTAGATTTTGATAATTTAGAATTCTATCTAGCCTCTTCTTCTGAGAAATATAGATTTGCAGAAGGGGACGTTCAGTTATCCGTTGCTAAGCCGACGTTCAGCATTAGCCTTTTTGATCTTCTTCTTCCTTTCTATTCAGGGTCTGCGCTTCGGTTTGTCTCTCGTGATTTGCTTATGAATCCTCAGCGTTTGGCCGACGCTGTTTCAGGAGTGACAGCATTTCATATGGGGCCGGCACTGCTTTCTACTTTGATTCGTTATGCTGAAGCAAATCAAATTACTTTCCCGAATTTACGTCATTTATCTTCTGGTGGTGATTTGATTCCAACTGATCTTTTGGAATCAAGTAAGAGTATTTGTCCAAACGCGGAAATCTGGGTTATTTACGGCTGTACAGAAGTGGCATGTATGGCGTTAACCTGGCAGGTCCCGTTAGATCGTAAAGTTTCTCAAACACTGGTTGGTACTCCGTTTGATGGGGTGGATATTAGACTGCTGGGTGAGAATAACTGTGCGGTTTCTGTGGGAGAGGTTGGAGAGGTTCTAATCTCAGGGGCGGGAGTCACAAAAGGATATCTGAATCGAGATGGACTGAACCAAGAAAAGTTCATCAGTTTTGATGGAAGACGGTTTTATAAGACTGGAGATCAGGCTGTCGTTGGAGAGTGTGGTAATTTTCGTTTACTGGGGCGAGCTGATTTTCAGGTAAAAATCAACGGAATTAGAATTGAAGTTGAAGAGATTGAGTTTTGGATTAAAAGCATTGCTGGAGTTAATGCCGCCGTTGTGGTTGGGGCTAACAATGCTAGAAACGAGAAGAAGCTGGTTGCTTTTGTGGTGCAAAATGCCTCTGAGGCATTAAATGGACGGGTGATTCAGGACTTTATTGGGAATCAGCTTCCCGCATACATGGTTCCCTCCAAGATAGTCTTCTTGCCCGCTATTCCTTTAAATCAAAATGGCAAGGTTGATCGCAAGTCGTTGATGGGTAAGGCTCAAGAGGAGTTGTCAAAAGTTGTTACTCTGATTGGGGCTGGCAACGTTGAGTCAGAGTTGGCATCTCTGTGGCAAAAAAGTGGCGTTTCGTGTTCCAGCACAAAGAGCAATTTCTTTGAGGAGGGGGGGGATAGTCTTGCTGCTGCCATCCTTTCTTATGAGATGAGTCAGCATTTTAATTGTGGTGTGGAGCTTGACCATATTTATCAATTTCCTCGACTTGTTGATCAGGTGTCTTTGATTGAGCGATTTGATGAGCTGGGAGGAACAGTTGAAATCCGAAGTCTCGTCAGGTCTTTAAATGTTCCTCGTATTGCTTCGAGAAACCTTTTTGTTATCACTGGTATGGGGGGGCACCCTGCAAGCTTTCATAATTTCGGAGAGTGTTTTAGCAGTGATTGGAACGTTCTGGCGCTTGTCAATCCAATTTTGGCTAATGAGCAACACGACAGCATTGAAAGCATTGCAAGTCGCTTGGCGGAGGAAGTGCTCAGAGTTCAGCCAGAAGGGGAGTATTACGTGGCAGGCTATTCCCTTGGTGGAATAATTGCCTTGGAGTTGGCTCGGGTCTTATGTGAGGCTGGCGCCCGAGTTAATATCGTATTTCTTGAGGCTCGTATTTACAGCTTTGCGCCGCGCAAGAACCTCTTCATGGTTGGCCTGATCTATTTAGACGTAATAATGAAGCAATTACTTTCCCGTTGGTCTAATCGGCGGGCGCTCGAGGACCAGTTGTTTTCCGAGCCTGATGGCCAAAGTAAGTCTTCTCGGTCGGCAGAGAAGTTATTACCTCCAAGGTTTCGCAAGGCGTTGGCCGTAGGTCGAAGGCTTACTGGAAATTACCGTTACTCCTCCTGTCCTGTTTCTGCAGTTCTGCTTCGTTGTACTGAGCAAGACCATCCTTGGAGAAATCGGCTGCGTCGTTTTTCGGAGGATTTTGGATGGCGTCAACTTGTAAACTTGGTAGATATTGATTGGGTGCCAGGCAACCACTTTAGCATGATAAAGAACCCGGCAAATCTCCCGATGCTGGCAAAGAAGATTGAAAAGGCGTGTGATTTGCTTCGGGATTCCGGTGGGCTTGGAGCTGATCAGTTGGATGCCTCTCGTCCTATAAACAAAGTCATTAAAAAGAGAGAGGAAGAGGGTGATAGCATGAGGGGTGGGGTTAAAGCCGGTTCAGATCGGGTTGCTGCGGCGTCAAAGTAATCTATTCGTAGTTTTCGTGGGATCTCGTTCTATAGGCCATCGCTGATGGCTCAAAACGGAGGCAGATTTCATAAAATATTATGATTTTGTTGCGGTCTCTATGATCTCATGAGGCCTTTTTGAACTATCTTCAGTATTCATATCTAAGGAATTTGCAAGGAAATAGCCCCAGTTTAAGCTGCGGCGGGAAAAGCCTTCTACACTGCGGTAGCTTTTCTCGTTTGTGTGGCTTTTGGTGCCAAAAGGGGCTATAAAAGCCATGCATCGTCCGATTGACTTCTTTCTGTTGTTGCCGTCACTATAGCCCTCTTTTCGAGGTGTGGCTGTCAACGTTGTGCCTGGATCGTTGATATTCAGAGCTCTTTTGCTGGAAGTTTGAGCAATTGCCATCAAAGAGGTCTACTCCAAATGCATTTATTCTGGTACGCGCAACCTAGAGGTAATAATTTTCGTGACTAACCGTTTTTTTGCCTTGTGTTTCCTAATTGCAATGCCAATCGTGGCAATGGCAGCAGAATTTCAATATCGGATAAATCCCGGTGACGTGCTTCAGATATACGTATGGAATGAAGAGGATTTGAATGCGGAAGTGTTGGTGCAGCCGGATGGTCTTATTCGTTTTCCAATGGTCGGGGAAGTGGTTGCGGGAGGCAAAACACCAGGGGATGTTGAGGTTCAGATTGTTGAAGGGCTGAAGCGATTTTTAAAAGACGATCCTGTCGTTACGGCGTCTATCGGTAGTGCTGGCGGAAACAAGATCTATGTCATCGGAAATGTGACCAGTCCCGGTGAATATCAAATTTCGGGCAGAATTGACGTTATGCAGGCTTTAGCTTTGGCTGGAGGCTTGAATTCATTTGCTGCGCAAGATGATATTAGGATTTTAAGTCGAGGAAATGGTGAGCAATTACAGTCAGTCCAATTTCCGTATGACAAGGTGAAACATGGGAGAAGCCTTGAGAAAAATGTGATCCTTAAAAGCGGCGATACCGTTGTCGTACCTTGAAGTTAGCTGAAATTGATATGAAAAGAAGATATATGAACAAAAAATCAGTGCTTTTTATCGCTATTTCCGCTTTGACTGGGTCTGTAATATCTCCAGTGAATGCTGCGGAGTACACGCTAGAAACCAAGATTGGTGGAGTTGGCGAAGCAAACGACAATATTACGATGGCTGAGGGCGATGAAGATAAAACTTCGGTCGCCGGTGGGGAGGCTTCAGCTGAGTTGGACTTCCACCGTAATACTCCGACACTTGAACTTGGATTAAACACGTCATTAATTTCATCTTTGTATGATGAAGACCAATATAACAGTGATGATCAAAACCTAATTTTCGACGCGAAGAAAATGGGTCCGAGAAGCAATTTTGGTGTAGAAGCTGGTGTTACTCGAGACAGTACTCGAACCAGTGAGCTTCTCGATACGGGTTTGGCACTGGATTCTGCTGAACGACGTGAGAGCTATTGGTTGGCGCCCTTTTGGGAGTTTGATGTTACCAAGAACTCGACGTTATCCGCTGGTGTGTCTGCGAGGGATGTAAGTTATGACACTGACCAGTTGTCTGGCTATGAGTTCTACCAAGCAAACCTCACGTGGGCATACCGCTTCAGTCAGAATTTTAGCGGGATGGTTAGGGCTCTTGGTGAAAATTACCAAAGTGATGAGATCTCGGGTACTGCATCGGAGAGTGACGTTTATGGGTTGATGTTGGGGGGAGAGTACGCTTTCACACCCAATACTCGATTGATGGCTCTATTTGGTGGGCAAAAAGTAGACTCTGAGCGATATCAAAGTCTCGTGGGAGAGCCTAGAACTGTTATACAGTCGGATGACAATTCATCTTTGGTAGAAATGAGCTTGGTACATGAAGGGCAGCGAAGCAATCTGGAAGTGGCGGTCTCGACATCCACGGAGCCTAGTTCGGCAGGGTCTGTTCGATCTTCAGACCGTATTCGTGTCGATCATACCTATCGATTGACTCCTGTAAGCCGTCTAAATTGGGGGATTCAGGCAGGACAAAGAAAATCACTTGATGGTTTTAGTGATGTGACAAGGGACTTCGCTTTTCTGAATGTGGGGGCATCCCACCGAATGAGTGAGCATTGGGAGGTCACTGCACGTTATAGCTACGGCTATCAAGATTCTGATGCTCGAGACGGTCATGGTGAGTCAAACCAGATCCGTATAGGTTTTACTTACATCCCATATAGTAGCCGCTGGTCTAGATAGGTGCTTTGATTTTTATGGAAACAGTAGCTTTTCCTGGTACAACCAATTTTGAATTGGAAGATGCGGTTGGCGTTTTACGACGACAACGCTATGTAATGCTTTTTGTCTTTTCTATCGTTGTACTGTTGTCCGTTATGTTGGCGATGGGGCTGCCTGCGATCTATAAGGCAAAAGCGACGATATCAATTGAAGAGCAAGAGATCCCAAGTCAGCTCGTCATGTCCACCGTTACAACCTATGCAGATAGGCAAATAAAGCTCATCACGCAGCGGATTATGACGCCTGAGAATGTTAATCAGTTGGTAGAAAAGTACTCGTTGTTTAGCAATGAATACGATTTAGCGGAGTATTCCGCAGACGATCTTCTAGAATTGTTTGAAGATCGCTTTCTGATCGATCCAATTACTGCCGATGTTGTAGATTCTCGAACCGGACGACAAATGGAAGCAATAGTTGCTTTCTCTGTGAGCTACGAAGATAGAAATCCAAAAATAGCTCAGCAAGTAGCGAATGATATGGCAGATTTATATCTGTTAGAGAACTCTAAAAACCGATCCTCTCGGGCTGTAGGCGCCGCTGATTTTTTGCGAGAGCAGTCAAAGTCTGTTAGTGCAGAGCTCCAAAAAATCGAAGCAGAGGTCGCCTCGTTTAAAGAGGCTAATGAGGGTGCGCTACCAGAATTGTATCAATATAACATCAATGCGTTAGATAAGATTGATGAAAACCTGAGCGATATCGGCGTACGAATTACCGAGCTAAACAAGCGTCAATTAGAAGTTTCTTCGGAGTTATCTCAAATAAGTCCCAGTGCCCCTGTTGTTATGGCAGATGGTCAGACGGTTTTGAGCGATGCAGATAGGCTGAAGGCTCTTTTAGCCGAATTTCGCCAAAAGTCTGCTGTATATAGAGATAACCACCCAGATATTCGTAGACTAACTCGCGAAATTGAGAATCTTGAAAATTCGCTGGGGATAAAATCTGTCGGCGATCTTTCCGTGGAGCTGGAGGCCGAGAGAAGTCGGCTTGCTGGACTGCGACAAAAGTATACGGAAGGCCATCCTGAGGTTGTTGCATCTGAGCGCATTGTTGAGCAGCTAGAAGATGCAATTTCTAAATCGGCTTCCGCGAGCACCACTTCTCAGATTCAGCCTGATAATCCCAGCTATATTTTGTTGGATACGCAGCTTAAATCTATAAAAAGTGAGTTGCAGTCGCTTATTGAGCGTCGAGACAATCTTGAAAAGCGTCGGTCGCGAATTGATGAGCTTATAAAGCAATCTCCCAGAGTTGAGAAAGAATATCAGTCTTTGATGAGAAATTATGACGCGCAACAGCAAAAGTTTCAGGAAATTCGAGCGAAATTAAGGGATGCGGAAGTCGCTAGTAATCTCGAACAAGAGAGTCTTGGGCAAAAGTTCACATTAATTGAGTCTGCAGAGCTTCCCGAAAGCCCCGCGCGTCCGAATCGTAAAGCGGTTGTATTTGTCGGTATTGTTCTAGGTGGCGGAATCGCATTTGTAATTGTTCTGCTTCGGGAGCTATTAAATTCTGGAATATATGGAAAACGGACTTTGACGAAAGTCATGGGGGTAGAACCTTTGGTTGTTGTTCCCTATATCGACAACCATGATGATGAACGAGCGAGATCACAGAGACACAAGATGGTGTTTACAGGCTTCCTCTCTATTTCTCTGGTTTTCGTTGTTTACGTGCATTTTTATTACAAGCCCCTCGGTGAAATCGGTTTAGGGCTGATGCAAAAGTTGGGCTTACTATGATGACGCAGGTTAGTTGAAGATGGAGAGAATTCAAGAAGCAGTTGATCGAGCTCGTACTGAACGCCAAGATACTCCTGGACGAGCCCGAGCAGGTGGCACTATGGGTTCTGCGGGGCTTTTGCTTAAGTCAGCAAGAGATAGAAGAACCGTACCTCTAAAGGTTGAATATACAGAGACTCGATGTGTTCCTCTCAATGAAGATCTGCTCAAGTCACAGAGAATTGTTGCGGGTTTTAATCTAGATCCTCGCGCTGAAATATATCGCCAATTTAGAACTCAGGTTCTGAGGCAGCTAGAAAAGAACAATTGGAGCTCTTTGGCAATCACTAGTACCCGAGAGGGTGCGGGAAAGTCTTTGACGGCTGCAAATTTAGCGATTTCGCTAGCACGAGATGTCAATCACACCGTATTGTTGGTTGACTTAGATCTGCGTGCGCCCAGCCTGCATAAGTTATTTGGCTTTGATGTCCAGCATGGTCTCGTCGACTTTTTAAATAATGACATTCCGCTGTCCGAGTGCTTGGTAAATCCTGGGATTCCTAAGTTGGTTGTGCTGCCAAATCGTGAGGATAGTGATAAATCTTCGGAAGTTCTTTCTTCCCCCAAGATGAAGAGCTTCCTCAAAGAGGCGAAGAACAGATATCCCGATAGGATTATTATTTTTGATCTTCCTCCGCTATTAAGAAACGATGACGCGATGATATTCACGCCTTATGTAGATACCACGCTCCTGGTCGTAGAGGATGGTGTCACTACCGAGGAGGAGCTGCGTCGCTCTGTTAATTTGTTAAAAGGCTGCGACATTATTGGAACTGTCCTAAATAAGGCTCGCTGAGTTCATCGAATGTACCTAAAGCACTTCGATTTGGACGTAAAACCATTTAATTTGGTTCCTGACCCTAACTGGCTGTATATGTCAGGCCAGCATAAGTCTGCTGTCGCGACCTTGGAATATGGGCTGCAAGAAGTTCAGGGCGTTATACTGCTAACAGGGGATGCTGGCGTAGGTAAAACCGCTCTTATAGGGCACATATTGCAAAGATTGGACGCCGACAATGTGAATGTCGGGGTGCTTAATAATACTGTTAACATTCAATGTGGGTTGTTACCCTGGGTGGCATCCGCTTATGGTTTATCGGTCGAAGGAAAAAGCCTGGTAGATTTACATGCCGAGTTTTCAGCCTTTCTGTACCATCAACATCAAAGCGATAAACATTGTGTTTTGGTCATTGATGAAGCCCAGTCCCTCTCCCAAGAGTCTTTGGAAGAGTTACGCTTGCTTTCAAATTCCGGCTTTGTCGGAAACAGAGTTCTCAAATTAATGCTAGTTGCGTCAACCGAGCTAAAGCAGCGTTTGATGTTGCCGGCTTTCGGGGGTTTTGCACAAAGAGTTAGCGCAGAGTATCATCTGCCGCCGCTCGGATTGGGTGATACGTCAGAGTATATTGATTTCCGCATGCAGCGTGCTGGAGGCCGGCCGGAGACTTTTGACGAGCTGTCTAGGGCGTCAGTTTTTTTTCTTTCAGGAGGCGTGCCTAGGCTAATTAATACCTTGTGCGATTATGGTTTAGTTCACGCCTACGCAGCAAAACAGGACGTTGTTAACGCAGATATCATCGCCGACGTTGTATCCGGCAGGGATGTTGGGGGGATCAATAGAACTCCTCTGGAGTCTGCAGATCGTGTGGCTGCTCGTGAGTTTATTCTTGAAGCGGCCCATTTTGACATCCAGGAGATCCTGTCTTAGTTTTTCTGGCGTCGCAAGTTGCGCAAAAATATTTTGCGGTCCTGCAATATAAGTACTTCAGCTTAATACTGTAAATTATAAGGAATGCTCTGGTTGTCGATTATGCAGACAGGGCATGTTATGGAAAGAGGTCTAGCTTCCATTATGGATTCAAATAACCTTATCTTTATTGTGGGTACTGGGCGATGTGGTTCTTCCTTTGTTCACGAAATAATTGCGAAACACCAATCCATGGGTTTTGTCTCAAATATTGAGGATAACATCACGTGGTTAAATCGTACCGGGCGATACAATAACTGGCTTTATCGTACCTCTTTGGGAAACTTTCGCAGGAAGGGAAGCGCTCGATATGCTCCGTCTGAGGCGTACAATCTGATCAGTCGAGAAGTCTCTCCTATTTATGCTAATTCGTCTCGGGACCTTACGGCTGACGACGTTACTCCCTGGTTAGAAAAAAGATTCCAACGATTTTTTAGTGAAAGGATTTCCTCTCAGAAAAAGCCGGTTTTCAGCCATAAGTATACTGGGTGGTCTCGGTTAGGTTTTTTTAATGAGATCTTCCCAAAAGCTAAATTTATCAATGTTGTACGAGATGGCAGGGCTGTCGCTAATTCATGGTTGCAGATGCCTTGGTGGAACGGATATCGCGGTCCAGAAAACTGGCTTTGGGGAAGGTTATCTGAAGCGTACGAAGAGGAGTGGCGTCAAAGTAACTGTAGCTATGCGGTGCTTGCTGCGATTTCCTGGAAAATTCTAATGGACTCTTTTCACCAGTCTGAGAAGGTTCTGGAACCAGATCGCTATCTTAAAATCCGCTATGAGGATATTCTTTCTGAGCCAGAGCATAATTTCTCAAAAATGCTCGATTTTTCTGGCCTGGAAATGGACCGGGATTTTCAGAAGTTTTTTAAGCAGCAAACAATCAATGCCGGTCGCAAGCGCGGATTTGAGAAAGACCTATCCTCTGCTCAATTAGACGGTATTGAGAGAAGCCTCGAAGAACACCTAAGTCTCTATGGCTACGATTAGTTTCGTGCTTGAAATACCGCCGGTTGACAGATCTATTATGTTGATATTTTGTAAATCTACTTCCCCTGTCGGGCATAAGTTGAGGGTTTGAAGGCCGTGGACAGCAGCTCTTCAGGTAAAGAAAATTATTTTTCAAAGCGTAAAGTTCGTGGCAGCATGCTGCACTATTTGACAGGGCGCGGTATTGCATCTGTAGCAAACTTCGTTGTTGCAATCCTTGTCGTTAGAGAACTATCTGTTGCAGATTATGCGGCTTACACTGCGATAACCGGTTTGGTTCTTACTTTGATGGCTCTAACAAACGGAGGTTTGGATAGGGTCGTAGCGAGGTATATCCCAGGACTTTGTCAGGAAAATTTAGCCTCAGATCTAAAATGGTATTGCTGGGTCTTTCTCGGTTTGAGGATGTTACTGGTAATTCCGTTTATTCTGATCATGTTTATTTTCGAAGATCAGCTATCCGCAATGCTTAATGTGGACTTTGATCGAGCGATTTTAATTTGCATGTTCTGGTACATTCTTGCCAGAGCTGCATGGATGCAGCTGCAATGGACTTTGCAGTCAATGTTGTTGCAAAAAGAGATAACGAAAGCGACTGCGTTAGAATGGTTTTTTAAGCTCGTACCCATTGTGGGGTTGATGGTCGCTACGGGTTCATTGGATTTGTTTGTAGTTATTTTTATTCAAGCCCTTTCTACTTTCGCCAGTGCTTTTTATATGTTGTGGCGAATGGTAATGCATCACCAACAACTTATTAAGCGGAATGCTGAAAATGAAATTGGTGAGGAGAGGTTGTCATTGGATCATAGGCAATTAGCACGTACTGCTTGGTGGAACTACCTTCAATCAAATACTGGAATACATACTTCACCCTCTTTTGCAAAGTTATTGAGCGCAGCATTTTATAGTACTGGTGCTACAGCTGCTTTAGGCTTCGCGTTTTCTCTAACGGTTATTATAAAAAGATATCTGCCTGCAAACCTTCTCATTGGCCTAATTGAGCCCGTCGTTATGGCTCGCCACAATACTCATGGCGATTTCGAAAAAACATCACTATTGGTTGGAATTGTTTTAAAGGTAAACATGTTTATCCTAATTCCAATAACCGTTTGGTTTTATCTCGCAGGAGAGCCCATTGTATTGATGATAACTGGTGGGAAGTATGCTGATTCGGTGTGGATGATTTGTCTGCTGATGATTGTGACAATGCTTGAAAGTCAGCGGCTGGTTTTGCAAATGCTGGTGAACGCAATAGAGCAAAGCCAGTTACTGCTGTACAGTAATTTGCAATCTTTGTTTGCGGTTCCGATCGCTATCCCTTTGATGTACTTTGCTGGCATGCCAGGCTTGGTTGTTTCTATAGTGGTGGTCGCCTTACTTCGTAATTATTTCCTTATTCGTTCTCTTAGAAACAAGGGGTTTGACTACAAAACTGACTATGGCAAAGGTGTCCAGTTGGTCGTCGTTTCTATAGTAAGTGGGTTGTTAGCCGAAGCCCTACTGTTGCCGTTTATCCATGGGCTTCTCTTATCTGCATGTTCTGCCGTGATCATGGCTGTAATATTTCTTTGCTGTCTCTACTTCTGGAAGGTTTTCCACGCGGAAGAACGGGATACTCTCAACAGGTTTATTGGAAAGCCCCTAATCATCTGGTAAGGGTGTAGAATTTACACCATAAATCTCTTAACGATGGATAAAAATGCTTTACATTAAGCGCCCTATTTATTTACACACCTGCAATCTGCAGGTGTTTAAGTGTAAAGTTATTGTAAAGTATTGATTGTCTGTGTTAACCTTCCTCTTGTAGTATACGGCGGTTCGCTTCATTTGCTTGTCTTTTGAACTCTTCATCCGCCTGTAAATTATCCTAAATTTCTCATTTTGCCGTTATTTTCTGAATCTGATCTGTGATCAGATGGTGTTTTGTTGCTTTTAACGCCACAATAAAGAAAGATTAAGATAATTTAAAAAAAACCACTAAACTTATGAACTAAACAGATCTTAAAAAGTCTGTTTATAAGTCGATTGTAGGAGTTTTGTAATTTTTACTCATATTAAGCTGAGCTGGACTCGGTGGACCTGAGAGAGTTTTCTTAAATTCCTTACACGGCATGTTTATCCAGATAGTGCCATCACCAAACAAACTAGTCCTCTGGAAAAGGATGGGAGGTGGGAAACCTAAAATACTGATTCGTTTAGGTAGGAAATGGGGTGATTTCACCTCGCACAAAGTGGAGTAAAAAGATCTCAAAAGAATGAGACATCTCCAGTTTTTGCTAAACGCTTTATTTCGTGGAGATAACACATGTATCGTAAGATTCTGACTGCCGTCAGTGCAACTATTTTGTCTATTGCTTTTACAGCACCCGTTTTCGCTCAGCAGGTCAAGTGGCACCCGGGTCACTATGTGACTTTGGCTGGTGAGGACAGCATGAAGCTCAATAAACGTAACATCAACGAGATCGGTAACGTATCCTCCATTAAGGGGGTTAAAGTGAAGGTCTGGTGGAGTGATGTTGAGACGTCGAAGGGTAAATATGATTTCTCAAAAATTGATCAGCTTCTGGCTGCTTTAAGATCTCAACCTCAGAAAAAATATCTTGTCATTAAGTTTATGGATCGCTGCTTTGGCGCGAATACCTGCTCAAAGTCCAGAGCCGTGCCAAGCTATATGTTAAATTCTGCCTATGGTGGTGGAGTAACGAGAAGTAAGAGCAACGGTTGGGTTGCTCGCCAGTGGGATAAGCGAGTCATGAACCGCTGGATTGCGTTGTTTAAAGCTGTTGGTAATCGCTATAACAGTGAGCCGTTGCTTGAGGGCGTTATGCCAGGTGAGTCGACGCTTTCTTTGCCTAAGCCTTTCCCGTCTGGTTACTCAAACGAGTTGCTGGGGCAGCAATACAATCGTTTAGTTTCTCAAGTGAAAGGCAACTTTAAGAACACCAATTTTTGGATGAACCTGAATTATATCGGTTCTACCAGCATCATGAATTCTGTTGTCTCTGGGTCTAAGAACAACACCGGAGGGTTCACTGGGCCAAACACCATGCCGAACACTCTTACATTGGGTCAGAAAGTTTTAACCGGCTCTGCTGGTCCGGTATACACTTGGTCGATGCCTGTTTCAACAGGAGTTGAGGGTGGAGAACTTGGTGGTAACTTGGGAAATTATACCCCTGCTCAAATTGCTGACTTTGCATACAACACCCTTACGGCAAACCATATCTTCTGGGTGCGCAATACTTGGCAAGGTAAGGCTTCGCAACGCTGGTCGACAGGTATTTTACCCTTCCTTAAAACTAACCCTCGGTATCGAAAGAACTGTCCTCAAAATTATGCTTCTTGCAAGTGGAACTAAGCAAGGCGAATTTATTCAGAGGATAGGTTAGAAAAAAGGCGTCATCGATTTTCGATGACGCCTTTTTTCATTGTAGGATTAAAAAAAGTTTTGGCGCCTATATCATTATAAAGGCTGGTTCTGTCTAAAAGATAATCTATTAGTTTAATAAGTGAGACTTTGGTCTCGTCCCTGCGGTGTCTCGTTTCTCGGAAAGTGGCGGCACGAATACGTAATCTAATGCCATGGAACTGTTGGGAAGTCTTTTCCAAGGACTTATTAGATTATTATTTAGGTGCCACTTATGAATGCGATCAAGAAATTTTCAGGAGCGATAAAGTTATCACTTTTGACGGGAGCGGTAATGTGCTCGACAACTGCGTTAGCCGCGTCTCCTTCTTCTCCGACTTTGAGTACAACAAGCTCAACAACAACGACATATGCAAAAAAATGGCGCCCGGGCCATTATATGCTGATGCCTACGAAAGCATCTGATACTGCAGTTCTTTCTGCTTGTAGTTCGCTTAAAAATGAGAAAAATGTCCCAGGCATAATGGTTCGAATTCCATGGTCTCGTTTGGAGACGGCTAAAGGCAAGTATGACTGGTCTTTTACTGACCAGCTTGTAGAAAATTGCGCTGCGAACAATAAGCTGGTTTTTATTTTTGTTCTTGATCGTACGTTCGGTGGAAAGTCGAATGCTGATTCATGCCTTGCTCCAGAATATGTTAAAAATTTATCTGGTGGTACGGGATGTATGGCAAGTGCAAAAGGTGGATTGCCTGCGTTACATAAAGCAGAGGTTATGGATCGTCTAATCGCTCTGACCAGGCGCGTTGGATGGCGCTATGATAGCAAGGATGGTTTTGGTGGAATGCAATCTCCAGAGACGGCTACTGGCTTCGATAAGACCGTTAAAGCACCTGCTGATTATACCCATGACTCTTACGCGCAGCAGCTCATCAGGTTGCACCAAGCGGGTGCGAAGGTGCTAAAAAGAAGCATATATATCGCAGGTGTAAACTGGTTTAACAAAGCAAAGCTTGCTGAGGTTATTGACGCTGGTTATCAAAACGGCGTTGCAATTGGTGGGCCCGATGTGTTGCCGCTATCTTGTTCTTCTGGTGGTACTGCAGGGCAAGACTATTTCAAGAAGAATTATGCCGGCGTAATGGGTGGAATGTTTCAAATTCAGGCGCCAGAAATGATGGGTGATTTGGGGTTGTGCAGTGTTAATCAGTTGGTAAAAGAAGGGCAGCAACTTGGCATGACTCATTACTTCTGGTTGAAAATGTGGAAAGGCGGTAATCCAGGCATCAACTGGTCAGATGATATCTTGCCAGCAATAAGGAAGGGGCTTAGCTATAACTCCCAGTGCCCATCTAACTTTAAAGGTGGCTGCGAGAAATAATCTTAAGTTCCTTTTTACGGAGGGAAGCTACGGCTTCCCTTTTTTTGTGCTCGAAGAAACTGATTTCGGTCTACACTTCAAGAATTCGTTTTCAACACAGGTCGATGTGGTTGACCTGTTTCTTCGGATTCAATGCCATGATGAAGTTTGTTCTAGGTACACGCATTCCGGAAACTCCCCAAAAGTCTGTTTTCTGTAAGTCTCTGGCCGTCGCATTGATGGTTTGTGCTTACAGTATCGCTGTTGTGGCGGACGTTAAGACGTTGGGCTTTGCCGCGAAACCAATTCTGTCTGCATCGTTATCGCAAGAGGATGGAGGCAGTGTCCTGGCTAAATTCTACGGTGGTGAGGGTAGTCTTGCTCTATTGCCGGATAGTGAGCCATGGGACTGTCGTTCTGGAAATGCAATTGGTCTCAATTTGGTTAATCAAACAAATCACCTTCTAAATTTGACCGTAGAGCTGATCAGCAGTGATGGTTCTATGGTGCATGCGATCGATTCGATGACACCGAATGAGCAGCGTGCCATTGTGCTGCCATTCTCTGACTTTCGAACAGTAATTTACGGTGAAAAGACAAAATTCGACAGCAGTGCAATACAAAAAGTACTTATAGATGCCGGGCACTTTAATGGTGCGGCGAAGCTTGAGGTCGATGATCTACATTGTTTGTTGGTGGCTGAAGATCTGCCGGCTTGGCTTGGTCAAAGGCCACCGGTTTCGGGTGAATGGCGACAAACGTTTGTCGATCATTTTGACGGCGCCAGTGTAGATCTCTCTCGCTGGAATATTTATACCGCAAATCACTGGGACAAGCGCACTCACTTTAGTAAGCACAATGTTATTAGTGGCGCTGGGCAGGTACGTCTGAGGTATGAACAGCGGAGTGGCTATCACTGGGATGACCCTTCTCGAGGCTATTTCCATTACGCCTCAGGATATCTCGATACTTATGGTAAGTGGGTTCAACGATACGGTTACTTTGAGGCGCGCATGAAGCTGCCTGTCGGGGATGGTCTATGGCCTGCATTCTGGTTAATGCCTGATCGGGGTATAGATGTTGGGCCTCAATGGGTGAGGGCGGATACGAAAGATGGCGCTATGGAATTTGATATTATGGAGCATCTCTCTCGCTGGGGGCCTTACCGTTTCACCGCAGCGTTTCATTGGGATGGTTATGGGGCCAGTCACAAGGCGACTGGCGTGCCGGTATATTCGGCGCCTGATCCCGAGGGCTTTATCACGGTCGGATTACTCTGGTTGCCCGGTGTTGCGGAGGTCTATAGTCAAGGTAAGTTGGTTGCTCGCTATCAGACGGACCGTATCAGCGATGTTCAGTCCTATCTGATCTTTACCCACGTCTCCGGAGGTTGGGATAACAGTGAACTGTCGCCAAAACAGCTGCCTCAGGATTTTGTCATTGATTATGTCAAAGTTTGGCAGCGCCAAGACTTGGCTTCGCAAGTTGATGGGGTGCAATCAACCTTGGCTCAACCCTATGCCCCTAAATGAGATTACAGGTGTCAAATATTTGACGCTTGAAGTAGCTGTTAAATCTGGTCTTCAGGCTCGCCGTTGATTTGACGACGGTCTATTTCTCGACTATTAAATAGTTATACTTTTTGCGAGCGGGTTTTTGCCGCTCGACGCTATTCGCTCGTGACCCTTCTGGGGTGGGTTTCTGAGCAACATCTTTTCATTTCTATAACGATCGAGCTATTCCAACTAAGCTCGAGACGCAACGATTTAACCACCATTGATCAGGTAACATTCTGCGTGAGATTCTCTGGGAATCAACATATCGGGGGGCGTGGTTCGACATTTACGACCTCACCCTTCGCGTCAGTCGCCGATGCAGCACCGGCGGCCTTGGCTTCTCCTTGGGCGGACTATAAGCGGTCCTCATTGCAGCGTCGAATAGATTTTTTTTGCAGTTTCTTCATTATTTTTTTTCTGCTGACAGCGGGACCATTTGGTGTCGTTGCAACTCTGGCATTTCTCGCAATCGGCGGCACCTTCGTAGCATTACGAGCCCCCTATGCGTTGGCTGCAATGGCCAATAATCTGCCGCTTTTAATTTATCCCTTCGTTGCTTTGCTGTCCGTTTCCTGGGCGATCTATCCGGGCGAGGCCTTGCGCGGTGGTTTACAGTTATTGGTCACTGTGATCATTTTGTTAACGATGGTGTACTGCGTCAGTTTTCATCAAATTGTTTGCGCGGCATGTATCGCATTATTGCTGTTGATGGTGCCAAGTCTTTTTTCCAGTAATACAGAAACCATTTATCAAACTGGAGAAGTAGTCCGGGTTGGCTTTTTTGGCAGTAAGAACAATCTCGCAATGATTGCATCTATTGCTGCAGCATTTGGAGTTGCTCAGGTATTAATTTCGCGGAGAAGGCTGCCTCTGCTGATGCTTGGTGGATTATGCTCGCTGGTTGCATTACAAACATTCATTCAAGCGCGATCTTTAGGGACTACTTTGTCGGTAATCGTACTAGGTTTAGCGACCTCTATGTTATACCTCTACTCTGCAGCGCCACTTCAAAAGGAAACCAAGCAGGTAATCAACACGGGAATTGCCGTGCTTTTGCTCTCTGGCTTGTTGGCGCTATTGGTGTTTTTCGACTATGGCGCTTACGAGGACTTGATGTACGGCTTGGGTAAAGACCCAACCATCACTGGCCGCACGCTAATCTGGGAAGTCGGTGCAGAATCAATTCACGAGCATCCATTTCTCGGGGTTGGATTGAATTCATACTGGCAATTGGCGAATCCTGGCGCACTGGAGATTTGGGAAATCGGAGGTAAGGAGCCTGGTACCCCATTTGGCTTTCACAATTTGTACATTCATAAAATGGTCGAGTTGGGATTGCTTGGATTGATAGGGGTTGTTTGGATCTATGCTGGCTGCATCAAAGCGATTTTTGTGCGGTGTTCTGAGCGATTAGGCCCGGATGAACTGTTTGCGATTTTTCTGTTTCTTATTTTGCTCTCTAAATCATTTTTTGAAAATGCGGGATTTGCGCCCTTTAATTTTTCTACATTTTGCATTGCGTTGATGTGGGTAACGTTGCAGCGAAGCTCTTACGATCACCTGGGCAAACATGTACTTATCAGGATATAGGTCGTGGTGATTTTATATTTCGTCCATAACGTTAATGATCCGGCCGTCAAGCGGCGGGTGGCAATGTTTCATGCTGGCGGCGCAGAGGTCGTCGTCACGGGCTTTGTCCGCGGTGCGTATCGTGCGGGTATCACTGGGGCAAAGCGCGAGGTGATCTTGGGGCAAACTCATGACGCCAGATTATTTCAGCGAGCTTGGAAAGTGATGGCAAGTTTGGTTCGCGTGCCTCGTGAGCTGAGAAATATCGGCAAGGTTGATGTGGTTGTTGCTCGTAATCTTGAAACTCTCGCGGTCGCCGGTCGTTGTATCAGAGCCTTCCCGAAAGCAACTTTAATTTATGAGTGTCTTGATATTCATCGGTTATTGATTTCAAAATCAATTACTGGAGTGCTGTTAAGAGCTTTTGAATCACTATTGCTCAGGCGCTGTCAGCTTTTGCTGACCAGCTCATCAGGGTTTATCGAGAACTATTTTTCAGCGCGTCGTCCTCCGTCGATCCTATTGGTAGAGAACCGAGTTTTTGGCCCAGAACTAACCGCCACCCTATCGTTCCGTAAAGATTGCGATGCGCTTCCTAACGACTGTGATCAGGCCGATGGCAGGCCTCTAGCATTGGTTGATCGGCCCATTGTCATAGGTTGGTTTGGTGCTATCCGCTGTCGTCGAACGCTGGAGCTTTTATCCCAGTTGTCTGGATTGTTGCAGGGGCGTCTTCGTGTCGTAATTCGCGGTAGGCCGGCGGTGACTGAATTTGATGATTTCTACGGCAGGGTAAAAGCAGAGCCGTATATCGATTTTTTGGGTGAGTATTGCTATCCCGATGATCTTGCGCAAATTTATGCGGAAGTTGATTTTGTTTGGGCGATGGATTTCTTTGAGGAGGGCGCCAATTCTGAGTGGCTGCTACCTAATCGAATTTATGAAGGCGGCCTTCACTGTGCCATACCGATCTATCGGCAGGCGACACAGATCGCTATTTTCTGTCAGACGATGTCAATCGGTGTCCCTTTCTCTGAAAATCAGTTGCAGGAATTCGCCGAGTGGCTGTCAGAGCTGACGGACGAACAGTATCAGCAATTACGTCGACAAGTCACATCCATCAATCGCGGGCGTTGGCTGTATGACGAGAAAGATTGCCAGCAGCTGGTCAACGCTATGAGCAGTCCTCGCAAATGCTATGAAAGAAACGGAATAAAAGCGCAAAGAGAACATTGCCAGGTATCCTTATTGGGGGCTGCACATGAAGTTTGATGCGGCTGCAGTTACTCGCGGTGCATTTTGGTCCACCCTCGGCGCGGGCTTATCGACGGTGATTAAATTCGTCTCCATTCCTGTGTTGGCGAGATTGTTGTCGCCAGAAGAGTTTGGGGTTGCAGCTCTAGTAATGGCTATCGCGTCGATGGCGTTGATGTTAGGGGGGCGCAGTGGCTTTGGTGCCGCGCTTGTCTATTTTCACAGTCGCTGTGAAGATTATATTTATACGGCGTTTTGGGCGAGCCTGATATCTGGCGTGTGTCTTGGCGCGCTTACGTATTTTTCCGCAGAGATGATCGCCCAGTTCTTCTCTGTCCCGTCTGCTAAACCGTACTTGCAGGCGGTGAGTTTCTGCTTTCCTATTATGATGCTCGCATCTGTTGGCCGGTCTCAACTAACGGCAACAATGCAATTTCGTAAAATTGCCACCGTACTTACGGTGTCCTCGTTTTTATCGACCGTCGCTGCGCTTGTGGCTGCCGTCTTCGGTTTGGGGGCCTGGAGTTTGGTATTGCAGTTTGTATTTTTCAGTTTGCTCAACACCGCTGGGTTTATCTGGCAGTCTTCATTTCGGCCAGCTTGGGTATTTGATGTCCATGCTTTGCGGGCTATGGCACCTTTTGCCGCTCGGGTAACCCTGGCGGATACCTTTACCTGGATTGGGCAAGAAGGGCCTGTGTTAATCCTATCTCGTTTGGCGGGTGCTGCAGGCACTGGCTTTTACCGTGTTGCTCAACGCGTCGCCAGCATGCCAAGGGAAATTTTGGTTGAGGGAATGAGTAATGCGCTCTTCGCTCAAGTTGCCGGCGGCAAGAATTTGCCGGAAGAAATTAGCCGAGGTGTACTCTGGTCGCTGAAAGTCAACATCTATACCTTGACTGCAATTTATTTGGCTCTGGCGGCTTTAGCGCCTGCCATCGTTAAAGTGTTGTTAGGGCAGAGCTATATGGAGGCTTGGCCGCTTTTTTGCTGTCTTTGTTTGGGTATGGCATTAAGTGGCCCTTTCTCGGGATTAGTCGCCAGTTTGAAAGGCATCGGCAAAACATCTTGCGTGTTATGGCTAAGTGGTTTTCGCTCTTTATTTGTCGTGATAGGTGTTGCCGGTGGATGGCTTATCAATGAAAGTTTATTGGCTGTAGGTATTGGATTTATTGCTGCTCAGGTAGCGATTCTCATACTTAATCTTGCCGTTACAAGTCGCCAGTTTCGAATTACTTTTACTGCTCTGGCCGTTTGTTTAAGCAGGCCAGCGTGTGTCGCGTTTATCGTAGGAATCTTACTGTATTTGAATCAGTGGCAGTTACATCTTTTGTTGCAGCCATTGTCGCTTCTCGTTTTTTCAGGGATTGTATTTTTGGCAGCTTACTGCCTGTTGATGTGGCTGTTAGCCAGAGAGGATTTTATTGGTGTGCGGGAGGGCATGCTGGGACTCTGCGGTCGGCGCTGATAGTTAAAGAATTCATTGTACTAGTTGCGTTTTTTTCGGAGTAATCGGAAGGGTATCGGCCGCTCTGAAATTAGTAATTATTTGCACGCTTTGCTTCTAGAGTATAAAAAAATTTCAATATCTGCAGCGCTTTGAAAAATATCATCTACATTTAATGGGGTGAGAAAGTCCTGATTATCGGGGAAGTATTTTTCGGAGCGTCCTCAATGCCATCGAAAGAAGTTCTAGTTGTTATTCCTTGCTTAAATGAAGTCGATCATATCGAAGCCATTATTACTTATGCAGTGGGTTCGGTCGCGAATCCATCGTCACTGATTGTGGTGGCCGATGGTGGTAGCACTGATGGCAGCCTGGAAATTATCAAAAATTGTTGCGACCGCTATGACCAAGTTCGTCTGTTTAACAATACTCAGCGTTTACAGAGTGCGGCGATAAATTCGGTTGTTGCTCATTATGGCGATCGATTTGAATATATCGTTCGACTTGACGCGCATGCTGAGTATCCAGAGAACTTTATTGATCAGCTGGTGAAGGAAGCGGATAGCGTTCAGGCGGATTCCGTTGTTGTTACCATGAGAACCGTCGGCGCTTCGGTCAAGCAACGCTTGGTTGCTATCGCGCAGAGTTCGCCTCTCGGAAATGGCGGCTCCCCTCATCGAAATCGGTTAAAGGAGGGGCGCTGGGTTGAGCATGGTCACCATGCATTAATGCGTATAGACGCGTTTCGTGAGGTCGGTGGTTATGATGAAACATTTAGTCACAACGAAGATGCGGAATTGGACTGTCGGTTGGTCGAGTCTGGGCGCCGAATCTGGCTGACCGCAACAACGGATATGACGTATTTCCCTCGCGCTCGATTTCGTGCGCTGTTTCAGCAGTATCGAAACTATGGGCGAGGTCGAGCTAAAAACAGTCTCAAACATCATCGTATGCCTGGGGTTCGTCAATTGGTGCTTCTCTCGGTCTTTCCGGCATTTATCTTATGGCTGTTTTGTTGGGTTCATTGGGTTTTTGCTATCCCGTTTGCTGCGTGGTTGGCGTTAACCCTAGGGGCGGGAGTGATTGTTGGCGCTCGGTCTCCGGAATCTCTCAGAAGTCGATTCTTCGTGGGGATACCTGCGGCGACCATGCATTTTGCTTGGTCCTTCGGCTTTCTGGAGGAGCTTGGCAAGCTGGAGATTCGTCTGCCTAATCTTCGGGAGACTAAGCGTGTCTAACGGAATGATTTCAGTCACTATCGCCGTATGTACCTGGCGTCGAACCTCACTTGCTTTTACGCTGCGCTCACTGAATCAGCTTAGTGTGGCGCCGGAATGGCAAGTGAGTGTTTTAATTGCTGACAATGACGCTGAGCCTTCCGCCAAGGCTCTGGTCGATAGGATCGCTCCAGACATTATATTTCCAATTCGCTATATACATGCGCCTGAGTCCAATATCTCCCTCGCTAGAAATGCCTGCCTGGATCATTGTGATACTCAATGGTTGGCATTCATCGATGATGATGAAGAGGTGTCTCGGGATTGGCTGTCGGAGCTTTTGGTAACAGGGATCAAGCAGCGTGCTGACATCGTTATTGGTCCCGTTAAAGCCTGCTATCTGCCCAACCAGCCAGGCTGGATGTTAGCCGGAGACTTTCATTCCACGTATCCCGTTATTCGTGGCGGTAAGCCTGAGACCGGCTACACCTGTAATGTGTTGATGTCTATGTCTACGCCTGAGATCGCTGCCAGTCGTTTTGATCTGGCCTATGGTGCCAGCGGGGGCGAGGATACCTTATTTTTCAGCAAGCTGGTCTCCCGAGGTATGCGTATAGCGTTTGCGCCGGGCGCGATTGTGACAGAAAAGGTGGTTACCGGCCGGGATCGATTGCGCTGGCTTGTCAATCGCCGTTTCCGCAGTGGGCAGACTCATGGAGATCTGCTCTTGCTGGAAGGGCGTCATATTTTAGATCGAATCAGAAACGCGACAATCGCCATTGGCAAGGCGACCTATTGCTTCGCGGGTGTGGTGCTCAATGCTTGGTCTCCTGTTGGCTGGCGACGCTGGCTGTTGCGAGGAAGTCTTCACGTTGGTGTTGTCAGCCGCCTGATGGGGCAATCGTTATTGATTCAGTATGGCAATCTTCGTCGAGGACAGGCGAATGTTTGAAGTCGCTCGCGAGCCCAGCATTACCGTTATTATCAGCAATTACAATTACGCCCGTTTTCTGCGGCAGTCTATCGAAAGTGTCCTGTCACAAAACTATCCGAATAAGCGGCTAATTGTGGTTGATGATGCATCGATCGATAGCTCTCGTGAAGTGATCGAATCCTACCAGAATCAACTCACAGCCATTTTTCAGGATGAAAATCGCGGACATGGAGCCGCATTTAATGCGGGATATGCGCAAAGCGACTCTGATCTGATTATGTTCCTGGATGCGGATGACTTCTTAAAGCCGAACGTGCTTAAGATCATTTCCGAAGACTTCCGGCCGGAGGTTGCTCTCTATCAATACCATATGGATTTAGTCGATGGTGATGGACGAGTCTACGATGTATTTCCGAAGTTCGAGCGACGTCTGGACGCGGATAGTGCATTGCAAAAAGTATTGGACTGCGGTCGCTACGTTGCGACAGTAACATCAGGTCTGGTGTTTAGCCGTCGTTATCTATCACAGGTGATGCCGATGAACGCCGATGCATTTCGGCAGGGCGCGGATGGCTACTTGGTCACACTGGCGCCTCTCTACGGAGATGTGACAACCAGTGAAACTATTATCTCAGCCTATCGACAGCATCAGACAAATCACTCTGCATTCAGCCAAGCTCTGGCTCAAAAATCCCAGTGGCACTTGGCTCATAATAAGGCGCGCTATGGTGCATTGCGGGAACATGCGAAACGGCGTCAATTAGGCCTTAGGGAGCCATTGCCGCTTCGTGATGAGCTGAATTTAGAGCAAATGTTGTGTAGCCATTTATTTGACCCTAATTCGGACATATCTACAGCGCGCTGGCGCTTAGCGCTAAGAGCGATCAGTGCCATCAAAAAAAATAACGATTCCGTCGTGAATAAGTTGATTACCACTCTCTGGTGGTTATCCGCGGTGTTAACGCCATCTCGGTTGGCTCGGGTCATCTATTGTTGGCGATTGCAGCCTCAGTCGCGACCGGATTGGGTATCCGGCCTCGCACGTCGACTGCGGACAATATAAAAGGGAGAAATAATGAACGCATTCTATTCTGCAAATCCGTTAGCCATGTCCGATCATGACGAGCCTCGTGTCGCACTTATTGTTCCATATTACGGTAAGTTGCCCAGCTATTTTCCGTTCTATCTAAAAGGGTTGGCTAACCAGAAGGTTATCGATCTTCTGTTGATTACAGATATCGATGTCAAAGGTCAACTGCCGGAAAACTGCTATGTCATACCCATGGGTAAAGAAGAAGTTGTTGCCCGTATATGTGACGCCACAGGGATCAATGTTGATTTATCCAGCAACTATAAGCTATGCGATTTAAAGCCGAGCTATGGAATGATCTTTCAAGACCTGATCGTCGGATACAGCCACTGGGCGTTTGGCGATATTGATCTGGTTTATGGGGATGTTGAGCACTTCTTGCCAGCACACTGGGAGTCTTTCGACTTGTTGAGTTTTTTGACGCCCTGGATTTCTGCGTCATTGTGCATTCTCAAAAACAGTGAAGAGATGAATCGACTCTTTATGAAGAGCCGTAGTTGGCAGAGAGTTTTTCGAAGTCCTGAACATTTTGCGTTTGATGAATGCCATTTTCTCTATGATGAATTACGCAGTGGTGGCGATATTTTCGAATTGGATCATCAGGAATCCTTTACGTGGGTTGTTAAGCGTGAAGCAAACGAGGGTCGACTAAAATCCTGGTTCGGGGAAGGCGTCATTCGTGAATATATCGAAGACGATGCACATATCACCTATGAGCCTGGAAAAATCAGACATTCAGGCGGATCTGAGTTTGCCTATTACCATATGGTCAGCGAGAAAATTCACTCTCGCTTCTACGTTCCTGAGTGGACACATATTCCCGACCAATTTATCGTCACTCCGTCCGGGATACATAACACGCAAGTTTTTCGCCAGGGTTGGCTAAGTCAGCCGGGATTGCAGAGGTTTTTCCGCGCAAAAGTTCATCAGTGTCATTCGCTGGCGGTAAGAGCCTTCCGAAAAATTATTCGAATTCTACGTCAAAGACCTTTGTCACAGTTGCATAAAGCCGCATGAAACACGTCGATTTATCCTCGAGAAATATTTTTTGCAAGGTCCATTATCTTATGGACCGTATTGGTGCCGTTTATGGAACCTCTGAGAAGCCGGTTCTTATCAGTGGGTTCTGGCGCAGCGGGACAACGTGGGTTCAGGAAACAGTGGCAACGGCACTGAAGGCCAAGACCGTCTTCGAGCCTTTTGACAGCAATACATTGATGCCGTGCCACCTGCGTGGTGACATCAGTCATCCGGCATGTATTCCGCTCACGCCCGAGCTTTTCGATGAGGCAGATCGCCATTTTCTCCGGCTAGCTTTTCGAGGTGTCGCCCCACGCCGTTCTCGATTTAATTATCTTTGCCGAAAGGAGCTCACCGAGGCCGCCAGGCGTCGCGTGGTTGTTAAATTTGTACGTTGCCAGTTTCTTTTGGACTATTTAAGAGAGACCTACGGAACACACACGCCCATCCACATTGTTCGGCATCCCCAAGCGGTGGTCGCCAGTCTGCTTAATACGACCTGGAATTGGAGTTTTCAGGACGTCGATTTTCGCACGTTATATCAGCGATTTCCGGCTGACTTGTTTTCTGAGTTTGGAGACTTTCTGGATTCTGAAGTAATGCGTCATACGGAATCGCGTATCGCCTTCCTGTGGGCGCTGTCTGAAAGAGCTGTGCGATCGGCCTCTTCTGTCAATATCTTTTCTTATGAAGAGCTCATGCGCAACCCAGATGCTGAGTTTCGCAAGCTGCTTATCACTTTGGGAGAGTCGAATCCTGTCTTGCCTGAAGCAAAGCAAGATAGCCCGGTAACGGAGAAAAATCGCCGAGGATTGACGCCAGAAGAACGCCTTTTTTCTTGGCGCAACTCACTGAGCACGCAGCAACAAGAGAGGGTGTGGCAAACCATTGCCACGGTATGGCCGGAAGGTCCGGAACTCTGGAAGCATTAAAGGAATCTAGCCGATGTACGTTTCAGATGATTTTGTATTTCTCGAATTGCATAAGACCGGATGCAGCCATATTCGACGAATTCTGGCCGAGGTGACAACGGGGGAAAGGGTTGGCAAGCACAATCCAATGCCGCGAGAGATGGCGGCGCAAAAAGTGCGTAAGTTGGGATCGGTACGCAATCCGTGGGAATGGTATGTGTCACTCTGGGCTTATGGCTGCGATAAGCGGGGATCGCTACGACAACGTCTGGTCGATTTTCCACGTTTGAAGGTGAGAGAAATCGGTTGGAAGAATAATTGCCAAGCAACTTTACGAGAGTTTATCAGTATTGCGCTCAGAGACCGTCAAGAATGGTCAGGCCTGTACAGTGACGTGAATAATACCGAAAACTTTCGTCGCTGGTTGAGGAAGATTCATGAGCCCAGTAATAGATATCTCTTGGGTGAAGAGTACGGTTACTTTCCTTTGAGTCAGTTTACTGGCTTGATGACCTATCGTTATTTGAGACTCTTTTGTTGTTTTGCAGAAGATTATCGAAAGCTGGATCAAATTCGGGCCCCTGGCGATTTGATGATATTTGATCAGCAGCACAATTTTGTGACTCATTTTATTCGCAACGAGTCTCTTGAATCCGACTTGGCTAAGGCTCTTGCTGGTATAGATCTTACGCTGAGTGAGAATCTTGACACTTACTTAAGTAATCTTCCCCGTAGCAATACTTCATCCAGAAGCCGATCGATCAATGATTTTTATGACGCGGAAACTTATAACCTCGTGTTAGAACGGGATGGCTTACTGATCGAGAAATTCCACTATTCCAATTCCATGATGGCGTCAGCAGCCTGATTGAGAGGAGAACCTCATGCAGAATGTGTCTATGCCTATTGATCCAGATAGCATGAAGAGCGAGTTTTCAGAGTGCTTTGCCAACCTGGCTGATGATATTCGCCATTGCGCGGGTGATAGGACCGTGATCTACATTCCCAATCCGGGAAATTTTGGTGACGGCTTAATTCGCTACGCAACAAAAAAGTTTCTGCTGGAAAACAAAATCCAGCATCAAGAGCTCAATATTGGGTATGGCAGATTACTCTATCAATTAATGCCTTATCTCGTTCATCGCGACAGGTATTTTTTCCTGGTTGGAGGCGGTGGAGGGTGGTGTAAGGCCTATGATTGCGGCTCTCGAATTGCCCGGAAAATCGCACGTTTCAGTGCGAATTATTTGGTATTGCCGTCAACCTACGAAACCTTCAGTCTATCAAACTTCAATCATGTTGGTCGATTTTATCGGCGTGATAACTTTATGAGTAAAGGCGCCAATAAGGAGGCGGCCTTTTGTCATGACATGGCATTTTATCTCCTCGCGTCACCCATTCAGCATTTGGCTTTCCGGAAAAAAGATCGCTCAGGTATTGGCCTTTATTTGCGAAATGATCTGGAATCTCTGTGCCCATTAGAGCTACGTGAATCTTCTCGGGATATCAGTACTGAGGGCGACCACATGTCGAATACCGATGAGTTCCTGGCATTAATCGGTCGGTGTACGCAAGTTTATACCGATCGTCTACATGTGTGTATTGGCGCGCTCATTACCGGAACACCTGTGAACCTTTATGCAGGCAATTACGCGAAAATTCAGGATATCTACAAAACCAGTATTAAAGACCATTTCGAGCAAGTGGCCTATTTCGGTACCAGCTTTACCTCTTTGGCCGCTATTGACGGTAAGGTTGAATTTGAACATGGCTGTGATTTGTCCGAAGAATCTACCGTTAATCTGCGCATGGTGCGCTGACCGATTTATGATGGAGTAACACCGTGAACAGTCGTTTGAACCCTTATGCTACTCAGTATCGCGAGGAAGTTATCGATCTCAGCCGATATGTGCGGTTGTTCAAGCAAGAGATCTGGAAGATTGTTTTCTTTGCCTTTTTGGTCACTTGCTTAGCGCTGCTTTTGTTGCAGAAGGTGCAGCCAAAATATGAAGCGTCAACCACGGTATTGATTGAAAGCAGGGAGGCGAATGTACTCAATATACAAGATGTTTACAGCGTTAATGCCTCTAACAAAGAGTACTTTCAGACTCAGTTTGAAATTCTGAAGTCAAAGGATTTGGCTGAAAAGGTTGTAGAGCGTCTGGATCTATTAAATCATCCGCTATTCCGTGATGATGGATCCCATCGAAAGCCACAAGGGTTTGTTGCTGGTGTAAAAGCATCAGTTGCGGGTGTTCTCGGCAGTATATTCCCGGGTAGCGAGTGGGTAGCCAGTTTGCAGCCTGATGTGAACACTGGCCCGGCCGACCCTAATGCCATCAAGGCCGCTGTCGTCAATGCGGTGAGTCGTACGGTACAGATTCATCCGGTAAGAAATACGCAGTTGGTTAAAATAAGCTATCAATCTAGATCACCGGAACTCGCCGCCAGTATCCCCAATGCCTTGGCTCAGGTCTTTATCGAAAGTCACATGTCGGCGAAAATTCAGGTGACTCAAACGGCAAGCCACTGGTTGAATGAGCGCCTTGGTTCTTTGCACGCAAAGCTCACCGAATCTGAACATAAATTGCAGGATTACCGCGAGCAAGCCAATCTTGTTGACGTTCAAGGTGTGCAAACTCTCGATGCCAATACGCTTGAACAATTATCCCAGCGGTATATGGATGTGCGTAAAGAGCGTATGCAAGCGGAATCTCTCTATCGTCAGGTTCGTGGTTTGGGGGGGGACCCTTCCACGGAGCAGCTTCTCGAAATTCCATCTATTCTGAATCACAGCTTGATCAAAGGGCTGAAAGAAACGGAAGTTCTGGCGTTTCAACGGGTTTCTGAGCTTAGCAAACGCTACGGTCCTCGCCACCCGGTGATGGTTGCAGCCGAGTCAGAATTGCGTACCGCAAGAATGGAGTTGGGGCGCCAGGTTCTGCGCGTATCGAAGGGATTCTCTGCTGATTACCAGGCTTTGATGACTACTGAGTCGTCGATTAAAAAGCAAATCGACACGATGAAAGGTGAGGTTCAAGAATTAAATCGCAAAGAATTTCGTTTGCGCGAATTGGAAAGAGAAGTCGAAAGTAACCGCGAGCTTTACGACATGTTCTTGACGAGAGCAAAAGAAACCAGTGAGGCAGAGGGGCTTCAATCCGCACACGCTCGAGTAATCGATAGTGCGGTACCTCCAAGGCGACCTGTTGCACCCAATAAGAAATTAATTTTAATGGCTGCCTTCGTGGGATCTGCAATCGCGTATTTTGGGTTGGTGGTATTGATCTCGTTGTTTGATCGATCGATACGCTCTCCGCAGGATATTGATCATAAATTGCATATTCCTATGTTAGGTGTTCTGCCGGAGGTTAAAGGTCCCCGCCGCAAAGTGGTTCAAGTGCTTAGAGGTGGATATCAGGAAGGCAGCTATTCGGAAGCCATTAGGACGATACGTACCAGCTTGCTATTATCCACTACTGGGCAGGTTTCAAGCCGGATTTTGGTGACGTCCAGTTTAGACAACGAAGGTAAATCAACGGTTGCAGTGAACCTCGCGCTCTCGGTTGCCAAGCTTCATAAGACGCTGCTGATTGATGCTGATGTTCGTAGGCCTTCGCTGTCAGGAATGCTGTCCGCCTCTGAATTTCATGTCGGTCTATCTGAGGTAATGACTGGAAGGGCCGGGATAGATGATGCTATTCAACCCATAAGAGGCTCAGAACTGCATTATTTATCTGCCGGGGAGCTGGTCGCTAATCCACAGGAATTGCTTTCAGGGTCGGTGTTGAAGCAGTTGCTCGAAAGGTTAAGTGAAAAATACGAAGTTATTTTGTTGGATTCTGCTCCGGTTGGGCTGGTTAGTGATGCGGTTATTCTTGCGAGGCAATGTGACGCTACAGTCTTTACGATCAAGTCTGGACACACCTCCGAAGAGGTAGCCCAATCCTGTATCGATCGTCTGCGTGATGCGGGATCAGAAACGATTGGTGCTGTATTTAATCGCTACAATGAAGCGAGTTTCGATGTCTATGGAAGCTATGGACAATCAACGTCCTCGGCCCGTTCTCCCGAAGCATTAGCAAGCTAGTTTAGAAACATTTTTCTGTAAAAAAACAATACCGTTGCAGGTGATCCATTGCCGAAAATCACCTGCGATTTTTATACTTCCTATCTGTTTTCTAAGTCGTAACGGACGCAACGTTCGTTGTTCTTTTGCGTTTCTCAATAATGAGAAACGCGCGGAATTCTGTTGCCTTTAAAAAAGAAAATGCCTTTTTCTTAAAAAAAAGCGTTATTGATGGAAAAGTATAAGGATCAAGACTATATAAAATTTGTAGGCAAATTTCTTTTCATTATTTTCCTGTCGACGTTTTTTTTGATGCGTTTCGATTCATCGAATCAGCAATAAAGGTTTCTCGTTTTTTCGCTCTGGTCATTTTAGTTTTGTTGCCAGTCGTAAATTCGCGCGGAATCCATTTAACGGAAAAGTGGTAGTTTCTGGATGTCAATATGAGTAGCAGTGAAGGGTTGCAGGGTTCTAGTATGAAGGGGTCGCTGGATAGCGCGCGTGAAATGCACGCCCATGAAGTTGAAAAGATACTGGATTCATTATGCAGTAAAGCCAAAGTAGAGGGGCGGCGGTTTCGGTTGTTTCGTCATCGTTCCACGGAGAAGATGGCCTGGCATATCATTTGTGATCTGATTACTTTCACCCTGTGTCTAGTGTTGGCCTATGGTATTTCAGCGGGCATTCGAACGGCTCATGCGCCCGACCTCCCTGCTATGAGTGTTGCCGCCAGTTTGGCATCACTGCCGGTACTTTTTGGCTTACCTATGGTGATGATCCTGATTGCCTGTCGGGAAAAAGGTCATTACACACGTTTTAAGGGGTTCTGGGAAGAATTTGGTGAGTTTCTGCACATTGCGGTTTCTATGGCAGGCTTGACCACGGCATATCTATTTTTTGTCCAGTCGGATTTTTCTCGGCTTTGGTTGGCAACCACCTGGGCGTTAGTTCTTCTTATGGTTCCTATGGCGAGAATGTTGCTGAAGCACATATTGATTCGAGCCGGACGTTGGTTTACTCCCACCATCGTAGTGGGGTCCGGCAAGAATGCCTTGGAAAGTGCCCTTGCGATGGAAAGTAATCCTCTTATGGGTTTTGAAGTCGTGGCTTTGATGGAGATCGGGGATCTTCAGCGCCTTGCTGAAGAGGGGACGACGAAAACCATTTATGACGATCTGAAAAGTCGCGACCGGACGTATCCCCTCATCGGTTATGGTAAGGATGTGGCTGGAGCAGTGGCCGACATTAGCCGCTGCTACATTGTCTTAGCTCTCGAGTCTTCTGACTACGAAAAATATGGGGCTTTACTGGGAGAATTGGCGGCCAGTCGAAAGAATCTAAGTATTATCCCTCCATTGCGGGGCTTGCCCTTACTTGGGGCAGAGATTTCACCGATATTTCGCCATGAAGTTCTGCATCTGCGTATCCGCAATAATCTATCCAATCGTCTGCCCCGGTTCATCAAGCGTAGCTTTGACATCGTCATGTCGGGGTTGGCGTTGATCGCGCTTTCTCCGCTGTTTCTGATTCTGATGGCTATGATCCGTCGGGATGGCGGTTCGCCGTTCTACGCTCAGACACGAATCGGACGCAATCAAAAATCGTTTAAGTGCTGGAAGTTCCGTTCGATGCGTAGTGATGCAGAGGCCTATCTGGCAGAACTGCTTGCCGCCGATCCGCAGTTACGCGAAGAGTACGAACATACGCAGAAATTAAAGAACGACCCTCGTATTACGCCTGTCGGGCAATTTATTCGTCGTACCAGCATTGATGAGTTGCCTCAGCTTTGGAACGTATTCATTGGCGAGATGAGTCTGGTGGGGCCACGTCCGGTTAAGCAGGATGAGTTAGATCGTTACGGACCTCAGGCACGTTACTATGCTGAGACGGCCCCAGGTATTACCGGGCTTTGGCAGATCAGTGGCCGGAATGACGTTAAGTACAGCACGCGGGTTAGCCTGGATTCCTGGTACGTACGCAATTGGTCTCTATGGTATGACATTACCATTCTGACCAAGACGATTGCAGTGGTGTTGAAGCAGCGCGGTGCTTACTAACACATCGACATTCCGGGGCATATTCTCTACCCCAATAGCATCAAAGGCTGGTCAGTTGCTGACCAGCCTTTTTTATGGCCTGTACTCGAAAATATAAGACTCGCATCACAATTGATAGCAATCGCGGTGTAATTGTTGAACGCCGTAAATACAAATCGTGCAAAGTATCATCAAGTCTGGTAACGTCAATTGCCAGTTTGGCGCCTCAATTTTCGTTTCTGAAGTGCCATAGCGCAGAGATTTCTTGTCTGTAAGGGGTTTGTTGAGCGCTTAGGGGCTCAGAAAGAAACTCTAATTCGACATGTGTGTCAGAATTAGCAGATTACAATGCTCTCCGGGGATGCTCGTTTTCCTGAGGTAGGGCTAAAGAGTTGTGTTCAGGTTTCTGGGGAGCTCACGTATTTGCAGACTCTAGCGATAGATCTGTAGTGAGTTGAAATCCTGAACATAGAGTTTTATTTTCAAGCGTAGACACACTAAAGAATGAATCCTTCAACGACGCCTTTGATCGCCGTTTGCCTTTGCACGTATTTACGACCGAAATTCTTAACAGAAGCACTTCTCAGTCTCTGTGCTTTGAGAGCGCCAGACGGTTTCCGGTTGCACCTTGTGGTGGTCGACAACGATTTTGCTGGCAGTGCTCGTGACACTGTCGACTCGTTTCGGCAACGCTTACCTTTCCCTCTAACCTATGAATTGGAGACCCGCCGGGGGATTCCTTTTGCAAAAAATCGTGCCATTGGCACGGCGGTTGAGCTGGGTGCAGACAAGTTAGCCTTCTTTGATGATGATGCCGAAGTGACACCGGATTGGTTAGAGCAGTTTATGAAAACCGATGCCGACGTTGTCGAGGGGGTTGTTCACTTTAAGTTGCCAGAAAAAAAGCATGTCTCTCCTCTCATCCGTTATTACTTTCAACAAATGAAAGTAAAGAAGTTAAGAACCGGTGATCGTCGGCAGTCGGCGACGACAACCAATGTGTTCTTTGATGCAAAATTGGTTCGAGATTGGGGATTGCGATTCGCCGAATGTTTTGCGGTTACCGGCGGCGAAGATGTGCACTTTTTTTCAAAGGCCGCCAAGCATGGGGCGATTATATGTTATTCACATCTGGCGTGTATTACGGAGAAAGTTCCTGAAACACGGGCATGCAATTATTGGCTGTTGCGACGGTGGTTTCGATTGGGAACATCAGCCACTCAGCAGTACCGTCTAAATTATTCCAGCCAAGTCGCTACTGCAAAAATTATCACCAAATCCGTTTCGAGAATTTTGGTTAACTTGCCGCTCTTACTTTTTTTGCCTCTGCTACCGATCGCGACTCAGGCGAAGATCGTACACCGATTTGTATTTGGGCTGGGCCTATTTAGTGGCCTGTTTGGATATCAGTATAAAGAATATAAGAAGATTCACGGCTATTGAACGCTAGCCAAGCCCCGTAGACCTATAGATGAACGGGGCTTTTGGTTCAGGCTGCTGGGAAAATACGCCTTTTGTATTCTGATATAGGTGAGACTGTGCTCACCTCGGGCGTTCTTTACCCGAACCCTATAAATCAGGCCGTGAAGATCGATTTAGCGATTTTCTAAGCGGTTGTAGTCCAGCCATCCGTAGCGATATGGTTGTTGCTGTTTAAAGATTTCATGAAGCTTGTCGCTGAATTGCCAAAAGTTCTTGTCCGTTCTCCGTATTCCGAAATTAGAAACCAGCTGAAAGTAATCTTCTTCAGTTCGCAAGCGCGTCACGCTATCGACGAAATTCTGAATATCTTCATCACGTATCTTCAGCAGCACGTTGGGGTAGTCTCCAATCAATCCGTAGGCAACGGTTATGGTATCTTCTGACGGGAGCCGGGTCTCATTTTCGGATAGCAAACTGGTGATATTGCTATGACCGCGGTTTGCGAGAAGTGATACTAGCTGGGGAGTTTCTTCTTCATGAGTAATCATGATGTGAGTCACTTCCGGTAATCTTGTTGCTGCTTCCCCGGTGATATTTTCTAGGTCGAGTAATTTCTTTAACGCCGAAGTTTCTGACAGGGGTCTGCTATAGGATTGATTTAGAGGTTTTTCCACCTGATCTCTCAGGAGGGTATAAAGCTCCTGCTGAGGATTATCCGTTTCGTAATCGATATCTGGGTTGTGTGACAAATAGGTGTCGTAGCCATACAGATGCTTTTTCAAGCGACTGTCTGCATTTCTATACCAGTAGTCTCGCGTTTTTAAGCGATGAGATTCCGGAAGAAAAGCGAGAAAATTGTTCTCGCCTTCAATGCGTAGAAAGTCCATATACAATCTGGTGTTGAGCTGGTGGCCGATATTTCCGAAAACATCGTAATCGGTTGTTAGAAGATAGTGAATGCGTTCGAGTAAGGGATAGTCGATAACCCAGGCAGTTTTTGGCGGGGTGCCGACAAGCCCTTTCACGACTGCGGCATCGTCAAAATTGCGAAAGACCGTCAGTGCAACATTGTCGTTTTCACCGTCGCCATCCCAGATTAAATCCGTGTTGATCTTGTAGCCTTCCGCGAATAGTTTGTTCAGGGCATCGGCCTTGGCTTGAATATAATCTAGATGGAGCTTTGAATATTCCGTCCAGTAGGAAAGAATGCCAGCATTGCTGCCGTCTTGCCCGGGTAGCTTCAGGTGCTCTGTTTGTCTCTCGACAAAACCGTCCATAAAGGGCGAAAACGGATTTTCCGGGGCGACAAAGTACACCCAGAAGCGATCGTTGATGACATTGACGGCGACTTGTCCTCGGCACACCGGGCCTTTAATAAAGCCTCCAATAAAAAACTCAGACTCACCGATTAAAAACTTATAACGGGATATGGTTGGAATCGCGGCGTAACTGCGAAATGGGTTCATTTCCGCAGAGTTGTACCCGGGTAATTGACTGACCTGAAAATCGGCATTGAAAAAGAGTTCGTTGTACCACTCTCGTCGCTCTTCATCGAGTCGGTAAGGTAGTAGGGTTTTGCTGATGCGTGCAGACTGGACGGGTTCCAGCCGATAGTAAGGACGTTTTACTCCCGGTGCATCCGTTGGTCGGCGAGTGGCAATAATATCAATAGGCTGGCCAGGAGGTGTGCGTGAGCGCACCAGGCGAAACCAGGTTCTTTCGGCCGGCTTTGGATCTGCATCAGGAAAATAGATTGACCCTAAAAACAGATGCTCAAAGATGTATCGGGAGATTAGCTGAGCTTTCAGAGAGTCTTGATTTAGGTAGGTTTCCCATGTGTTTACCTGATCTTGTAATGCAGATGAGATGGGTTTAGGGGCGCCAAATTTGGCGCCTTGGCTGAGCCACGCGGTTAGGGTATTAAATTCTTCATCGTTGAGCCCCGGAAGACCGTAGGGCATCCCGGCGAGAGGCTTTTGTTTTTCATAGTGATCAAACTCTTCGATTTTGGGGCAGGAATCCTGTCGATATAGCGTGACGTCGAATTGCGATTGATCCAGAAGGTCGGAGTCTGGCAGTGGGTTTTCTTTTTTAAGCCGCAGGTGGCGATACAGTAGGCTGCCTTCTAAGTTCGCGGCAGGGCTGCGCTCATTGAGAACCGGAAAAAAGCCTTCATGCCGCCAGCCGCTCGTGATTTCTTCATCGATAAAAAGCCGTGTTGGCTTAGCGGCAAATAGGCGGGTTCCGTCATAGACCGATTGCTTTGTTGCGCCACGATCTATTCCCTCGTTGGAGCTTAACTTGAGCTGGCAAGGGGCGTCATAGCAGGCGTGACACGCAATGCAGCGGCTTTCGAAAATGGGCTTGACCTCGCTTTCGTAAAACACGCCCGCGTCGGATGTGCTTAATACCTCCCGATCTTGAGGACTTGGTTGCCCAAAGTTGTTGTCCAGTTGTTGGCGAGCATAGAAGCTGCATCCGGCAATCAGCATGGCGACGACCAGGCATGCTCCGGCAAGAGCGCGAAATGTCATAGTAGGCCTTGACTTGAGAAGGTATTGCTAAGAACGTGCTAGCGATGGGTATAGGGAGGAGTTTAGGTTAAATGTGAGCGACTGTGAATTACTGGAATATTTGTTGTCCAGCGGGGTAACGTTAAGTCTCTGTTTGTGTCGTTGGAGATCTTTCAGCGGGAATTTTCTTTTTATTTCCCGCTATTGATTCGGCGATTTTTGCAGTTACTGCGGCGTGGGGCGATATTTTCCGCCGAGAGAAGACGTGCGTCTAAATATACTTCTATAGCAACTGTAGGCAACCGATTGTTTGTGAGCGATGTATCGAGGGTGAACATCGGCGGTAAAATTGTTAGCAAATCTAACTCCGCCCTCAGTAATGACGCCGTCGAAGTCAAAGATTAGGTTTCGGCTCATCGCGTCAGAAATAGCGTTCCAAACGATCAGCGGGGTTGCTCCGCTGTGTGACCATGGCGTTCTGCTTGTCAGTAGGTAATAGCTGCTGACAGAATCCCATGCACAAAACATTGAGGCAGCGACACGTCCTTTGTTGTCGCGAGCCTGATAAATGCGACCTTGGTTTTTCTCGAGGCATGTTCCTATGAGTTTTGCGCAAACTGACAGGTTTTTATGGTTCTCATCTCCGCGAAGATTAATGTTTTTGATGTAAAAATCAGCAAACGCTTCAGGGTCATCTCCAAATTCTACTGTGTGACATCGACGTGCGAATCGAATCATATTCCTAGCTTTGGAGCGAAGTGATTTCCATAGCTGGTCCTCGGGTTGCGGCTTGATCTCGTGGGTGAATTGGACCGCAGTATCATATCCACAGGTTTGGAAGCCGAGTGCATCATCAATGTCTCGATGACATTTGAAGTAGTACTTTGACGCTTTTGGTAGTCGGTTTAAGAGCTCTTGCGTTATCCGGTAACGCTTAAGAAAGCGCGTATTGTCTTTGCCGTCTCCTTCATTGATTGCAGGCCCCAAAAAGTGAGTTATCGGAGGGGGAGTGATCATTTTTAAGCCAAATTTATTGCTTTTGACCACATAGGGGAGCCTCCCGACGGTAAACTGGCCATCATGGTATTCGATCATTTCACAGCGACCTTCCGATGCGATATCTAGCCACCAAGGCTGGTGAAAGATGGTCGGCTCAAGTGGACTGTTTATCTGTAGTGCTCTTGGAGGAAGTGGTTGCATATGCGATATAGAATTGATAGCTGACGTCCTTGATACGCTTCAACCGCAATCGAGGCGCTTTTTACCTGAATGCTCAGTGACTTAAATGAGCCTTATATTACAATGATCTGCTTGCAGTATAACTGATCCCTTCATCTTCAATGGTAGTAAGGAAATGTCGAGTTAACTTAACTGATGTTGGTTTTTGACACAGTTAAGTCAATTGGTTCCTTTTTTATTTTGCTAATGAGGGCAATAAGTCTAGTTTTGACTCATTATAGGCTGTGGGTGGAGATTTGCGGATGTATTTCTAGTCTTCCATGGCTCTTATCAGGGGCTTTTTTCGGGTATTGATGCTTAGGTTGTAAGCGGATACTGAATGCCTGCTTCAGAAACAATCAGAAGATCTTTATTTGCGGGTAGGAAGTTCGGCGCAGTATTTCATAATCTCTAAAACTTTGTATTGATATTTGTCAATGAGATTCCCGCCAGCCGATTTAGTTTTTTCACGCATTTGTGATAAGGATTTTTTTAAACGCCTGGATTTTGGGCGAGCCATTGCGCCAAATGCCGTCTAGATGAGTTATTTTGTCAGAGACCTTTGGGGTGTTTGGTGGGGGGGGAATGCGCCGTATCTTGCTTTGCGGGGGCAAGAATATGGTAGTCTTCACGCCGTACACAAGTCTCTCTGTCTACCAAGCTCTCTATTAGGTGCTTTTCTGGTGCGCATTTTGCTTGCATGGCAGTTTTTGTAATAAGTGCCTTTAGAAACTTGGGGGGCTTTTAGGTGTCCCAAATCAGTCTGTAATTTTAGGAATTTTAAAGTGGTTGAGCTCGCCAAAACGACATACATTGGAATTGGAGCGCAAAAATGCGCTTCGACCTGGGTGCACCGGATTCTGGAAGATCATCCGCAGGTTTTTGTCAGTCAGCCCAAAGAGTTAGACTTTTTTACGCACAACTTTGATCGGGGGTACCAATGGTATCTGGATCATTTTAAAGGTGCTGGTGAGGGGCAGCTAAAAGGTGAAATCTCACCTTCCTATTTTTACGATCCGCTCGCGCCTGCACGAGCACATGCTTTCAATCCTGATCTAAAGGTTATTCTTTGCTTAAGAGATCCGATAAAGCGGGCTTACTCAAATCACCTGCATGAAATTAGAGTGGGTCATTTTGCGTCTTCCGATGTTAGTTTTGAGGCGGGACTGGCCAATAACCCTATGTATATGTATCAGGGCTTATATGCCACTCACATGAGGAAATGGCTTGATTATTTTCCTCGTGAGCAGTTGCTTGTGCTCATTCAGGAGGAGATTCAGGCTGATCCTGAGCGGCATGCTCTGGAGGTCTACAACTATCTTGGCATTGATCACGATCATAAGTCAGACTTTTTGGATCGCCGTGCCAATGCTAGCCACACAGAGAAGTACCAAGGCTTGGATAGTGGGCTCAAATTTCTGGGGCGAACGGCCAGGCGCATTGGACTGTCGTCTCTTGTAGATCAGGTCAAGAGTACTTCTGCTGTTCAGAAGGTGAGGGAGGCGAATCGAGAGCATCTCAGTGAGACGATCCCCCCAATGCTGGAGGAGACAAAGGCACGGTTGAAAGAAGAGCTTGCGGAAGAGATGTCAGATTTCGTTAAGTTGCTTGGAAGGCAGCCCGCGTCTTGGAATGCACTGCCCATAGAGACTTCGGTCGAATAGCTTGGAATTGTTAGATAAATGAAAGCCTTGATTTTAGCAGTAATGGCGGTGGGGGCTCTCGGCGCCTTTGCCTTGCTGGCTCGGCCTGTCCTGCTACTTTGGTTTACTACCTTATTTTCGCTGGTTATCGGTGGCACCGTTGGGTATTTTATTCCTTCTGCGAAGATGCTGGTGTGGGTATCTTACGGGGCCGGTCTGTTGATGTTTGTGTACGCTTTTACTCAGCGTTCTCAAGTAAGGATTTCATGTCAAGGTGATGGCTTATTATTGGCCAGTCTAGCGACTTTCCTATTCGTTTGTGCGCTTTCTTCTGCGTTCGCTTTATCCCCAGTCATGCAGCTTGTTGTCGCATTGAAGAGTTTGGTTTTCTTTGCCGGGATGTGGGTATTTTTCATGCAAGTACCTATTTCCGACAAAGTTATGTCGCGCTGGCTCATGCTGATTTGCGGGATTGCATTAGGGCAGTGGGTGATTGCGTTATACCAGTATATTTTCGTAAGAAACTACCGTATTGCCAGTGGGCTGGGTACGGTTGAGGCGTCCGACAGTGTTGTTGGGACGTTTGGCGGAAGTATGGAGTCTGGAGGCCTTACTGCTGTCCTGGCATTTTTCTTGGTGTTAATGATTATCGCTTTCTCAGCTCTGAGGTCAGAAAATATATTAAAAGGAAAGATGTTTTATCTTGCTTTAGGCTTGACGACTTTTCCTCTCCTTATCATGGAAGTGAAAATTATCTTTTTCTACTTGCCTGTCGCTCTGTTTGTTTTGCACCGGAAACAGCTGCTCGCTAATCCTTTGAAGTTAATAGCGTTTGGCGGCGGCGGAGCTTTAATGCTGGCGGCTCTGTTATTTACCTATCAGAAATTACATTGGTCCTCAGGTGGCAATGATCCGCAGGATGCCGAGGCAATTTTTGCCTATAGCTTTGAGGCGAAAAGTGGTTACTTTGCCGAGCAAGAAGGCGTTTTAACCCGCATGGGATCCCTGCTTTATTGGTGGCAAGAGCATGCTGATGGCGATTTTCTTCATATGGCTATTGGGCATGGATTAGGTAGCTCTCGTACGGTAGGGCGCGCCTTGGGGGCGATGGGCAAAGAGCATAGCCCTAAAAATATTGATAGAACGGCACTCGCACTCTTTCTATGGGACGTTGGAATCGTAGGGTTTGCTGCGATTCTCGGCATTTTGTATTCAATGTTTAGAATTACAGCCTATTTGACCGAATACGCTACGCCAGGGACATGGAAGAGGGCGTTGGCTCGAACGCTAAATGTTGCCATGCCTCTGTTCGCGTTATCCCTTGTCTATCGAAACGATATTCCCTACGCCGCTCCAATGATGTTTATTATATTTACCGCTTTTGGGTGTACTGCTTGGCTAAGACGATCATTTTATTATGAAAAAATAGGCGCTAAAGAAGTTGAGGTGGCTCCATTGTTAAATGAAGCGCCCGTCAAGCGTCGTAGAGGTCTTCTGATTGATCGGGAAGCCGTTTAGTATTTCTGTACACTGTTGGGCCGCATCACATGACCGGTGTATTTGAGTTTTTAAATTTTGATGAATGATTTATGACGAAGTACTGTTTAATTTGCTCCGCTGCTCGCTCCGGTTCTACATTATTGGACTTGCTGCTTGGAGGGCACTCAACGTCCGCTTCTACCGGCGAGTTTAGTTTTCTTGGGAAGGCGATAGCTCTTAACCAAACCTGCTCCTGTGGCGAAAAGCTGCGAGATTGCCCCGCTTGGTCCAGTGTGATTGCTAAAGTGCGGGAAGAAATGGGAGTGGATCTTTATGAAAACCCCTACGCACTCAGGCAGTGGGATACAAAAGCGTCGGTCGTTATTGATCATCAGCAGCAGACAAAAATGTACACCTACAGTACGAAGCTGAGGACATTATGGTGCGATATGGTCTATGGGTTGGACGTTCATAAGGTCAACCCAGGACTTAAAATCCCTGGAAGCTTGCAAAAGGGGGTTCAAAACACTCTTTACCTTTATGATGTGATCAGTCGAGAATGGGGTAAAGACCTCATTATTGACTCTTCTAAAAATGTTCATAAGGCCGTTTCACTCTATAAAGCCTGTCCAGAAAAAGTTCGTATCATTTATTTAACAAGGGATGGTCGAGGCGTCTATTATTCTCGGCGAACCAGCGGCTTTTCTCGGCCTGAGTCTATTGCCGGTTGGAGAAACTACAACCGTAGAGCTGAGCGGCAATTGACCAACCTGGTAGGAAGTGAAGGTTTGTTGCGGTTGAAGTATGAAGACTTGGTTGGTGATCTTGAGGGATCGTTGGATTCAATCTGCCAATTTTTAGGGGTCGATTATGAATCCTCTATGACAAATTTAAGTCATGGAGAACGCCACCTCGTGAATGGTAATGCGACAATGTATAAGCGAGACAGTGGTGTCAAGCTCGATACTCGCTGGAAGGATGGTTTAGTCGGTGATGAAATGCTAGCGTTTCAAAAATCCTGTGGATCTCTAAATCGGAAACTTGGGTACATCTAGCGAGACTTTATTTGGCGTGCCGTTCAGTAATGCAACGGCAAGCTCTCCTTGATAATAATCTTCTTTTTTTCCATCGAAATATACCCTCCCGTGACCAAGTCTTTCATGATGCGCGATACCATTTCCCGGCTGGCGCCGACGCGATTAGCGATATCCTGCTGCGTCAGTGGGATTTCGGTAATGCGTTGCTCCCCATTGATAACAGACAGCTGCAGCAAGGTGTTGGCGACTCTACCGTAGACGTCCATGAGGGCGAGGTTCTTGACGTTGTTCGTCAAAGAACGAATTCTCTGTGTGAGAATCACAATGATGTTATGAGCCAGATCCGGGTTATCCCTGTAAGATTCCACAAGCACGGATTTAGTCAGAATCATAAAGCGACAGGGTTCTGTGGTAATCACGGATGCGGAGCGCTCGCAGTCATCCAGCAGTGCCAGTTCACCGAAATAGTCGCCAGCTTTTAGGTCGTTGAGGGTAATCTCACGGCCGTCTTCGTCGCTACAGAAGACTCTGACGCGACCGGAAACAATGACGTAGAGGGGGTCGCTGACTTCTCCTTCAGTAATCACGACATAGTTCTTTTTGAAGGATTTCAGGGCCGCATGTTGTTCCAGTTGCTGGATTTGCTCAGGCGTGCAGCAGGAAAACAAAGGAACCTGGGCGAGATGACTCATTGTTTTGTGCTCCGTTGGCCAGTATCAGAATGATCACGGGGTGGATGCCGGCTGGTCAGGGGCTGCCACAGTTTGGCGGTGATCGACGGGGTGGATGTGGTTTCGCGGTCACAATCTCGCAAATTCGCATCCGGGATAGAATCCCCCATGGTACAAAGTTGTGTTAAGCCTGCATAGGTTCATCTGAGACTATGGTAGCCGATATCAGGTATTATTTGACGCCATCGCGCTGAAATCACTCAAAGTCCCTGATTATTGTCGGTGGTTGTTATGATCTTGAGCTTGATTGGTGTGCCACTGCCGGGCAATTGGGGGTGAAAGTGCTTAGGTAGAGGCTTTGGCTGGACTCTCTCTCGGTTGGCGCGCGATTTTCTCTGAATGATAGATGTGTACGGTTAATGGCAGTCCTGCGAAACGCAATCTTGGGGGTAGTCGCGCTATTGCTGCTGGCGATATGGCAGTTGTCTCCTTGGGCGGTTAATCTCGAGGAGCAGCCAGGGCTGGACCTGTTGTTTCAATGGCGTGGAGAACGTCCGGTTCCGGATGACCTGGTTATTGTTGCGATTACGGAGCAAACTCCCGACAAACTCCATCTGTCTCGCTTGATGACCGATTGGCCGCGCAGCGTCTACGCTGGCCTGGTCAGCCGATTGACGGAGCTGGGCGCTCGTTTTGTCGCCTTTGACGTATTTTTTGAAGGATTGCGTGAATCCGGTCCAGATCAGCAGTTTGCCGACGCGATGGCGAAGCATGGTGGAGTGATGCTGTTTGCCCATAGTCGCCGTCAGGTGTTGGAGTTAAACGGCCAAAGCCTCTATCAAGATTCCATCATCTATCCCCATCCGCTCTTTGCCAAACAAGCATTTGCGATTCACCCTTTTCCGCTTCCCAAAGTGGGGGCCAGTGTCCGCTATTTTTGGTTGCGCAGGGTGCTGGATCGTCGATACCACACCTTCCCCGTCGCCTTGTGGCATTACACGGATCCGAAAAAAAATCACTTTGAGGATGTTGAGCCTCTGGGAGCCACACTTCCCTACAACTTCTATGGGCCACCCAGGTCGATTACGACCATCGATTTGGAAGACCTGTTCGCGGATCCCGCACGTTATGCCCAGCAGCTGCGCAACGCGGTTGTCTTTGTGGGCTATTCTGCACACCATCAGCCAGGACAGAGGGATGGCTTTCGTACGCCATTTACCTCTGCCGGACAGCTGGATATCAGTGGGGTGGAGCTATCTGCGACCGCCTTCAGCAATCTCCGAGAGCAAAGCTGGCTGAGGCAGTCTCATACGGCATGGGCTATAGCGACGGCTATTTTTGCGCTGATCGTGTTTCTCATTTTCAGGTTGTTACGGCCTTTATGGGCGTTTCCGTTGTTGCTGGGGTGGCTCGGAGCCTATCTGTCGGGCGTGTTTTTGCTGTTCGCGAAATGGCAGATCTGGCTGCCCTGGATCACGCCGGTGCTTATCGTTACGCCGCTATTGGTGTTGACCTTGCTGGGGTGGAGGGTGCGCCAGATTGGCGAGCAGAAGTTGCGGCTCGAGCGCTCTTTTGGCCATTACTTGCCACCTGCGGAGATCAAACGGCTTGCGGCCTCCAGAGAGTTTTCTCCTTATCAGGAGAGCATTTATGGGCTCTGCGTTGTGACTGATGCTCAAGGTTACACCCGGGTGGCGGAATCGTTGAGCTCGGATGCATTAAAAAGGCTGATGGACGATTATTATCGAGCCATCATCGATACCATACGGCGGTTTGGAGGGGTTATATCCGACGTAGCTGGCGACGGTATCATTGCCTTATGGCCTGATGCGAATCCCCAGGACGTCGGGCGTCTTTCTGCAGACGTCATCGCGGCCCTGGATCAGTCGGTCATAGAGTTTAATGAATTGCATCATGAAAACACGCTGCCGACGCGGATTGGGGCGCACGCTGGTGAGGTTTTGCTTGGGCATTTCGGCGCTGGGGATTATTTCGAGTATCGCGCTGTCGGAGATATAGTAAACACGGCCTCGCGGCTGGAGGGGGCGAACAAGACGCTGGGGGTGATGACACTGGTAAGTCGTGAGTGTACCTCGGGCCATGACAGCGCATTTCGTAAGCTTGGCTGGTTCCTGCTAAAGGGGAAGCAGCAGCCGGTTTATCTCTGTTCTCCCCGTTTAAATCATTGGTTAGACGCTGACGAAGAGCGGTTTCAAGAGGCCCTGGAAGACTTTCAGCGGGGAATGTTTGTTGCGGCTGAACAGAAATTTAGGAATATTTATGCGTCATCCAGTGATCCAGTAAGTGATTTTTTGCGTAGTTGCTGCCTTGATGAGGCTCTTAGAGTTTGGTTGGATGAACCTCAAGGTTACGCTGTTGTCATTGTAAGGAAGTGAAAAGCTTTTCTTGCTTCCTGTGTGTCAAAAGTGCCACTATGGCCTCTTAAGCAATGTAGAAACAGGCGCCTGTTTGTTGCTGTAAACCCCAGTATCGTGTAGGGTGTCGCCCGTTTTTTCGCCAATTATGACCCTCCCCCCGAGCCGGTCGGCATTACCGTTATTTCCAGAGGCTGAAGTGTATAGAATTGTTTTTTCTGCGCTGGTAGTTTTAGCCTTGCCTGCGTGGGCGGACTGTGAAAACTGGGCTGCAAAAGTGGTTTCTGTTGAGGGCGATGTGAGGATAAGTCACGTCGATCCTCTGCGCAGTTCAGCTCGACAACGCACAACTGACGTGGCGGGTTCGGCGGATCACGCCGGCCAAGGCCAAGCCGTGTGTTTTGGGCAGAGTATCCAGGTTGGGGAGGGCAGTCGTGCGGTCCTTTTTCTAAGTAACAATACCACCGTGCAGCTCAGCGCCAATTCCCTGTTGGCATTCCCAGAGGCGCAACCAAAAGACGACTTTCTCGTGCAATTGCGCCGAGGGGTATCTTATTACCTCAGTCGTATCAGTCATCGCTTTGTCGTAGAAACGCCGTTCGTCAACGCGGCGGTCGATGGCACGGAATTTTTGGTGACTGCAGCTGGGGGTGAAAGCCGCGTCTCTGTTATGGAAGGTGATGTCTCTGTTGCCCGCCGCGGCGACGATTGGCGTGAGCTAATGCCAGGTGAGCAAGCGGTGATCAGTGGCCAAGCAACGGAAGAAATTGTGGTTTTTCCGGTGCAGAAAGGGCCTCTTGTCGATCATGCGATCTATTATCCGCCGCTGACTACCCTGACGGAACTCTCCCGCCAGGGTGATCCAGCGCTCGTTGATGCTGTGGCCAATTTGCGTCAACGGCGAACGGATTTGGCGCTCTCTCGCCTGGCCGCGGCACCGCAGACGGCGGCTACCAGGACTGCGCGCGCGGCAATATTGCTGGCAGTCGGGGAGGTTGCTTCGGCGGAGGACCTGCTCAATCAAGTGCCGGACAATACCCCTGAAGGGGCGCCCGCACTGGCGTTGCGCAGTATTATCGCGAATACCCAGAACCGATTTGGTGAAGCGGTACCCAACGCACAGCGGGCCTTGCAGGTAGACCCGGATTCTGCCGCTGGATGGATCGCATTATCCTATGCGTGGCAGTCCGTAAGGGAGCTTGAGTCCGCACGAGCGGCTGCGCAAGAAGCCGTAAGTCGCCACCCGGCTAACGCTCTGGCGTGGGCTCGTTTAAGTCAGATGCAGCAGGTCTTTAACGCAACTCAGGCCGCTCGTGATGCGGCAGAGACCGCCGTTGAGCTGGATCCCAATGCCGTTGAGGCCGTTGTGCAACTTGGGTTTGTGCATCTTTTCGCGTTGGATATTGAGGCGGCCACACAGAGATTTCGGCAGGCGTTGAGTAAGGCGCCAGACCATCCGGGAGCCCATTTGGGGATGGGGCTGGCACTGGTGAGAAAAGGAAACACCGGTCGTGGCCGTCGTGAGTTGGAGTTGGCGACCAGCCTTGACCCCGCACGCAGTGTGTTGCGCAGTTATTTAGGGCGCATTTACTTCGAAGAGCGCCGCGATAAAGATGCCGCGACCCAATGGGAGTTGGCCAAAGAATTTGATCCAGAAGATCCCACACCGTGGTTTTACGAAGGGGTTCAAAAGCTGTTTGCTAACGATCCCATTGGCGCCATCGAATCCCTCGAAGCGTCAGCTGACCGTAATGACGCACGCGGTGTATATCGTTCCAAAGCCTTGTTGCAGAGTGATGCTGCGACCCGCGAAGTGACCCGGGCCCGAGCCTACGAAGACGTCGGCTATAACTCGGGGATATTAACCGCAGGTGCGGATGCCTTGGCCCATGATCCTACAAGTGCCGCGGGTCATCGACTCATGTCGGACTACTACAGCAATTTTGGTTATTTTGACAGCGCCAGTGCGGACGACTTGCTTCAGTCTAAATTATGGCAGTCGCTTTCTTCTTATCCGTTACAACCTCAATTATCGGGTGCCAGCCTGTCGCTTATTGAGGGGCAGGGTCCGCAAAATCCTGGGATAAACGAATACCACCCATTGTTCACCCAGGAAGGGCTCTATGGTTCGGTTACAGGCTTTGGTGGTTCGGATTCGACTTGGGGGAATGATCTTTCCGTTTCTTGGTTGGGGGGGCCTGTGTCAGTCAATCTAGCCCAGTATCACTATGAATCTGATATGTGGCGTGACGATGCATTATTAAAGCAGGATGTTGTCAACGGGATGGTTCAATGGCAAGTGAATCCGGATACTCGCATCCAGGCTGAATGGGTTGATAGCACTGTTGATAATAGCAATTTGCAGCCGTCACTTTCGGAAAGCTCCTCTGGTTATGATTTAGGGGATAAATCCAGTAACTGGCGTTTTGGGGCTTGGCATCGACTCAGTGATAGCTGGGACCTTGTCGCGTCTTGGAGTCATCTGGATAGTGATTACAATGAAGGTTCGATGATTGGTGATAGTTTTGACGCAATCTTTACGAGCAGTTTTATAAGGACTGAAGTCGATACTTTAGGGCTCCAATTTGCCGGCCGGACCCAGGTGGGAAACTGGGTGGTTGGTGTTGAGCAACAGCAAAGAACAGCCGATAGTGATATTGGTTTGTCGATACCAGGTATCGGGGTCAGTACGCTAAGTCAAACAGAAGTGAATGTTGAGCACCGCAGTTTATACGCTTATTGGAATCGGCCGGTGTCGAACTGGTTGGATGTCTTTGCTGGAATAAAATATTTAGATGCCGAAGATGAATATGTTACGGATGATGGGTTCTCCATTGAGAAGGAGGATGGCGAAGATGATTTTTGGCTGGGGAAATTGGGATTCAAGGTTGCGCTGACAGATCAGCTATCTTTGCGTTTTGCTGGCTTTCAGAATCGTGTTTCACAATTGGCCGCCGGTCATAGCCTCGAGCCAACGAATTTTAACGGATTTTCGCAATTGTATAATTCTGGCCAGGAGCGATATTCAAAAGAGCAAAATTTGGCCATTGCTCTGGATTATGATTCGGTGATTTTAAAAGCCGGTGCTTGGTTTGTTGATCGTCAGGTCGATATGGAAACAGGTTTGTCATACGGTGAGCAGATCTCGTCATTGTACGGTTATCTGCCGCTCGGCGACCGCGTTGCGCTTTCCGTTAAGGCGAATTACGAGGATCGACGGTATAATGATGCTGATAACGTTTCTTTTGACACAGTTAATATCTACCATTTAGAGCGCAAAACGATCCCGGTCAGTCTACACTGGTTTATGAACGACAAACTGACTTTGTCGGCAGAGCAAGAGTATCTCTGGGAAGAGCGCCAGGTGAATGTGGGCAGCGTTAGCGAACGGAATGAGGTCTCTGTGACCAATCTATCCCTAAACTTCCGCCTGCCGGGACGACATGGATACCTCCAGCTGGGGGTGGACAATGTGTGGGATGAAAACGAGGAGTTTCTGGATTTCGGGTCTAACCGCTATGCGTTTTACCCCACTCGTTATTTCCATCTAACACTTAACCTAAATCTCTAGTAAGTAAATACGCTGTAATCAGTTTTTGCTGAAACGGATTCGCCACCTTGGTGGCAACTCCCATCTTGTTTTTTGCTTTTGTCCGTCAAAGTATCGTGTCGAATACTGTGACTTTTTTATTTTTACCTGGAATTGGTCCTGCTTGCAGGCCCGTTAGAAACTGGAAGCGATATCTCTTTTGTTCGTGATGCTCGTCGCGTTAGGTTGTACTCATCTGCTTTATCGTACGGGTTAGCTGCAGCAAGACGATTCTCGTAACCGCATAAACAATCAGAAATATGCTGATCATCTGGATGGTGTAGTTTGCTGTCTTTGCTTCAAGAAATTGCAGCTAGCGGCAATAAAGCTAAGAAAAAATTGCTTTGTTATGCGGGCATGGAGTGCTGCAGACATTGCATCGGCGGAAATTATTATGGTGGATGGTATGACAAGAATGTTAGGTTTTATCGGTGTTTGTGGTTTACTGGTCGCAGCCCAAACTCAGGCGGATGAAAGTAGTATCCAAATTGATCCAAGCCAAATAGGAAATTACGACGCCTTAAAGGCGGATTCTAAAGCTAAAGCATCGAACATTTTTGAGGCAGGAATGGGTGGGATATCGACATCTAAATCGATTGCTGTTGAAAACCGCTTTGAATGGAATGAAGAGGGCAGTTACTGTGAGCTTGTATGTGTCAGAGGTGACGAAATAATTCGCCATAGAGTTCCTGATGCCTATTGTACACAGCGATGATGAAAAGCGGCCCTCAATAGGGCCGTTTTTCGTTACCGCCCTCAAAAGTGATGGTTATCCCGTCATCCATTGTTTTTACGTAACCGTGAGTCCAGTCACAGCAGCCTCTATAAACCTAGTATCTATAAAAGCCGTTGATCTCTCATTAATATTAGCCTTGTCTTATTGATAAAAATACTATACATAATCGTACGGTATAGTACTATTTCTATCGGTGGCATTGCCCACCCTTTTTCAAGGCTAATTTATTTTGGCCGTGCCTTAGTAGTAAGTCGTCTTGACGCACTATTTCCAGCTATTCGTTAATGTGATGTTTTCTCATAGGGGTTGCCGACTTGATTGAAGTGGGCGCCTACTGTCTTCATTTTATGGATAGATGCAGAAATGAGTGGTTCTGCTGGGGGATGTCTGCGGTCTATATCATCGATGCGAAAAGCATAAGGAGTTTGACGTGGCAAATAGATGGGGGCTTATCGGTATCTGCTTTTTCTTGATTGCTGGATCAGCAGAAGCCGTTAATCAATCGGATGAAAATGGTAGTGAGGAAGCTGCAGTGTCTTCGAATATTTTTGAAGCAGGAATGGGCGCTTCATCGGCGACGCAGTCCACCATAATTATCGAAAATAGCTTTGAGTGGAATGATGAGGGAGGTTATTGCGAGCTCATATGTATTAGAAATGGCGAAACTTTTCGATACACAGTCCCAGACAGCTATTGCAATCATTAATGCAATGAGAAAAACGGCCCTCAAAGGGCCGTTTTTATGTACAGCAATATAGAGTTACTTCGACTAACCAAAAACGCCGCGGCGTTCTTGATCCAGCTCGATGGATTCGAACAGAGCCTGGAAGTTGCCTTCACCAAAACCCTTGTTGCCTTTGCGTTGTATAAACTCAAAGAAAATGGGGCCAATGCTATTCTTGGTAAAGATTTGCAGCAGGTAGCCGCCACCTTGTAACTTTCCGCCATCTACCAGAATGCGACGCTTGCGCAGTTCCTCAACGGGTTCGCCGTGGCCGGGAAGGCGACGATCAACCAGCTCGTAGTAAGTTTCTGGCGTATCCTGAAAGGGAATGCCATTGTTACTTAGCTGATCAACGGTGTCGTACAGGTTAGATGAATCCAACGCGATATGCTGAATGCCTTCGCCGTTGTATTCCCGCAAAAACTCAGCAATTTGAGAAATATCGTCTTTGGATTCGTTCAGCGGAATGATCACACTGCCGCATTCGCTTGCCATCACTTCACTGAACAGACCGGTCTTTTGGCCTTGAATGTCGAAGTTACGCACACGGCGGAAGCCAAAAATGGTTTCATAAAACTTACACATTCTGGCAACGCCACCCTTATTAAGATTATGGGTAACGTGGTCGACGCGCTGTAGGTTGGAGCTCTCGACCTTGGCATCTGCCGGGTTGTGACCAAATTGCTTAAACAGAGCCTTTTCGTGTTCAGCATCAACCAAATAAATGATGGATTGACCGACACCCTTAATGGCAGGAATGTCGTAATCGGTGACGGCTGCCTCGGAGGCGCCATTACTGAGGGCGATCTCGAGGGCTTTGGCGGAGTCTTCTACTCTAAAGCCCATAGCGCTGGCACCGCGAACATGAACTGAGCGAAACAGCTCAGCGTTGCCGCCGCAGGTTGGGTTAGAAATAAAATAGATTTCGCCGGAATTATACAGCTCTATGGGGGTTTCTGGGATGTTTCCTACTTTTGACAATCCCATTTGATCAAACAGGGAGGTGAGCAGGTTGGGGCGACTGCCTGAATATTCAATAAACGCCATGCCGGAAACCGCCACAAAGTCCTTTTGTGAAGCCATGCTATTCTCCTTCGCGTTAATGCGTTGTGACATATTGATACAAATTCGAACTTACGTCGCAAAACTAACACAGGTCCTGGCTATCACATAGTCAGGAAGTCTAAAGTTGTGACTTGTGCACGGATTTTTAGGACCGGTTATTTTTGCTCGCTGGCGGCGAATCCCTTATAGCCCTTGTGGCGCCTGGTTCTTTTTTATTAAGGCGTTAGAATCCTGACCTACTCGGTTTTTTCCAATATGCAATCTACTTTTATCGATATATCAGAAGGTGGCTGGCTGGACAGTTGAGGGTAAGGGGCGAGATTTGGAGCCCTATACGCAAAGAGGCCGTCAGTGACGGCCTCTTATGGTGATCATTTCATAAAATGGAGATTACATGGAATGATCAAGCACTTTCTTTCCCACGCCCATGCCCCCGCCTGTAATGTCTTCATAAACATAGCGGGTTTGGGTCGCGACATCGCGCCAGTTGTATTTTTCGGATACCCAGGACCGGATTTCGGACTTCTTCTCATCGTCTTGGGCGGTTGGTACACAACGCTCGTTAAAGGAGTTGGCCAGGGCTTTGGTGTCGCCCAGCGGGAAGTAGCACTCTTCGCCAAGTTCCAATTCAAGATGGGGAGGGATGTCGCTTGCAAGCACAGGAAGTCCAAAAGAAAGCGCTTCCAGGAGCGCAATAGGCATACCTTCGTGGGAAGACGGTAAGATAAACAGCCCTGCGTGGGAGTAAAACTGAGCTAATGCGTCGCCGGTCTGTTTGCCAGGCATGATGACTCGTGGCGTCATCGCTGCCTTTTTGAGAACTTTGCGTGCGTAATCGTCTTCGTGATCGGCATTACCTACGATGACCAGCTGCCAATCTTTGAGTTTTGATTTGGCGAAGGCTTCAATAACATCCAGGTGGCGCTTTTCTGGTACCAGGCGGGTAACCATCAAAATGTAGCGACCGGGATTCACTTTGAAGCTCTCCAGAACGTTTTTGTTCTCTTGCAGATCAAAGACGGATACGCCATTGGCGATACGAACGGTATCGACTCCGTACATGGCCTTGACCTGATCTTGAATCGTGCGAGATATGACGACCGTTTTGTTGGCGTAAATGACGCCGAACTTCTCGCCAAGGCGAAGAGATATTCGAGCAAGTTTGCCCCATTTTTGACGATCGTAATCCGGCCCGTGGTGGGTCATGACGACTTTTAGGCCCAGTAAGCGAGCGAGAGGTACCATTAATGAGGGGCCAACCGCATGGATATGAAGAATGTCCGGGCGATTGATTAGTCCTGCGTATAAGACACCTAGCAGAGTATGTACGATGGTTTCCAATCTGCTCGACGATGGGCTCCAAATACGATGAAGACGAATGCCTTTATAGTCTTTACCTGGATAGTGGCGCATGTAGCGCGAACGAACAATTGAACTCACTTCCACGCTTCCTTGCTTTTGGAGCTCCTGACAGAGATGCTCGGCGTGAGTTTCAATCCCGCCCTGAACCTGCGGAAAACCCCGCAAACCCAGCATCATCACTCGGACTTTACCCATTTTCAAAAAACTCCGTGCTCAATTTATGAGCCAAAAAAACACCTTGATGGTCGCAAAATAACGTTGTTTGAACATCGTTTGACCGGCATGGCTGAAAAAGCCAAGCAGACCTCACCCTTTAATTTATCCGTGATAAATCAATCACACTGCACACTTGGAATATGTTGCGGAAAGATACACTAAGAAGTGTTTACCCAGTATCAGACTGGCAGAACAGAAAAATGTTCAATTCTGACTGTTTTCAGTGTCAAAATGTCAATTTCTGCCGACCGGGTCGAAAACTCGTCTTCATTCCATTTTAACAACAGATCCCTGCGTCCAGTGCTGGAATACTGACAACCAAGCGTATCACTGTACCCGCCAAAATTAAATATCTTGGTGACAACATCTTGCATAGTGCAGTCTTGGTTACTGTCCCCAGTTTGCCCTTACTATCTGAGAAAGCAAACTCTATGAGCCAACATTTACCTACCTGTTTTATACCTTTAGAGCGTAGTGTCGCCGCATATTTAAACCAAAGTATGACGTTCTGATGTGCTTCTAGATCCAAAACGACATTGAGCGTTTTTACGTGCGGCTGGTGGTGCTGGATCGATCAATTTAGGTTTGTTAAGCAATTGTCATGCTAAAAGAATAAAAAGAAATGAATGTGGCGATTTTGGGAGCAGTTTGGGCCCAGATTTGAACCAATTCACAGAATTTTCAGTGCTAATGATTCTTTAGGAAAAATGGTGCGGGCGTTTTTTAGCGTCAACCTGGTGCGTTAGGATGTGTTAAGGCACGCCATGGGGCGTTTAGATTTTTTTAAGGACCAACGGTGAATTCGGCCCGAACAAATCATAGCTGAGTTCGATCACGGAACCGTCGTCTGTCAGCGTGGCCGTGTTCGTATATTCAACACCCTGTGTGCTTTTGCAGCTCTGACTGAGCATATTTAATGCCGAAGCAGCCCATTCGCTGCATTGGTAGGTGGCTCGATATTCGCCCGATTCATACGCGGTAATAAAGCCATTCTTCTCGATAAATTGCCAGAGATAGTTAAATCGCCCTAGGCTTTCGGCTTCGAGCAAGTCGTAGCCTTCCAGAGTTATGCCATCCCCATAGATATTGCCGAAGACAAACACCGGGCTCATATCCACCACATAGACGCGTTTTTTGTACTGATTCCATTGCAGTTCCCATTCAAAAGGGCGCAGCTCCTTAGAGTCGTCGGTCATCAAGTCCTTTAAACCTTGAAGCTGCGATGACTTCACCACAATGCAACCCGGCAGACATAGCAGTAGGGGGATGAGCAAAATGGTTGGCATTATGCGGCGCATTGGTTGCGGTCTGGTTTGGTTAATAGGGGGGCGTGGATTTGATGTTATGCACAATCGTCACTTGCGGTGATCTGACTTATATTCGTAGGAATAGTTGTATCCATAGCCATATCCGTATCCCGATGCTTTTTTCTCAATGGCATTGAGGATCGCCCCCTTAACCGGCACATTGTTTTGCAAGAAGCGCTTGTAGCTTAATTCAACTTCCTTGGTGCTGTTTAGGCCATAGCGGACCACCAAAAAGGCAACGCCGCATTGCTGCCCGACAATGGTAGCGTCGGTGACAGCGAGGACCGGTGGGGTATCGATAAGCACATAATCGTATTGTTTTGAAACTAGGTTAATGGCGTCTGTGAAGCCGGCGCTCATGAGGAGTTCCGATGGATTCGGGGGCGCGCTGCCCCTGGCCAGGATATATAGCCCTTCGACATCGGTGGATTGAATTTGTGATTCCACCGTCGCTTGCTTGGCCAGCACCTGAGAAAGGCCAACAGTATTGACCTTTTTAAACATCGCGTGCAGGTAACCTTTGCGCATATCGGCATCAATCAGTAAAACGCGCTGACCCGAATTTGCGATAACTGCAGCCAAGTTGCCCGCAATAAAGGACTTGCCGACCGAAGGGCTGGCGCCAGAAACCATAATGATGTTGTTGCGGGCCTCCAGCATTGCAAAGTGCAGGCTGGTGCGTAGGCTGCGCAGGCTCTCGATAGAAATATCGGTAGGGTCGTCTTTTGCCAGCAAGCCGCCAGGATGGTCGGCATCACTGACTTTGTGATAGCGGAAAAAGTTTTGGGAGACCTTGTCCAGCTTCATCTGCTGTTCTGATAATGGCACTGAGGCATAAACTGGCAGGCCGATGTCTTCCAATGCTTCCGGGCTTTCCACGCCGGTACGCAATGCTCGCTGAATGACGACGATACCAATTGCCAAAAACAGGCCCAGCATAAAGGAAAGTGCAACAATGATTTTCTTTTTGGGTTTGACGGGCTCCTCCACGTTAGTGGCGGCCTCGTCGATTAAGCGCACGTTCCCGACGGCGCCGGCACGGGCGATGTCCAGCTCCTGTATATTATTCAGCATCTGAGTGTAAATGGCGGTACTGACTTCCAGGTCCCGCCGTAACCCCAGCAGCTCTTGCTGCGTAAAGGGCAGGTCTTTCACCTTTTCGGCCAGTTCGCTTTTGCGCTGTTCCAATTCGGCAACCTGTTCTTGCCATGCCAGATAGGTTGGGTGGTCCTTGGTATATTTGCGATCGAGCTCGGCCTTTTGCAGTCTGAGTTGGGCGATGTCTGATTCGATATCGACCACTTGCTGCAATAGAGCTTCTGTCTCTGCACTGATGTCGACAGAGCCAGCATCGACTTGGTATTCATTGAACTTAGATTCTGCGGATTCCAAATTCCGGCGCACCTCTGGTAGTTGCTGGTGCAGAAAATCCAAACTTTTGGCGGCTTCGGCGGATTGGCGTTCTACATTTTGGCGAATGTAGGCGTCGGCAATGACGTTCAGAATACTTTCGGCTTTTTCGGGTGATTCATCTTCCAGCGACAAAACTATAATGCCGGAATCACTGCCTTTCTCCGAGACGCTCAATAATTGCTGGTAACGAAGTATCGTGTTAAGCGTACGGGCCCTTTTCACGGTAAAGCTAATGCCAGCTGATGCCTCCAGTTTTTGCACAAAAATGGAATAGAGACCGGCTTCCGCCTTTTCGCCAACCTTGCCCCTCAGAACTTCATTGCCTTCTGGATCCATCAGGCGATACATACCGGCACCCTCGGTAATCAATTCGAGGTCTTCACCGTACATTCGATCTGGAACCTGCAGAGATGTGATGACGACCACCTCGTCACCTAAGGCGTAATTACCCCAGGAGATCGGCATTTTCCTACGGGCGAACGCTTTGCCGATGATCGGCACGTAGTGAGGCTCCACTTTAATATTTAAGTGTTCCTGTTCTACGGCAACGCCGATGACCTTTCTGCTGCGAATCAATTCGATCTCAGTAATCGCGCTGGATTCGCTACCGAAGAGTTCCGTGACTTCTGAAAGCCCTGGTAACGACGACGCTTTTTCTTCCACTTGGATGACCGCATTCGCCTGATAGATGGGGGTGGAAAGAAGCGCGTAGGCAACGCCCATAAAAAGAAACAGGACGACAATCAGGCCGATGAAGGTGCGTCGTTCCCAAATACTGAAAAATAACGCCAGCAAATCGATTTCATCATCCGCTGTGCGCGAAGAGGCCTTTAAAGGAGAGATATCAGGGTGAGAGCTTGTCATTGGTTAAATCAATTCCGGCAGGATGCTGCGCATAGCGTTGCCTGATTCGCGAGACGTTCGGGCCAGTGGCGCAGGTGGCAAGCGAGTCAGGCTGGGTGAAATCAAAACTCAGTTGTTTTCTATATCGCCAATATTTTCTGTGGCGACGATAGTGGGAAGTAATTGACTAAGAAACCGGTTCCAACGGGCAATGGGGGCTGCCGAAACATAAACCACATCACGAGCTTGTAGCGGAAACTGATCCGCGAGCATAAAGCCCACCGCGCTGGCTGCATTTAAATGAAACACTTGCGCCCGATAAACAGGGTAACCTGCCTCATCTTTATCTATACCCGTGTTTCGTAAGACATAAACGCCACGACCGTCGGCACGGTTTTCGTCAATACCTCGGGATTCAGAGATAGCCTCTGCTAACGTTGTGCCATTACGCGACAAGAAAATACTACCTGGAGACCTAACCTCTCCTAGTACAAATATTTTGTTCGCATCGTAGCGGGGTACATGAATGACGTCTTGATCTTGCAGGAGCAAATTTTCTGAAATGACGCCTTGTTCATAAATAGAGCGTAATGAAATCGTCTGGCGAACCCCATCGCGTGTTAAGGCGACAGATTCCCATGCAGCATCATCTGCCAAGCCGCCTAATTGGTCGATGGCATCAAGCAGAGTCAGTGGGACAGTATTAAGCGTTAATGTGCCAGGCTGTCGAATAGCGCCGCTGACGAAGACTTTCTGGCTGCGGAAATCTGCCACGCGAACATCTACCTGAGGGTTGCGGATAACACCAGATAAACTGGAGCGTAGCTTCTCACTGATTTCGGCCGTCGTCAGTCCGCCAACATCAACTTGCCCGGCATAGGGATAAAAGATGGTGCCGTCAGATTTAATTTCGGTGCCTGATTCTGCCGCGGATCGAAACGAGCCTGCAGGAATGGTCAGTTCTGGGTGCTCCCAGACGATGATGGTGAGAATATCGCCAGGGCCCACGTGATACCGATAGTTGTCTATCTTCTGTTTTAGGGAGTTGTCAGGCTTGGGCTCTTCCTTAACACGAATATTAAGGTTGGTGACAACCGTAGAATTAATGGGTATGTAATCCAGGTCTGTCGTTGCCTCGACATACTCCGATGGCGTTTCGTCATACATGAATAAGTCGCGACGCATATGACTTCCGGGGACTATGGTGCAGGAGGTAAGCAGAGTTACCCCTATCAGAGGAAAAGAAAGGGCACTAAAACGCATGAACATATCCTTAAGCGGCAATGCAACGAACTAAGACGTGGCTGATAAGCTAATTCGCAGGTTTATAAATCGTCAGAAGATTGCAGGGACGATTTAAGCGACGTATCTGCGCAAAACAAGGTTGCTGTTGTTAGGTGTAGTCTGCTTGAGACCTTAAGCGAAAAGCAGTGAGCTGTCGCCACCAGGGTTGGCTTTTGCCGTTGAAGCTCTCATGCTCACAGGTTGACCCCAAACGCGGAGCACGCACCGCATAATCTAAGATTGAATGCGTTCACGATTTCGACCTTAAACAGAAATGGAGCCAGTCATCGAGTCGAGCATTCTAGTAAGTTCAAAAACCGCTGTCTCGATGGAATGCATGCTGCCGAAAATGTAATCAACCCGTGTTATTCAGGCATTATCTAGCGATAAAGCAGCGAACTGCCATTCTCCTATCACTCGCTTCAATGCTTCAACTTGTGCGTCAACCTGACGCATGCCAACAATCAACCTTGCATGCACATTGCGAAAAAACCACCAGAACTTCCCTAGCCATTAGACTGCAATATTTCCCTGCCGGGTAAAATTCCTGTGTAGATCCAGTGTACTCAAACTTTCTGGTCAATGTCACCATAACTTTGCTGTGTATTTACAACCAATGGATGTTTTTTTCGGTTTTTTTGTAAAGTGTGCGTCACAAACTAGTACAAAATTATTAGCCGGAGATATTGATCAGTAATTCGAGTGATTCATGCTTTGCGTGACACCCTCGTATCGATATACTGAAACCTCCGACCTATTGCGTAGCCCCAGGATGGTGTGCTCGCAAACAATTCATAGTTTCTGTTTTTCTGCGGTATTCCTCGGTGGAATCCCTTGCCTATGGGCAGTATGGATAGCAGTTAGATCAACGAAGGACGTTGTGTGGATTCTCCTGAATTTTCCTGGTTTTTCGCGGCTTTACGTTTGTTAAAAGCCAGCATGCTTTCCTTTCTTCTCTTCAGCAGTTCTTTCGCAGAGCCTCCGCAGAGCTCAAATTCCGCAGTGGCTGATGCAAGTCGGTCTGACGACGTCACCAAAGATGTTGAGGCCCGGAAACCAAAATTTCACGGAATGAACTACGCGGCTGCCGTGCGCTTAGGGCTGCCTATGGGGCCGCTGATTCGAGGTAAGGCTTTAAATAAGCTGCAGAATGGATCAGACCAGCAGGTTGTTGGTGAATCCGCAAACGTGACAAAACGGTAACAATGGCGTTGCTTGTGGTAAAGCGAGAATCAAGATTAAAGCAATTCACCTGCTGCGGAAAAAAGGTGGCGGTGGCCCGTAATGTTATTTTGTTATTCTTGCCTGCGATAAGTTTGAGCGGTTTCTGTTTTGCAGGGGCGTCTAATTTTGGAACAACGGGTTTAATTGATATTCCTAGTGCCCATATGGCAGAGGATGCCACATTGACGACCACGGTTTCTTCGTCTGACCGTTACGATAATTTCGCCTTAACCTATCAGGCATTACCCTGGTTAGAGGCAACCTTTCGCTATCGACGAGTCCGTGATGCAGAAAATATTGAAAATCAAGGCTGGTCAGACTATTACGATCGTAACTTTGCGGCCAAGATTCGACTGCTTGAAGAAGACTACTATATGCCCCAAGTGAGCATCGGTATGCGTGATTTTGTGGGTACCGGGCTCGTCGGGTCTGAATATCTTGTCGCCTCTAAAAATATTGGGAATTTTGATGTCACCCTTGGAGTGGGTTGGGGCGACATGGCGGGGGATGACGATTTAAAGAATCCTTTGATTTATCTCAGTGACAAATTCGAAGATCGAGAAGACGGCGCAAATGGCGGGAGTCGTCCTGGTCGTATTCCCCTTGGTTCATTGTTTCAAGGTGAGAACATCGGACTATTTGGCGGAGTCTCTTATCAATTTGATCGCTACCCAGTACGTTTGTTGTTGGAGCGAAATCCAGAATATAACCGATACGATGTTGACCGATTTGGCGTCGAGAAGCCAGAAACAGAACTATCTTATGGCGCAGAGTGGGATGTTACGCCCAATTTAACGGTGGGTATTGGGCGCCAGCAAGGGTTTGATTGGAGCATGCGCTTAGCGTATCAAGCGAATACAGCACGCCGAACTCCAATTCGGCCTGTGAAATATCGAAACTTTGATCTTTTACATACAAACATAGAAGAGAAAACATGGTACCCAGCCATGCTGGCTGATATGGAACAATCTGGTTTGTTGCTGTTATCAGGAAAGCTCGATGAAGGAGAAGGTGTTGCCTACTTGCGAATTGGCAATCAAAGCTATCCAGAATGGTCTGATGCGGTAGATCGTGCAACTTCATTAAGTGATCTCTACTTACCTGACAATATTAGAACCATCGAATTTACTCTGGAGGACAGGGGATATGAAGTGGTTAATATGGAGGTTAAACGGCCTACACCTTTTATCGTTGAGGAAGACCTAGAGGTTCATCAGCTTCAGCCTGAATGGAAAAGCGCGACGGCAATTAACGATGCCGACTATGAGACCAATTTCGTTCAAAATAAGATCGCCTTTGATTTAGGCTTAACGACTCGTATACAGCTGTTTGACCCTGAAGAACCCTTCCGCTACGGCATTGGCATTGCCGCCAATACAACGATCCCACTTCCGGATAATTATCTAATCCGTGGTTCATACACCCACATGTTGGACCAGAATTTTGACGAAAGTATTCGAGATTCTAATTCCGTATTGCCTCATGTTCGCACCGATGTTGTCGATTATTTAAAAGATAAAAACCGGTTAAACGCCCTTTATTTAGAAAAGCGAGGGACTATTCACCCAAGCACCTACTGGCGTGGTTTCGGTGGAATACTTGAAGAGATGTATTCCGGCGCTGGGGGTGAAGTGCTTTATCACCCATACAATTGGCGTGTTGGGTTTGGTGCGTCTATGGCTTGGGTTAAACAGCGAGAGCCTGACGACGATTTCGCAATGAGGGATTATGAAACAGTTACCGGATTTGTAAGCGCCTATTGGGACACGCCTTTTTATAACTATGATGTCGCTTTACACGTTGGAAAATACCTTGCGAAAGATACAGGTGCTACCTTTGAAATAAGAAGAACATTCTCAAATGGGTGGAGTGTTGGCGCATGGGCAACGTTTACAGATGTTTCATCGGAAGATTTTGGTGAGGGCAGTTTTGACAAGGGGATATTTATCAAGATTCCCTTAGACGGTATTTATGAAAGAGGCACGAGAAGCACATTTTCAACATCTGTTCGTCCTATTCAAAGAGATGGTGGGCAGAGATTGGGAGAGTTTTCTAATTCGATTTGGAATGATAGCGCTTCGTTGAAGTACTCAACAAATCCGCTGGGTAATTGATATGATTTACTCCATTCAATATATCAGAGCTTTTGCGGCTATTTTAGTAGTGGCAACACACGTTTTTTCACTTATTAACGAGCTGGAGCCAATCAAGAGTGAGGTCAATATATTTAGAGATGTAAATATTGCCTTTACATTTGCTGCTGGGTTCCTTTTTCAAAACCTTTCTATCTCTGAAAACTACAAAAATTTTATTTCCAGAAAGATAAAAAATGTAATTATCCCTTACATTTTTCTATCGGTTCCGGCAATTTTAATTTACTGTTTAGGAATAAAACAGCACCCAAACTTAGATTTGTCTCAGATAAACGGATATTTGCTACCTTTTTATTTGTTGGTTACGGGAGTTCATCTAGGGCCACTTTGGTTTGTTCCCATGATTTTCATAATCTATTTATCTACACCGATGCTTAGAATGTTTGATAAGTTTCAGGATAATTACTTGTTAGCCTTTATTGCTTCTTTGGTCGTATCGGTTTTAATCTTTAATCGGCCGGAAAATAATGATCAACCTTTGGTTGCTGCTATGCATTATCTGCCTGTATTTATTTTGGGGATGTGTTTTTCAAAGTCATATGAGAACATTAGAGGGGCAGCAAAAATTATAAAATTATCTTCATTACCTCTTGCTGTTTTGGTTGTCTACATAAGTGTTGGGGTGACTGAAAATGTCAATTTCGTTCTAAAAATTATTTCATTAGGTTTCTTTTTTTTGTTTTTTGTAAGTATAGAGTCGCATAGATCAAAGGTTGTAGACATTCTTGCTAAGAACTCCTTTGGTATTTTCTTTATTCATGGTTATGTAATTGCAGCTATAAGATTTCTTCCAAATAGAGAGTCTTTGGCTTCAAGTGGTAAATTGTTGGCCGTTTTAAGCATTACCTGCCTAATTATTATACTTTGTTTAGTGTCAATTTATGCGACAAAAAAAATGCTGGGGAAAAGAAGTCGTTATTTGATTGGGGCCTAATAGTTTTTTTGAGGTTTTTTTATAGAGTATTTGAATTTCCGATTCGCCCCTGATCTTTAACGCTGTTAAAAATTCTGGTATTAGATGTGTCACTTGAGCTTCCTGGACTATTTCTTTTCATGGCATGCCTTTTGTTCTCAAAAGCATTTGGCGTTAATAAGGTATCTTCTGCCGGGATAGCATTGCCATTTGAAGCAACTTATTTAATTAGTTTTGGTGGTTTTGGGATTAATGCATTTGATGCATATCTGATGTTTTTGATTGGTGATTATATTGCGCGCTCAAAGTTTTCTATTAAAAAAAATAATGCTATAGAAACATCGCTGATCTTAGTCCTAATTTTTCATGCTTTATGGGTAACAATATTTTCTATTAGTATGTTCTCGCATCATGTTGAGGTCTCTTCCCTTGGTGGTGGGCAGGCTACCAAAGTTGGAAAAGGGTTTTTACTTACGGTGGGCCCTCTTGAACTTACATTATCTAATTTTTCTCAGATGTTTTATCTCGTTTTTCAGATGGGGGCATTTCTATACTTCGTTTTTATTGCAAGAAAGTATGATACCAAGGTATTGATTAGATTATTGGAGTTAGCATTTTATTCAAATTTAATTATGGTGTTTGTGGATCTTGCTGGTTTAAAGTTCATTCAGGATTGGTTCTTTACTGCTCATTACAAAAACCTTCAATCTGCAAGTGTGCATGGTTTTGAGCGTGTAGTTGGTGGATTTAGAGAGGCTGCACGGCAGGGACAGTTCTCTGCGGTTCTCTTTTCTCTTTGGTTAACCTACTTTCTAATAACAGGGGAAAAAAAGGCTGTTTATTTTTTTATTACTAGTCTTTTAATTTCAGTTCTATCATTATCTTCTACTGCTTTTGTGTGTGTTGGCTATGGTTTGCTGGCATCTATATTGGCGGCTTTACTAGCTACTCGAGAATCAAGAAATAGAGCATTGATCTCTTTGATGTCATGTTTTTTGGTGTTTTCCACGATATCTATCCTTATGTACATGCTATCCGAGTCATTTGCAGATATTGTTGGAGTTGTTTTTAACAGTTTAATTTTCGAAAAGATGAATTCATCGTCGGGTCAGGAGAGGATGGCTCTCGCGAATATAGGGATGAGGGTACTACAAGAGACTTATTTCCTTGGGGCTGGGATGGGGTCTACAAGAGCAAATGGCTTGATTTCTGTTTGGCTAGCAAATTTAGGGGGTGTGGGCTTTACGTTGCTATTAATTTTAATTTATATCTGTATCTTTCCACTAAGGAAAAGTGTTAGCTTCAAGGAATATGGTTTCGCATCGCGTGTTGCATTTTCAACGTTTTTAATTGCTTGTATGATCTCGCTGACAATGCCAAACGTGGGGCAACTGTTTCCAATTTTTGCAGCGCTATGCCTGTGCGCAAATGAACGAAAGCTTCAATCTTAGGGGTTTATCTGAATTGAAATTAACAGTCTAGAGTATTTTGGGCCAATATGGTGGGTTGGATGAAAAAAATTGTCTATAGCATATTATCCACTATCCTCATGTTGGTTAGCTTATCTGCTAGTTCCATGGAATCAACTCCCATATGTGTGAATGAAAAATTATGGAATCTGAGTGAAAAGGAAATAGATTTATCATTAAATTCTGCTAAAAAATTGGGCGTAGAATATATTCGCTGGGGGGTCCCCTGGAAAGCTGTAGAAGAAAAAGTTGGAGAGTACGAAGTTCACCCAAACTGGCGGTACATAATAAAGAGAACTCAAGAGTTAAAAATTAGAAATATAATAGTTCTGGGGTATTCGAATTCAATTTATGATAATGGAGACAAGCCTAAATCAAAGAAGGCTGTTCGTGCTTTTGCAAATTATGCGTCATTCGTCGTTGGTCAATTTCAAAATGAAGTTAGATATTTTGAAGTTTGGAATGAGTGGGATGGTACAATTGGTCCATCGGAAAAAGGACGCGTAGAAGATTACGTAAGCTTGTTAAAGGCTACATATCAGAATGTCAAAAAATCTTATCCGGATGTAGAATTAATCGGCGGTAGTTTTACAGGAAAATCTTTATTCAGCGTTATTAAATTTGGCGATAATACTTCCTATTTTGAAAGTTTTGTAGGCACTAATGCGCATAGATATCTCGATGTGGTTGGATTGCACCCCTATGTATTGAAGTGGGAGGTAGAGGATATGGCGTTAGCGATATCTAAAAATTTAAATTTGGTCAAAAATTTCTTAGATAGAAGTGAGTGGGCGGATAAGAAGCGATTCATTACTGAGATAGGTTGGTCTACACATGGTCAGCATAAAAAGGGAGTTTCACCTGTTAAACAGGCGAGTTTGTTAAGAGAATCTTACAAAACTGCGAACGTATTGGGTTACGAGTTGTTTTGTATATATAAGTTAAAGGATCTAAATAGTTCTGGAAAAAGTTTTGAAGCACATTTTGGAATCCTAAATGATAAATATGAATTAAAATTTGATCGATTTTCTTTGAAATGACCCATGTTTACTAATTTTGTACTCGGTCCGCTGAGAGCTTTCAGTGGAGGAAAAATAAATTATCTTTTCTAGTAATAACTAAGACCGAAGTTATATATTTTCCGATAAAAATTGTTTTAATTCAGTGAATCACCTTATATAAAGTCTCGTAAAGAAGCGCACTAGGATCGGATACTTCATGAGATATCCGTAGGTATGAGTTTAAAGTGTTCTGTGGCTAGCTCTTTGGTATTTTTGATATGGTAAGCCGCGTTACTGATTTTTATTTGAATTAATAAAAACGCCGTCATAATATTTCTTTGAAAATTGTATTTTTGGAATATGACTGCCTAAGACGAAAACTCTAATTTTTTGTTTGGCGTATAACCATTTTGGAATTTATTTACATACTCTGTTTCACGATAAAGAACTGTTTTTAATTGGCTAATTAAAATCTGCGTCGAATCCGTAGTTTTTGGTTTCTCCTTGGTTGTATTTAGTGAGCGATATAAGTTTCTTAGCTTTTTGTAGACCTCTCCTTGAGGTAGGTATTTTCTTGAAAATGTATTCAGTGCCTGCAATGTGCGAGATTTTACGTAATATGTTTCGTTCTCTGCTGGAAAGCTATAATCATCAAAGATATCTGTAGCTAGATTTAAACGAGACACAATTTGATTTACAACTACTTTGGGGTTTTGAAGCAAGTTTTTCATTTCATAGATAAGAATATCCTCCTTCCCTAATGTGCTTTGCCATCTCTCAATCCAGTAAGAAAATTGAGCATATTCTAAAGCGTTTTTAAGGTGATCTTGCTTAAAAATAACTTTGTTTTCTTTGCTAATAAGCATTTCTAGAAAGTTGTCAAGAGTTATGTTCTTAGAAATGTATTGCTTATTATTATGAAAATAGTGGTATGTAGAAAGGATGTGGTCTATTGGGTCTCGAATAATGAAGACGCAGAGTTTTTCTGTTTTTAACTGAGATATAGTTTTTAAAGCGGTGTCATGATAGGCGTAGGCGGGCGTTGAATCTATAAAAATTGAGTTTTTTCTGTCTTGTGGGAAAAGGCACTTATATCCTTCTATTCCTTGTTTGTGAATATTAAAATTTTTCTTATAAAAATAAGATGTTTCGTCATAAAGAAATTCAAGTTCCTTGCGCTTTCCTTCGACGATATTTGGATGATAGGTCAACCAAGTGTGCAGAGAGCTTGTGGCACACTTGGTAAATCCACAAATAAATAGTTTTGGAACTTTTCCGCTATATTCCATTAATTTCTTCCTCTGCCACACTATTATATTTATGCATCATATTCTCATAGCTATAGTTTCCCATATAATTATCAATCGCTTGGGGTGACATATTCTTTACTATTTTACTGGCATTATTTGAGAAATTTTCTAGAGTTGAGGCAATTTGTTTAGGAGTTATAGTTTCCAAAGTTTCACCAAAAGGAAATTTGATTAGTTCTTTCATAGCTCCTTGGGAAGAACCTATTACATAAGTTCCTCTGCTAATCGCCTCTATAATACTACGGCCAAATGGTTCAGCCCATGTGGATGTCACTAGTAATACATCGATATTATCCAAAAATTCTATTGCTTTTTTGTGGCCGAGGTATTCAATATTTAAGTCTTTCTTTAAAAAGTAATCTATAGAAATGCCTTGATTTTCCCCTGCTAGCTTTAACGTATGGCCCTTACTATATAGGTGTGAAAGCTCCCACCCTTTAAGAATTTCGTTGATTCCTTTGATAGGATGTAGTCTCCCCAAATAGCCGAATCTAATTCTACTTGAATTCTGAAGTTTGGGTTTTCTTGGGAGATTTATAAACTCGTCGGGTACGGAGTTGTATATTAATGTGACTTTATTGGGGTTGTAGTCAACGAAGTCCAGCGTAAGCTTTTTTGTGAAATCACTTATTGCGATAATTCTATGTGCTTTTGATATAACTTTTCTTCTAAGTTTGAAAAGTATTTTGCAGTCAGAACATAGTCCATTACATATTTTATTTTTTTTGAACATCACGCCATAAGTACAAAACCAGCCGTAATCTCTAATAATAGGTATATAAGGCACTCCGAATGACTGCGCTGCCATCATCATCATTGAGCCATGACCAGCGGGATTGTTAAAAAAAATGATATCTGGCTTATATTTCCGTAATAGATGAGTCGTTCGATGATAAATACTGAAGTCAACTTCGCCACGTAAATTCCACGTTGCCCTTTGGATAAAACTTCTATCTTTTGTTAGAGGGCTTTTTCCTATCTTAAGTCCCTCTAAAACCTCTATTGGAATATCGTCGCATTTTTCAGGGTATGGTTTGCTGCCATCGGAAACAATTATTCGAACGTCGTGGCCTAGTGATTTGAAACCCTTTGCTAATTGTCGAGCGGACCGCTCGGAGCCCCCTAGCTCATTAGGGTAATAGTTAAAGCATTGTATCCAAATTTTCATGATTTACTTTTCAATCGGAAGACGCAAAATAAGCTTGGATCTATATTTAGTTCTCTTTTACAGTAAATAACCGCTAGAAAATTCCATAAAGAAGTAGATAGTGCAATACATATTGCTGCGCCAATCTGTCCGAACTCTGTTGTTAGTAAGGGAAGCATTGCAATAGAGATTATGTTTGATATTAGTAATAATTTAAAAGCGTTTGATGATTGTCCGGTCATTTCCATTAATGCTAGGGTTGGGCCGCAGACTACATTTACTATATATCCTGCTGCGATAATAAGAAGAGCGCTATAGGACTTAGAGAACTCCTCGTTAAACATTTGTAAGAAATCCTTTCCAAATACCACTAAGATCAAGAAGACTAAAGTGGTAGCAGCGCTAGAAATGCATGTTATTAAAAAACAAATTTTTTGCGTTTCATTATAATCTTTATTGTTGTAAGTTTTAGATATAAGCGGTCCAGCAATTACTGTTGATGCAAGTAGGAAAATGTTTAGTAGCATTGCTATCTTCATCGCAGAAAAAAAGCTACCAGATTCAATTTCAGAAAAATAGAAGCCGAGGACAATCGGGGCTAAATTAGGCGTGGCTATTTGCGTGATAGACACCCCCCAAAGTGAAAGCGATTCAGAGATAATCGATTTATTTGGTAAGATCTTAGGTGTAAGAAGAAGGCTCGAGATTGAAAATAGGTTTTGCTTGAAAAGTTGGATGATGCAAGCGGCAATAGCAAGTAGGGCAACCATGTAGGTCGCATGTTCAAGGGAAAGCTCGTTGCCTATTAGATATATATATACACCACAGTAAATAACAATTGAGGATCTCCATAACACATCTCTTGGGATTTGGGAGAGTGCTATATTTTCTGATGATCTTAAGTAAAAAGATTGATACTCTAATAGAGATATGGATATGGATATAATAAATAATATCTGAAAATTCATCCATGTCAGATTTCCTTGATTTACGTAGATCACTCCAGAGGTTGCGATTGTAGTTATTAACGTTCCAAGAATAATAATAACGTAGCCTGAAGAAATTATTTTAAGTAGATTTTCGGTTTTGTTTTCAGATACAAAGATAGAAGCATGTCGCAGTGATAATGATCGTTGACCAAAACTACCTATTACTGATATCAACGTCGCTGTTGAAAATAAAATGCTGAAATTTCCATAGCCTGTAGCGCTCATGCTTCGCGCCAGAAAGAAAAACATAAAGAAAGACAGGGCTGCTCCTGCAAGTTTTATAGATATTCCTAAGAAAGCAGCCTTTTTTATTTTCTCTGAAGTTGATTTCTTCGTTAATTTTAGTTTGGTATTTTTGTTTGGCATGGTAAATAGTTTAGTAGTTTTTTACTAAAGCGTGTTTTCCTTGCAATTTTATAGGCTCAATTTTTGCCAGATCCGATTCTCTTTTTGTGGAAGAGTATATTGCTTCAGACCCCCACTTATTTTTAATTTCCTTCGTCAACAAATTGGAAAATTTTGATTTAAATTCCTCAGGCGAGAACTTTAAAGAATGCTCTCTACAATTAAGAGAGGATATGTTGCAAGCAATATTTTCAAATTTAATAACCGCATTTAGAATTGAGTCTGGAGTTTGTTCTTCGAAGAATATGCCCGTTGATTTTTTTCTGTTAGAGTCATGGTTAACGACCGTTTCTAGTGCTCCACCAGCCCCGAAAGCAATTACGGGGGTTCCACAGGCTTGTGCTTCAAGCGGGATTATTCCAAAGTCTTCTTCGGCTGCAAAAATAAATGCCTTTGCCCTTCCCATATAATCAATTAGTACCTCATCTGATTGATACCCAAGTACCTCTATGTTGTCATGGCCAGAAACGATGTTGTTGATTTTGGTCTCTTCAGGACCTTTTCCAATAATGACAAGTTTTTTGTTTGGTGTTTTGGTGAATGCTTCGGCTATCGCATCAATTCTTTTATAAGGAACAAGGCGTGAAGCGGTTAAGTAAAATTCTTCTTTTTCAGATCTATAAGTGAATTTATTGAGATCAACCGGCGGATATATCACTTCGGCAGTTCTTCTATAAGTTTTCCATATTCGTTTTGCAATGAAATTTGAGTTTGCTGAAAAACAATCAACGCCATTTGATGTTCGATAGTCCCATACTCTAAATTTACCTAGAAGATACCTGGCTAGATGCCCTTTTAGACCTTTATTTAATCCTGTTTGCCTTAGATATTGGTGTGTTAAATCCCACGCATATCTTGCAGGGCTGTGAACATAAGAAATATGAAGCTGATCTGCGTGTGTAATAACCCCTTTTGCTACCGAATAGCTTGATGAGATTATGAGATCATATTTTTCTAGGTCGAATGACTCTATAGCACCGGGATATAATGGTAAGAGATTTCTATAGTACTTATTAACATATGGTAAACTGTTTAGATAGCTGGTGAAAATTTTACAAGATCCAAAGAGCTCTTTTTGTTCTTTGCTCGGCAAGAAATTGATTAATGTGTAGATGTCTGCATTTGGGACCAGCTCTATAATTTTTTGAAGAACTTTCTCTGCGCCACCTATTACAGGTAGGCAATCGTGAACAACTGCGACTCTTAAATTGCTTAAGCTCATTTCTTTGCCCTATTTAGAGGAGCGGTAAATCGCTCCTGTGTGATTATTTTAGGTTGCAACTAGTATGCATTTTTACCTGTGAATCCTTTGGTAAAGGTTTTCATAATGATGAGTATGTCCCACCAAAAGCTCCAGTTGTTTATATATTCCAAATCACACTCAACGCGCTTTTCCATTTTTTCAAGTGTGTCGGTTTCGCCGCGATAACCATTGATCTGTGCCCATCCAGTTATTCCTGGTTTTACTTTGTGTCGACGCATGTAGCTTTTAACTATTGAGCGAAATTCTTCATTGTGGGCTACGGCGTGAGGCCTGGGGCCAACGATAGACATTGTGCCCTGGAGTACATTAATAAACTGAGGGAGTTCATCTAAGGAGGTCCTTCTCAAGATTCGACCAATGCGAGTAATTCGGTCGTCATCTTTTGTCGCTTGACGGAAGCTTTTTCCATTTTCCATCACTTTCATGGTTCTGAATTTCCAAACCTCTATTGGTTTGCCGTCCATGCCATACCGATGTTGTTTAAAAATGACCGGACCATCAGATGTGATTTTTACCAAGTAAGCAATCATCAGCATCAAAGGGGATATTAAAGTGAGAATTATGCTCGATAATATAATGTCTTCTAGGCGCTTTAGAATGCCATTCAAGCCTCGGTTAGGTTCACCAATCAAGCTGATGGCGGGTAGACCATTTAGATCTATGCAGCGGGCATAGAGTAGATCAAATACAAAGAGATTTGGGACCACATAAACAGTCGCTGAGGAGTTTGATAGGCGAGTTACTAACTCTTTGATGCGCTTTTCAGCTCTCATGGGCATCGCAATATAGATGCTGTCGAGCTCTCCCTTTTCGGCGCGGTCAATAAGTTTGCTAAGATTTCCTGCAGGCTTTACGGTGCTTTGTTCGCTACCAGGATCTCGTTGGTCTATTTCAGATATCTTTTTTTCACTGCGATCGTCGTAGAAGCCCTGGAATTCATGCCCGGCCCAGGTTGATTGCTGTAGTCGTTCAGCAACCATTTGCGCAAGGTCACCTGTACCTATTACTGCTGCTGTGCGCGTATGAAAACCGTTGCGACGGCATAAGCGAAGTCCTGTGCGAACGATAATTCGCCAAATAAGCATAAGGGCCAATGCGGATACGAACCACTGAGCGAACATTGGCCAGGCAAAAAGCGTTTCTGATGTGGGGCCAAATTGGCCAACGAGGAAGACAGGGAAGAAGCTGGCAAGCCAGCAGATACAGACTTGGCGCGCTTCTGCCCATGGGGTTTCTGCGCGCCAAGAGCGATATATGTCAGTAAAGTCTGCGAAAATTTGATGCAGCATTCCGGCCGCCAAGCCTCCAACCCAATAGTTGCTATTGAGGTTGCTGCCCGAGTACCAGCCTACGATCGCAACGCCTGCTACGATCAGCAGGCAGTCCATGCATCGTGAAATGAATGCAAATTGTGACGCGTGGGGTTTAATCAATCCCTGACGCAATAACATCGCTGCGGCTCCCAAATTTAGGAAGTTGGCTCCATGCTCTTAGTAAAACAGGGTACCAGCTTCGAGGGATGACGATCCCTCATATGATTTTTTAAGCACAGCTCAACACGCTCTTGGCTGTCGGCTGATGCTAATAAAGCAGCGTTGTTGGAATTTTTATGTGGACAAGCCAGCGAAGAAAAGCGTGATCACTGATGCGTGTTCCTGCGAGATAGACAGCTCGCTGTTGAATGAATGTGAGCAATAAATACACCAATCATCAACATCGAAAAATTACCTACATTTAGTTCTTCAGTAGTTAATTTTGATAAAGCCTATGCCCCATGTATGAAACTTTAATGTCTGCAAGGAAATCTTGGCAATAGTGTGCTACGCAAAAAGTTCCCTTTTACGAATAAAGTATTGCCGGGTGCTATTTGAGTGTCGCTAAAACAAGTCCTTCTGCCGCATAAATCGTTTTTCTGTAAAGTTAGGTTGTGTACGATTCTGGTGCCTGGTAAGAATTAATGTGCGGCGCTGGTGCGTAAAAATGACAGCATGATGGATTAGGCGACAGGGTGCTGGCTATGATCGGCGTGGCGCGGTTTTCAGTCGTGGAAATAAAAAACGCGGCAGGCGCCGCGTTTTGAGGTTTGAATAAGGGCGTGGTGTTGCTTATTCAGTAGAGGTCGTCGATGTGGTTGTTGTTGTCGTGGTGCCCGTGGTGCTGGTTGTGCCAGCCGCACCTGTGTCGAGTGTGCTCGGAACCTTCTCCGTTTGTGCCAGTGTAGTGCCAGATAGCGACGCCAACAGCAGAGCGGCTGACGCGATGGCTGCATAATGTTTCATAAGCCTGTCTCCTTCGGGTGCGTCCTGCGCTTGGCCGGGACGATTGGATAATGTTCGTCTCTGGATACTATCACTGGTTGTTTATTGTTCATAGGTCAAGGTTTATTCGGGTGCCAAAAACTCTTGGTTTTTGAGTAAAGCTTCTGGTGGGCGCCCAGAGCTTGAACTATGTTTTCTCTGTTCTTTGGGTTTTGACAGTAGGCAGTCGTTGTACCTCATTTGGTGTTTACGCATAAAGGGAGGCAGTATGCGGGTCTTGGTGGTTTTGTTGTTTGGTTTTTGGGGGGCCGCATATGCGCATGCGGATGAGTGGACCGGGGAGGATAAAGAAAAGCATTTTTTGGTGTCGGCGGCGCTGGGTACGGCAGCCTATGCCTATACCGAGAATCGGACACAGGCGTTTATGATCGCCTTGGTGCCTGGAATTCTGAAAGAGGTTTATGACAGTCAGCAGGATGATAATGTGTTTAGTGGCAAGGACTTAGTGGTTGATGCCCTTGGCGCCGCGGTCGGCGTGCAGATTGGTCATTGGACGATTGGGCCAGATCGCATTACCTTTTTTGCACAATTTTAGCGGCCTGCTCAATTAGATCTTAATTTGGTTTTCTATTTTTCCGGAATGAGCACTCGTTTAATTCCCATGTGTTTGTACAGGTTGGCGAGTGTCTTCTTCGCCTTATCGTCGCCGTGAACAATTCGAATTTCTTGGGGCTTGTGGCGCATGCGCCTGACGAAGTTGATTAATCCGTTCTGATCGGCGTGGGCGGAGTAGCCGCCCAGTGTATCGATCTTGGCTTTTATGGTGTATTTCTTGTCGTCGAGCATCACGTAGCCTCCCCGTGGTCCCCAGGTTTGTATGTCTCTGCCGGGTGTTCCCGCGGCTTGATAACCAATAAAGAGGATGTTGGTGCGTGAATCTTCAATGAGTGCTTTTAGATAATTGGTGATGCGCCCACCGGCGCACATTCCGCTGGCGGCAATCACGATACACGGATGGCCAGTGCTCTTGATGTAGTTGACGGCCGTAATGTGTTGGTCGTGGTTTTCAACGGTGTAGAGCTGTTCAAAACTGAGTGGGTGGCGGCCTCGTCTCAGCCGCTGCAGAGCTTCTTTATCCCAATGCTGCTGGAGCTCTCGATATTGTTCGGTAAAGCGGGCAGCCAGTGGAGAATCTACAATGATTTCTAGCGTATTCCAGAGGTTGGTCTTCTTGCTTTTTGACGCTCTGTCGGTGTGGCTTTCATGTATCAGGGTTTCCAATTCGTAGAGAATTTCCTGGGTGCGCCCTATGCTGAAGGCGGGTATGAGAATGGCACCTCGATCTTCCAGCGACCGTTCAATGACTTGCTTGAGTCTTTGTCGCCGTAGCCGTCTGCCTTCATGCTGGCGGTCGCCGTAGGTGCTTTCGATGATGAGGGTATCTGCCTGATAGGGCGCTCTGGGGGCTGGCAGCAGAGGTGCGTGAGGGGCGCCCAAGTCGCCAGAAAAGACAATTCTGTGTTTTTGCTTAAATCGCCGAATGTCGCATTCTGCATAGGCAGAACCAAGTATATGCCCGGCAGGTTGCAGTTTGATACGCAGGTTGCTGTCGTTGTCAGAAATAATCGTTTGCCAGTGCTTGTAGGCAATCGGTCGCAGTTGTTGGTGAATCTTCCCCATAAACTGGCGGATCAACCGTTTGTTGCGTGTAACGCCAATCTTAAGGGCGTCTTCAAGAACGAGGGGTAGAAGCGCGGCAGAGGCTTCGCTGGTATAGATGGGGCCGTTGAACCCGGCAGCAAGCAGCCAGGGTATGCGGCCAACGTGATCAATGTGGACGTGTGTGACGATCAGAGCCTGAATATGTGCGATGTCGAAGTCGATGTGCAGCTGGTCGGCGCCCGCCTTGTTGGCAGAGGTTTCTGCGCCTTGGAACAACCCGCAATCGATCAGTATGCCGGGGCCTTTGTTGAACCTTAGTTCGTGGCAGGAGCCGGTCACACCGTTTATAGCTCCATGATGGTGTATGGAATAAAAGGTGTTGTCCAAGAGGGCCTTCCTGCGAAAACGTTGTTGGTTATAACAGGTTTAGCACAGGCTGAATTGAATGGCTTTAGGTGGAGCGCTGCAGGTAGATTTCTTTGTTGAGTCGCATCCGATTGCCGTTGAAGATGTATCCCGGATCGAGCGGTTGATTCTTTTCTAGTTTGGCGATGCATTCGTTTACAGGCAGGCCGCAATGTTCCTGTATTCGGTGCAGTGTCGGAATCGGATCGGCCACCAATGCGTCATAGCTGACGGGCAGTACGATGTCGTTACCCAGGCGTCGGGATGCCTGACGGCAAAGAAAATGAACCCCTGAATAGTAGAGTCGGGCCGATACTGGGTTCTTTCGTGGTTGTGCCAGGCCGACTTTCGAGAAGGACGCGATGACATCTCGTCTGCGCCTGTGTAGGTAAATGACCCGCAGTTGGACATTCTCAAGGTATCGGCTTAGGTTCAGGGCTCGGCCTGGGTTTTTCGATGAATCGATTAAAAAGCGGCTACCTGAGTGCTGAAAGATTAAGGAAATCAGCGTGTTTAATGCGGTTTTATAGTGTGCAGCTTCGGTTTTTGAGCTGGGTATGTTGGCGAGCCAACGCCAGGCGCTGGCGTTATCTTCGAAGTGGTGGGTGAGCTTGTTGAAGTCATCGAAAGAGGCTGCCGGTAGAGACGCCTGCATATCGCTGGTCACCTTTTGCCAGAAGTGGTGATTGTCCGTATTTGGTCCGAAACCGTTCGGGCAGCCGTTGAATTCGCTGTAATACATCAGTTCGCCCGTATTGGTTACGCCGGAGTTATTGCCCAGCATAATGTCTAGCAGGGTTGAGCCGCTGCGGCAGCAGCCCATGATGTAAATGAGAGTCGGTTTTTTCTGTGTCACGGTATTTCTGTATTTGTGGTGACCTTTCAGGAGTTCGAGCGGATCAAGGTTCTAAGAGGCTGCGTCGCCAGCGTATGTCGGCGAAAGAAATATTGCATGCCAGCAGTCTCTATCGAGTGTCGATACCTGTCAATGGCGGGCCGTTGATGTTTGTTCATTATTTGTCGGTCGCTGTTTGCGATTAGCCGTGTCCTGGACGTATTATCATTAGGCCAAGAGCCTGGTTTTTGAGTTGTTCGATGTTTAACTCCATTCTTTTTGTTTGTATCGGCAATATCTGCCGCAGCCCTACGGCGGAATATCTGCTGCGGCACAAGCTCGCGGCCAAGCCGCAGTTGGTCGTTCGGTCGGCAGGTCTTGGGGCGCTGGTGGATCAACCGGTCGAGGCAACGGCAGCAGAGTTGCTGTTGGAGCAAGGCATTGATCCTTCTGGGCACAAGGCGCGTCAATTGCGTACTGATCATCTGGTTAAGGCTGACCTTGTGCTGGCGATGGAGCCGGAAATGGTGCGTAAGATTCATCGGCTTGCCCCTCAGGTCAGTGGCAAAACATTTTTATTGGGCAAGTGGCAAGATAGCAGTCCGGTGGCGGATCCCTATCGTAAAAGCCGCGAAGCTTTTGTGCATGTCTATCATCAGATAGATCGCTACACAGACGACTGGGTAAAGTATCTATAGCGGAAGAGGTTTGGCGGTTTGGCGTTTTCGCCAGGCAAAAAAATGGGGGCCTGGAGCCCCCGTGTGGTAACTGGTTAAACGGCTTCTGTTCAGATGATTTCGACTCCGCCTTCGAATAGCGAAACGGAAAGAGGAGTGTCCGCCAGGCGGTCGCGTTTCTGTTCGGTCAATAATTCCAGCGCTATGGCTTGACCCATGCGCATGGATTCTAAATAGTCACTGTAATAATTAACGCCTGCCCAGCAGCGGCCTAGAGCAACATTGCTGGCGAGTTTGTCCAGCTCGTCGCCAACCGTTAGGGGTTTCGGCAATGTAAGAATGTTCAGTTTGCCGCCGTCTTCGCTGGCGACGAGAGCTTTGTTCGGGTTGTAGCCTGCGATGTTCAACGGGGCGGTGTGATCGAAAAGTGCTTTTAGCACGGTGACACAGGCGCCTGCGACGGTGGCATGAGCTGAGCCATACGCCGGTGACATGGGCGCACCTTCTGGAAAGGCAAGGGGCAATAAGCGGTTTTCGGCTTCTTGTCCGTTGGCGCCTATCGGGTTGCCCCAATCGCCAAAGTGCCCGCTGTCACACAGTGCGCCGATCATGCGACTCAGTGGCTGAATCGCAGGGTAGATCTCACTGTATTTTTCCATGAGTCCGGCAGTCGCTTCGGGGCGTGGGCGCCGGTGGATATGAAACTTGTGGTAGCGAGCCGCTTTTAACGCTCGGTTTGCTGCTTGTGACAGAAGCGCGATGATGCGTGTGGCGCTGATGCGGCGTTTGCCCTGCAAGCTCGGATCGAGTGGCAGCTCGTTGGCGAGCAGGATCAAGTTAGCGTTGAGGTAGGCTTCGTAAAACGTATCGTTGTGAACGTGGGTCGCCAGATCTCTGGGGGTTGCCAGAAAACGGTAGGAGGGCTCCTGTTCATACATGCCTTCCTGGTCAACTTCGACACCGTTTTGAGCGTCAAACCAAGTATCCCAGTCGGTAAGGTAGTCGTGGCCGCGGATGGCGTAGCGAACTCGCTGATCGATACGCAGGCTGCCAAATTGAATAAAGCCATCCGTCGCTTCGTGGCTGCAACTGTCTACGCCACGGGTGCCAGCTAACAGAAATTGGGAAATGTAAGGGCCCTGCCAATCTCCCGGGCTCACGCCGCGAAAAACGGATTGTGCGTTTAAAGGGCCGCGCCGACGATGGGCTTCGTCGGTACTGTCTGCTTTTCCGGTGCTCTTCGTATTAAAGCCGTAGCGACTGCCAAACCACTCCAATTGGTTAAGGCGAACAATCTCTGCCTGAACCTTCTGGTGTTCAGCTGGGTTGGCTTCTACTTGGGCGGCGATACCGGAATCCATAAACGCCGTAAATGGAATGTCTCGGAGTTTTGCCTGGCTGTAGAGTTCAGCCATTTCTGCAATCAGCTCGGGGCTGCCCAGGCGCGGTGGAGGTGGCAGTTTGTGCCGGGCAGGGTTGGCCGCGAGTTCTGCGAGCTGGCCAGTATTGGCCAGGGCTGATTTGGGTTTTTCGGCAAGGCGGGTTTCGCCGTAGTCCCAATCTTTTACTCTTCGTCCAGCGTGGACGGCAGCCTTCCAGCTGGGGGAAATGCGGTTGCCTTCCGGACCCATTGGGGTGCTGCGAAAGTCGTCCCCGTTTCCTGAATCAATGGCAGTGACAAGTTGTTGAAAATTTTCTGGTTTCTTTAGCAGCCCGGTGTTGTAGTCGTGGGGAAGACCTTTGGTAAAGCTGGCCAGATAGCGTCCGCTCCAGGCGTAGATCAACTCTTCGCCATTGGTGGAGTGGCCGGCCGGAGACCGCTGCAGTAGGCGCGCCGCCGTGTCTATAATTTCGTCCGTGCGGCCGGGATTGGCTGCCATGGGAACTCCTTTAATACGCTGAAACTTAGCGGAGTCGACACCGCCAGCGGGGGGATTCTGGCGGTGTATCCTTGAGGAGGTCGGTAGAAACCGACGACGCAAACTTATGTTAAGCGGCGATCTGGTTTTAGAATGTGAATTAGTGCTCCAAAAAAATGTGAATTATTACCATTTTTTGGGGGCGGGCTGTGGTAGGAGGTTGCAGGGAGAAATTGTGTCGCCAGCCCGTTGGCGTTAGTGTGGTCGTAAATTTCAGACCTATTCCACTCGGGAGCGTCAATGACCACAACGGATTATCCTCGCGATCTTATCGGCTATGGCCGTCATACCCCTGCTGAGCCTTGGCCAAACAAAGCCCGCGTTGCCGTGCAGTTTGTCCTCAATTATGAAGAGGGTGGTGAAAACTGCGTGCTGCATGGGGACGCCGGCTCAGAGACGTTCCTCTCTGACATCATCGGCGCTCAATCTTATCCTGCGCGCCATATGAGTATGGAATCTATGTATGAGTATGGAAGCCGGGCGGGATTTTGGCGCATTTACCGTCTGTTTGAAAAGAAAAAAATTCCTGTCACGGTATACGGTGTTGCTATGGCGTTGGCTCGCAACCCGGAGGCGGTGGCCGCTATGCAGGCGGCACATTGGGAAATCGCTAGTCATGGCTACCGTTGGATTGATCATCAATTTATGCCCATTGACGAAGAGCGGCGTCAGATTCAGACGGCCATTGAGGTGCATGCTGAGGTGACGGGGCAGCGGCCGCTGGGTTGGTATACTGGGCGTGACAGTCCCAATACGCGCGCTCTTGTGGTTGAGGCGGGAGGGTTTCTATATGACTCCGACAACTATGGGGATGACCTACCATTTTGGGATTGCAGTTTTGATAAGCCTCATTTAGTGATCCCCTATACGCTGGAAGCGAATGACATGCGCTTCGCGACGCCCCAGGGATTTCATAATGCAGAGCAGTTTTTCGTTTATCTTCGTGATGCTTTTGATGTTTTGTATGAGGAGGGAGAGACGGCGCCCAAGTTGATGAACATCGGTTTGCATTGTCGAATTATCGGCCGGCCTGCACGTTTTCGTGCTCTGCAAATGTTCTTAGATTACATAGAGCCGTACGAAGATGTTTGGGTTTGCACGCGGGAGCAAATCGCTCGTCACTGGCATGAAAATTTCCATCCGGGAAAGTAGCGATTGGTGATACTTCTTAATTGATAATTATTATCATTTGTGGTAGTGTTTGGGGCGGTTGGTGCTTCGGAGTATCTCTCCTGGCGCCAGAAGTCCACGAGCCCAAAAGAGTTTGTCGTGTCCAAATTTATCAATGAAACCGTTACCCATGTACACCACTGGAATTCCTCATTGTTTAGCTTTCGCACCACGCGACAGCAGTCGCTGAGGTTCGAAAACGGCCATTTCATTATGATTGGTTTGGAGGTGGAAGGTCGTCCACTGATGCGAGCCTACAGTATCGCCAGTGCAAACTATCAGCCCGAGCTGGAATTTTTCAGCATTAAAGTCCCCAATGGTCCGCTGACATCTCGCTTGCAAAAGCTAAAAGTGGGGGATTCTGTCATTCTAAGTACCAAGCCGACAGGAACCTTGATCTCAGGGAACCTTCTTGATGGTAAACATCTGTATTTGCTGGGGACGGGGACAGGGCTTGCCCCGTTCATGAGCATTATCCGCGATCCCGACGTCTATGAGCAGTTCGAGAAAATAATACTGGTACATGGTGTGAGAGAGGTTTCTGACCTTGCGTATCAGGATTTTATCGAGCGTGAATTGCCCAACGACGAATTTCTGGGTGAAATGATTCAGAATCAGTTGATCTATTATCCCACGGTAACACGAGAAGATTTTCGCAATACCGGTCGTATTACGGATTTGATGGCGAGCGGTAAAATGTTTCGGGATATTGGATTGCCCGATCCAACAACAGCAGATGATCGCTTTATGCTGTGTGGTAGCCCGAGCATGCTGAAGGATACCTGTAACCTCTTGGATGCCTTGGGGTTTAAAGAGTCTCGCCACGGGCATCGGGCCGAGTATGTTATTGAACGGGCATTTGTAGAGCAGTAAGCTGCGGTTGGCTCGCTTGTTTTCAAGATTCGATTTTTGAGCGTCGGTGTCTTAAAGATTTCATAAAAACGTTATTGCGTTTCTTAAGTAACAAGTGTTACTTTTTGTTGTAAGTTAATACACAGATCGACGAATGGATTCGGAATAGATTTGACAGGGATGTCGCTTCTCTTTTTGCCTTCCTTTTCCTTCACGTTTTTCTATTCGACCAGAGTTGAATGCCGGGTGATGACTCTGCGTTTATATGCGTCGTAAAGTCGTATTATTGGTGCGCGCCTGCGTAATAGTTGCAGGCCTTGAAGCGTCGTCATCACCAGTCCGAATGCTGGTGCTCAAAATCTCTTTGAGCGTATCTCTGCGCCCTTGTAAGAGTGGCGTAACTTAAATTGGAGGGGGACTCCTGGTGATCATAAAAAATGTAAGGCGTTTGGGAAAAAGGGCTGGTTTGATAGCCGCAGTAGGTGCAGCTTTATCTGGTGCTCATGCCGGTGCAGCGGACTATGGGCTGGCGCTGGTGCTGGATGGCTCTAGTAGCATTTACTCTTCAGATTTTAGTTTGCAGACCGGAGCCTATCAAAGTATTTTTCAGGATGATTTTTACAGTAATTACATTGTTCCTGGTTTGGATTCTGGCGATACCTTTATGGTGAGTGCGTACCAATTTTCCACGGGTGTTGTTCAGGAGATTGGATATACACTGATTGATAGTGATGCATCTGCCTATGATTTTGGTTCTGAGTTTTCTAATATATCTCAGCAGTATGGCAGTACCAATACTGCAGATGCTGTAGAGGTCGCATCTGCAGATTTAGTGGCGAGTGATTATGATGCAATGATCATCGATATCTCTACGGATGGGTACCCCAATTCTCAAGCTGCTGCTATTGATGCTGCTGAAATCGCCTCGGATCAAGGGGTTGCCGTTAATGCGCTGGGTGTGGGATTTTCGAATAATGCATTCCTTGACGAATCTACATCGGCAGGCGGTGGTTTTTATCTTGAGGCGGATTCGTTCGATGAGTTTCAAGATACATTGGCAGCAAAGCTAGCAATAGAGACTGGTTCCGGCGGGTTGCCGCAAAACCCTATGCCGCCTGGAGTGGTCAATGCTGTGCCAGAAATAAACGGCGCCACCGCATCGGTTGGGGGCTCGCTGGTTGCAATCTTAATGCTTCTGTTGTCGGAGCGTCGTCGCTTTTCTTCTGATTTTTCTGCCTGATTATCAGCGCCGAGGTGATGTTTGTCTCCTCGGCTTCTCAACTGCGCTCATTTCGCCTTTCGTAATTTTCCTTCGCTCATAAGCTTGCTGGCTTATTGCCGCATATCTGTCTAAGTGTGCTCTGAATATCCCTTTCGTTGCCATCGTTGTTTTGCGGGTGCTGCAAGTGCATTATTTCTCCTTTGGATGCGAGAGACGGGTCCGCCGATGTCTGACCATTTTCGTCATAGGTTTGTTGCTTTGGCAACGTTATTTGAGGCATCGTTAGCTCACCCGTGTTAAAGGAGAGTATGTGTATGCGTGGAAACATAAAGGATTTGATGGCGACCTTGCCTCAGCAGGGGAGAGTGGTTGATATCCTATTGCGTCCGGCGAAAGGTGAAATGATGTTGTCTGTTGAGAAGGTTGAAGCGAAGCCGGGAGAGGGTTTGATTGGTGATCGTTTCAAAGGTCGGATCGACAGCAAGCGGCAGGTGACGATATTTCAATATGAAAATCTCGCGGTTTTGGCGTCGTTCCTGCAGCGCTCTTCAATTGATCCTCGTTTGCTGCGTCGCAATTTAATCATCGAAGGCATAAATTTGCATGCCCTATCGGGGCGCACATTCAAAGTTGGAAATGTTTTGCTGGAAGGGGCAGCACAATGTCATCCGTGTTCAAAAATGGAAGTGGCCTTGGGTGCTGGAGGTTTTAATGCGATGCGGGGAATTGGTGGACTTTGTGCTCGTATATTAGAGGGCGGTGATATCTGTCGTGGAAATTCTGTTGTTGCTTATGAGAAATCGTAAAAAGTTTCAAGTTTTGCGTCAAAAGAGATCAAAACTGAATATACAAAATGGCATTGGTTCTCTAAAATTCTTATAAAGAATTAATGAAGTGGTAATGACATGGTGGGGCGGTATTCACAACAGGAAAAAGGGGGGCGCCCAGCAGGGCGTGAGCGTGGAAGCGGTTGGCAGGCCGAGAAAAGCGCAATTACTCGAAACGCGATTATGGAGGCGGCCGTAGAGTGTTTGATTGAGTTAGGATATTCGCGCACAACAACAGCGCTGATTGCACAGTATGCTGGCGTTTCTCGCGGCGCGATGATGCATCATTTTCCTTCACGAATATCTGTGTTTAAAGCACTGATTGCACATTTGCAGGAAGCTCGTTTACGCGAATATGCGGCGTTGATGGAAAATATTGATCAGCCTGCGCAAAATCTGACTCGTGATGATGTTTATGCAGGTATTACTGCTGCCTGGAAGTACGTTAACTTACCTTCTTTTACCGCGTTTCAGGAGTTGGTCGGCGCGTCGCGGACAGATCAAGAGTTGCGAGCCATACTTGAGCCCGTCGAAAAGGCGTTTGAAAAGCAGTTCATTGAAGCTGTGCGAGAATTGTTTCCCCATTGGTCGGGGCACGAATTTCTGGAAACCGCTAATGATTTGGTGTTGTTTACCATGAAAGGCGTTGCCGCGAGCATTGTTGCTCAGCGCAAAACAACTCGAGCGAAAAGTCTGATGAATTATCTTACAGATATGATTTGGGCTGGTTATACGCAAGGGACTGAGCAGCGCGTCGCCAGCTAGGCGTGGTGCTTGTTATTCGCTTCTAACGCGTTGTCGAGCGACCCAGCGGACATGCCGTTGTATGGCGTCGTCTTGCTGTAGGGCTGTCAGCGAATTAAATTCGCTGGCAAGCGTTTGCTCATCATAAAGTTTGTGCAGGCCTTTATGGCACGGCTGGCAGATCCAAATACCTTGGCTTAACTCCTCGCGATTATAGTGCTTGGCAAAACGCTTGCGTCTGTGCATTTTGCGAGGAATCAGGTGGTGAAACGTCAGGCGGGTTTGTCGCTGACACAGTTCGCAATGGGTTGCGTTTGGCTTTTTGGCCACGGCAGAATTGAGGGCTAGTTAGTGACGCGTCGGGTGGGGCGCCACGTTGATATTAAGTTTTGATGGATCACGAGTCCTCCAATAATCATGGATGCGCCGAGAAGCAGTCTTATCGATAGGGTTTCTTGCGCAAAGGTGACGCCAATCGCCAGTGCGACCATTGGGATAATCAGTGGTATGAGTGATACCGTCGCAACAGGCAGTGATTTCAACGCCTGATAGTAGGCCATAAAGCCAGCTAACGATGCAATCAATGCCAGATAGATCAACGACAGCATGCTGATCGGGGTCATTAGTGGCGGGCTGATGCCATCCCAAAGTGCCCAACTCACGGTTAGAAAAGGCAGAGCGATAATCATGGCCCCGTTGGTTTGCTCCAACGGGTGCACGGACTTGCCTCGGCTGAAACGCTTTATGAACAGTGCGCTAATACTAAACAGTAAATTGGCGAGCACGAGCAGTAGTGCGCCCATAAACCCTTCGGGGCTCATTAAGCTGTCATCGCCAAAAATCAATAATAATCCTGCGAACGCCAGCAGCAGAGCGATCCATTGGCGCCGGGTCAATGAGGGTTCGCCGAGTATAGGGATGGCGAGCAGTGCCATGATAAAGGGTGATAATCCAAAAAAGAGAGCGATTACACCGGAGGGCACATACTCCGCGGCGATGTATACGAGCACCATGTTGGGAAACAGGCTGAACGAGGCGGCGCTGTAGATTTTCCAGTGCTGCCGCCATCGCAATGATGTGCTGCTGCCCAGTAGTCGCGAGATAAGAAATCCAAATGCCAGTGCAATGGCAACCCGCCAGGTTAAACCCTCCAAGGGGGTTAATTCCCTGGCGCCAAGGGTAATGGCGAGTGGTGTGGTGGACCAGATGAAAATCACAGCCCAGTAGCAGAGGGTATTTAGCATGGCGTTGTGCGTTATGGTGTAATGCGTTCAGTGTAACCTGTTGGTCTTGGTTAAAGAACCGAGCGCGGTTGGAACACGTAACGTCAAGTTTGGTTGGGTTCTGCCAGTTTTCACGCTGCATGAGGTCCAATACTATTCATATATATCACTGAGCTATGCATTCGCCACAGATTCGTGCGGTGTCAGCCCAATGACAAGGAGACAGCAATGGCAGACGATCAGGCTGCAAACAATAATCAGCCGCCGGGATATGTTCCCCCGGCCGTGTGGACTTGGGATCAGGAGAACGGTGGCGAATTCGCGAGTATTAATCGCCCCATTTCCGGTGCGACCCACGACAAGGTATTGCCCATTGGTGAGCATCCTATTCAGCTGTATTCCATGGGAACCCCCAACGGTGTGAAAGTTACTATCATGCTGGAAGAGCTGTTGGCGTTAGGGCATTCCGGTGCTGAATACGATGCTTGGCTGATTAAGATCGGTGATGGTGATCAGTTTGGTTCCGGGTTTGTCGAGATCAATCCCAACTCTAAAATTCCTGCGATGATGGATCATTCCGTTTCTCCTCCTTTGAGGCTTTTTGAGAGCGGTTCCATGTTGATCTATTTGGCGGAGAAGTTCGGTGCCTTTCTGCCTCAGGATCTTGTCGGTCGAACAGAAACCATTAATTGGCTGATGTGGCAGATGGGCTCTGCGCCCTTTGTCGGGGGTGGTTTCGGGCATTTCTATAATTATGCGCCGTTCAAAATTGAGTATGCGATAGATCGGTACGCGATGGAAACCAAGCGTCAATTGCACGTGCTCGATACCCACCTTGCTGAGCGCGACTATTTGGCTGGTGATGCCTACACCATAGCGGATATGGCGATTTGGCCCTGGTATGGTGCGATTATGCGTGAAGCCTATGGTGCGCAAGAGTTTTTAAATGTGAAAGAATACACTCACCTTGATCGCTGGGTGGAGCGTGTTGGATCTCGCCCTGCGGTTCAGCGTGGGCGGATGGTGAATAGAACCTTTGGTGATTTGTCTGAGCAATTGCGAGAGCGGCACAGCGCAAGCGATTTTGAGAATAATCGTGAGGATCAGGTGCAGGCTCGAGGTGGTGAGCGCCTCTAAAGTGCGCGGAAAGAGGCAGGCCTTTGGTTTGCCCCTGACTGCATGTCTGCTGTCGAGAGGCGCAAGTTCAGAAGCTGAATTGTGCCGAGACGCTGATTTCCCGTGGGTTACCTGGATAAAGCCGGTAGTCGCGATTACCTCCGACAAAGTAATCTTCGTCCGTGAGGTTGGACAAGTTTAGTGCGTATTTCACTTTATCTCTTTCATAGTAAAAGCCCGCGTCAACCAGCGTATAAGAGGGAAGGCGAACGCGCAGTGTTTCGTCTTCATCTGTGTAGCGCTCCGATTCGTAGTTGATGCCCAGGCTGGCTCCGATTAGCCCTCCCAGTATTGGAGATGGGTAGTTGTAGCGCATCCATACAAAACCGTTGGTTTCTGGTGCGAAGGCGGGTGGATTGTGGCGCGTGTTATCGTCCAGTGTTGCGCTGACCTCTGCATCCAGTTGGGTCAACCCCGCTTGCAGTTGGAGATTGTCTGTCACCATGTACTGTAAATCGGCTTCGACGCCGCGGCTGGTGATCTCGCCGACGGGCTCGTTGTAGTCGCCGTTGTTTTCAACCACATCTTCACGGGTAATATCAAAACCACTGATTTGTAGGTTCAGTCGCTCGTCGAGTGCTGTCAGTTTGAAGCCTATCTCGAATTGCTCACCCTGTTCTGGATCCAGTTGTTCGCCATTGCGATCATAGGTGGCCACGGTCTGTGGGTTGAAAGATTGTGCGTAGCTCGCATACAGGGATGCTTGGGGGGTAATCTGATACACAGCGCCGCCACTGAAATTCAGGCTGTCTGTATCTGTTTCGTCATCGTCTGTGGTGTCTTCGTCACGATAATAAAGGTGGTAGTCGCCTTCTTGAAAATCTGCCCTGAGTCCAGCGACCAGGGTCCACTGTTCGTTCAGGTGAATTCGGTCGAATGCGTATAAGCCGTAGTTGTACAGATTCCACCGGCGAAAGCTGCCAGGATCATCTTCCAGTACGCGCCCGGTATACTCGGGATTGTAGATCGCAATATTGGCTCCGCGGGTGTCAAAGGCAATACGGTCGTATTGGCGGTACTCGTAGCCACCGTTGACGCCAATCAAGAGGTCGTGTGTGATGCCAGTGTCAAAACTGTAGGTTAGATTGGCATCGATAAAGTGGTATTCCCGCTCATTATACTGGTGGCGGTTGCGGCGACGTATGGTGTCGTCTTGTACGCTATTGCTTTCGTAGAGGTTGCGGTCATCCTCGTGCCAGACGCTACGCCATTTTACGTTTCCGACAAGTGAATCGCTAAATTCGTGCTTTAAGCTTGCGGCCACTACGTAGCCTTCATCGTCGTCACTGTCGCCAGGTTCTTGGTAGTAAGTGTCGATATCGGCTGCGGTGCTGAGATCGTGGTTGAGGACGAAAAGGCCGTCGTCGCCTGAGCGGTCTTCTTTTTGGTATTCAAACTGGATATCCAGCCGGGTCTCTGGGGCTGGCTGCCAGGAAACGCTGGGGTATAAATAGACGGTCTCCTCTTCGACATAGTCTCGAAAACTGTCTCCGCTCTCTGTGCCAGCGACCAGTCGGTACATCCAGGTGGCGTCTTGAGTGAGTGCGCCCGTGGTGTCTATCGATAGTTCCGCAGTTGCGTCGCCATAACCTGTAAACTGTCGATAGTTGGCGTTGAGTTGAGTGGCGCTTTCAGCTTCTGGCTTTTTCGTAATGATATTGATCATGCCGCCGGGATCCATCCAGCCGTAAAGGACTGATGCTGGCCCTTTCAAAACCTCCAGGCGTTCTACGTTGGCCGTCGGTGGGGAGCCAAATCGGGAGGCGAGGCCCGGTAGCCCGTCGACCTGGATGTTCTGTAAATCCGAGCTGATGCCCCTTACGGTAAACGCATTAGCATTGGTGCCCGCGCGAGAAAATCCGGAAATGTATCCGTAGGCATCTTCGAGGGTGGTGGCCTTCAAGTCTTGCAGCATGGTGTCATTGATGACGCTGACGCTAAATGGGGTATCCAGCACGTCGGCAGACATTTTCAGGGCGGTATCGCGAGACCGCTCGAAATACGAGGACTGGCGGCCAAACACGATGATCTGCTCCAGTTCCTCAGCTCCTTCTGCGGTATGGCCGCTCAGTGGTAGTAGGCTGGCAGGAAGATAAAGAAGGGCGACGAGCGAGTGCGGTAAATGTTTCATGTCGTTAAGTAGGAGGGAATATTGGGAGTTATCCTCATGTTAATTGTAATGATAATTACTATCAACTAGTGTTCTGGTGATTTTGATTGATGTTGGCGTGCTGGCCGTCGTGTTGTTAGGGCTGTCAAAAAACTTTTATATTTCTCCTGTAGGGTGAGTCGCCCCGATGGATCGCGCGCCAGTTACCTGTCAAATCCCGTTTGGCGGGTAGCGGTCTCCCAAATGGCAGTTTTCAGGCTAGATTTGGGGGTGTGGAGTGTAAAGTTGGCTGGGATCGCCCGGTAACTGGGAACTATTAAGAAATGTGAAGGGTCTGACTCTTGCGCTCATTAGAAGAAGATCGGAGCGGTGGCAACATGCTGGTATGCCGCTTTGATAATCTTCCTTTGCTTAAAGAGCCCGCCAAAGCAGTGGGCCATCGACAGAGTGTCGAAAAGCTGTGAGTGCGTTGTTTGAGTTTGTGGAGTTTATTTATGAGAAATGCAGCGTCTCACTATGCACGGGTCGCAGGCAGCGTTATTGCTGTGGGCGTGCGTATGTCTTCCGCAATCCTCTCTGCTGCGCTCAACGGGTTAAGTCTTTTTACTTGTTCTTCCGTCGCGATGGTCAAAGGCCTGCAACGCTGCAATACATCTTTTGCTCAGCGGCACGCGCTTAGTAGCACTGTTGCTGGTGAGCTTATGCATTGGATGATGGAAAGGGCTGGGTCTTCCAGGGCCGTCGTCAGACGCATGTTTGCCACTTCAATAGTAGCGTTTGCTGGCGTGAGCGAGTTAATTCAGCGGGAAGTAAACGATTTGAAATGGTGCCCAGGAGAGGACTTGAACCTCCACGGCCGTGAAGCCACTAGCACCTGAAGCTAGCGTGTCTACCAATTTCACCACCTGGGCATAGACGAGACAATACGTCGTCTCGGCGAGGACGCGCATATTAGTGCTGCAAAAATGCCTTGTCAATGCATCGAGCGGGATAATTGCGCAGATTATTAGGAGGGTTTTGGTAATAATCGGCTTTGGACGCCGGTTACATTCACAAGAGGGTTAATCGAATCTAGACTTATGTTACAGAGCACACATTCCGCCTATATAATCCTGCGCGGTTTTCACTTTCAAATCTTCAGGCAAAAATGCAGATAACCAATTTTTCCAAACTTCCCGGCAAATCGTTTCAGCTGGAAAATCTGTTTGGCAGTCGTCGTCTCCGGAGCATTGTCGTTCTGGTGTTGCTCCTTTTGCTGGGGTTTCTCTGTGCGCGTTTAGTCTGGATACTGTTGACTCCCGCGTCAAAATCCATTGAGGCTAGATTGGCAGAGCCTGTCAATGAAGTCGTGGCCACCGGCGGTGGCGGCGGTACGATTGACATCGCCTCACTCGAGTCGATCAAGCTCTTTGGTGAAGGCAGTGCTGATGCCGACGCCGATGGGGCGCTGGAAGAGCTCGAAGACGATATGGATTCCCGGGCGGTCGATACAAAATTACAGTTAACATTGAAAGGTGTGATGTATGATGGACGCAAGGGTGAAGGCGGTGCCATTATTGCACAGGCCGCCTCCCAGAAATTTTACCAGGTTGGTGATCAGCTGGACGTCAGTAGTCGCGTAAAGCTGGTCGAAGTCATGACCGACCGGGTCATTTTGGATAACAATGGACGCTTCGAACGCCTGTGGCTGTTTGATGTGGATGCGGAACCGCTGGCGACCCGTAATTCGGCTTCGCCACCGATCAGCCGTATGCAACGTGGCGTTTCTCAGGATGAGGTCGACGATCTCCTTAGCGATATTCAGACGGTGGGCTTTGATGCCATTTCTGAAGTTCTTAGGTTTTCTCCTGCAAGGGCCGATGGCGTTTTACAAGGCTATCGTGTGGCCCCTGGTCCCCAACCTGAGTTGTTCAAAAAGCTGGGTTTTCAGCCCGGTGACATTATTACTGCAGTAAACGGCATGCCTTTGGATAATCCTCAGAGCACGCTGGATGCCATGCGTGAACTACAAACTATCGATACGGCCAATCTGGATATTACCCGTGGTGACCGTACCCTGTCCCTTACGATAAGTGTTGAATAATGGTTAAGAAACTACTCTCCAAGAACTTTGCTCGGCCGCTTTCGGCGGGGATCCTTACGTTGATGCTGGCCGGACCCGTGATGTCCCAGGAAGAGACCTGGAATGTGCAGTTCCGCGATGCGGACATCAAACAGGTTATTCAATGGGTGGGCGACGTCACCGACAAAACCATGGTGATTGATCCAAGGGTTAATGGTCGGGTAGAGATTATCTCCAAAGAGCCGCTCAATCGCGTGCAGGTTTATAACCTGTTCCTGGCGGTTTTGGATATCCACGGTTTTACCGCGGTGGATGTGGGCGACATCGTGCGAATTATTCCCGTTAAAAATGCACGTACAACGCCGACACAATTTCTTGAGGCAAATGAGAAAACCGAAGAGGCGCAAGTCACTCGTGTCATCAAGCTGGAAAATATCGATGCGTCCAAGTTGATTCCGGTTATTCGACCGCTGGCACCTCAGCATGCTCACGTGGCGGCCTACGGACCTGCGAACGCGATCATTATTACAGACACGCCCCAGAATATTGAGCGCTTACAGCTTATTGTCGATCATATCGACCGGCCGTTTTCGACCGAACTTGTGCAACTGCAATATGCCCAGGCTGACAAAATGGTGGAAGTTCTGACCAAGCTTAGAGCGTCTGGCAATGCTGGCGGCGGCGGTGACACTGCTGAGGTGAAGATCATTGCTGACAGCCGCTCGAACGGTGTTTTGGTTAGCGGCGATGACGGCCAGCGTGCTGCAATTCGTGAGCTGATCGGCCGTCTGGATAAGCCAGGCCAAAAAGGCGGCGAAATTCAGGTGGTTTATCTCGAATACGCCCGCGCTGAGAAAATGGCTAAGGTGTTGCAGAATGTTCTGCAGAGTATGTCCAAGCTGAAAGGTAATGAATCGGCGACGTCTGATAAAGCCTCTGTCGAAGCCGACGAAGACACCAACTCACTGTTGATTACCGCCGACCTGGAGACTCAACAGTCTCTGATGACTGTGATCGATCAGCTGGATATTCGCAGGGCTCAGGTCTTGGTTGAGGCGATTATTGTTGATATCTCAGATATCTCCGGTAAGGAGCTGGGTGTGCAATGGTTGTTTGTCGATGGGGATAACGGTTTTGGTAGTTCTATCAATAGTGGTAGAGAGGATCTGATTACTGGCAGCGCATCGGCTCTGTTGGATGAAGATGGCGACAGCAGCGATCTGGTTTCTGCGCTTGGCTCTACGGCTGGGCAAGTGCTAGGTGTTGCTGGTAGCAGTGGTACGGACTTCCTCGCGATTATTAATGCTTTGCAGGATGAGTCTGGCGCCAATATCCTGTCGACGCCAAACATTCTCACCATGGACAATAACGAAGCGACTATTACTGTCGGTCAAGAAGTGCCGTTTGTGACGGGTTCATACACATCTACCGGTGATTCATCGTCAGTTTCCAACCCCTTCCAGACCATTGAGCGGGAAAATGTGGGTATTACATTAAAGGTTACCCCTCATGTTAACGAAGGGGATTCCATTGTTCTCGAAATCGAGCAAGAAGTTTCCAGCTTGAGTAATTCTGCGTCGGTTGATGCGTCTGACATTATTACCAATGAGCGCAAAATTACCACGCAGATTCTTGCCAAAGATGGGGCCACGGTGGTCTTGGGTGGTTTGATGTCTGATGAGGTTCAGACATACGAGCAGAGAGTGCCATTGTTGGGCAGCATCCCGGTTTTAGGGCACCTATTCCGCTCGGAGAGCAGCGGTGTGACTAAAACCAACCTGATGGTATTCCTGCGCGCCAGTGTTATTCGTGATGATGAAAAGCTCGCCGGTGCAACTGGCGAGAAGTACAAGTACATTCGCGAACAGCAGAGTGCCAAGTATGATACTGACGCGATCACTATTCGGGGCAAAGAATTTCCTATCCTGCCAGAGTGGAAGGAAACGGTGAGCAATCCTTCTGGTGCTCCGGTTGGTGGTTCCCCGTCGCCATACACTCCGAAGGAGACTGAAGATGGAACCGATGAAGAGTAATGCATTGGTCGCTGAAGACCCTTTGAGCGAGGCGCCAGTCGCTGGCTTGGATGGTCAGCCGGATGAGGATGCCTTGCCGCCGGATGAAGAGTCTTTACCCGCGGCAGCGCGACTGACTTTTGGTTATTGTTCTCGCCATGAGGTGCTGTTACAGGAAGATACTTTGTATCACACCCCTAAGATTACCGTTGAGGTACTGATGGAGCTGCGCCGGATGTTGGCGCGCCGTTTTGCCTTGGTGGAAGTTAACGAAGAAGACTTCCGTCGGCGTCTTTCTCAGCACTTTCAGATGGGTGATGATGCGGCTCGTCAGGCTGCGGATGAGTTGGATGCGGAAGACCTTTCCCGTCTCGTGGATGAGCTGCCGGAAGAAGGCGACATCATGGCGGATGGTGCCGATGCGCCGGTGATTCGACTGATCAACGCTGTGCTGTCGCGCGCAGTTCAGGATCAGGCGTCAGATGTTCACATAGAGCCTTGCGAGGATCGTGTGGCGGTTCGCTTTCGGGTCGACGGTGTTCTCAGTGAGGTGCTCTCCCCTAAACCGGCGCTGGCTGCGGTACTGGTGTCGCGACTTAAGGTTATGGCGCGGCTGGATATCGCGGAAAAACGTCTGCCCCAGGATGGCCGGATTACGGTCAGGTTGGCAGGGCACGCGGTTGATGTGCGTATGTCGACCATTCCTTCCGCGTATGGTGAGCGAGTGGTGTTGCGTTTGCTGGATAAGCAAGCAGGCCAGCTTTCTGTCACTCAGCTGGGTATGCCTCAACAGGTCAATGACGGACTGATAGGCGGTCTGCAGCGGCCTCACGGTATTATTCTTGTGACGGGGCCGACAGGCTCCGGTAAAACGACGACCCTATACGCGGGTCTGAGTCATATTAATGACCGCAAACGGAACATCCTGACGATCGAAGATCCGATCGAATACTTACTGGCTGGTGTCGGCCAGACCCAGGTCAACGCGAAAGTGGATATGACGTTTGCCCGTGGTCTGCGCGCCATTTTGCGACAGGATCCTGACGTGGTGATGGTGGGGGAGATCCGAGATGGGGAAACTGCCTCGATCGCCGTGCAGGCATCTCTGACAGGTCACTTGGTGCTGTCTACCTTGCATACCAATACCGCGATTGGCGCAGTGACGCGGCTGCTGGATATGGGGGTTGAGTCCTTCCTGTTATCTTCAAGTCTTGTGGGGGTGCTGGCGCAGCGTTTGGTTCGGCGGCTATGCCCCGAATGTAAAACCATGCAGGCACCCACAGAGCTGCACCGTAAAATGATGGACTTGCCAGCGGACTGCCAGGTAGGTGTGCCCCAAGGCTGTAGTCATTGTAATCACAGTGGTTATCGCGGTCGTCTCGGCGTCTACGAGATGATCAACATTAATGACGCCATGCGTCAGTTAATTCACGACAACGCCGGTGAGCAGAAATTGCTGGCTGAGGCGCGTAAAAACTGCCCTTCCTTAGAGGAAGACGGTCTGCGCCGGGTTCTCGCTGGTGATACCAGTGTGGAAGAGGTGGTCCGCGTGACCCAGATGTCGCGCTAGTTTATGGAATCCATATTGTGAGTGCATTCAGCTACCGGGCGCTGAATGAAGGTGGCCGGGTCGTCAAAGGTGTTATCGAAGGTGACTCCGAGCGTCAGGTTCGAACGCAGCTTCGAGCCAAGCGCCTCAAAGTACTGGCGGTCAAGCCAACGTCCGGTGAGCGAGTTTCCAGCAATGACTCGGGTAAGTCGTCAGGTTTCAAGCTCAGCTTTGCCAAAACGCTTAATCATCGCGAGCGTACTCTGGTTACTCGTCAGTTGGCTTCTTTGATCGCTTCGGGGTTGCCCTTGGATGAGTGCTTGAAAGCAGCAGCACGTCAGCATCGCAAAGCCCACGTTAAAGAAATTTTGTTGCAGGTGCGCGCGCGGGTAGTCGAAGGGATGTCCCTTGCTCAGGCCCTGACCGAAAACCGCAATTCTTTTGATGATATGTACCGGGCGTTGATTCGCGCCGGAGAGGCCGCCGGGTATCTCGGCCCCGTCATGGAGCAACTGGCAGAGTACACAGAATCCAGCCATTTTGCTCGACAACGGTTACGAATGGCGATGATCTACCCGATCGTTCTGTTGTTGGTGAGCGTTGGTGTCATCGGGCTGTTGATGACGTTCGTTGTCCCCAAAATTACTGGAATTTTCGAGCACAGCGAAGCCGCTCTGCCGCCATTGACCAGTGCACTGATTACATTAAGCCACTTTGCTGTCAATTATGGACTGTATACGGTGATCGGTGTCATCGCGTTTTTTGCAGGTTTTCGCGCGATATTAAAAAATCCCAAGCATCAGCTAACCTGGCATCGGTTCTTGCTAAAACTGCCCATGTGTCGCGGGTTAATCATTGAGTCCAACTCCACTCGATTTGCTGCCACCTTGGGTTTATTGGTTAAAAGTGGTGTTCCTCTGCTTGAGGCGCTGCGCATTGCGGCCCAGGTTTTGTCCAATCGCGTCATTCAGGATGCGGCAACCGAAGCGGCGGTCGCGGTGCAGGAGGGTTCCAGCCTTAGCCGTGCCTTGGCGCAAACCGATTTGTTTCCTCCGCTGTTGGTACAGATGGTCGCCAGCGGTGAAACAAACGGGGCATTGGCAGAGCAGTTGGAATATGCGGCGCGCAATCAACAGCGTGAACTGGAGCTGATGATATCGACAGCCCTGGGCATTATGGAACCGCTAACGGTGGTTTTTCTTGGCGGCATTGTGACCTTGATCGTGCTCGCCATTCTGCTGCCGATCTTTAAAATGAACACGCTGATTTAATGGGGCAGGGAGATTGTCGGCAGCCCGATACTCGAGTCCGGCGTTATAATTGGTGGCGGCAAGGTTAAAATGCCGATTACCCAATAGTGAGAGAACAAAGAATTATGGCAACACATAACAGTAAGCTGTCTCAACAGGCTCTGGCGCGCCAGGGTGGTTTTAGTTTGATTGAGATTCTTGTGGTCCTGGTCATCATGGGGCTGCTCATTAGTATCGTTGCGCCCAACGTTTTGGATCGTTCCGATGACGCGCGTATTCAGAAGGCCCGTGCTGATTTTAAATCCATCGAGACTGCACTGAAATTATACCGGTTGGACAATTTCACCTACCCAACCAGCGAACAAGGGTTGGATGCCTTGGTTTCCAAACCATCAATTGAGCCGGTGCCAACGAAATATCGCGACAGTGGTTACCTGGAATCCCTGCCGATCGACCCCTGGGGACGTAAATATCTCTTCCTCGCGCCAGGTGAAAGTGGCAAAGACTACGATCTCTATACGCTTGGCGCTGACGGTGTCCGCGGTGGTGAAGGACAGAATGCTGACCTGACCAACTGGGATACGCCTGACTCAGAAGATCAGTAATCACCGGTATTTAATCGGCAGGTTGCTGGCGTGATGAGCGTACATAAGCCCCAGGCTGTTCCGCGCCGTTGCAGTGCAGGGTTCACGTTAATCGAAATTCTGGTTGTACTTTTGGTGATCGGGATCGGCGTGAGCTTTGTCTCGCTTTCTATGAACTTGAATGATCCTGAGCAGCAAGTTGAGCAGGAAGTAGACGAGTTACTGGAAACCTTGCGATTCGCGGCGGATACTGCGGTTTTCAGTGGTGAGGCTCTGGGGCTTTACATTACGCCGCCCGCGACCAACGGTGTCTGGCGGTACGGTTGGATGCGTTATCGGGACAACGAATGGGAGCCACTAGAATCTGATGTTCTGCAAGAACATGAGTTGCCCGATTGGTTGGGGCTTGTGGCAACTGTTGAAGACCAGCCTGTGGACTTATACAAAGTCGCCGCAAAAACCGGAGATTCCAAGCCGTTAATCGCTATCTACAGCAGTGGCGAATTGACGCCCTTCATACTTGAATTTGAACCACTGGATACCGACAGTGACGAGGCCTTACGGCGCTGGGTGACTTTGGACGAAGATTCTCAGTTAGTGGTTTACGATCAGGACGATCCCAAACTGGATGATATTTTGTGAGCCGGATAAAGGTCGAGTCGCAGAGAGGCTTTACGCTGGTTGAAGTGCTGGTTGCGCTGTTTGTGGTCGCTGTTGCGTTGCCAGCGCTGCTGTCGCAGGTCATGGGACAAATCGATGGCGTGTCGATCTTGCGTGAAAAGGTCGTTGCGGAGTGGGTCGCTGAAAATCAGTTGGCTGAGTTGCAATTGGAGCGACAGGTCACTGATAGCTTACTCGACGGCAAAGAAAATGGTGAGACCGAGATGGCGGGGCAGGAATGGCATTGGCAAGTGGAAACGTCAACCACCGCTGTGCCGGGTTTTTTGCGTTATGACATAACGGTTAGTCGCGAAGACCAGAGTTCTCTGATTACATTGTCGGGATTTATCGATGCTCCCGAAGAAGAATAATCAGGGTTTTACACTGGTCGAAGTGCTGGTGGCCATTGCTCTTTCGGCATTGGTTGCTCTACTGGCGTATCAGTCGTTGTCGGCGGCATCCACTGCTGGTATTCGCGTGCGAGAGTCAACGGAATCTTTGCAGGCGCTGGATCGGACCTGGTTGTTTATGCAGCAGGATTTGCGTCATGCCATTCCGCGGCAGTCTTTAACCGGACAGGGTACAGAGAGCGATTTACCGAAGATTTTCGAAGGCGCCGGTTCGGTTGTCTCTGGCAGTTTTTATTTTGCCAGTGAAAGTATGTTTTTGCGCTTTACCCGTAGTGGCTGGGAAAATCCTCTGCTGCAAAAACGGAGTGAGCTGCAAGGCGTTGGTTATCAGCTGCAGGATGGCACTTTATATCGTTTCAGTTGGGCCGAGCGTGATGAGCAGGATAGTCTGTATGAGCGTATGCAGAGGCGTAAATTGCTCGAGGATGTAGAAGACATTGAATTGCAGTTTTTGCCTTCTGCTGCCACAGAGATTGAAGACAGTAATTGGGAGGAGTCTTGGCCAACCTATGACTCTTCTCAGTCTAGTAGTGAGGCGGCGCTGCCGAGAGCGATTAAAGTCACTTTAACTTTACAAGAGTTTGGTGAGATCGAGCGACTGTTTCTGCTTACGACGGGTGAGCCGGACGAGCTTGAAAATGATGACGGCAGTGGCGACGAAACGGGCGATACTGACAGTGACAGTACGGATGATTCGGATACCGGTGAAGATCTGGGCGATGAAGCCTTCGATGAGTCAAACGACGAATCCTTTGACGACGAGCTGGACTACTAATGCGTGGCGCTACGTCGGAAAAACAGCAACGTGGTGTGGTTCTTATCATCGCACTGCTAATTGTGGCCGTGGTCACGGGGCTAGCGGTCAATTTGTCGTTCTGGTTTAACCTGCATTTGGCCAAGGTTGAAAACCGTTGGTATGGTAGCCAGGCATCTGCGTATATGGATGGCGCAGAGAGTCTCGCCATTATGCTGTTATCAGAAGATGACGAAAACAGTGATACGGACGACCTGAGTGAACAATGGGCTCAGGATATGGCACCGTTTGCTATTGATGGCGGTTGGTTGAAGGCGGGTATTACCGACGCTCAGAGGTTGCTCGATTTAAATACCCTCGACGGTGAAATTGATGACATCGACGGTAAAACCGGCGAAGAACTAGCGAGGTCCTTCACGGAGCCTCAACGACAATTTATTCGTCTGCTACAGTCTTTTGAGGAGGAGCAGCCGATCGATACCAGTCAGGCCATTGAAATTTTGCAGGCCGTGGTGGACTGGATGGATGCAGATTCTGACGTGTCGGGAAGTGGTGGTGCCGAAACCTACTTCTATCAACAGGAAGAGGTGCCGTATCAGCCGGCAAATCAGCAATTTTATAGCGTCAGTGAGCTGTTAATGGTGCGCAATGTCACGCCGGAGCTCTACGAGCTGATCTCGCCATGGTTGGTTGCGCTACCTTCAGAGGGCAGTCGGCATTTGAATTTGAATACCATGCCGGCGCAATTGTTAAGGGTGATTGGCCTGCCGACTGTGTTAACACCGCTGAGTGAAGATGATGCCGCGACTCTTGATGTTGCGCGAATATCGCGAATGGAGCTGGAAGGAACCGGCTTTGAAAAGGTTGATACGTTTTTGGAAACCAGTGAGGCAGTTTCAGTGTTTGGCGAAGACGCGGAATCTGTCGCTGGAATTGACGTGGCTACGGACTATTTTACCGTCACCGCGGAAGTAACTATTAACGATCAGCGCCGCAGCCGAGAGGCATTACTGCAACGATCGACCAATGGAATTGTGGTGTTACAGCGCAGTGGTAATTGAACTGGCAGTCTTGGCGTGCGTGCCGATGCTGAATTTGAGGCTAGACCGTGAATAAACTTTTTTTAATTCGATTGTTGGAAGATGATGAGGGCGGCACCAGCTATCGCTGTGCCCTGTTGCCTGACCCTCACTTCCGCGAGTGGACTTTTTGTGCTGATCGGGAGGCTCTCGACGCTCATCATAAAACGTTGACCTATGACGAAGCCGCCGTGATTCTACCAGGGCAGCGCGTGGGGGCAACTCAAGTCGAAATGGCTCGTAGCGAACTGCGTCACATGGCCGAGCTGGTTCCCTTCCAGTTGGAAGAAGAGTTGGCGACCAGTCCCGACGCTTTGCATTTTGTTTACTCTGCGCCGCAGCGAGACACGGAAACCGGTCGCTATCGCATTAATGTCTACTGGTTGGATAGGGATTGGCTCGAGGATCATTACTCGGCGCTGGCGGATATCGGTATCTTTCCAAGTCACTGTTGGCGGGATGTAGATCTCGTCCCAGATCCCGAAGACGATCACTGGCGGTTGCAGTTGGAAGACAGTCTTTGGATTCGACAGCAGCCAGGGGCAGGTTATGCCGTAGATCAGGATATGGCGGCGCTGGTAATTGAAAAAATTTGTGGCAGAGAGCTGGCAGAAGGCCGCACGGCGCCTTCGGGCTTGACCCTCGTTGCTGCGGATGAAGAGCGACTGAAGTCTTTGGAAAACCTTCTTCCTCAGGCGTTACAGACTCAGACTCGGGAATTTGAAAAGCAAGGATTTGCCCCTGCGACTGATGACTTTCAGCGTGCTCAGGATCTGGCCACAGGACGTTTTGCCAAACTGCTGCCGTTTTCTGATTGGTGGCAAGTGTGGAGACCTGCACTGGTGTTAGCTGCGGTCACTCTGGTGGTTTATGTTGGCGTGAATGCGGTCGATATCTGGCGGATCGATAGCCAAAAAGCCAGCGTGGCTCAGCGTATCGAGGCGACGTTTCGCGAAGCCGTACCTCAAGGCGCAATGGTTGATCCTGAGCGTCAGCTTCAGCAGAAAGTCGGTGCCAGTGGCGGTGGCGAAGCGAGCCAGTTTGTGCCAATGATGGCTGCGGTCGCTCCGGTGGTGGGCGAATTGGCTGGAACCCGCATCACCTCCATGACTTATCAAGATGGTCGCAAAGAGATCCGGCTAAATGTAGAAGCGAATAATCTGTCTGATGTTGAGAATCTGCGTTCGCGGTTAAATGAGCATGGTTTGAACGCAGAGCTGATGAGTTCTACCACCACTCAGAATCGCCACCAGGCGAAACTTCTGTTGACCAGAAATTAAGAGAGGGGTTGGGATATGTTGTCTGGTGTTCGTGAACAGTTTTTGAAGCGCAGTCAGCGTGATCAAATGATGATCCTGCTACTGTCGATTGTGCTATTGGGGTATCTAAGCTGGCTGGTCGTTATCAAGCCTTCAGGACAGGCGGTCGAGCAAGAGCGCTTGCAGCTCAGTGCCATGGAAGAGAGTTTTCTGCGTGTACGCCGTCTCGCTGAACAGGTGAAATCTTTGGATTCAGCCGCGCCAACCACTTCGGTGGATGACAGCAGTTTGGCACAAAGAGTCGATGCGTCTCTGCGCCGCAACAGTATTGCCATTCAGGGGCTTCAGTCTGGTGCGAATGGCGACGTGCGCTTACGTGTTCAAAATGTCGACTATTCGAGCTTTCTCCATTGGCTCTACGATATGGAAGTGGAGCAAGGCGTCCAAATCGTTAACCTTTCCATTGTAAGTGGTGAGCAGGAAGGTCGAATTATTGCTAATGTACAACTGCGTCAGGTGGGTTAACGCTCGTTAACCCAGAGAAAATTAGCTCTGAACTTGAGGTAAGTTGATTGCGCCCGCTATGGTTTTTCATTGGATTCCTTGTTCTTGTTGTTATTTTAGCGGCCAGGGTTCCCGCCAGCTGGTTGGCATCGGTAGCGGAGCAGGCTCTTCCGGGGTGGGAAATCTACGGTGAGAAGGGAACACTGTGGTCGGGAAGCGCAGAAGATGTGACTGCAGCCATAGAAGGCCGTCGCTTGCTGCTCGGCAAAGTCACTTGGGCACTTGAACCCAGCTCGCTGTTAAGAATGCAAATGTGCGGTACGCTTTCCTCGCGTCTAAATCAGCAGCAAGCAGACTCGATATTTTGTATTGATCCCTCTGGGGAGTTGACCCTAACGGATACCAAAGCTCGCTTTCCTGCGGCGGTTATTGCCGGCGTGTCGAGTCTGCCGGTTGAATTGGATGGAATGATCGACGGCAGCTTTTCTGAAATGCGTTTACGCCAAGACGCTTTGATTTCGGCGACAGGCCAAGTCGATTGGACGACTGCACGTCTTTCTCAGGGAGCGGATTCCTTTTTGCTCGGGAGTTATACGGCGCAAGTGTCGACGCCTGAGCCCGGCAATATTGTTGTCGATGTTTTTGATACGGACGGCCCCATAGGTGTAGAGGTTCAAGCGGGATACGGTGAGTCATCGTGGTCGTTAAAGGGTCGTTTGTCGCCGAGAGGGCCTGCCGCAGGAGAAGTGGGTTACTTGTTAAATTCGTTTGGGTTTCCTCGACAGGGTGAGTCGTTTCTCGTCGATTTATCGATGAATTACTGATCTGGGAGTGGTGTGGTGATGGGTAGATTACAGATTCTACAAGGGGATATCACCACGGCAACGGGAGATGCAATCGTCAATGCTGCGAACAGCTCTTTGCTGGGAGGGGGTGGCGTTGATGGTGCAATTCACCGTGCTGCCGGACCTGAATTGCTGGCATGCTGCCGTCAGTTACCCGAGCTCAGCGGTGAGCGTTGCCCCGTCGGTGAAGCGCGAATCACACCAGCGTATCGCTTGGCGGTAGACTACGTTATTCACACGGTTGGTCCTCGATACGGTATCGACCAAGATCCTGAGACGTTATTGGCGTCGGCTTATGAGTCGAGCTTGGCTCTGGCACTTGAAAACGGATGTCAGTGCATCGCCTTTCCTGCGATTTCTTGCGGGGTATATGCGTATCCGTGGAACGAGGCGGCCAGTATTGCTTTGCGCACGGTGGCAAATTTTCTGAACGATCATACTGACGTTAGCGTTGTCTTCTATTTGTTCAGTGCAGATATGTTGAAGGTATGGGAAGAGGTTGCACGAGACGGTGATATTCCTCTGATGTGACCTTTTATAGGCCTGAGAGTTAGGTCTCAATGTTGTCGGTTGCTTCTATTCGCTTATTGATATCGTGTTTTCAGCATTCGCCCTGCAGTATGCTGGCGCTGCATGGTCACCGGCCGAGGCTCGGTGACCACAGGATAGAGCAGAAATAACTTAGTGGCTCATATCGTGCATTTTGTCTTCTGCATCATCCATGGCGTCTTCGCCGGCGTCCATCGCATCGTCGCCCGCTTCTTCTGCTTCGTCAGCTGCATCGTCCATCGCATCTTCGGTGGAATCTGCGGCGTCACTCACGGCGTCTTTGGTGTCATCCCAAGCGCCTTCGATCGCATTGCCAGCGTCGTCTGCCATTTCTCCGGCTTTGTCCATCGCATCGTCTGCCATGTCACCTGCCTGGTCCATCATACTTTCGGTGCCTTCTTCGGCATCCTGCATCATTTCACTGCCTTCTTGCTGTGCTTCTTCGACTTCGGAGCTGCCGTCATCGCTACAGCCGGCAAGTGCTCCGACCAAAACGAGAAGCGCCAGAGGAGCGGTGGTCTTCAAAATTTTCATAAATCACATCCTTTTTGGTTTGATTCTTTCAAGGTGACAGTTGCACGACTGCAACTCCAGTGTACCATCTTCTCCGTATAGAAAAAGCAGATCCACTGATGACTGCAGGTGCCAAAATTCTATGGTGTTACTCAAAATTTTACTCTTACTTTTTGTGGCGCTGGCGATCACCGTTGCTGCATTGCAGAAATGGGCGCCGCGCGAGCCCAGTCAGAAAATTGATGCCATGAGTCGCTGGGTTTTGCCTCTTGTGGCCTTGCTGCTACTGTTGCAGCTGGGCTTCCATTGGCTTGGGCCCTGACGACTTGCTAATCGGCATGCTATTCTCTGCCCGAAGATGTATACGCGATTGCGTACAAAAGTGGTTTGTGATTAAGGTAAATTCATGAAATTTCAGGTGATTCCGGTGACGTCTTATCAGCAGAATTCCACGCTGATGTGGTGTGAGGAGACAATGAAAGGCGCGGTGGTTGACCCAGGCGGTGACCTGGAGCGTATCGAGCAAGCGATCGCCGACAACGGTATTCACCTGGAGAAGATTCTTATTACACATGGACATCTGGACCATGTCGGCGGTGTTGCTGTGCTGGCATCGAAATTACGATTGCCAGTCGTTGGGCCGCAAAAAGAAGACAAGTTCTGGATTGAGCAACTCCCGCAGCAAGCCAAAATGCTGCAATTTCCGCCAGCAGAGAGTTTTGAGCCAGACCAATGGCTCGAGCAGGGTGATGAAATCTCTGTCGGAAATGAGGTCTTAGAGGTTCGCCATTGTCCGGGGCACACGCCAGGACATGTGGTTTTTTACCTCCGAGCCAGTCAGGTGCTGATTGTCGGTGATGTATTGTTTCAGGGGGCGATTGGACGTACGGACTTTCCGCGAGGAGATCATCAGACGCTGATTGATTCTATACAGTCTCAGCTATGGCCTCTGGGGGATGATGTGCGATTCATACCAGGCCATGGCCCTTTGTCGACCATTGGCAATGAGCGCAAATTTAATCCTTTTGTCGCAGATTCTGCTCTCAAGCAGTAAAGTTTGGCAGTCTACGATCTATGGTCGCTATCGTTGCATTGGTGCCGATTTACTATAAGTTGCCATGGGCGGCGAGGGATGAATGCGGGTCTGCGAAGGGCCAAAGGCGTCTTGGGTATCGCAGTGCGCGTAAAAGCATTTATGGCGAGTTACAATCCGCGATTTCCGGCACACGGAAAGGACGACAGGCAGCACGGGAATGGCAAAAGTGAAGTATAACGAAGGAACCCTGTCCGGTAGTGATGGCAACCGGATTTTCTACCGAACTTGGGAGCCTGCTCAGCAGCCTCGCGCTCTGTTATTAATCGTCCATGGTCTTGGTGAGCATGGCGGTCGCTACCAGTCGATGGCAGAGTATTTTGTCGCGCGTAAATTTGCAGTGGCGGCACTGGATCAGGTCGGCCATGGCAGTTCCGCTGGAGAGCGCTGTTACGTTAATCATTTTCGGCAATTGGTCGATACCCTTGAGCTTTTTCGCCAGAGGGTTGCCGGTGAATATGGCGCGATTCCTGTCGTGCTTCTCGGTCACTCCTTAGGCGGCCTTGTCGCTGCGAATTATCTGATGTTTCACCAGCATAAATTGGTGGGGTGTGTGCTCTCAGGTCCGACCTTTGCGCTTGGGACTAACCCCAACATCGCACAGAAGGCGGTCATTTGCTCCTTTGCTACTGTGTTACCCAAAGTGGGCGTTTTGCAATTGGATCCGAGTTCAGTCAGCCGCAATCCTGATGCGGTTCAGGCCTACGCCAGTGATCCTCTGGTCTACACGGGCAAGATCCCGGCTCGTACGATGGTTGAAATGCTGGGGGCGATTAAAACCACCCGTACTGGTGCGGGCACTATCCGGTTGCCCATGTTGTTGTTACATGGCAGCGATGACAGTGTTGCCAGCCCCGAGGGGACTAAGGCTTACCACGATCGTCTTGCTGCGAGCGATAAAACCCTCAAATTATACCCCGGCCATTATCATGATCTGTTCAGTGATGAGGATCGTGAGCAAATTTTTAAGGACGTTGACGACTGGATAGAAGCTCGCCTGCCAAAGCTCAACCGTTCCGAAAGTACGGCTCCATCAGCGTCTTGAGTAAGAGAATCTGATCGATTCTGCTGAAATGTGGCAAGGGCTATTTTTCTGCCGGAAATCTCCTAAAATAGCGGTATTGTTAACGTTAGAGAGAATGCTTCGCCTATGGCTCGATCCATAGCCATCGTTGAAGACGAGTACGCTATTGCCGCAAATTACCGAGATGCGTTGGTGCGGATCGGTTTCAAGGTCGATATATACGGTGACCGGCAAAGTGCCAGTGACGCCTTTTCCAGTCGTCTTCCTGACCTGGTCATTATTGATGTTGGTCTGAGAGACGAAGTCGAAGGGGGCTATCATTTGTGCCGGGATTTGCGTGCCCGTTCTGCTCAGCTTCCCATCATTTTTTTGACCGCGCGTGACAGTGAGCTGGATATTGTTTCGGGCTTGCGCCTCGGCGCGGACGATTATCTCAGTAAAAATGTGAGTCAGTCACAACTGGTCGCCCGAATTCTTGCATTGTTTCGGCGCTCGGATATCGCGGCCGAGGTCAGCGAGGACGATGCGGGGACGCTCGTGCGTGGTGCGTTGATCCTGGATATGGATCGCATGCGAGTGCAGTGGCGGGGTGAATTGCTGAATCTTACGGTCACTGAGTTGTGGATTTTGCAGTCGCTGGCTCGCCACCCCGGACATGTTCGCAACCGTCAGCAACTGATGGATGCCGCCAATGTTGTTCTCGATGACAACACCATCACTTCTCATATCAAGCGGATTCGCCGAAAATTTCTCGCCGTCGATCCTGATTTTAACGGAATAGAAACCGTCTACGCCATGGGCTACCGGTGGGTCGCCCACAGTGCTGAAAGCTCGGATTGATGGTTTCGCCGGACGGCACCGGCGAGGTGGCATGTGCGGTTAAAACACCAACTGTTGCTGGTCAGCACGCTTAGCTTGCTGTTGCCGTGGGCGGGTTATCAGTACATTCAAGAAACTGCCAGGTTACTGCGTATTGGCCACATTCAAGCGTTAAAGACGGCGACGGAAGCCGCGAGTAAGCGCCTGGGGGCGGATGCATTACTGGAGGCTCGCTTGGCAGAACCTGGCTGGCGAGAATATGCCGATCGACAGCTGTACCTCAACCCATTTCACTATCCCTTTTTGCTCGATGGGTATGCCGATGATTGGCGCCAGCTCGAGTTGCCCGAACAGCATTTCCAGCGACCGATACCTTTTTCCAATACCGATGCACTTATTGCCGATATTAATGGTCCTGTCGCCGAAGAAAAACACGATTTCACTCAGGGAACAGGGGCGATCGAGCTCGATGAAAAAGGATACGAGTCCACCCAAAAAACCGTTCCTACGAAAGCTGAAGGTGATCGCAGCCTCCCTTTAAAAATGGATATACAGATTGCGGAAGATCAGCAGAGGCTATTAGTGTTTTTGCGGGTTCGCGACAGTCGCATCACGTATTTTGATCCATCCCGGCCAGAACTGGTCAACGGCGATCATGTGCGATTGCGGTTCGGGGGTAAAGAGGGACGCTTTACCGACTATGTTTTTCGCAGTGGTGCGCCGGGAGAGGTGAGCGCCTATATTGATGCCGGTTACCCTCATGGGGTCATTGAACATCGTATTCGCGGTGTGTGGCAGCAAACCCTGGCGGGATTTCAGTTGGAGCTGGCGATGCCGTTGAGTCTTCTGCCTGAATTAGAAGATCCTTTGTCTCAGCCACACATTGGCATCGCTTATGTAGATTCCTCGGCCAATGGGAGATCCGTCTGGCTCGGTAATATCACCAGCAAATCGTCGCCACCTGCGACGGCAGGTTACAGCAGCTTGCTGACCGAGGCGTTGACACCGTTTGGGCGTCCCGATCTCCAGTTTTCCCTGTTTAGTCGGAATGGGTGGTTGTTGGCGAGCACTGGGGATCTTTCCGATGTGGCCAACTTGCCGGCAAAGATGCATCCATGGGTGCAGGCATTTTGGGGCTGGGCCCTCGGGAATCGCCGATTTCCCGAGCGAACACTGGCGAGTGCGAATGCCCGTGCGCAGGCAGAGATCATTTCGACGAGCCTGGCAAATGGGGAATCTGTAAGTGCCTGGTTTCGACAAGGTCAACAATTGCTGGGGCGGGTTGCCGTGCCTGTCTTCAGCGAACGGCCTCTAACCGATGGTGCGTCGTCTCCAGAAAATCGTGAGCCTATTGGCGTTTTGTTCGCGGAGCAAAACAGCAGTCTTTTGGATGCTCTCAGTTACAGTGCGGCTGGAAGGCTGCTGCGCTATTCCCTGATGTCGACGCTGCTCAGTGGTTTGATTTTACTTGTCTATGCAAGCTGGTTGACGCTTCGAATTCGCCGTCTCAGTCAAAATACGTCCAAGGCATTGGACGACCACGGGAACATCGTCATCGGGAATTTTGCGAGCCCTATGGATGACGAGTTGGCTGATTTAGGGCGAAATTTTCGGACACTTCTCCAGCGTGTGGCAGACAACACGGAATACCTGCGCAGTCTCGCGGCCAAGTTATCCCACGAATTGCGCACGCCACTTGCCATAATGCACAGTTCTTTAGATAACTTGGAGCATGAGCCTTTGCCGGAACCCGCTCGAATTTATGTATCAAGAGCACAGGCTGGCGCGCTTAGATTAGGTCGGATTCTGGATGCAATGAGTTCGGCGTCACGTTTGCAGGTGGCTATTGCCCAGGCTGAACGTGAGCCATTGGTGTTGGCGACATTTGTTCAGCAAATTGGTCAGGCCTACCAAACGATTCTGGATCGGCAGCAATTGATCATCAATGTGTCTCCAGAATCCGAAGGGGTAAATGTGCAGGCTGCTCCAGAGTTACTGGCTCAACTCTTGGATAAGTTGATGGAGAACGCTCGCGACTTTTCTCCTGAGGGGGCAGAAATCACTCTCTCGTTACAGCGTGATGACGACAGCCTCTTGTTAAGCCTGTCTAATGATGGGCCTTTGTTGCCGGTCGGAATGGAGCAGCAGATTTTCGCTCCTCTGGTATCGGTAAGAGCCGAAACCTACCAGGAAGGCGAGTTAGAATCTGAGTCTCACTTGGGGTTGGGGTTGCAAGTCGTTTCGTTAATTGCTGACTACCACGGCGGACAGATTCGAGCTCGTAATCGATCTGATCACCGTGGTGTCTGTTTTACCTTATCTCTACCAATTCGGCAGTGACGATTTCGGCAACCAAGAGATCAAGCGATTATCTGCTCGGCAGTTGGGAAGGTGCCTGCCCTCACTTCGTCAGCAAACTTGCGTATGGCGTCGGGGATATCGTCTGCTTCACGTAGAAAGTTTTTGGAAAATTTAGGCGGAGATTCCGTCATCCCAAGCATGTCGTTTACAACCAAGACCTGAGCATCAGTTCCGGCACCTGCACCTATGCCGATGGTAGGCATAGATACCGCTTCTGTAATTCGCTCTGCCAGGGCTGCGGGAACACATTCCAATACCAGTGCGTCGGCGCCAGCATCGTCAAGGGCGCAAGCGTCCGACAAAATCTGCTCTGCTTGAGTATCATTGCGTCCCTGAACTCGAAAGCCGCCGAGTTTGTTTACTGACTGGGGTGTAAGGCCCAGGTGTGCGCAAACGGGAATGCCACGGTCGCTGAGCATGCTTACGGTAGGCGCCAGCCAGCTGCCGCCTTCAATTTTCACCATGTGGGCTCCCGCTTGCATTATGCGCGTCGCATTTACCATGGCCGCTTCTGGCGTTGCGTATGTCATAAACGGCAAGTCACCCATAATCAAGGCTTTATCGCTGCCGCGTTTTACCGCTTCTACGTGGTAAATCATCTGCTCCATTGTTACCGGAATGGTACTGTCGTATCCGAGCACGGTCATTCCCAGACTGTCTCCGATCAGGAGTACCTCAATGCCACACCGCTGGGCCATCGCGGCCATGGGGGCATCGTACAGAGCAAGTGTAACGAATTTTTGCCCTTCGGCTTTCATCTTTCTCAGGGTTAAGGTTGTGATGGGCTTTGTCAGTCCGCTGCCGGGTTTTACCGTAGAATATGGCATAGATCTCTCTGTTAAATCGCGGTTATTGAAGGCTTTTAGCCACAAGTTTATCTGTGCACTTATATCATAATATGGCGCAGGAGATGATTCCGCTCTACAAGGTAGGGTTCGGGTTATAGTAATGGCGTCCGCTGGTGACGCTGGTTGCCATTTGCACTAATTGTTGGATGTGGGTGACGTTATTGGCCAGATCGATATCGCTGGCGTTGACGATTAGAAGTGGCGAGGCCGCATAAAAATGGAAAAATTTCATGTAGGCGGCATTCAGTGTCGCGATGTAGTTTGAGTCAATGAAGCGTTCGGCGTCTATTCCCCGCGAACGTATCCTGCTGTTGAGCACATCATCGGTTGCCTGCAGGTAAATCACCAGATCCGGGGCGGGTGCTTCTAGGGATAATCGCGAGGCCACTTGCTCGTAGATCGTCAATTCATCCCGGTCGAGAACCACCTCTGCGAAGAGGCGATCTTTATCCATTAAGTAGTCCGATACGGTGTTGCCGGTAAAGAGGTCTCGTTGCCGCAACTCTTCCAATTGCTGAGTGCGTTGAAATAAAAAAAAGAGTTGTGTAGGCAGTGCCGCTGCGCGAGGATTTTTGTAGAAGCGGGTTAGAAACGGATTGTCTGCGACTGATTCTTCCAGCAAATTGTAGTTTAAGGCTCTGGCCAGTTGTCGAGCTAGGGTTGTTTTGCCGACGCCAATAGGCCCTTCCACGGCAATGTACCGAGTTGCTGGCTTCTGTGATGGTGTGTCCCTACCTTCACTCATAACGCTGTGTCTTTTCCTGCGAAATCACTCCAGTCGTATTATGCCGTCTTGGTTACATTCGGCCAGTAGTTTTGCAATTGGATTTCCGGATGGCAGATGTAGTCCCGGTGCGATGTCGTATAACGGGAGCAAGACAAAGGCGCGTTCCTGCATGCGAGGGTGGGGGACGGTCAGTTCGGGAAGGTCGATTCGGCTGTCGTCGTATAGTAAGAGATCGAGATCCAAGGTTCTCGGCCCCCAGCGAAGGGTTCTCACACGTTGCTGGGCATGTTCTATGCGCTGAAGTTCTTTGAGCAGGGAGAGGGCTTGCAATCCTGTTTCGAGTTTGGCGACACCATTGTGATAATCCGGTTGCCCTTCAGGGCCGCCGACCGCAGGCGTCTGATAGATGGGTGACATGACCAGTAGTTGGGTTTCAGGCAGTTTTTCCAGCGCGGTCTGGGCCTGTTTCAGCTGGTGGCGAGGGTGGCCGAGGTTGCTTCCCAGCCCGATGTACGCGATTGCCACTGGCTAGCTGCCTGATGAGTCCGTATGCGCGGTCTCACTGTCGTCACTGCGACGTGGGCTGCGGCGTCGTGTTTTGCCTTTGCGAGAGGATAGCTGCTCTTGCATCTGCAGGCGCTCCTTGTGTCCCACTTCCTGATAACGGGTCCACCAGGCACCAAGCCCTTGGAGGTTTTCCCCCGACTGTTCCCGCATCAACAGAAAATCATAGGCTGCGCGGAATCGAGGGTGGGTGAAGTTCTTTTCTGCCTGCTTGCCCTGGCGCCGCTCGAGCCGGTGTTGCAAATCCCATATCTCTTTCATCGCCAACGTCAGTCGCTTGGGGATTGCCGTTATCTTGCACTGGTCGCTCAGAATGTTCTGGCAGGCGGTCAGATGGGCCTGGTATTTCGTGAGTCCTTCAGCCTCCAGTTGTGCCTGTGCTCGGCACAGCGATGTCCACAACAGTGCGGCAAAGATGAATGCAGGGGTGGCTCCGCGATCATTGCGAATTCTGTTGTCTGTACTGGTGAGCGCTTCGGTAATCAGCCCTTCTGTAAACTCTAAGCCATCATCAAGGGCTTTCTGTGTCGCCGGGAACAGGAACCGCAGGAGATTGTAATCGCGCAATAACGTAAAGACTGCCAGTGCGTGACCGTGCATAAACAGTTTTAACGACTCTTCAAAAAGGCGTGCGGGAGGAATGTTGTTCAGCAGTCTGCCCAGGGGCTCAATAGGACGTGCGCTGGTATTGGCGATTGAGAAGTCCAATTTCGCCGCGAAGCGCAATACCCTAAGCATACGCACAGGATCTTCCTGATAGCGTCTCTGAGGATCGCCGATGATACGGATTTTGCGACGATCGATATCCTGAACGCCGCCGGTAAAATCGAGAATGCTGCCGTCTTGATGTGAGTAGTAAAGCGCGTTGATGGTCAGATCACGGCGCTCGGCATCGGATTCGATATCGCCGTAGACGTTGTCTCTTAACAGCATTCCTTCATCTGAGCGGGCTGACCGTTGCGGCGAATGGGAGTCGTCATCGTGGTTGCCCCGGAATGTGGTGACTTCGATGATCTCTCGACCAAAACGAACATGCACGATTCGAAAGCGCCGACCGATAATGCGTGAATTGCGGAAAAGCTGGCGAATTTCTTCTGGAGTCGCATTCGTCGCCACATCGAAATCTTTGGGATGGCCTCCCAGCAGCAGATCACGTACACCGCCTCCCACCAAATAGGATTGATATCCGCCCTCCAATAGGCGGTCCATAACCTTTACGGCGGCGTTACTGATTTTATTCGGTGTGATTTTATGACTGTGCAATGGGATCTTCCGATGTTCAACGGGGGTTACAGGCGATAATTTCTTACTTATCAGCCAGTAGAATATTTTTGCCGGGATGCGGACTGGCAGGCGAAACAGCTACTTCAACATGTTACAAAGATTACTGGTTGCCCGAGCGTACAGTCGTTAGCATAGCAAGAGGAAGGAGATTGAGGTCGGGCGAATTAGTGGGTCGTTAATCGATCTAGTGCTTTAGTCTACCATGACACTGTGTTGATGGGTAAATTTTGGCAGGACTATCGTTGGCTGGGTTATAAAATGAAAACGGGAGAGCCATTTGACCCTCCCGCTAAAAATTCTGTTTTTATTTTTCTGGTGTAATCGGCTGCTTAGAAAATTTTCTGCGTCCCTGCTTGCAACCGTCTGCTCAACAGCAAACTTTATCTTCCATTGTTGGACAGTAATCAATGTTTATTGTTTTTTATTATTAGTTTTACTTTTTTATTATTGTTTGTTAGCTATTTATTTTTATTGTTAGCTGTCTTTTATTTTTATTATTTGTTTTTGTTATTCTGTCCCATATAAAGCATTGCCTGTGCCAGTTTTAAAAAAATGATAAATATCAATTGGTTATGATTTTTGTCAGCTTTTTGTCATGCCAAATTCCCTTCAGTCTGTTACCTATGGTTTCCCTTGGTGTTACCTCTTGAATGTTGAGGTAACACTTTCTTAGGGTAGTTTGCAGGCAAGTGTGATTGTTGATAACAGTCTTCGATTCGAGTTAAAAAAATTCTGTTTCAGTGACGATTCTTCGGGGAAGGTACCGGTCAATATGTGAAATCGTTTTCATTCATGTCTCGTTGGCTTTTGATAAAGCGCCGGGAAATAAGAGGGAGGATTTAAAAGGGGGCGGGCAACGAATCGAGTAGCGAGAGCGACGATTTGATCGTCACCGCTGCTTCTTAAGGGATTCGTTATTTACTGGTCGCTGCAGTCTTTTTGCGTGGGATGCCAAGCTTTTGGCGTCTTTCCCACAGACATTTTCTGCTTACGCCGAGTTTGTGGGCTAACTCTGTCTCGCTCATCGTGTCCTGATGTTCAAGAACGAAGCGTTGGAAGTAATCCTCAAGTGACAGATCTTCTTTGGGCTCGGGTGATTTGTGAATGCTGGTGGCTTTGGTTGGAGGCTGCGAGCGCTGGACCTGTTGGATGATGTCGTTGCGGTCTTCCCCAACCTCAATCAGGTCGAGATCGATCGATAACACTTCGTGACCAATTTCATGCTCGTCATCACAAAGAATCACAGCTCTCTGCATGGCATTTTCAAGTTCGCGAACATTGCCAGGCCAAGTGTAGGTGGTAATCGATTGAATGGCTTCGGGGCTGAGGGTCAGGGTCGGTTTGTCTAGGTCTTTGCAGAAGCGATCAATGAGGGTATCTGCGAGAGCAATGATGTCTTTGCCTCTGTCACGCAGGGGAGGAAGATTTAGTTGGAGAACGTTGATTCTGAAGTACAGATCTTCCCGAAATTTACCTTCTCTGCAAAGCTTTGCTAAATCTCTGTGGGTGGCGGCAACCAGCCTGACATTGACTTTGCGCGATTCTGTCGAGCCGATAGGGCGAACTTCTCCCTCTTGCAGAACCCGAAGCAGCCGAGCTTGGGCTTCGAGAGGCAGCTCGCCGATCTCGTCGAGAAACAAGGTACCAGTATCTGCGGCGGCAACAAGGCCCTCACTTTTACTGGCGGCACCGGTAAACGCGCCTTTTTCGTGGCCAAACAGTTCGGATTCGATCAAGGTATCGGGAATGGCTGCACAGTTTACGCAGATCAAAGGCTGTGTATGGCGAGGACTTTCTGTATGAATCGCCCGCGCGACCAGCTCTTTGCCGGTTCCCGTCTCCCCAAGAATCAGCACGGTAGCGCTGGTTGGGGCGATTTTGTGGATGTTGCTATAGAGATTTTGCATGACTGGGCTGTCGCCAATCATGCCGGGTATTCGATTGGGTTTTGAGCCGTCGTTGTTGGCTTTCGGCTGTTTTTGGCGGGCTTCGTTGGCCTTGCCAATGACCCGTTTTACCGAGGCAACCATCTCGTCGTGATCGAAAGGTTTGGCGATGTAGTCGACGGCTCCCAGGCGCATTGAGTCTACGGCTGAGCGCAGGCTGGCGTAACTGGTCATAATCAGGACGGGGGTTGCGTCGGCCAGTTTGATAAGGTCGGTGCCGGGCGCGCCGGGGAGTCGCAGATCACTGATGATCAGATCAAAAGCCGCGAAATCATATTTGGCGACCGCCTCTTTTACTGAGCCGGCTTCGCTGACGGTAAAGCGATTCCTTTCGAGAAGTTTGCGAAGAGCTGTTCTGATGATAGCTTCGTCTTCAACAATAAGGATCTTACTCATAGTTACGATCACCCGCAGGGTCATTTGCTGTGTGAGTGTCCACTACCTGTGATTTAGATTCAAGGTGTTTGGGCAGTTGGACAACGATCTCCGTACCATAATTTTTGCCGCGACGAGGGCTAATGATCTGCAGGTGGCCGTGAAATTCTTCCACAATACTGTAGACCATTGCCAAGCCTAGGCCAGTGCCTTTACCGGGTTCTTTCGTCGTAAAAAAGGGTTCAAGAACTCTGTCCTGTTGGGCTTTGGGTATTCCTTCACCGGCATCGATGATGTGCAGGTTAATGCTATCTTCGGTTTCAGAATGGCTCAGAAGGACTTCACTGTCACAGGGGCTTGCATCTCTGGCGTTAGCTAGGAGATTAATAAATACCTGTATCAATTTCTGTGGATCAGCTGTTACCAGTATATCAGCGGCAATTTCGTTTTTAAAATTGACCTGGTTTCTGTCTTTTTGTAACGACAAAAGTTGAATGGCTTCCTCAGCGCAATTCCATCCGCTGACTGGCATCAGTTGTGTTCGTTCCAGAGTTCCGGAATGGGAGAAGCTGACCAGGGATTGTACGATGCGGCTTACCCGTGCTGTCTGGCTGAGAATCTGTTCTGCTGTTTCGAGCACGGCTTGCGGGTCGTCAGCATCGTAACGAAGGTTTTGAGCCAGGCAGTCTATACCGGTTACTGGGTTGCCGATTTCGTGAGCAACACCTGCGGCCAGCCTTCCGACCGAGGCTAATCGCTCACTGTGAACCAGCTCTTGTTCAAGCAGCTGAGTTTCGGTCATGTCTTCCAGTAGTATGATTTGACCATCGGCGATTTCGGCGACAGGACCATAAATGTTGGCTTTGTGCAGGCTGAGCCAGTGGGGTTTCCCGCTGAGTTTAATTTGCTGTTTGTGCAAATGAAATTGATCGCTGTCAAGAAAGTTGTTGAGCAGTGACCGCCAGGGTGAAGGTAGGTTGTTGAGGTAAGAGCCGACAACTTGATCCGTCGGGATGCCAGTCAGCTCTTCCATCGCGGTATTCCAAAGTAAAATTTCACTGGCCTGACCCAATGAGCAGGCGGCGAGTGGAAGCTCTTCTAAGGTGTTGCGGTGATAGAGGCGAAGATTATTGAGTTCGGCGGCGAGGCCCGTTAGGTGGCTGCGATATTGTGCCAGCCGATTTTCGATCATGTTGATGTCTGTGGTATCGCTAAAATCCTCCGGCAGGTGATAGGGCAGCTGCCGATCGAGAATTTCACTGGCAACAGCTGTACCGACGAGGCCTGAGAGATTGGCTTCAAGTTTGTCGCGCAGCCTTCGCAGCGCGTAGGGGCGCCGTTCAGACAAATTGAGTTGCAGCTCCAATAGGGCTTTTTCCACTTCCTGGCGAGCGAGCGTCGGTCCGAGGCTTTTCCCCAGTTGGGTAATAAATTCCTCAGCGCTGCGCACGTCGAGAATCATTCGTAGCGGGTGGCTGAGTTCGTCTTCAGCACATAATTCGGCACTGTAACGCTCTTCCAGGGGGGTATCGGTCAACACGGAAATGAGAATAAACGCCCCGAGATTCAATGAGATAGCAGCCAGGGTAACACTGTCCCAGGCGTGTGTTCCCAAGGGTAACACTGTGCTCGTCAATGGTAACGAAAGCGATTCAAGTCCAGCGATACTGGGGATAATCAGTCCCAGTAACCAAACCGCTGTACCGAGACTTAGGCCGCAAATATAGCCTCGGCTGTTCGCTTTGGGCCAGTAGGTGACGGCCAGTAAAGCGGGCATAAATTGCAGCGTCTCCGAGAATGCCATAAAGGCAAGATCGGTGAGATTGAAGCGGCTGTAGATCACCTCATAGAAAATAAAGCTGAGCAGCAGTATTCCGGAAATGACCAGCGTGCGCAGGAGTGCGACACGGCGGTAAAGGTCCTGACGCCTGAGGCGAGTCGAAGGTAACAGCCAATGGTTGACGATCATGGTGCTGATGGCCAGGGCTGTGATAACCATGGTTCCCGATGCGGCACTGAGTCCACCCAGGAAGGTCAGCAGCGTCATCCATGTGGAATCCAGCTGCAAAGGAACGCCAAGGGTAAAATACTGAGTTGGCAATGGCAGAGTCTTGGCGAGACCCGCCCAAAGTATGGGAAAGAGCGGCAGAGCCATAACCAGCAGAATCAGTGGAAACGCCCAGCTCAATGTGGAAATCGTTGTGCGTGCTCTGTCTTCATCTTCCAGAATCGAAAATATGTGTGGAATCCCAACGACGGAGCCAACGAATACGAGCACGAGTAAATAATGAGGCGTGGCATGGGTGGGGTTATGCAGAATCTGAAGGTTTTCCGGGTGCGCCTGTAACCATTCATTCAGTGCGCCAAAACCACCGTAGATGCCCCATACCGCACCTATGCCGACCGCGATCAGAGCCGCAAGCATAACCAGACTTTGTAAGCCTAGAGCGGCAATCAGTCCCTGGCTTTGCTCGCGGCGGGCGCCGATTACCGTGACAAACAGCCCAATAGCGATGCAGTAGAAACCAGCGATCCAGGGTGGGGATGATCCTCCGGCAGTGGACACTTCAGGGTTTTCCAGCAGGTTCTGTAGAGACAGAAGGTAGGAGGTGTCGCTCATGACCTGCAGCTGCATGGCCATTAGCGGCATCGCGAGCAGCAGCATACATAACGTGCTGAGACTGCCGGCCTCTTGGCTATGGAAGCGAAACACCATCAGATCGGCAATATTGCGAATTTTAAACCGCACGGCGAGTTGCGCGATGGGAGCGAGAGCCAGAGGGGCGAAAAAGAACAGCGCCCCAGCGCCTAGGTAGTATGCCAGCGCGCCATAACCGTACTGAAAGGCGAGGTCGACCATGCCATAGAAGCTCCAGGCACTGGTCAATATGGCGAGGGATAAGATAAAAACTTCGGGGTAACGGGAAACCAGTCCCGGCGCTCCCAAACGCTCTGAATAGCGAGCGACAGCTGCCGTGATCGCGAGATAGCAGCTCACCACGAGAAAAAGGGTAAAGTAATTAATCCCCATTGCGATAACTGCGTCTCTGATAGGCAAAGGTAATGGCTATGACCAGCCCCCAAATAATATAAGGCCGGAACCAACTGCCTTCCGGGTTGGTCATCCAGGCATAGATCGTCGGGGAAAAAATGTAGATCATGATCGAAACGATCAGTAAAAGGCGCCGATTAAGCATGTTTGGGGTGATGTACCGGTTGTTTGAAGCTCATCTTAGCGAACCCACCTTTAACAATCTACGGTTGCTGATGGGAGGCAGACTGTAGCGATTCGACTTTTTCGGGTCCACTGTGAGGTCGCCCATGAGAGGATGTCCGAGGGGGATGTACATAAGGCGTCACTGGGTGGTTGTAGGCCGAGTAAGCGCATGGCAAGCATCAGGTTTTCGCTGGCTTGATTATCTTGCAGGGGGGGAGCGAGGTTTTGCTTGCTGAATTTTCTTCCCTGGGCATCGACGACCAGAGGTAAATGACCAACTTGTGGTGCAGGTCCTCCCAGCAGTTCATGTAGCTGCCCTTGAATTCGTGACATGCTGATGAGATCCCTTCCGCGGATAACATGATTTATCCCTTGAAAGTGATCATCGACAACGACTGCGAAGTTGTAGGCAAATATGCCATCGCGGCGTGACAGGATGATGTCGTCACAGGCGAGCTGTTCTGTTGTGATGTCACCTTCGAAAACATCCAGTTGCGTCTTATTCTGGTTTGCAATAGCGGCGCGCCGCAAGCGGACAGAATACGGCGGTTGTTGTGGCGGGTGTTGTAAGCAATGACCGTCGTAGTCCGGCAGGCTTTTTAGGCGTTTGCGCGAGCAATTACAGGGAAAGGTCAGTTGCTGGTTGGACCACTGCTCGAGAATATCCTTGTAGAGGTTTAAGCGCTGACTTTGGTAGCTGACCGCTTCATCCCAGAACAGGTGGTGTTTTTCCAGGGTGCGAAGTATCGCAGTCGTCGCGTCGGCTTGTACTCGGGGGGTGTCAAGATCTTCAATTCTCAGCAGCCATTTGCCACCTTGAGATCGGGCGTCTAGATAGCTGCCAACAGCTGTCAGCAGCGAGCCGAAATGTAAGCGTCCTGAGGGCGAAGGCGCAAATCGGCCCCTGTAGCCCTCAGTGATTTCTGTCACATCAATAGGTGTAGAAATTAACCGCTGACCTGACGCTCTTTGATTTCGTCGAGGGTCTTACAGTCGATGCACTGAGTCGCGGTGGGGCGTGCTTCCAAACGTCGGATACCGATTTCGACACCACAGGTCTCGCAGTATCCATAGTCGTCAGTATCAAGCAGCTCCATGGTGCTGTCGATTTTTTTGATCAACTTGCGCTCACGGTCCCGGGTTCTCAGTTCCAGGCTGAACTCTTCTTCCTGGCTGGCGCGGTCGGCAGGATCAGGGAAGTTAGCGGCCTCGTCTTTCATATGAGAAACCGTTCTGTCCACTTCCTCCATCAGTTCGTTTTTCCAGCTTTTCAGTAGCTGACGAAAATGCTCCTTTTGGCGGTCGTTCATGTACTCTTCGCCAGGTTCTTCCTGATAAGGAGTAAACCCTCTGAGCGAAATATTGTCGTTAGCTTTCATAGGTTTTGGCATCGCTAATCGCCTCGCAATTTCCTACCGGACGTGACAATTGGGGACTCATCCAGAAAATTTCAAGTACCGTTACGGCATTAAAAACCGAGATTTCTGGTAGAATCTTCAATAATTCTCCAAAGCGGGCGCGGATACTGAACTTAAAACGCAGAGCGTGTCAACAAAATACTTGTTTTTGGCGTGATTTTCCTTTAATGCTCGCCAAATTGCTTGCTTTTATAAGTTTGAGTCCAACTTTTCCCACCTCGTAATAACTTAAAAATGAAGTTTAGCCCTGTTTTTCAAAAAGGCACTTTTCTGCGCCGATACAAACGTTTCCTGACAGATATCGAGACATCTCAGGGAGATACCATCACAATTCACTGCCCCAATACTGGATCCATGAAAGCGTGTTTGGTTCCCGGTTCGCCGTGTTGGTATTCACAATCCGATAATCCCAAAAGAAAATACCCTCAGACTTGGGAAATTGCGACCACCGAGCAGGGGTTTATGGCCGGGATTAACACTGGACGTGCCAATGCCTTGGTCGAAGAGGCCATTACGGCCGGAATCATTCGTGAGCTAGGCGGGTATGACACACTGCGGCGAGAGGTGAAGTATGGAGAGGAGGGCAGTCGCATTGATTTTTTGCTGTCGAAAACTGGAGCAGCTGCCTGTTACGTTGAAGTAAAAAGTGTCACTTTAGAGGGAGATAACGGATTGGGGCTTTTCCCCGACGCCGTAAGCAGTCGCGGAGCAAAGCACTTAAGGGAGTTGGCGGGTGTGGTCGCAGCGGGCGCTCGAGGGGTATTGGTCTACTGCGTTCAACATTCAGGTGTTGAGAGGGTCGCTGTCGCAGAAGAAATTGACCCTGGCTATGCAGACGCTTTGCGGGAGGCGGTAGATAAGGGAGTTGAGGTTATTGCCTATGGAGCTGTCATCAGTCCATCTGAAATCGCCTTGTCTCGTCAACTGCCGGTAATACTGCCGTGAACAATTTATTCAACCAGCCAAATGACATCGTCTTTAACGGTAATCGTCACTGGCAGCAGATCTCTGCCCAAACAGGGACCGTGTACGCAGGTACCGCTGTCTAGAGTAAATAGGGCTCCGTGTGTCGCGCACTGTATTAGACCGAGTTCCGTGTCCAGAAACTGATCTGGGGTCCATTCGAGGGGCACGCCGAGGTGTGGGCAGGAGTTGCGGTAGGCAAAGGCTTTGTCGCCCTTGCGGACGACAAAGAAATGACCGCCCTGTAAATTGAAGCCTCGGCTACCTGGATCGTCCAGTTCGCTTAAGGTACAGAGTCGAATCATAGGTGCGTAACACTCTTTCCAAGGGATTAATCGACAGGGTCTGCCAGTACTAGCTGTCGCTCAAGGGTTTTACCGTCACGAATCAGCTGGACGGTGACTTTGTCGCCAGCTTTGTGAGCCTCAAGAGCGCTGAGAAGGTCATCATAATCATCTATCTGGAAGTTGCCCAGCCCAACGAGAACATCACCGAGAACCGCTGTGCCTACTGAGTTAACTTTGATCCCATTTATGCCCGCCCGGTCGGCAGGCGATCCTGGGCTGACTCTCAACACAGGGACGCCCTTCATGCCATATGATCTTGCCCACTGGCTGGGGCCAATTTCGACGCCCAGAGAGGGGCGCGTCAGACGACCATCTTCGATCAACATGGGGACAATGGTTTTCACTGTGTTGACGGGGATCGCGAAACCAATGCCCACGCTGGTGCCGCTGGGGCTATAGATCGCTGTATTGATGCCCACCAGCTCGCCGCTGGAGTTAATCAATGGGCCGCCAGAATTGCCGGGGTTGATCGCGGCATCTGTTTGAATAACGTTGCGAATGGTGCGCTGATTGCTCGCCTTGATTTCCCGGCCCACGGCGCTCACCACGCCGACGGTTAACGTGGTGTCCAAGCCGAATGGGTTGCCGATGGCCATGACTTTGCGGCCGACGGCGAGGTCACTGGAGTTGCCCAATGGAAGCGGTCTGAGTTCATCTTTGGGGGCATCGATGTGCAAGACCGCTAGGTCCTTCGATGGTGCCAAGCCGACGACCGTCGCTGGCCAAGACGTTTGGTCCTGCAGGGTAATTAATATCTGTCCCGCACCTTCGACGACGTGATAGTTGGTGATGATGTAGCCATTGGAATCCCAAACCACCCCTGTTCCGGTGCCCTGGGGCACCGCATGGGCATTCAGGGTGTAGCGATCTCGCACCACTGCTTGGTTGGTCACGTAGACGACGGAGGGGCTGGATGCACTGAACACTTCTGCAGTGTTGCGCTCGTCATCCGTCGAGAACTTCTGCGCAGAGGCTGAATCCGTAAAGCACCCGGATAGCAGAACGGTCAGTGCCAGCAGAAGCGTGGTAGCGGACAATCCTGAAAATGGCGCCAACTTCATGCTGGCTGCCTTTTTTGAAGCGCTTCAATGCGATCTTCCAGTGGCGGGTGGCTGGAAAACAATTTAGAGAACTGGGAGCGGAAGCTGCCGCTGATGGCAAAGGCTTTAAGTGTAGCTGGCATCGCGGATTCGGCTTGCGCGGAGGACTCCATTTGCAGTCTACGCAGAGCGTTAATCATCGCGGTATTACCCGCGAGATTGGCTCCAGCCTCGTCGGCTCGAAATTCCCGATAACGAGAAAATTTCATAACGATGATGGACGCCAATACGGCAAGAACCATTTCCGCGACGAAGGTAACGATATAAAAGCCTATACCGTGCCCGTTTTCATTTTTGAATACGGCTCGATCAATGGTATATCCGATGACTCTGGCGAAAAACATAACGAACGTGTTAATGACACCTTGGATAAGGGACAGAGTCACCATATCGCCGTTGGCTACATGTCCAATTTCATGGGCGAGAACCGCCTTGATTTCTTCCCGGCTGAAACGGGATAGCAGGCCTTCACTGACTGCAACCAGGGCATCGTTCCGATTCCATCCCGTTGCAAATGCGTTGGATTCCCGGGCAGGAAAAATACCCACTTCTGGCATTTTTATGCCCGCTTGTTGGGCAAGTTGATTCACGGTCTCAAGTAACCAGCGCTCGTCGGTGGTGCGGGGTGTCGTAATGATTTGCGTGCGCGTGCTCATTTTCGCCATAAACTTGGAGAGAAACAGCGAAATGAGTGAACCAGCAAAGCCGAACACGGCACAGAAGACCAGCAGATTGCCCAGATCTAGGCCGCCACCGTTGGCTTGCAGGTAAGAACCTACGCCGAGTAGATTGAGAGTAATACTGGCAACGAAGATTACCGCCAGGTTGGTAAGCAAGAACAAGCCAATACGTAACACGGGGATGACTCCTGAGAAAGAATACCGACCTATAAGATTGGTTCTCAGAAGAAAAATTCAATGGCGGTGAAGAGCGGAAAACAAGAAAAAGCGGCCACCTGATTAGGGTGGCCGAATAACCGTGATTAGCCTGTTTAAGGAGACGGGATGTTAATCCCACGCTGTCAGCAGCGACAGCAACTGAATGATAATTATTATCATTTATTGGGTCAACCCCTAAATGAGATTTATTTGTATTTTCTTTTGATTGATAAATTCCGCGCGTCGGCAGTCGATATTCAGCCAGCCGTCCTGCGAGAACTGTCTGAATCCTGCTCCTGTTGTTCTGCTGCTTCTATAAGGGTTTGTTTGAGACCGGGCTCCAGATCATTCCAGTGTATATCCAGGAGTGCACCTTCGAGTGCATACAGCAGGACTTTGGAGACATGAATACCGCGACATTTAATGCGGACGTAGGCATCCACAGACCCGACTTGTCTCAGGTCTTCTTGGGAATGAATTCCGATCGCGTGAAGAATGTTAACGGTGGCGGCACCGAGATTTTTCATATCAAGAAGATCACTATGACTTTGCGTCATAATTGTTTCCTTGTGGCCAGTTAGTGCATGTGAGTTATAGTTATTATTCAGCTGATACCAATAAGCCTTTGACTTATCATACCTGCAAACCCCAAGATGGCAACTGTTGTGCAGTGCAAGCGCGTTTATGGCAAAACTATCCTTAGAGGAATTGACGGGTAAAACCGAATCTCATCTGGTTGAAGGTTGGGATGGCGCGAAGGTTTGCAGAAATGTGGTTGTGCCCCTTCAACGATTGGGTGAATCGGCCAAGGAGGCTGGTTTCGATCTGGCCATAGCCAGCAGTTTCCGGGATTACGATCGACAAAAAGCCATCTGGAAAAACAAGTTGTCCGGGCGGCGGCCGGTGCTCGATCATGAAGGCAATACTGCCGTCGATATCTCTGGTCAAACAGACTCCGAGAGCCTGTTTACGGTGATGCGTTGGTCAGCCTTGCCAGGATTGTCCCGCCACCACTGGGGAACAGATTTCGATGTGTATGATCGTGCTGCCGTCTCGGCAGATTATCAGCTGCAACTGATTCCGGCTGAGTACGCTGAAGGTGGGCCATTTTATGGCTTTTATTGCTGGCTGCGGCAGTTTCTCCAAAGCTCATCTCGCGATGACTTTTACTGGCCCTATGACAAAGACTGCGGGGCAATAGGTCCAGAACCTTGGCATATCAGTTATAGACCTCTTGCGGAGCAGTGCGTCTGCAGAGTTAAAGACCCGGCGATTCTTGAGTGGTTATTGGCTGATCCAGATTTTCCTTTGTCAGAGACTGTAGCCTTGCATTATGGTGATATCGCCGCGCGCTACCTTTCGGTCTAAGTGGATTGGATGGCGTAAAAGGGTTAACCATTCTTCAACAGTTGTCTGTGATAATTGGGTTACCATACCGGTCTTTGTGTTACCTCAGAAAAGTTGTCTGTTCATGCCGATGCAAGAATCTCTTTCCCGTCCGATAACCGCCGCTACCGATGTACTCTGGCACACCATTCGCCGAGAAGCGTACGAGGTGAGTCAGCAGGAGCCCGTATTGGCGAGCTTTTACCATGCTGCAATCCTGAATCACGGTAGCTTTGAGTCAGCGGTTAGCTTCTATCTCGCCAGCAAGCTGGACAGTTCTACCGTACAGGCGATGACGATTAGGGAGGTTTTTGAAGAGGCGATGGCCGCCGATCCGGCAATTGCTGAAGCCATGCGTGCGGATATTCAGGCTCATAAAGATCGTGACCCCGCTTGCGATCGCTATTTAACGCCTTTTCTTTATTTCAAAGGATTTCACGCACTGCAAGCGCAACGTGTCAGCCACTGGCTTTGGAAACAGGGGCGGCGATCTCTTGCCAGGTATCTTCAGAACCAAATTTCAGAGGAATTTGCGGTTGATATTCATCCTGGAGCGCGGATCGGCAAGGGGATCATGATCGATCATGCGACAGCTGTGGTGATGGGTGAGACGGTAGTGATGGGGGATAATGTCTCGATTCTTCACTCAGTGACACTGGGCGGCTCTGGTTGTGATTGCGGTGATCGTCACCCAAAAGTTGGCTCAGGTGTCCTGATCAGTGCCGGCGCAAAGTTGTTAGGCAACATTCACATAGGGGATGGAGCCAAGATTGGCGGCGGGAGTGTGGTGCTGGCAGATGTGCCGGCTTACAGTACGGTAGCGGGCGTTCCTGCGAAATCTGTAGGAAGAGCTTCGCGTTTGCAAAACCCGGCATTATCCATGGATCATCAAATCCCGGAAGAGCAGTAAATATCGTTGAGTCTAATGAGTGTGTAAGTGTTTGAGAAAGGCTGGTTCGTGCGAGGTTATTGACTGGTATCCAGCCATTCCAGCACGGCTTGGCGGTGATTGATGATATATTCCAGGTGTTTCAACTCATTGGCATTCGGGCCGGGGTTGCGTTTCAACAGAGAAATGCGCCCGAACAGTTCATCGATTTCCGCCTGCAACTGAGTCTTCAGTGCATCACAGTCAATGTTGTCTTTACCGATATAGAGATTTGGTGTCTTTTCCGGCATAGCTAGCATTCCACATCCTTGTTGGTAAAACGTAGTTACCTGTTTGACCGACTTATTCTACGTTAGTTTCCTGTTTCTAAACTGGCGTTAATTCAGCCGCCACATCGAAAAAATCTCTGCTTTCGCATGTTCAAATTCCATGTATGTGGCAAGGTTGCGCGTTTACGTGGAATTCGGCGCCAGATTTAGGGCCTGGATTCTATCCTATAATATCAGCGTAGCTGTATTGAAAATCCAGGTGGTGATCGCTAATTCGGATGTAGGAAATCGCCTACGCCGAAAGGTGGATAAAGGAGAGCATTGATATGTCCGGTTTTGACATCGTCTTTCGAGGAGACATTTTACCCGGATTCCAGATCCAGCAAGTCAAACGAGAAATGGGGCGGCTTTTTAAGGCGGAAGAAGCGGTCATTGATAACTTGTTTCGTGGTGGTGCTCAGGTTTTAAAGAAAAACCTCGATGAAGCAGCGGCACAACGTTATCACCAGGCATTAGCGTCCGTTGGTGCGGCAACGGAATTGGCCCCTTCTGGAAGTGTACGCACAGCAAATCGCGCGCCGTCTTCGGGCAGTGCCCAAGCTGCGGAATCACCACGTAAATCTCTACAGGAGCGGCTGGCCGAGCAAAAAGACGAGACGCCTGCGCCACCTCAGCAAACGGTTGCGGGCAGCGTAAGTTCGACACCTTTTCAGTTGGAAAATGATGTGGATACGTCGCATTTGTCACTTCGCGAGGCGACTGGCGACCTTCTTGATCCGGATGAAGTTTCGAGGCCTGAGTCTGTACAAGTGGTCGATCTGAATGTGAACCTTGCAGAATTGGGTGAGGATTTACTGCATTCTGATGAGCGGAAGCCCGCGGCTGTGGTCAGTATCCCGGAGTTGGACGCAGACGTTTTACCGGTAGGTGCAGATCTAGGTGAAATGAAGGTTGTAAAAGAGAGCATCTCTCCAGACATCAGTCACATAACGCTGGCGGATACTTTGTGAGCCGTGCAATTGAAGGTGTAAATACTGGCTCTGCACTCTGGTGGTGCAGGTTGCTGTCTGTTTTGCATCAAATTGGTTCGCTTTGGGCGCTCGTCTCGCGGCAACCCAAAGCCAACTCAAAGCGATAAAAGCCTATTTTTCATAGGCTTTAGTGGTTTAGCCTTCGCCTTTCAAGTAGTTCTCACGTGAATCCGTGATTTCTTTGCAAGCTTCTGCAGCATCACCCCAACCATCAATTTTAACCCACTTGCCTGGCTCGAGATCTTTGTAGTGCTGGAAGAAGTGTGCGATCTGGCCTGGAATCAGGTCATGTAGATCAGCGATTTCTTTTACGTTTTCGTACAGCGGCGTAACCTTGCTGTGAGGCACGGCGACAATCTTGGCATCTTCTCCGCCGTCGTCCGTCATCTTCAGTACACCAATCGGGCGGCAGCGGATTACGGCGCCAGGGGCAACGGCGAAAGGCATAATCACCAGCACGTCTACCGGATCACCATCACCGCAAAGGGTGTGTGGGACATACCCATAGTTGCACGGATAGCGCATGGACGTGCCGAGGATTCGGTCAACAAAGAGTTCTCCGGAGTCTTTGTCCACTTCGTACTTAATGGGGTCTCCGTGCATTGGAATCTCAATGATCACGTTGATGTCGTTGGGTAAGTCCTTGCCGGGGGAGACGTCGTTATAGCTCATCGTATCGCTTCCAGTTTCGTAATTTTAAGTGGGCCGAAGTGTACCACATTGGTGGGTCTGCTCAATTGCACGAAAGTCGGCAAGTGTTCGCCAGCCTGATGCTTTTATTACAGAAGGGTGGACTGGCAGCGAGTTTGCAGGCAGTGTCGCCAATGTTGAGCGGGGCTCTGGTTGTCGCCGCCTTCTTCTGATTAAAAAGAACGAGCAGGGAGTTTGTTAATGGGGGATATCATCAGTCGTTTGAACGACGTTATCTGGAGTCCACTTCTGGTGTATTTGTGTTTGGGGGCTGGAATCTATTTCTCTATTAGAACGCGCTTTATGCAAGTGCGCGGTCTGGCGGAGATGTTGCGTTTGATGTTCAAAGGCGAAAAGTCTCCCGCCGGGGTGAGCTCCTTTCAGGCGTTATCCATTTCTCTGTCTGGTCGAGTGGGTACGGGCAACATCGCCGGTGTGGCGACGGCAATCACGTTTGGTGGGCCTGGCGCGATTTTTTGGATGTGGACTGTGGCATTTCTCGGAGCCTCAACAGCTTACGTCGAGTCAACCCTGGGGCAAATCTATAAAGAGCTGGACGAGAACGGACAGTATCGAGGCGGCCCTGCGTTTTTTATTGAAAAGGCAATGGGACAATCCTGGTACGCCTGGGTATTCGCGGTTGCAACCATTATCGCAATGGGCTTTCTTTTGCCTAGCGTTCAAGCTAACAGTATCGCTTCCAGTATTGAAAATGCCTGGGGTGTTTCACCGGCTGTCAGTGCCTCTGTCGTTGTTGTCGCCTTAGGGTTCATTATTTTTGGTGGCATTCGCCGCATTGCCAAGTTTGCTGAATTGGTCGTGCCGTTTATGGCGTTGAGTTACATACTCGTTGCAATGGTCATCATTCTTTTAAATCTGACCGAAATCCCCAGCTTGTTTATGCTGATCCTTAAAAGCGCATTCGGGCTTGAGCAAGCGTTTGGAGCTGTGCTGGGGCTCGCTGTACAGTGGGGGGTCAAACGGGGTATCTACTCTAATGAAGCCGGTCAGGGTACCGGACCTCACCCGGCCGCTGCTGCTGAAGTTTCGCACCCAGCCAAGCAGGGATATGTACAAGCTTTTTCTGTCTATATCGATACGTTGTTTGTTTGTACGGCGACAGCACTCATGCTGCTGGTTACTGGGAAATACAATGTGGTGACGCCCTCGGGAGAAGCCTTGGTGGAAAATTTGCCTGGTGTGGAAGCTGGCCCTGCCTACACCCAAGCGGCGATCGAGCAGGTCTTACCTGGATTCGGCAGCAGTTTTGTTGCCCTGGCATTAATGTTCTTCTCATTTACGACAATTGTTGCCTACTACTATATCGCCGAAACGAACATCGCCTTTATTAACCGCAAGGTACATCGCCCCTGGTTGAGCTTTGCGTTGAAGCTAACCTTACTGGTTTCTGTCACTTATGGTTCCGTTAAGACGGCCGCGGCGGCATGGGGGTTGGGTGACGTTGGTGTTGGAGTTATGGCTTGGTTAAATATCATCGCAATCTTAATTTTGCAGAAGCCTGCATTGCTTGCCTTAAAGGATTACGAGGAGCAGCGGCAAAGAGGTGAAGACCCATTGTTTGACCCGGATGCACTTGGCATTCGCAATGCGGATCTATGGCACGATATTCGTAAAAAACAGATTGCCGCGAGAAATGAGGCCGCCACTAATACAATTTCAATAAAACAAAGTTAAACTAGGTCCTGGCATACATTTTTGGTGTTTGAGTCATTGGCTCATGGGTTTTATGAAAGTTTCAGTCATTATCAAAGCATTAAACGAAGAAAAGAACATAGAGCGGGCGTTAGAGTCTGCTCTGGCTGCAGTTGAAGCTGTTGGAGGCGGTGAGGTTATTCTGGCGGATAGTCTGTCTACGGATCGGACTATTGAGTTGGCAGAAAAATATCCAGTCAAGATCGTTCAGCTTAATCATGCAAAAGATAGATCATGCGGCATCGGTGCAGAGCTGGGTAGGCAAGTTGCTACTGGCAAATATTTGTACATTCTCGACGCAGATATGGAGTTTTGTGACGGTTTCCTCTCCGATGCGATAGAAGAAATGGAAAAAGATGCGAAGCTTGCGGGGGTCGCTGGGACTATAGAAGAAATGTTAGCCACTAGCGTGGCTTTCAAAGAGCGCTATAAAAGAAAGAACTCTGGGTTGATTGCTGGTGAAAGTGTAACTGTTCTCAACATGGGGGGGCTGTATCGAGCCAGCGCTTTAGAAGATGTCGGTTATTTTACAAATCGTAATTTACGCGCTTTAGAAGAATACGAGCTTGGTGCACGGCTAAAAGTTCAAGGCTGGCGACTCACGCGTTTAGATCGACCTGGGGTAAAACACTATGGCCATGATGTTAGTAGCTTTCGTCTGCTTGCCAAGCGAGTGAAGTCTGGGTACATCTTCGGGATCGGTGAATTGATACGGTCGGCTGTTGGCAAGAAGCATTTTAGCTTTATTCTCAGGAACTTACATGAGTTTAAAGTCTACTCGGGGTATTTGGTGTGGATGTTAGTGCTTTTGTTTACCTTAATTGCGGGTGTGTTTTTTCATCAGCTTTTACCCTTCATTGTCGTTTTAATCATGCCGTTTGCTGCAATGGTCGCAAAGAAAAAAAATATTAATTCGGGTGTCTACTCTGTTGTTGCATCTTCATGTTTTGCTCTCGGGATGTTATTTGGGTTTTTTAAGGCGCATGAAGTTGCTCCAGATTCTCCTATAGATTATCGAGTCGTTAAAGCCTAGGACGAACTCATTTTCTGTAGGGATTGGCGTAGAAAGTCATTCTTTTCGTGAGTTCTTGCTAGCCATAGAGGTAGGGCTCTGTCACCACGACAAATTTTTCAGTACACTCAGAGCGACTAAGCCAGACTAGGAAAGCCGGCATGCGCAGAGTGGTTTTTAATGAGAAAGGCGGGGTAGGAAAGTCCAGTATTGCTTGTAATTTAGCGGCAATAAGTGCGACACAAGGCAAGCGAACATTGGTGGTTGATTTAGACCCCCAGTGTAACTCCACTCAGTATTTACTGGGCGAGGTTCCCGAAGAAAAAACCATCGCCCAGTATTTTGAGAGCACCCTGTCGTTTTCATTGCGAAGCCTAAAGCCCCAGGACTTTATTCACGAAACACCGTTTGAATATTTGTATGTCATTCCTTCCAGTTTCGAATTGCTGACGCTAGAGCATAAGCTGGAATCCCGCCACAAAATCTACAAGCTTCGCGATTTACTGGATAAAATTGACGAGGAATTTGATGAGATTTATATCGATACCGCGCCTGCACTGAATTTTTTCACCCGCTCCGCGTTGATCTGTGCCGGGGCCTGTTTGATTCCGTTTGATTGTGATGCGTTTTCCCGACAGGCGTTGTATTCGATTTTAGGCGTCATTGAAGAGATCCGTGAAGATCACAATGATACGCTGGAAATTGAGGGCATCGTTGTTAATCAATTTCAGCCAATGGCCAAGCTGCCAACCCAGTTGATTGATGAGCTTATCGCTGAAGGGCATCCCGTATTGCCGATTTATCTCAACCAGTCGGTAAAAATGCGTGAATCGCACCACGAATGTAAGCCCCTGATATTTTACGCGCCCTCCCACAAACTAACGCGCCAATATGTCGAACTGTACGAGCACCTGGAGGCGGCCGGTTGACTGTGATCTAACAATCACAGTTAACGAAACGCTGATCTTCTAGGCAGTAAGCTGTCAGCTTTCCGCCCCAGACGCAGCCGGTATCCAAAGCGGTTATGTTTTCGCCTGGAGCGATGCCTTGTAGGGCGGCCCAGTGACCAAAGACAATCGGAACGGTTGCTGTGTGACGTCCTGCCACTTGAAACCAGGGGAGAAACCCTTCGGGTGGATCGGTCAGTGTACCCTTCGATTTAAATTCCATCGTGCCATCTGGACGACAAAATCTCAGGCGAGTAAAGAAGTTGGTGATGGCTCTTAGGCGATCCATTCCCTCGAGAATGCTTTGCCACCGGGCTGGTTCGTTGCCATACATATTCTCCAGAAATCTCTGTGGATGGTTCTGCAGGATCCAACTAACTTCGTTGGAGAGAGATAAGGCATCTTCCAGCGTCCAGGTTGGTGAGACGCCTGCGTGAACCATTAGGGTATTGAATTGGGCGTCGTAGTGGGCCAGAGGCAGATGGCGGAGCCAATCCAACAAAAGTTCTCGGTCCGGAGCTTTGAGGATGCTTCCTAGTGTGTCGCCTTTCGCGCTTTTGCGACCGGTTCGCGCGACCGCCAGCAAGTGCAGATCGTGATTACCAAGGACGGCGGTGATATTAGCTCGGCGTTCATATAGGAAACGCAAAGTAGTTAGTGAATCGGGGCCACGGTTGACTAAATCGCCAACCAGCCAAAGCCGGTCTCTATCCCAATGAAAATCGATGGAACGCAGCAGAGTTTTCAGAGGGCGCAGGCAGCCCTGAAGGTCGCCGATAACGTAGGTGGCCATAAGTAGATTACTAGGCTTGGATCAATGCAGTTGGTTTGGGGATACCAGGGCAAAAGCGGGAATGGTGACCTCAAACAGATCGCCATTGGTGTTGCGCATCTGGTAAGCACCCTCCATGGTTCCGGTATCGGTTTCTATGACGGCACCACTGGTATAGGTGTAGACCTCTCCGGGTGCAAGTACCGGGGTTTCACCGACAACACCGATCCCGGAGACTTCTCTCTGTTCGCCGTTACCGTTCGTGATCAACCAACGGCGGCTGATCAATTGTGCTTGTTCTTCACCTTCGTTCGCGATGGTAACCGTGTAGGCGAAAACAAATTTGTGCGATTGAGGCTGCGACTGCTCCTGCAGATACTTCGCCTGTACGCTGACACTGATGGTTGGATTCATCGGGCACACTTCCTGTTTGATCTTACGGCAGTGTATCACTCAGACGCACAAAGTCAGAGAGGCTGAGTACTTCTGGTCGCGCCATTGGATCAATACCGACGTCTGCAATTGCCTCTGCGGTCATAAGTTGTCGCAGCGCATTGCGCAATGTTTTGCGACGCTGTTGGAAGGCAAGGCGGACGACTTCTTCCAGTTTGGCGACATTGCGTGCTGGATGAATGGGGGATCTGGGTCTTAGGCGAACGACTGCCGAGGTGACTTTGGGGCGGGGGGAGAAGCACTCTGGCGGCACCTCGAATAAATTATCAACGTCGCAGTAGTACTGCACCATGATACCAAGGCGCCCATAATTTTTTTCTCCGGGGCCTGCGGCCAAACGCTCGACAACCTCTTTTTGCAGCATGAAATGCATGTCTACGACTGAATCGTGAAACGACAGTAGGTGGAAAATCAGCGGTGTGGAGATGTTGTAGGGTAGATTGCCAACAATACGGAGTCCTGGTGAATCGGCTTTAACAAATTGAGTAAAGTCGACTTTCAGAGCATCGGCTTGATGAATGCGAAAGTCCGGGTAGCGAGGGGCGAAGGCAACGGTTAGTTGGGGTACCAGGTCGCGATCCAGTTCCACAACCTGTAGGCGCGGACAGCCGGCAAGTAGCGGTTCGGTCAGAGCGCCTTGGCCCGGGCCAATTTCGACGAGAGAATCGTGTGGTTTGGGATTAATCGCACTCACGATACGATCAATAATGCCTTGATCCCTCAGAAAATTCTGGCCGAAGCGTTTGCGTGCCCGGTGTTGCGTTGGCGATGTCAAAAGTAGTCCTCAAGCTTGGCGACGAGCTGTTGCCATATCAGCAGCATACTGTTCAGCTGTGCGAAAGCTGCCTTCGTCTGCGATTCCCTGGCCGGCGATATCCAGCGCCGTGCCATGGTCTACGGATGTTCGTATAAAAGGCAGCCCGAGAGTGATATTTACCGCGGCTCCAAACCCTTTGTACTTTAGCACGGGTAGACCCTGATCGTGGTACATGGCGAGTACCGCGTCAGCCTGCTCGAGGTAGCGGGGTGTAAACAGGGTGTCGGCGGGTAAAGGCCCGGTCAGGTGCAAGCCTTTGCCTTGGAGCTCTTCCAGAACGGGCTCGATGATTTCAATCTCTTCGCGCCCCAGGTGGCCACCTTCGCCCGCGTGAGGGTTCAGGCCGGTGACCAGAATTCGCGGATTGTCCAAACCAAAATGGGATTGTAAGTCGGAATGTAAGATCGTGATCACCCGGCGGAGCAAGTCGGGAGTGATCGCGTCGGCCACCTCCCGTAAGGGGAGGTGAGTGGTTGCCAGAGCAACTCGCAAGCCTTCGGTTGCCAACATCATAACGACCTGATCACGGCCACTTCGATGGGCGAGGTATTCGGTATGTCCGCTAAATGGTGTGCCCCCATCATTAATGACACCCTTATGAACCGGACCTGTAACCATGGCGGCAACCTGATTTCCCAGGCACGCATCAATGGCTGCATTTAAGGTGGCTAGCACGTAGGAGGCATTTCCCGGACGTAATACCCCAGCATGGGATGCGGTTTGCAGCGTCACGGGAAGGATCGTGATCTCCCCTTCTTTTGACGCTTGCGGGGGGTGTTCCCAGTCGAGTCTGCGAATCCTCAGAGGCAAATTCAAGGTGTTGGCCCTTTCTTGTAACAGAAAGGGATCCGCGACCACAATTCTCTCCCAGGGGCTGGATTTCTGGGCGAGCCGGATCAGGATTTCGGGTCCAATACCGGCGGGCTCTCCGGGGGTGAGCGCGATGCGCAGAGTCACGGTTTAGGTCTGGCTGTCGAGAACTTTGATATACGCTTGGTCACGAATTTCCTGTAACCAATTGATGCGCTCTTCATCAAAGCGACGATTGCGAAGAAGTTGAGCGGCCTGATTAAAGCGCACTGTGTCACTCATGTCTTGCTGGCGACGGTCATCCACTTGAATAATGTGCCAGCCAAACTGTGAGCGAAATGGCTCGCTGATTTCCCCGACAGGGGTTTCTTCCAGTACTTTCTCGAATTCAGGGACAAATTTGCCCGGTAGAGACCAGCCCAGATCTCCGCCACTTAACATCGAGCCGACATCTTCTGAGTATTCTTTGGCCATGTCGTTAAAACTGGCGCCGTCGAGAATTTTTTGGCGAATATCCGCGAGCTTATCTCTAGCCTGCTCTTCGGTCAGAATGGCTGAGGGCTTGATAAGGATATGTCTGGCTTTGGCTTGCTCAATGACTTTGTCCTGATCGCCACGCATCCCGTAAACTTTCAGAATGTGGAAGCCAGCGCCACTGCGAATCAACTCTGAGGTATCGCCCTCTTTCAGTGGTGTAATGGCTTCGGCGAAAATTTCCGGCAGCTGATTGGCTTTGCGCCAGCCGAGATCACCGCCCTGTAGGGCGTTTTGCCCTTGAGATTCGGCCACGGCCAGCTGTCGGAAATCAGCGCCATCCTTAAGTCGGTTGAGGATGGACTGGGCTTTTTCCCGAGACTGTTCAATGACTTCCGTGCTAGCGGAAGAGGGCACGGCAATGAGAATGTGTCCCAGGTCATAGTCGGGAGACGACCAGAAGCGCCCTTGCTTAGATTTGAGAAAACTCTCGATTTCCTGATCCGTAATGTTGATACGTCGATAGACGCTGCCTTTCTGGACTTGATCGATGATCATATCTCGACGAATCTGCTCTCGAAACATGTCATAAGAGATACCGTCGACGGCCAGCTTGGCGGCAAACTGCTGATCGGTCAGATTGTTTGCGGCTTTCATTCGCTGCATGGTTTCATCCAGCTCATCGTCACTGATGGTGACGCCAACCCGTTGCCCTAATTGCAATTGCAAGGCTTCGTTGATGAGCTGGTCGAGAATCTGAGATTTCAGCGTCTCTTCGTCAGGCATCGGGGTATTGTTTGCCGCCAGCTGTGCCTTGACCATGTTCATACGCTGACTCAGTTCACTGGCCATCACCACGTCGTCATCGACAACGGCGATAATGCGATCCAGAAGCTGGGCAGCGGCACTGGCTGGCAGAGGTAACAAGGTTGTCACACCCAGAAGGGCGCCGGCGGTCAGAGAGAGCAGCTGCTGGCGAAAATGTCGTTTGAGATTAAATAGTTTCATAGCATCACATGGCATCCGGGTCTTGATACCCCGGAATGCTTTCAAACAGAATGTCTTTTATCTTACGTCCCACGCTTCCCAGCGATTTAAACTGGAATTCGACAAACCAACCTTTGTCTTCTTCCAGATCCAGGCTGTCGATGATACTCACCAAGTCGTTGTCGAGCCAGCGCCGCCACACAATGCGGGCGGCATAGCAACAGCTGTTATATTCGACGCCGGCCAGGGTTTCAAGTTCACGCTTGAAGGTGAAATCGTAATAGTAGCGTCCCAGTAGGTTCCAGTTGCCGAACACCGGCATTGAGAATGACACGTCGCCCTGCTCAATGGTGTAGGGAATTTCGTCGTAGGTATCGCCGTCGCCATCGGCGTCATAGTAGTCGCGGACAGGGTCGTCGCGGGTAAATCGATACCCGAGATTCAGAACACTGCCTTCATCGCCCCGGTAACTTAAACTGGTACTGCCGCGACCCACTCGATCGCTGTCGCGTTCGTCCCAGGTAATTGAGCTGCGCCATTGCCAGTGATCGCCGAGGCGTGCATAGACTTCGGCAGCCAGCTCGGATTCTGTCCGGTTGTTGTCGGTGTTTGTGATGGCGCTGTCGGATGGCGTGAGCAAGGTGACCCGCCGGTCTTCGAAATAGAAGATCTGGCCAATACTGGCGCTAAAGTTTTCGACGCCGGTTTGAGGGTCGAGAAAACGGCTGGTCAGCCCCACTGAAACGCGATTGTCATCGTCCAGACGGTCGCCGCCAGAAAAGCGGGTATCGCGAAACAGTTGACTGTAAGAGAAGGTCAAATCGGCGGAATCGAAGTCTACAGAATTGTTACTGGTGGTCAGGCGAATCAAGTCGTCCTGGTTTTCGTAATCGCTGTAGAAGTAAAACAGGCGGGGTTCCAGCGTCTGTAGAAAACTGTTGCCGAAGAGATTGGTATCTCGCTCAAAATACAGGCCAGTATCTAGAGACCCCTGGGGTACGACGTAGTCTTGGCTGTCATCAAAGCCATCACGCAGGTACTCGTCGTCAAAACGGTAGGAGAGGGTCTTAACGGCTGCTTTGGGTTTGAAGAACCCCCATTGCCACTGACCGTTCCACGTTAGCGAATAGTTGAGCCTTGTGCGTTCGCCTGTGATCAGTTGGCGTTCATCGACATCGCTGTGGTCAAAGTCGGCGTATTCGTGTTGCAGGTCGACAATCCAGTTGTCGCCAAGCGTGTAGTTACCATCGATGTTGACCCGGGGTAATTGGGTATAGAGGGTCTGTACCAAATCACTGATAGGCAGGTGCTTTTCGGCTCGAATGCTGGAGGTCCAGTGATCGGAGCGGTAGCCGGCGACACCTGATTGCAGGGCATATGTGGAGGCGTTCACCTGCAGGCTGGGGGTGTCTAAATCCCGGAAATAATCGACATCGCTGACATCGGTATAGTCGATATCGGTAAACCAACGAGCGTTGCGGCCCCCTTCCTGTTCAACGTTAATCAACCAGCGGTCTTCTTCGCGGAAAGGGTAGGCCTCTTCTTCAGTGATGCTGCCAGCGGTGATGAGATCGTCCAAGTCATCGTCTTGCCCGCCTTTGTCATTGCTGAGGTAAGCGGCGCTAACTTTGGTTTCAAAATACGTGGATAAATGCCGAGCTTCTGCTTCCAGCATCTCCCCTCGGTCGTCGATGTACCGCGGGCTTAGAATCAGATCGTAGTTCGGTGCCAGATTGAAGTAGTAAGGCACCGTGAGGTCCAACCCACCATTGTCGGAGGTGGAAATGGATGGAAACAGAAAGCCGGAGAGCCGCTCATCACCAACGGGGAAGCGCAAATACGGCATATAGAACACCGGGACGCCGTGCACGTTCATGCGTACGTGTTTCCCGGTCCCTTGGTGGGTATTGGGGTTAATGGTCAGCTGACTGGCTTTCAACATCCACGTGTTGGAACTCGGTTCGCAGCGGGTCAGGGCGCCATTGTCCAGGACCAGCACTTGTTCTTCATCTCGATGAATTCGACCCGCTGCACCGCGAATGCCTTGGTTATGAAGGACATAGGTCGCATCGGTGACCGTTGCTTCGCCACTGTCCATGTTCATGGTGGCATGCTCGCCACGCAGTAGCATGTTGGGGTCGCGCAGAAGAATGTTGCCGTTTAGCGTGGCAACATCGGTGCCTTGATCCAGTTCCGCTTCATCTGTCAGCAGCTTTAACCAGCCCTTAAGTAGCTCAACATTGCCGCTGAGGCGGGCGCGGTTTTGTTGCTCTAGCTGGGATTGGTCGGCGCTGGCCTGAATCGCGGATTGTTCGGGATCTTTGTTAGCGTCAGCGTCTGTGCGCTCGGGTGCCCGATAGATTCCGCAACAGCCGGTTTTCACCTGCTCTAACTCTTCCGTCGATAATTTGTCCTCGGGTACCCAGTCGGTTTCAGCCGCGGTGCCAACAAAGAGGGCTTCGGTGATCTGATTGGATTTGGTCACCAGGTCGCTTTTGCGAAATTCAGTTTCTCGCCGATTTATACTCTCTTGGCTGCAGCTCCAGGACTCGCCAGAGGCATCGGTACCGCAACGCCATTCGACGGCTTCTTCGGCTTGGGCCATGCCCGCAGCAGACAGACCAATCAAGAGGAGGCGGGAGGTATAGGGGAAAAATCGTCGAATAAAGGGGGATGGGCGCAGGCGCTTGCTGGAAACCATGGCTGTCTTCAGAACGGGTTTGTTGGATCGGCTGCGGTTTATGTCGGTCACCTTCACGAATGCCCGGCGGCAGCGTTATTCAGTTTGGGGAGGGCGATTCTACTTGTCCAGCTGGACTATGGCCAGCATCGGGCCGTCTTGAGGCAGAAGTGAGGAGTTTCGGCATTCTTTCCGTGCATTTTCTGAACCGTCCTCTAAGCGTTTGATTTGCTTTAGTGCATTCTTGAATATAATGATTTGAGTTTAGCAATGGGAGAGGGCTTTGTGGCCAACCTTCGGGACGATGATTTACAGGATTGGATTGTGCAGGCTGTGGCAGAGTCTGATCAGCTGTCAGGAGTGGAGGCTGAGCTAGTACTCAAGCCTCTTCAAGGCGACGCGGGTTTTCGGCGCTATTTTAGGTTGGACACGCAGCCTGCGGCACTGGCGGTCGACGCCCCTCCAGAATCTGAAAATAATCCGATTTTTGTCGCGATCGCAGAACATCTCCGATCGCTAGGGGTGGCGACCCCTGCGATCTACGCAAAGGATTTGGAGCGGGGATATCTGCTCGTTGAGGATTTTGGTGAGCCATTAGTCGGCAGCATGCTGACAAGCGATAATGTTGATCGCTGCTATCGCCATATTCTGGAGACGAGTTTGTTGCCGCTGCAGAAATGTCCTTTAACCGACCTTTCTAATAACGAATCCAGGCTGGAGTGGTTGCCAGACTACAGTCCAGAAAAACTGCGGCAGGAAATGGAGTTGTTTCCCGAGTGGTTCTGCTCTCGACTTTTGTCCTATGAGCTGTCCAGCGCTGAACGGCAGTTGCTGGAAAACGTCTTTAAAAGGCTCGAATTTAGTGCGATCGAGCAGCCTCAAGTCTGGGTTCATCGTGATTACCACAGCCGAAATCTCATTTGGCGAGATGCTTTACCGCCGGGTGTCATCGATTTCCAGGATGCTGTCAGAGGGCCCGTTACCTATGACCTAGTATCGCTCTTAAAGGATTGTTACGTTCGTTGGTCGCCCGCACAGGTTGCTCAATGGCGGGATGATTATCGTGACATGGCTTTGCGTGAAGGCATTTTGACGGAAGTTCAGCTTCAGGATTTTGGGCGCTGGTTTGACTGGATGGGCTTACAGAGACATATCAAGGTGCTGGGGATATTTGCTCGCCTTTGGTTGCGTGACGGTAAGCCCAGGTATCTTCAAGATTTACCCCTGGTGATGCGCTATACCCTCGAGGCCGCCGATGAGTATGTAGAATTGCAACCTTTCGCCGCCTGGTTTAGAGAGCAGTTGTTGCCTTTGTGTTTGACTCAGGATTGGTATAGCGATTTTGCTACGGCTGGCGAGGTTCATACCGAATGAAAGCGATGCTTCTGGCTGCGGGTTACGGGACTCGCATGCGCCCGCTGACGGATTCTACTCCCAAGCCGATGCTGGCGGCCGGTGGTAAGCCTTTGTTGGTGCATCTGATCGAGCAACTCCGCGCTGCAGGCATCCGTGAGTTCGTTATCAATCACGCGTGGCTCGGAGAGCAAATTGAAGCCGCTCTCGGTGATGGTAGCGACTTCAGTGCGAGCATTCAGTGGTCACGCGAGGGGGAGCCTCTGGAAACGGGTGGCGCATTGATCAAGGCTCTACCTCTGCTCGGGAATGAACCCTTTTTATTGGTTAATGGCGATATCTGGACGGATTTCCCTTTTGAGCATTTGCTGGAGGAGCCGCTTCTTAACAATATGCTAGGTCGACTGGTTCTGGTGCCGAATCCGGAGCACAACCCTGCCGGAGATTTTGTTTTGGAGAGCGGACTGCTTAGACGGCAGGATAAGAAGGAGCCTAGAGATCAGGAGGGGTTTACCTTTTGCGGTATCAGTGTCCTAGATCCCAGGTTGCTGTCATCTTTTATGGCGTCTGGCGAGGATGTACCTGTCTTCCCTCTGCGAGATGCCTTTTATAAAGCCATAGACTCGAATCAGTTGACTGGCGAGATCTACAGAGGGCATTGGTGGGATATCGGCACACCGGAGCGATTGGCACAGTTGGATGCCTGGCTACGTCAGTCGCCGTAAGATCATGACATCAGTTGATGATTTTGGCGTTGTCGACTTTGACACCTCGAGCATGGGTTTCCAAAAAGCCTCGGACTCGGCGAGATAGTCGGTTTTCTCCGAGGGATCGATAATTAGACATTTCTGGCATTCTCAGCTGTTGATAGGTGCTGTAGCCGGCGCGTTTGGCGGCAGTCATTCTCAGTCGGGCATCTTTTAATTCGCGGGAACTGCTACCTGTGTATAGGTCTAGTACCGGCATGTCAGAATGCCTGAGACAGTCTGTGATTTTGCGGCCTGCGGTGACGATGTCATTGCGTGGATTGATCAATACCAGCGCCCTGACGATGCGTGTTTGGGTATTCGGATCGGCGGCCGGCAGTGTGCCAACAAAGCATGCTGCGCGGGTTGCGCCTATGCCTTCGCCAGCCAATACCAGGTTGAACTGACCTTTTTGCTGTAGGTAACTAACTGCAGATTTCAGTCGTTCTACGGCGAGATCTTCCGGTGGAATTCTCATTTCCGGCGCGTCATCCGGCACCATCCAAGAAGGTGGGCGTCGGGATGGCGTACGGGTCTCTGGGGCGGTATTTTCTGTAGTTTCTTCTGCCGCTGTCGTTTCTTCATGGTCCGTATTTTCAGGCGCAGATGCGTCCTCCGCGTCTTCCTGGGGCTCTTCAGTTGGCTCCTGTGGTGCGGGGTCAGGGCGCATTTCTCTTGGAGGAACCGGCATTCGTGATGGCGAGGGCAGTTCGATGGATAACGTGTTCCAGCCAAATTCGGGCAGGCTCAAACGAATGCGTTCACTGGTTACCGGCCAGTCGCCGTGCTGGCCCTCAGCGTTGACCATGAGCAACGCTCCCACGGGTTCGCCGGTTGTCTCTGCTTCAAAGAGACCGAGAAATTCACCCTCCAATCCTTTCAGCCAGACTACGCTATCGGGATTTTGTTGGCGTGCCAAAAGCTTCATATCTCTTTCCGAACGTGATCGGTAAAGAGGTGGCGGCGGTGGCTCCGGAGGTGTTTCCGCCTCAGCCGGAGCCTCATCTTTTGTCTCTGAGTTATCTCCGGGTTCTGGATCCGCAGCAAAGGTTGCCACAGAGAGGGTCGAGGCAAGGAGTGCCATGGAAATGATCCGGTAACTCAGGCGCGTGAGATTTGCAACTGGGCGAGTTACTAGGAGTGTTTGCTGTTGTTCAGTACAATTCGCGCTTTTCATACACCGTGACGGTTTGTTACCAGCCTTCGGAGACTTAAGTTATGCGCCAGCCATTCAAGATAGCGCCTTCTATATTATCGGCCGACTTTGCGAAATTAGGAGAAGAAGTCTCCAATGTTTTAGACGCTGGCGCCGATATCGTCCATTTTGATGTTATGGATAATCACTATGTGCCGAATCTCACGATTGGCCCCATGGTCTGTAAAGCGCTACGCAACTACGGCATTACAGCGCCCATTGACGTGCATTTAATGGTGGATCCGGTCGATGATTTGATCGGACAATTTGCCGATGCTGGCGCCAGTATCATTACCTTTCACCCGGAAGCGTCTCGTCATGTCGATCGCTCGTTGCAGTTGATCAAGCAGGCTGGGTGTGAAGCCGGCTTGGTTTTGAATCCTGCAACGCCGCTTTCTTTGATCCAGCACGTTTTGCCGCAATTGGATATGTTGCTGCTGATGTCGGTAAATCCGGGATTCGGTGGGCAGAAATTTATTCCCTACACGTTGGATAAGTTGCGAGAAGCAAGAGCGGCTATTGATGCGTTGGGCAGTCAGTGTCGCCTGGAAATTGATGGTGGAGTGGGTGTCGCTAATATCGGTGAGATTGCTCGGGCCGGGGCAGATACCTTTGTCGCGGGTTCGGCCATCTTTAATGCCGATGATTACGCCAAAGTCATCAGCGCCATGCGCCAAGAGTTGGCCATCTTCGACGGGGAGCGTTGCTGATGAGTGAGTCGACGTTGCCGCCGGTGGTTAAACCCTCGGTCGAATGGCGCCCAAACTTAGTCATGTTCGATCTGGACGGTACGCTGGTGGATAGCGTGCCTGACCTGAGCGCGGCGCTTGATGCCGCGCTGCGAGAGCATGGGCTGCCTGAGGCAGGCGTTGAGCTTGCGCGTACCTGGGTGGGTAATGGCAGTGAGATGCTGGTACGTCGAGCGCTGGGCCATGTTCACTCGCAAACGCCAGAGGCGGTTTCCGATGAGCAGACCACTGACGTTCTGGCGAGCTATTTTTCCCACTACAAGCAGATCAGCGGAGCGTCCTCGGTACTTTACCCAGGCATCAGAGAAGGGTTGGATCGGTTGCGACAAGAAGAGATTCCCTGTGTGGTGATCACCAATAAGCCCGCCAGATTTATCGATGCGCTTCTGGAAAAGTTATCGATTGCCGAGTATTTCAAAGACGCAATCGGTGGTGATAGCCTGCCTGAGAAGAAGCCTGATCCAGCGCCTTTAATCCATATGTTACAGCGTTGTGGCGTCGTGGCTTCTGAGGCGTTGATGGTGGGCGACTCTCACAATGACTTGGAAGCTGCGCGGGCCGCGGGAGTCGCCAGTCTTGCCGTGACTTACGGTTATAATCAGGGGCGCAGTGTGAACGTTGAGCCGGCTACCTGGTATGCCGATCATCTCGACGACTTTTTGCGTTCTTGGTTTTAAGTGCCAAATGGATAAGCCCAGCTGTACAGGGCTGGGTTGACTCGCTACACTAGCGCCAGTTTAAGCACAGGCCTCCGCACATGGCGTTCGCTTTTCAGCTTAACATACAGGATTCGCGAATTTCGCACCCAATAGGATAATGTAGGCCAGTCGTGATCAACCCGATGACCCCAAAATCACCCGTTCGCAATACTGGCGCAGGCGCGCTGGTCTGGCGATGGCGTGTTTGGACCAATCTCTAGTCATCGCAATTTGGCCGCACTCAGTGTGGCAGGCTGATCCGGAAGCCCTTCCGGGTCTGGGTATGAACATGAAGAAGGACGGCTTATGTCCCCCGAAGTTTTCAATGCCTTGGTTGCCCAAGGTTATAATCGCATCCCTCTATTTCGTGAAATCATTGCCGATTTAGATACGCCTCTTTCCAGCTATCTTAAGTTGGCTGACGGCCCCTATAGTTACCTGCTTGAATCCGTTCAGGGCGGTGAAAAATGGGGGCGCTACTCCATGATTGGCCTGCCTGCAGCCACCGTTGTAAGAGCCTGTGGCAATACCGTCACCGTGGAGACGTCAGGGCAGGTTGTTGAAACGGTGGAAACCGACGACCCCCTGGCTTTCGTCGAAGCCTTTCAACAGCGTTTCAAGGTAGCAGAGATCGATGGTTTACCTCGATTTACCGGCGGCTTGGTGGGTTACTTTGGATACGATTGCGTCCGCTATGTCGAGCCGAAACTGCGTTCGGTCGAGCAGATTGATACGATTGGCACACCGGATATTCTGTTGATGGTGTCCGACGAAGTGTTGGTGTTTGACAACTTCTCCGGCACACTCACCATTGTTTTAAACGTTGATCCAGCTGCTGAAAACAGCTATGAGCAAGGGCTCGCGCGGTTGGATGTGCTCGAGGCTAAGCTTTATGAGGGGGCTCGCAATCCTGGCGCAATTGCCCTGACCACACCGGGAGTAAGAGAAACACAGTTTACCTCGAGTTTTGGTGAAGATAATTTCCAGCGAGCGGTGGAAGAGATCAAAGAATATGTGCTCGCGGGCGATATCATGCAGGTGGTCATTTCCCAGCGCCTGTCCATCCCGTTTGCCGCTCAACCGATGAATCTCTACCGCGCCCTGCGCAGTCTGAATCCGTCTCCATACATGTATTTCCTGAATCTCGGGGATCACCATGTGGTGGGGTGCAGTCCGGAAATTCTGGCGCGCCTTGAGTCGGGGGAGGTCACTGTTCGCCCGATTGCAGGCACGCGCCGTCGTGGCCATACACGTGCAGAAGATCTGGCGCTGGAAAAAGACCTGCTAAACGATCCCAAAGAGATCGCAGAACATGTCATGTTAATCGATCTGGGACGCAACGATGTAGGGCGGGTTTCCGAGACGGGAAGCGTGACCTTGACCGATCGCATGGTTGTGGAGCGATACTCCCACGTGATGCATATAACGTCCAACGTTACCGGGCGTTTACGCGAGGGGCTGTCGGCGATAGATGTTCTTAAAGCGGCACTGCCGGCAGGAACGCTTTCCGGCGCACCGAAGATTCGCGCCATGGAAATTATTGATGAATTAGAACAGGAAAAGCGCGGCATCTATGGCGGTGCGGTGGGCTATCTCTCTTGGAGTGGCAACATGGATACCGCGATCGCAATTCGCACGGCGGTGATCAAAGATGAGACGTTGTATATCCAGGCCGGAGCTGGAATTGTGGCGGATTCTGTACCCGCTCTCGAGTGGAAAGAAACCATGAATAAAGCGCGGGCGATCTTCCGCGGCGTTGAAATGGTTTTGGCAGGGGAGCGTCGGCAATGATTTTGATGATCGATAATTACGATTCGTTTACCTATAACATCGTTCAATACTTGGCGGAGCTGCAGGCCGACGTCAAAGTGGTGCGTAACGACGAAGTGACCATCGCCGACATTCGAGCTATGCAGCCGGAAAAGCTGGTAATTTCACCTGGGCCTTGCACGCCGTCTGAGGCCGGCATCTCATTAGAAGCCATAAGAGAATTTGCAGGAAAGCTACCCATTTTAGGAATTTGTCTCGGCCATCAGAGTATTGGCCAGGCATTTGGTGGTGACGTCGTCCGTGCGCGTGAGGTCATGCACGGTAAGATTTCGCCAATGTACCACGACGGCAAAGGCGTATTTCGAGATTTGCCGAATCCCTTTAATGCGACACGCTATCACTCTCTGATTGTTGCCAAAGAGTCTTTGCCAGATTGTCTGGAGATCACTGCCTGGACCCAAAATGATAACGGTGAGATAGACGAAATCATGGGCTTGCGCCATCGCAGTTTGGATATTGAAGGGGTTCAATTTCATCCAGAGTCAATTTTGTCCGACCACGGGCACGACTTGCTGCGCAATTTTTTAGTGGAACGCTGATCTAGGGAGCAAATCTATGGCAATGGAAATTAAGCAGGCCCTGACGCGATTGGTGGATGGACAGGATCTCACTCAAGCCGAAATGACAGATGTGATGCGGCAGGTGATGACGGGGCAGGCCACTCAGGCACAGATTGGCGCACTCCTCGTTGCGCTGCGCATGAAAGGCGAGAGTATCGAGGAGATTGCCGGTGCAGTTGCCGTTATGCGCGAGCTCGTCACCCCGGTTGATCTGCCGGTTGCCAATCTGGTTGATTTGGTGGGAACTGGCGGTGACGGAGCCAATTTGTTCAACGTTTCGACATCGTCCTGCTTTGTCGTTGCTGCGGCTGGTGCTCAGGTTGCCAAGCATGGTAACCGGTCGGTCTCAAGCTCTTCCGGTAGTGCCGATTTACTGGAAGTCGCTGGGGTGAGTCTTGATCTGACGCCAGCTCAGGTGGCTAGGTGTGTGGAGCAGCTGGGTGTGGGTTTTATGTTTGCGCCGGCGCATCACAGCGCTATGAAGCATGCGGTGGGGCCGAGGCGTGAGCTTGGCTTGCGGACAATTTTCAATATTCTCGGTCCTCTCACCAATCCGGCCGGTGTGCGGCGTCAGGTACTGGGCGTTTTCAGTCAGGCTTTGTGTGAACCGCTGGCAAAAGTGTTGGGCATGCTCGGTAGCGAGCATGTTCTCGTGGTGCACTCTGACGATGGGCTCGACGAAATCAGTATCGCCTCTCCGACGTGCGTGGCGGAATATCGTGACGGTGAGGTGAGCACCTATACGATATCACCAGAGAATTTTGGCTTGGAAACGGCGACGCTTGAAGGTTTGAGAGTTGACGATGCCCAAATGTCGTTAAAGTTGATCCGCAAGGCGCTGACCAATCAACATGATGACCCCATAGCGTCACGGGCGGCAGATATGATCGCGTTGAATGCCGGGGCTGCGATATATGTTAGTGGCGTTGCAGATACCTTGGCTGAGGGTGTCAGTCGAGCGCAGGATGTGATCGGTACGGGGCTGGCCTGGGCGAAGCTACAAGAGCTGGTTTCTTTGACGAGATTTCAGGTGGAAAACGCCGGCGAATAGCGGCGGTTTTATTTTGCGAAGAACGGTTAATCGCTGAGATTTGGCGAGTTTGAGCTATTTTAAACATGGTGAACGTGTTCAGAATATTCACCATGGCCATACCGGGCACGTCGCTGTATGTGTCGCGGTTATGATGGAGATATTGGATTGTGACGGCTATGAGTAAAATTCCAACGGTCTTGGAAAAGATCGTAAGGCGCAAGATCGACGAGGTAAAGGAGCGGCAGCTACAGTATTCTGTCGCCGACCTTGGCGAGCAGATTTCCTCGAGGGATGACTGTCGAGGCTTCGTGGCTGCACTTGAGCGAAAAGTGGCCGCGGGTGATGCCGCAGTCATTGCCGAGATCAAGAAAGCATCCCCCAGTAAGGGGGTGATTCGCGAGGATTTTTATCCTTCTGAGATCGCGATCAGCTATGAGCGAGGTGGGGCAGCCTGTCTTTCAGTGTTGACCGATGTCGATTTCTTTCAGGGCTCCGATGCCTACTTACAAGAATGTCATGTGGCTTCGTCGCTGCCCATTTTGCGTAAAGATTTTATGATCGACGAGTATCAAATCTACGAGGCGAGAGCGATAGGTGCCGACTGTATTCTATTGATCGCGGCGGTGTTGGATTTGCCCAAGATGCAAGCATTTAGTCAGTTGGCAACTGAATTAGGATTGGATGTCCTCGTAGAAGTCCACAATCAGGAAGAGTTGGAGCAGGCTTTGCAGCTTGATACCCGTATGATCGGTATCAACAACCGCGACTTGCACACCTTCGAGGTGAGTCTCGACAATACCTTTTCCCTGTTGCCCATGATTGGCGCCGATCGTCTGGTTGTTACGGAAAGCGGGATCCATACCATTGATGATGTGTTGGCCATGCGCGGCCATAACGTTCACACGTTTTTGGTTGGAGAGGCGTTTATGCGATGCCCGGATCCGGGTAAGAAACTACTGGAGATGTTTAATTAGGTCGATGATTTCAGGGCCTTTCTGTCGGCCCTGATTTTAGTGACTCGCCAGCGAGTGCTTAGCGGGTTCCATAGACCACCATGGTCTTCCCCGATACAGACACCAGGCCTTGATCTTCCAGAGTTTTCAAAACTCTGCCGACCATTTCCCGAGAGCAGCCGACAATGCGGCCGATTTCTTGGCGAGTAATCTTAATCTGCATTCCATCTGGGTGAGTCATGGCGTCGGGTTGTCTGCAGAGATCCAATAATGTGCGAGCTACTCGGCCAGTAACATCCAAAAACGCCAGGTCACCAACTTTACGGGTGGTGTTGCGCAGGCGATAGGCCATTTGATTGCTGACCGCAAACAGAAATTCCGGATGACTTTTCACCAGATGGCGAAAATTGCCGTAGCTGATTTCAGCGACTTCGCATTCTGTTTTAGCTCTTACCCAGGCACTGCGAGAATCAAGCTTGTCGAACAGTCCCATCTCACCAAAAAAATCGCCGTCGTTCAGGTAGGCGATAATGATCTCCCGACCTTCGTCATCTTCGATGACAACCGTAACTGAACCTTTCACGATGTAGTACAGTGAATCGCAACTGTCACCAGCGTAAATCAGTGTGCTTTTTGCCGGATAGCGGCGTTTATGGCAATGACGCAAAAATTCGTCAACATTGTTGATGTGTGGTGTTATCGGAACCGCTCCCAAAGCTCTTTCCCTCATAACGTGTCCCCGCAGGCGGCGGATAGTCTGACTGCACAGTGGCAGTTGGTTTAGTTTTAACCATAGTCCGGGAAGCGCGAACTTACCAATGCTGACGGGTGATAAAATGTGACATAAATAGCGGTTTATCGCTTGTTTGTTCTGTCGTTTAACTCGTTTTTATGAGTTGTCATCAATTGTTTGGAGTGATCCATACAAAGAGAGCTGTGGTAATCTAGCCGACTTTTCAATTCTGAACGACTAAGGTAAGCGAGCAGCCTCTTCAGAAGGCGGCAATTGCATTGGAGAATCAACATGCAGGCAACAGTGAAATGGATCGATGGGGTAATGTTTCTGGGTGAGTCCGGTAGCGGCCATACGGTTACGATGGATGGTTCGCCGGATCATGGCGGTCGTAATATGGGCCCTCGGCCAATGGAGATGTTGCTTCTCGGTGTTGGTGGTTGCGCCAGTTTTGACGTGATTTCGATCTTAAAAAAATCACGTCAACAAGTCATTGATTGCCGAGTGGAGTTGAATGCTGAGAGAGCCGATGCGGTTCCCTCGCCGTTTACGAAGATTCAAATGACCTTTGTGGTATCCGGCGTTAAATTGAAAGAAGCTCAGGTGCAAAAAGCGGTGCAGCTGTCTATTGAGAAGTATTGTTCCGCGTCATTAATGATGCAACAGGCGGGTGCCGAATTGAGCTTTGATGTGCAGATAGAAGAGCGGGAATTTAAATAGAAAATCGCTTATCCCGTAACCCGCGGGAGAGCCTCGGGAACAGCCTTCGACGAGAAGTCCATTCCCAGGTGTCTATCATAGCGCGTGTGAGGCGAGGGTATTTGGCGCTCTATATTTTATAGCTGCTCGCGGTCATGGCTTTGGATACAAGTGTCATCAGCGACTTTACTGGCCTTGGGAAGTCGTGACCGCCGGCTTCCAGAGCGCTGGTGGCGTGCTTGGCCTCATCCTCAAGCATCGTCTCTACTACCGCGCGACTTTTGTCGTCACCCGCGGGTAGAGTGCCCAAATGATTGCGTAGGTGTTTGCAGACTTGCTCCTCAGTCGCCGCGACAAAACCCAAACTGACTTTGTCACTGACTAAGCCTGCTGCGGCACCAATCCCAAACGACATGCCGTACCACAGCGGATTTAAAACACTGGGTCGGCCTCCCAGGTGATCAATACGATCCTGACACCAGGCGAGATGATCCACTTCTTCTGCAGCCGCTTCTTCCATGGCTTCTCTTACCTGCGGCAGCTTTGCCGTTAACGCCTGTCCCTGATAAAGGGCTTGCGCGCATACCTCTCCCGAGTGATTCACACGCATCAATCCCAGAGCATGGCGGCGCTCAGAGTCTGACAGTTCTGCGTTTTCAGGAGCCTTCGCTGCGGGCGATTCCCGATAGGCAGTCGCACTGCCGGGTACCAGAGTTTTCAAGGCTTTATCGGCCTGAGAGAGGAGTCTGTCTGCCAGTGAAAAACGGCGCTGTGTCATCGTGCTATACCTACAGAATGTCATTTTCCGATTTACCCACAGTATAAAAGATGACGCTCCAGTGAACCAAGGCGCAGGATCGAAAACCAGGAGTTAGATGTGAAGTTAACATTGAGCAGGGATATCGATTGCCTCATGGCGCGACCACTCCCCATTATTGTCATGGAAACGGCTCGGGAAAACGCAGCCCTGGATCTACTGTTGCGTAGCAGCCGTGATCATCACCAGCGGCTATGGCGCTGGAGTGTCACCGATGGTTTGGAGCTGCTTGGTTTTGGCCCTCGAGTGGTCGGTACAGGCAAGCCTTTGGATGCTGAAGCTCTGTTGGAACATATAAAACAGAGCAATGAGTCGGGAATCTATGCGCTGTGCGATTTTCACCCTTACCTGCAAGATGCGCCTCGAGTCGTGAGACTCCTCAAAGACATTGCTCTCGATTTCGAGCGATGTGAAAAACGCGTGGTTTTGCTCAGTTATCGGTTGGATATGCCACCGGAATTACACGTGTTCAGTGCTGCCGCGAGTTTACGTCTGCCGGATGACGATGAAATTCTTGCCATAGTACGCAAGCAAGCTCGACGATACGCCGAGCGACGCGGACAGCAGCGGGTGTCCACCGACGGCCGAGCCTTGAAACAAATGGTGCAGGGGTTGAGGGGGCTGACGCGGGAAGAAATTGAACCTCTGGCTTATGATTGCATCGCGAATGATGGGGCCATTACCCGTGATGATATCCCTGGGTTACGCCAGGCGCGGTTTGAATTGTTGAAAGAGCATGGATTGCTCGAATGGATTATGGCCAGGGAGCCACTCGATGAATTGGGAGGGCTCAATAACCTCAAGGCCTGGCTGCAAAATCGTCGATCCGCATTTGCACAATCTGCCGAACACTGGGTGCCTGTGCCAAAGGGGCAAGTAACTGCGGAAGCACTACGTCAGGATTGTCCACGAGGAGTGTTATTGGTTGGCGTGCAGGGGGCGGGTAAGAGCCTGGCGGCTAAAGTGATAGCAGGTTCCTGGCATCTCCCGTTACTGAGGCTGGATATGGGGAGTCTGTACAACAAATTTATCGGTGAAACTGAAAAAAACCTGCGTGATACCCTGGCTCAGGCGGAGCAGCTGGCGCCGGCAGTACTGTGGCTGGACGAGATAGAGAAGGCGCTGTCGTCTGGTTCTGGCGATGAGGGGCTGGGGCGGCGCTTGCTAGGGTATTTATTAACCTGGATGGCCGAGCGACAGGCGCCTGTATTTCTCGTTGCCACCAGTAATGATATCAGTGCTTTGCCGGCAGAGCTGGTTCGCAAGGGGCGGTTCGATGAAATCTTCTTCGTGGATTTGCCCGAACAAGAAGAGCGTGAACAAATCCTCATCATTCATCTACGCAAGCGGCAGGTTGCCCTGGATGACATTGATTGCACTCGGCTGGCAATTGCCGCAGAAGGGTTTTCGGGGGCTGAGCTAGAGCAGGTGGTGGTCTCTGCGCTCTACCAAAAGGCGGAGAATCAGCCCATGACGACCACACTGCTTCTCTCAGCAATTCAGGCTACGTCGCCCTTGTCTTCCGTCATGGCTGAACAGGTACAGATGATGCGGGAATGGGCCCAGGGGCGCACCCGACTCGCATAAAGCGAGCGGGCTGAGATTTTTCTACGACGGCTGTTGCTCGCGAGCGATTGCTCGATAGCCGATATCTTTGCGCATGACTCGATTTTCCCAGGTGATGGATTTAGCCAGCGTATAGGCTTTCTGTTGTGCTTGCGCAACGGTATCGCCAAGTGCGGTTGCGCAAAGCACGCGCCCACCATTGGTGACAACCTTACCGTCAGTGAGCTTGGTGCCTGCATGGAAGACCTTGGCGTCCATGTCGTCACTGTCGGGCAGACCGCCGATCACATCGCCCTTCGGATAACTGGAGGGGTAACCTTTAGCCGCAAGAACAACGCCCAGCGACGGTCTTGGATCCCAGCTGGCAACTTCAAGATCGAGCTTACCTTCGATTGCGGCAAGGCAATGGGATACCAGGTCTGATTGTAGGCGCAGAAGGATCGGCTGGGTTTCAGGATCGCCGAAGCGACAGTTGTATTCGATGACCTTCGGGGCGCCTTCGGGGGTAATCATAAGCCCAGCGTATAAAAAGCCCGTGTAAGGATTGCCCTCTGCGGCCATGCCAGCAACCGTTGGCACAATGACTTCATCCATAATGCGTTGGAAGACAACATCTGTGACAACGGGGGCTGGTGAGTATGCGCCCATACCACCAGTGTTGGGGCCGGTATCGCCGTCGCCAATCCGTTTGTGATCCTGGCTGGTGGCCATTGGCAAAATGTTTTTACCATCGACCATAACAATAAAGCTGGCCTCTTCACCGGCCAAAAACTCTTCAATCACGACTCGGCAGCCAGCATCGCCAAAAGCATTCCCGGCGAGCATATCAGTCACGGCTGCACGTGCCTGATCATCGGTTTCCGCGACAATGACGCCTTTTCCCGCAGCGAGGCCATCGGCTTTGACGACGATCGGCGCAGGATGGTTGTCGAGGTAAGCCAGCGCTGCATCTAGATCGGAAAAGGTTTGGTAATCACCGGTAGGAATTTGCTGGCGGGCGAGAAAGTCCTTGGTGAAGGCTTTCGAGCCTTCCAGTTGGGCAGCCGCCTGGCTTGGACCAAAGGCGGCGAGTCCCCGGGCGTTGAATTGGTCGATGATACCGGCAACGAGGGGGGCTTCGGGGCCGACGATGGTCAGTTCACATTGGTTGGCGGCGGCAAAGTCGGCCAGTCCTTCAATGTCCATCACATCAATGTCGACATTTTCCAGGCGCGGTTCTAACGCCGTTCCCGCATTGCCAGGTGCAACGAAGATTTTTTCAGCCAATGGGCTTTGGGCTGCTTTCCAGGCAAGGGCGTGCTCGCGGCCGCCGCTTCCCACAACAAGAATATTCATGAGCTTGGTGTCCGTATATTTAAGTCGGCAAACGCAAGCCGAAAGCGCGATTATCGGAATCTTTTATACGCATTCGGCTGCGGGTCATCAATGACGGAAATGACGCATTCCAGTGAAGACCATTGCAATACCATGTTCGTCAGCAGCGGCGATGACTTCGTCGTCTCGCATGGATCCACCCGGTTGAATGACCGCGCTAATACCTGCGGCAGCGGCATTGTCGATGCCATCACGGAACGGGAAGAAAGCATCGGAGGCCATAACGGCGCCTTTCACTTCCAATCCGGCATGCTCCGCTTTAATGGCCGCAATACGTGCAGAGTTCACGCGGCTCATTTGTCCTGCGCCTACACCGACTGTCTGACCGTTGCGAGCGTAGACGATGGCGTTGGATTTCACCATTTTGGCGACTTTCCAGGCGAACAGCAGATCCTGCATCTGGGCTGCATCTGGTTGCTGTTTGGTAACGACCTTAAGCTCCGCCTCAGTCACCATCCCGAGATCTCGCTCTTGAATGAGCAATCCGCCGTTGACGCGCTTAAAGTCAAAGTAGGATGATTCAGGCGTGGTGAAGTCACCACAGCAAAGCAGTCGCACATTCTTTTTGCTGGCGACGGCGGCCTCTGCGGCAGGGCTTACGCCCGGTGCAATGATCACTTCGACAAACTGCCGCTCAACGATCAATTTTGCGGTGGCTTCATCCAGCTCACGGTTGAACGCGATGATGCCACCAAACGCCGATTCCGGGTCGGTAGCAAACGCCAGCTCGTAGGCGGTGAGGATATCTCCAGCAGCGGCAACGCCACAGGGATTGGCGTGTTTTACGATGACGCACGCGGGGTCGCTAAACAGCTTGACGGTTTCCAGAGCGGTATCGGTATCGGCCACGTTATTGAACGACAGTTCTTTGCCTTGCAGTTGCTTGGCGCTGGCGACGGACGCCGCCGGTGGATTTGCCTCGGTATAAAAAGCCGCTTGCTGATGCGGGTTCTCGCCGTAACGCATTTCCTGAGCTTTCAAAAATTGGCTGTTGTAGGTGGCAGGGAAAGATTTAACGTCGCCACCCGGAGTGAAATCACTGTTGCGGGCACCGAAGTGGTTGGCAATCATGCCGTCGTACGCTGCGGTATGTTCAAAGGCGCTAACCATCAGCTGATAACGCGTTGCATAAGAGGTGCCGCCGTTTTCCTTTAATTCTTCCAGAAGTGGCTGATAGTCCGAACTGTTGACGACGATAGCGACATCTTTGTGGTTTTTTGCCGCAGAGCGAACCATGGTGGGGCCGCCGATATCGATGTTTTCGATGGCCGTAGGCAGGTCGCAATTGGGATCTGCCACTGTCTGAGCAAAAGGATAGAGGTTGACCACGACCATGTCGATTGGCTTGATGTCGTGGCTGGCCATAACGTCATCGTCCTGACCACGGCGGCCCAGTATGCCGCCATGAATTTTAGGGTGCAGGGTTTTTACCCGGCCGTCCATCATTTCAGGAAACCCGGTGTGGTCGGAGACTTCGACGGCGGCGACGCCTTCCTGTTGCAGGAGGCGAAAGGTGCCGCCCGTCGAGAGAATCTCGACGCCCATGGCTTGCAGCTCACGGGCAAAGTCGACAATACCGGATTTATCAGACACGCTGATCAGAGCGCGTCTTACCTTTACGAGTTGGGTCATTGGTGTTTCCGTTCTGGAGTTTGTGACGCCTAGCTGGTGACGTCGATGCAAGGTGTTAACGGGTTTATCCCCAGGTCCTAGTTCATCGATTAAGGTCATTGGGGATGTGGAGCGACGGGTTGTCAGCTCCACCTTAAGCGGCTGATCCGCTTATAGAAGGTCGTATTGCTTGAGTTTTTTGCGCAGTGTGCCGCGGTTAAGTCCGAGAACCTGGGCAGCTTTGGTTTGATTGTGACGGGTGTACTTCATAACAATTTCCAGCATGGGGGCTTCAACTTCCGCCATGACGAGATCATACACATTGCTGACACTCTGACCATCGAGGTGTTTGAAGTAGTTGTCCATCGCCTGTTCAACACAGTCCCGCAGAGATTGGTTCTGGGCTGTGGCCGGGGCTGGTTCGCTGTTGGCTGTCAATTCGATGGGCGCATCGGCCATGAGCGTTTCGGCGGTATTCATGCTGCTTTGTCCTCTTTTGTGGTGAGCCGCTCAAACATGGATTCTAAGTAGTTTTTCTGTCCCTGAGCGTCGGTGATCTGATTAAAGTGTTTTCTGTGTTTCTCTGTGTCGGGCAGGTTTTGAAAGTACCAGCCGACGTGTTTGCGGGCTATCCTCACACCGAGGTAGTCACCGTAAAATGTATGCAGTTGGTCTAGATGCCCCTGCATGATGGCAAAAATGTGTTTGGCTGATGGAGTGGCGCTTGATGTACCACAGTCCAGATAGTCGTGAATTTGTTGGAAAATCCATGGTCTCCCCAGGGCTCCCCGGCCAATCATAATGGCTGCTGCGCCTGTGCTATTCAGGACTTCGGCGGCGATTTCAGGGGTGGTGATATCACCGTTGGCGATCACTGGAATATCGATGCTTGCAACGATTCGTTCTATGGCGCCGTAATCGACTGGGTCGCCGTAACGGCATTCACGGGTACGCCCGTGTACTGCCAGAGCGGTTATGCCTGAATCTTCCGCCATTTTGGCAATGGTGGCGCCGTTGCGCTGTTCGCGGCTCCAGCCTGTGCGGATTTTCAACGTGACCGGAACGCTGACGGCGTTCACGACACTCTTTAATATCTCTGCGACCAGTGGTTCGTCTTTGAGCAATGCGGAACCGGCCGCGCGCTTACAGACTTTCTTCGCGGGGCATCCCATGTTTATATCGATGATCTGGGCGCCACGAGCAACGTTTTCTTGGGCGGCAGCGGCCATCATCGCGGGATCACTTCCGGCAATCTGCACAGAAAGCGGGGCGATTTCGCTGGCAAAATTTAAACGCTGGCGGCTTTTTCGGCTGTTCCAGAGGTTGACGTCAGAGGTGACCATTTCGGTGGTGGCAAGGCCCGCACCAAATTGCCGACACAGCTGCCGATAAGGGCTGTCGGTTACTCCAGCCATGGGCGCGAGCAGAACTCGGCTGGCAATTGAGTAATGGCCAATGCTAAACAACTTGCTCTCCGAGAAAACAATCATTGATCGAGCGGTACGGCTGGGGCCGATCCGGTCATTGGAAGAATGGTTCAGGGTGCTCCGTCAGGGGGTCGTATAATACCTGTGAAGGCCCCGAATTTGGAAGGAGAAAATAACCATTTCGTTTAATTTCCGAGCGTTTTTTCCATCGGGTTTGAGTTCCGGTAGTCTCGCCTGGCAGGCTAATCTCAACGCTCTACGAAAGAAGTATTGTCCGACAGCGAAAGTTTGTAGCTGGCGGCCGAGTCTGGTAGTGACTCAAGCTCAATGGAAATATGAATTGGGCGCTTCGAGGGCATCAAGTCCGTAGCCTTTAGATCTCCAGAGAGGTAACCTTCTGGGGGCAGCAAGATACGCCCCGCTGGACGTCCCTGGCTGTCTTTCATGGTGAGAGCCAGTGTTGGGAAGGGTTGCTGGAAAGGCGCGTGATTCAACAGTATGCTGTCCATGAGCGGGCGCGGGGTAGAGTCGTCCTGGTTCTGTACCTGGCGCACGTAGAGTTGCTGAATTTCGATGGCATCTAAAGCGGTTGGCGCTGAACAATCCATGCCTAACGCTGAGCATGCTTTGTAGAATGTGACGTGGAGACGCTGCCCGAGAAATGCTGGCTGGGTCATGATGAGCAGAACTCCGGCGATGATCACTCCGGTGACGAGTACGACTAGAATGTTTCGCCCGAATGTGGAGTCAGCGTCACTTTCGGACGATTGGTATTTTAGAAACAGTGGCGCTTTTACTCGAATCGAGGCAATTTCACAACGAGCGGCGTAGAGCAGAGACAGGCACTTTGGGCAGGGCACAATATCCTTAGTCGCCTGGCGCTGTTTTGCGGTCACGTGAAAGTTGTGGAAACAATAGGCGCAGCGCAGATCAGCGGCCTCCAGGGAGTTGATATCGCGGGAGTTTTCAGACTTTTCCGGTGCTGGATTGGATTGATCGGATGTGTGCGGAGTTAACATCAAATTCGATTCTGGACGGTAAACGACTCTTTCCAGTGTAGTTCCTGTTGCGGAACCAGCGATGAATCTCCGCCGGTGCAGGCGCTGGAGTCTCTTCTGACGTTAGCTGTGGCGTCTTACTGCCGTCAGACAGCACCAGCCCTCATGGATCCTAGGTGAGTCGAAATCGAAATCCGTTGAGTAGGTTTCGATCAGTTCTGCTGCTTGCGATTCCAACAGGCCCGACAAGCACAGAAATCCACCGGGCCGAGTTAGGCGTGATAATTCTGGCGCCAGTGACTGCAGGGGACCGGCGAGAATATTGGCGCAGGTTACATCTGCCTGAATCTCTGGCAGCTTTGCGGGTAACATGGTCTGCAGTCGATTATCTTCAATGCCATTGCGCCGGGCGTTGTCTGCAGTGGCCAGCAGTGCTTGGTGGTCGATATCCGTACCAATCATTGAATCGGCACCCAGCAACAATGCCGCGATGCCAAGAATGCCAGAGCCGCAGCCATAGTCGAGAACTGTTGTGGATGGCTTGCTTAATGTGTCTGTGTTGGCAGCCATCTCAGCCAGCCATTGCAAGCACAGAAACGTAGTTGGGTGAGTGCCGGTTCCGAATGCCAGGCCTGGATCGAGCAATAGGTTAACAGCATCAGGATCTGAGATTGGCTTCCAGCTTGGGCAGATCCAAAGTCGGTGGCCGCAATCGATAGGTTCAAAATATTGTTCCCATTCTTTGACCCACTCTCGGTCTTCCAGTTGTTCCCAGCGGCCCTTTAGGCTATTGCCGGTGAACTCAGCAATACCATCTAGAGTTTTAGCTGTATCGATATCCGCGTCGAACAGACCTATGACCTGTGTGGCATTCCACAGTGGAGTGGTGCCCAATTCCGGTTCAAGAATTGGCTGGTCTGCATTGTCCTGTAATGTCACGGATACCGCGCCGTTTGCCAGCAGTGCATCTTCGATAACGGGTGCCTGCTGTGAGTCAGTGTCAATGCGAAGTTGCAACCAGGGCATAGGGATTCTGAATCTTGTAAATTTATGGGTTGCCAACAACAACTTTGCTTGGAATGGCAAGTGCTTCCAGGCGCTGTTTAATACGGGCTTCAATTTGATCTGTCGACAGGCCAGCAGAATCGAGCAGTGAATCCCGTTTGCCATGCTCGGGGAAAACATCGGGTAATCCCATAGGTAACACAGGCACGGCGACGCCTTCTCCGGCCAAGGTTTCCAGCACTAAGCCTCCGGCACCGCCGGTTGTGCTGCCTTCTTCTAGGGTAACGATGAGATCGTGGCTGGCGGCCATGCGAAGAACCATTTCCTGGTCGAGCGGTTTGACGAAGCGCATGTCACACAAGGATGCATCAAGTCTTTCTGCTACGGCACTGGCACGATCAAGTAGGACGCCAAAGTTCAGAATCGCCACGCGAGAGCCTGCCAGCAATTCACGGCCTTTGCCCAATTCAACTGCAGACAACTCGTTGTCTATAGTGACGCCTGTACCTTTGCCGCGCGGATAGCGTACCGCAGCTGGCCCGGCATGCTGGTAAGTTGTTGTCAGTAGCAGGCGACATTCGTTTTCGTCAGAGGGGGCCGCGATGACAAGATTTGGAATACAGCGCAGAAACGCCAGATCGAAGTTGCCCGAATGGGTAGGTCCATCTTCGCCGACGAGCCCCGCTCGATCAATCGCAAAGGTGACGTCCAGATTCTGAATGGCGACATCGTGAATTAGCTGATCGTAGGCTCTCTGCAAGAAGGTGGAATAGATAGCTACGACGGGTTTTTGTCCTTCGCATGCCAGTCCGGCTGCCAGGGTAACTGCATGTTGTTCCGCTATAGCGACATCATAGTAGCGTTCGGCAAAGCGCTGGCTGAATTCCACCATGCCAGAGCCTTCGCACATGGCTGGAGTAATCCCAATCAGGTGTTGATCCGTTTCTGCCATGTCGCAGAGCCAGCTGCCAAAGACATCCTGGTACTTGGGAGCAGGAGGTTTGATCTTGTCGCTGCTGACAGCGGATATCTTAGGTTTGGGTTCGATCTTGTTCAGCGCGTGATAGCCGACGGGGTCGGCCTCGGCTGGCGCAAAGCCTCTGCCTTTTTTGGTGATGATGTGCAGCAATTTTGGCCCGTTAATACCGCGCAACACGCTGAGATCATGAACCAGGCGATCCATATCGTGGCCGTCGATAGGGCCGACATAGTAAAATCCCAGCTCTTCAAATAAGGTCGCTGGAGACACCATGCCCTTCATATGCTCTTCCGCGCGACGAGCCAATTCTCGTGCCTGCGGCAGGTGGGCGAGGACCTTTTTGCCGCCTTCTCGGAAATTTGTATAGAGTTTGCTTGACCAGATCCGAGAGAAGTAGTCGTTGAGTCCCCCGACGTTCTTCGAGATGGACATGTTGTTATCGTTGAGAACGACCAGCATGTCTCTCTTGCAGTGAGCTGCATGGGTCAGGCCTTCAAAGGCCATACCCGCCGTCATGGCTCCATCGCCAATGATCGCGACGGACTTACGGTCGGTTCCCTCTTTGGCGCTGGCAAGCGCCATCCCCAAAGCGGCACTGATGGATGTGCTGGAGTGTCCAACGCCAAAGCTGTCGTAGGGGCTTTCACTGCGCTTGGGAAATCCTGACAAACCGCCTTCCTGGCGCATTGTGAGCATTTGCTCCCGACGCCCAGTGAGTATTTTATGAGGATAGGTCTGATGACCTACGTCCCAAACCAGCCGATCTTCTGGCGTCTGGTAACAATAATGGAGGGCGATGGTTAGCTCGACAACGCCGAGACCGGCGCCGAAATGGCCCCCGGTTTGCCCCACACAAAACAGCAGATATTTGCGCAGTTCCTCTGCGAGTTCTGGTAATTGCTCCTGGTCGAGCAGCCGCAGGTCCGCCGGGCTGTTGATGGTGTCCAACAGCGGCGTGAAGGGACGGTGCAGCGGTATCTCTTCAAACATGGCGCTCGGGAATCTTAAAAATCGTGAAATCGGCAATTTTAGGCGCAAGGCAGTCGCTTGCCTAGCGCTTTGTTACATATCTGTCATTTGTCGCACACTTAAACGGAGATCGCTTTAGTGGCTTCGGGCGATGGTGTAGTCGGCCAGCTGGCACAACAATTCCGCACCTTTGCCTAAGGGCTGGGCAATTTCGTGGGCTTTTCTGACCAGTTCATGAGCTTTGGCTTCCGCGCCATCGAGCCCCAATAAAGAGACATAGGTGACCTTAGCGTGTTCGGCATCGGATCCTTGGCGTTTCCCCAGGGTTTCTGTGGCGCTGGTAACATCGAGGATGTCATCTTGTACTTGAAAGGCCAGCCCGATGATTCGACCAAACTCTTCCAGTTGGTCCAGGATTGCGTTGTCCGACAGGCTGCCACAGATGCCTCCTGCAACGATGGCCGCCGTAATGAGAGCCCCGGTTTTGCCATTGTGCATTTGTTCCAGGCCAATAAGATCCAGACTCGTGTCCTGGGCTTCAATGTCCCTTGCTTGCCCCTCAACCATACCTTTTTGGCCCGCGGCGTTGGCAAACAATTGTACGATCCGCAGCCTTGCTTCTGCCGATAATCCAGTCTCGTTGCTGATGATATCGAATGCCAGGGTTTGCAGAGCATCACCTGCGAGGATCGCCAAAGCTTCATCAAAAGCAATATGGCAGGTCGGCTTACCTCTGCGCAGTGGATCATCATCCATCGCGGGCAGATCGTCGTGAATAAGGCTGTAGGCGTGAATGCATTCGATGGCGCAGGCCACCGTATCTACCGCGGCTGGGAGTGACGCTAGGTCGTTCTTACCTGCAGCGGCTGCTCCGGCGTAAACCAGGGCGGGGCGAATACGCTTACCTCCGCTGAGCAGGCTGTAGCGCATGGCGGCCTGCAGGCGAGTTGCTTCCGTTGCTGATTCTGGAATGAGACGCGATAGTGCGTTGTTAACGCGTGTTTGACTGGCGCCAAGGAAGACTGAAAACTCCGCAGCCATATATCAGTGCTCGTCCGCAGAGGCATCCGAGGATGTCAGCGGTTGCGCCTGAAGCTCACCATTCTTTTCCAGTAGCAGCTGAACTTTCTGTTCTGCTTCCTGTAATCGCAACTGGCATTCCCGAGTTAACTTAATACCGTTTTCAAAGGTTTGTAGGGCATCTTCCAAGCTGAGGTCGCCGCCTTCCATCACGGTGACAAGAGACTCCAACTCCGCAAGGGATGCTTCGAAGCTGACGGGCTTTTTCTTGGGAGGCATAACAGTGTGCTCGGAATGGATGTTGAGTGCGGTAACCATCGGAGGCGGCACCCTACCGGAGTGAGGCAACAGGGTCAAACTTCGGTTGCACGGGTACCTGCCAGCTGGGTGCCTACTTAACCAGCGTGCTGCCATAAGCCTGCTAGACTTGATGAAGTTACAGCAGCTTTTAGCGAAAGCAGCCTCTGGAGTGATGCTAGCGATCTTACCACAGCCAGCTGCTGAGTGTCTGACAGGAGATATGGCTTGGATTTAGCAACGATAATCGGGCTTTTGGGCGCGATTGGTCTGATCGTCGTCACCATGTTGATGAGTGGCGATTTGACCATGTTTGTCAATGTGCCCTCGTTGGTGATTGTAGTGGGCGGCAGTATTTTTGCTGTTATGGCCAAATTCGGTTTGGGTCAGTTTCTTGGTGCGGGAAAAGTAATTGGCAAGAGCTTTAACGCCAAGCTCGCTGATCCCATCGCTTTGATCGACGAAATCGTCGAATTGGCGGACGCGGCTCGCAAAGGCGGGTTGCTCGCACTGGAAGGGAAAGAGGTTTCTTACGAATTCCTATCAAAAGGCATTCAGCTGCTGGTCGATGGGCACGATCCGGATGTTGTGAAGTCTTTGATGGCAAATGACCGCAACCAGGCGGAAGAGCGTCATGGACAGGCTGCGACCATTTTGTCCTCTATTGCCAGTATGGCGCCAGCCATGGGAATGATCGGGACTTTGATTGGTCTGGTGGCCATGTTGGCCAACATGAGTGACCCAAAAGCTATCGGGCCGGCGATGGCGGTTGCCCTGTTGACGACGCTGTATGGCGCGATCATCGCCAACGGTTTTGCGGAACCTGTGGCCGACAAGTTAAAGCTTCGAGCGGCGGAAGAAGTGGTTTTGAAAAGCCTGGTTATTGATGCATTGCTGGCGATTCAGGCAGGCCAGAATCCTCGTGTTATTGACAGTATGCTGAAAACCTATCTGGCCGAAGGCAAACGCGCGTCTGCTGACGAAGGCTAGCGGCCATGAGTGACGAGGAACATAAATGTAAATGTCCTCCAGAGGGCTTACCACCGTGGATGGGGACATTTGCGGATTTGATGTCGTTGTTAATGTGCTTTTTCGTGCTCTTATTGTCGTTTTCAGAAATGGATGCGATGAAGTTTAAGCGACTGGCTGGTTCTATGGCGCAAGCGTTTGGTGTGCAGAACAAACTGAACGTGACCGATGTTCCTAAAGGAACCAGTATCATTGCCCAGGAGTTCAGCCCCTCTATTCCAGAGCCTACCCCTATTAATGAAATCTGGCAGAAAACCACGGAGTTGACCCAGAGTTCTCTGGATTTCCAGTGCGTTGAAGAGTTTGACGTAGAGCAGGGCGAAGAAGATTTAGAAGCTGGGACCATCGCAAAGATCAAGGAACAGTTAGAGGAGATGATTTCCGAAACCGAGCAGGACGCCATTGAGTTGGCCAACGCGCTGCACGATCAGATTGTAAAAGGTGAAATGGAGATCGAAACCCGAGGTCGCAAAATCATCATTCGTATTCGTGAGAAGGGTTCTTTTAAAAGCGGCTCTGCTGATTTAAATCCAGATTACTATGATGTCATCGATGAAATCAGCGAGGTATTGCAGGACAAGCCCGGCAAAATTCTGGTTGAAGGTCATTCGGACAATATTCCCATCAAGACAGCACGCTTCCGCTCCAATTGGGAGCTTTCCTCTGCGCGAGCAGTATCCGTTGCCCAAGAGCTCATGAATGGGCCGATGGACCCGAATCGCTTTGTCGTTTCGGGGTTCGCGGCAACGAAACCCCTCACAGACAACGAATCTGAAGACGGACGGGCTCGCAACCGACGGGTTGAGATTGTCGTTCAGCAAGGGTTGGATGACTCTTTGTCTGATGAAGATAAGCAGCTACTAAAAGATGAAGGTCAGGATCTATTGCGTGAGTTGGATTTGGATCCTGAATATCTATTTGATTTGCAAGATGATGAAATTTTCTAACGCCACACCTGTGGGCAACTCAACCTCTGTAGTGCGAGATCAGGAGGAGACACAGACACTGTGAAAAAGCCGATCACTAATGAGCGACGCAAATATTTTCGTATTGATGACCGGGTTGGCGTCGCCTACCGCAAGTTGGAGCGGGGGAGGGCTGATTATGCGGTTCCATCCGGCGGAGAGCAGTTGGGCTTATTGACGGCTCTGGCGAGCTACGAAAAAACCATCACCTTGTTATTGGGTGAGCTGCAGATGAAAGACCGACATATGGCTGAATTACTGCAGGCAATGAACAATAAAACCAACGCCATTATGTCTTATCTGCAATTGGATGCTCGCCTCACCCAGGAGCTGGCCTGTCGGATTCGACAAGTGAACATCAGTGCCTGCGGAATGGCGTTGACTGTGGACGAAGAATACGACCCAGATACGGAGTTGGAATTTAATCTACATTTGCTTCCTGGAACGCTCAAAATTACCTGCCAGGCCCGTGTGATTCGAGTGACAGACACCATTGATACCGCTGGCTTCTACACACAATTCGAATTTTCGCACATGGATCCCAAGGATCAGGAGGTCTTGATACAACATATTGTTCAGCGCCAGAGTTCCATGCTGAACAGTGCGCGGGCTAAGCGGGACCTCCAATAGCCAATCTGAATTGCATCACAATTATCAATCAAACCATCAGAGTCGTGATGCTGCTCTGCTGTTTTCTCTTGAGAAGAACTGTAGAATTACGCGCCGTCGGAGCCGCTTCAGGTAGGTGTTGCCGGTGAGCCCCGAATGGATATTGTTTTATTAAAGGAGAGTCTTTTGAACAAAGTTTTAGCGATTGCCTTGCTTGCCAGCCTCACTGTCACCGCCCAGGCTGGCGTCAAAGAAACCAAAGCGAAAAGAGCGGCAGAACAGAAAATCAGCGAAGCGGTTACCGGGATGCAAGCTGCCTGCGGTAACGCCCAACTCGAAGCTGGCGTCAACTGGGACAGCGTGGACGCGATGATCAGTGGCAATACAGCTGTCATCGAGGATAAAGGGTCCCGTACGGACTGGATCTATTCCCAAGTGGGGGATCGTACCGCATCGACCGCTGAAGCCCTGGCGAAAATTTGCAGCGATGATGAGGATTACAAGGCAGAAATCGCCAAGATCACGAACATCAGCGTTACCGCTAAAGAAAAATACGACGACTACAAGTCAGCTTTTGAGCTGGATGGTACGACTCTGAACGTTCAGAACGGCTGGTATATGACCCGTTCAGCAAGCGATTTTACGACGCGTTTGCTCAACTTGTTCTGATGTTGTCCGGGCAGCTGATTCAGCTGCCCCCCCAATTTTTCATGCCGAGTCGCGAAATTGCCGTGATGGTCGATATATTCGCTTCAGTGCTTTCAATCCAGTAGTGGCACAATAGACCCGTCAATAATGTTCGCACCGCCGTCGGCAATCAGATAGGTCCCGGTGATAAACGAGGCGTCGCTGGATGCCAAAAAGGCGATGGCTGCAGCCATTTCCCGCGTGTCTCCCATTCTCCCTAAGGGAACGGCTTTTAGGCTGTCTGAGACGGTTTCATTGAAGTTGCCACCTTTAGATTCAATCAGAGTTTGCAACGTGAGAAGGCTCATATCGGTGGGAGCCCAGCCAGGGCAGATGGTGTTGCACCGAATACCTTCTTTTCCATAGTCTGCTGCGATGGATCGATTTAAGCCAAGCATTGCGGCCTTGCTGGCAAAGTAGGGCGCGCTGGCATTTCCTCCCGTGAGAGCGGCCATTGAGGCGACGAGAACGATACTGCCGCCGCCTCGCCGCCGCATTGCCGGAATGGCGTATTTGCAGGCGAGCATCGCGCCATCAATGTTGATCCCGAAGTTTTCGCGCCAGGTTTCGAGAGACACATCTTCTGTTTTGCCGAACATGGCTACGCCCGCACTGACAATCAGCACATCCAGCCCGCCATAGGTGGCCACCACTTTTTCGACGGCAGCGGCCATAGCGTTTGCATCGGCTGTATCGGCAGCGATAGCCAGGCCATCAATGTCTTTGGCGACCTTCTGGAGGGGCTCTGATCTTCTACCGGTAACGGCGACTTTGGCACCCTCAGCGGCCAAGCGCTGTGCAGTAGCTGCGCCTATTCCGCTGCCACCGCCTGTAACCATGGCGATTTTACCGGTAAAACGTTGGCCAAACTGGGATTCGGGGGTACCTATAAGTGCGGGTTGTGAGGTCATTTGCTGCCTTTCGTCGTTGTTATTGTTTGAAAGATTAAGCGACTGCTTGAAGAGGCTTTGCTGTAGAGCCTAACGGACCAATGTCCTGAAGGTCGATGGTCTCAGCAGGTTTGCCCTGTTGCATCTATGGAACGGTGTCGCCTGATTCTTTTTTATGCTGAATGTACATAAACTCTTCATGGAAATGTCTTTGAAATTCGTTAAAAAGGGGATTATGGTTACTAAATAGACGATTTCATGTTAGCCCAAGGCGTTGGCCGTCTTTTATTGGGAGTTGCCGCTTTCAAGTTTCTTCACTGGATAGTTCACCACCTTCTGTCTTGTTCCACAGCCATTTGTCGATGGCGGGCCTGCGAGCGGACCAGTTTCGTTAGGCACTATTGTCGTTGCTTCCTGTACGACGCGCTCCATCTCAGGTGGGGATACTCGTCGCACACCCTTATTCATCACCATTGCCCTTTCAAAAACTCTTCAGAAACCCCGACTCCCCAGCAGGTGTCGGGGTTTTTCTTTTTTGGTCGACTGATTGTTGGTTTTGTACGAGAAAAACCTTATGACTTCTGAGCGAATTCTGCGATTAAATTTGGCTGGTCAGCCAATGGAGTGGGTGGATTGGCAGACAGCGGTCTGCCTCTATGCTCGAGACTTGGTTGCCTGGAGCCTTGGCGGCGTCGTCCGCAAAATTTATGGGGGCTATTCCCGCTTTTCGGGTTGCCGCAGTTATATTGAGGTGCCGGCGATCCTTGCCTGTAGCGGCAGTCGGCTGTCACCTTATCGCTCCATGCCACCTTTAAATAATCCTGCGTTATTTGCACGGGATAATCATCAGTGCCTTTATTGTGGCCACTATTTTACGGTGAAGGATCTGTCGCGAGATCATGTGATGCCGGTAAGTCGAGGTGGGCGCAACCGTTGGGAAAATGTCGTCGCTGCGTGCAAACGGTGTAACCAGCGCAAGGGTTCATGGTTGCTCGAGGAAATTGATATGGAGTTGATCGCGCTGCCGTACCGCCCTAATCCAGCTGAATATCTCGCATTGGTTAATGAGCGCAGAATTCGGCCAGACCAAGTTGAGTATTTGCGTCCGCAGTTTTCCAACCTACTCCATTTGTGATCATTATTACGACTAAAGTGGCAGCGAAAATCCGGCGCTGTGTGAACAACGTAAATGTCTGTGGGGCCCACAATCGTGTATCCTTGCCGCCCTAACCTGTTGTAACAATAAGCAGACGTAGGAGTTTGCATGAAAAAGAAAATATTAGCCGTATTAAGCCTGTCACTTGTACCACTGTTCGGCCACGCCGCCGGAGACCCTGAGGCGGGAAAAACCAAAGCACCAATCTGCACGTCCTGTCACGGTGCTGACGGAAAAATGACGATGATGCCAAGTTATCCAAAATTGGCGGGGCAAAACGCCGCCTACTTGGAAATGGCCATCAAAGCCTATAAAAATGGGGAGCGCACGGGTCCTCAGGCGATGATTATGAAAGGAATGGCTAGCCCCCTCTCCGACCAGGATATCGCTGATCTTGCCGCCTACTTCAGCGCTATGGAATAACGCAGAGTTACCGATTCTGTGAACATAGGGCTTATCTTGGTCGGAGATGAAATTCTCTCCGGCCGCCGCATCGATAAACATTTGCCCAAGGTCATTGAGCTTTTGACCGCTCGCGGTCTATGTCTCGACTGGGTAAAAATTGAAGGTGATAGCCTGGACCGGCTTGAGGCCTGTTTTCGAGAGACTCTGGCGTCTGATGACCTGGTATTAAGCTGCGGCGGTATCGGTGGCACGCCAGACGATCTCACTCGATTGGCCGTCGCGAAAGCTATCGGTGTTGATACCGAGCGGCATCCAGAAGGTCGGCGTCTGTTGGAGGAATTCGCCCGGGAAACCGGTCGTGCGTTGACCCCTGAGCGTTATCGTCTGATTGAGTTTCCCGCAGGGGCAGATTTGATCCCCAACCCCTACAACGGTATTCCGGGGTTTCGCATTGAGCACCACCATTTCGTGCCGGGTTTTCCTCAAATGGCATGGCCGATGTTGGAGTGGGTTCTGGATGAACGCTACCCTGAGTTAGCCAATCAGCAATATGTTGAGGATTCTGTGTTGATTCTCGGCGTCAATGAAAGCGAAATTATTCCTATCATGGATGCCGTTCTGACGGATTATGACGGCGTGAGGCCTTTTAGCCTGCCAATTCTGGAAACGCCAGCCCGTATTGAGTTAGGCGTAAAGGGACCGACGAGCCTCGTGGCTGACGCGATGCGGATGATAAAAACGCGTCTCGACGAGATGAGTGTGCGTTGGTATCGGGATGCGGCACAGATTCCGCAGGAAGACGGCTAATACGCGTCTTAGCTTACTCTGGCAACATCCACCGAGACATTCAGCGAGGGGGTATCGCCTCCGCCAAAAATGACCCCTTTGAGCGGGGTGACATCGAAAAAGTCTCGTCCCCAGGCTGTGATGATATGTTGCTCAGAGGCCATGCACTCGTTCGTGGGATCAAACTCAAACCAGCCTTCTGTGGGTGAATAGACCGACAGCCACGCATGGCTGGCGTCAGCACCGACCAGTTTCTCTTTGCCAGGTGGCGGCAACGTTTCGAGATACCCAGAAACATATTTCGCCGGGAAGCCCATGGCTCGCAGGCAACCGATCTGCAAGTGAGCAAAATCCTGACAGACGCCTTTGCGCGTTTTAAGGACTTCTGAGAGGGGCGTGGCGACCGTCGTTGATAGAGGCGAGTAGTCAAAATCCTTAAAGATTCTTCGAGTCAGTTCCATCACTGCTGAGAGCAGGGGACGATTATCTTCAAAAGACGGTGATGCGTACTCGCGGAGTTCATCATTCGCTTTGATCATGGGTGAATCCAGCAAAAATTCACGGGCGAATAACGTATCCGGTCGATTCGATTCGGCCAGCTGTTCTAAGGCTTCAGCGCAGGTAATGCCAATATCCAAATTGATGGAGGAGTGCTGAGGCCCGGTTTCCACTTCGCTGGTCGCTGTAATCACCAATTCTTTGTGTGGGCGCTGGATCTCAAAATGGTAGGCCTGATTGCCGAAATAGTCTTTGCGCCGGGTGGTGTGGGCGGCGAAGGGAGTCATGCGAATATGGCTGTGCAGGCAGGCCTGGCGCAGGGTGTTGCGCGGAATCATATGGGCGAGATTATAGCAGTGGGTAACCCTGTCGCCGTAAAGATATTGAGTAACGTGTTTAACTCTGTAGCGCATGCTCAAACCGGTATTTGCACAATCATTGTGTGCGGCTAGTTGTTTTCCCAGAGGCTGTTGACCAGCTGTTGTGAGGTTTCGCGGTGATCAAAATATTTGTCACTGATCAGCTCACTGATGGCCGCAAGTGAGAGAGAAACGTCGTCTAGAGTTTTTTCCAGCAGCAATCGCTTGCCATCACTGCGGGTACTTAACTCTGAGAGCAGTGACAATTTGATGATGCTCTCTGCCTGCAGTGCCGCTCGCTCTTCTGGCAGCAACTCATGTCGAGACTCTGGTGCCTTCGGCAGACTGTTGATGTGCGCATTGAGCTGTTCCAGTTGGTGGAGCAGGGAGCGAGGATTGGTGGTGTCCATCATGACGAGGTCAAGAGTCGGCTGAATGCCCATACGTGCCCGGTAACGGCGACGATAGCTGATCAAGGCTTCGACCGAGAGGAGCAGCGATTGCAGAAGAATGTTCTGGTCTGATTCCGGGGCTTCGACGACCACCAGGCACTTGATGATGGTAATCGTTTGCACGGCTCGTTCCAGCCTGCGCCCCAAATCCATAAAGCGCCAGCCAAGATCTCTCACCATACTTTCGTGGGCGAGACCAGACAGCGCCATCAATGCAGTGACCAGGGGATCCAGCGCTTCTTCCGGTGCGGAACCCATGCCACCGGACAGATCGTCGTCCAGCTCAGCCAGGGTGTCGCGGATATCGTTGATCACCCGCAGGGTATCAGACGATAAAAGCTCCTTGGATTGGTCGGCACAGTAAAGCATCGCATTGAGGTTAAAGCGTACACTGCCACTCAATTCTGGATCTCTGACCAGACGCAGTAAGTCTTTTTCTGGCTCGCGGATTATCGCTGCCGGTGCACCAATAAAGCCGGGCTGGGTGGCAGTGACGGCGCTAACGGTTTCGAGAAGAATGCGCTTACAGGCTTGATTGATCGGTTCTTCGCCATTGAACATCATGAATACAGTACGCAGTATCCGCAGCGATGCCTCGGCACGTTCGGCGTAGCGACTCATCCAGAAAAGATTCTCAACCACTCGGCTAGGCAGGCTGATGAGGTCTGCGTCGCGAACAGGGCTGATACTCTCATCGACCTCGGTCGCAATCTTAGTTGTGACCGGTTCGGAGTTGATGATCCAGGTGTCCTTACTTAACGATCCCGTCTGACTGGATATTGCGAAGGAAGATTCTTCCATACCAACCCGAGTTAAGCCTCCTGGCATAATGGTATAGGAGTTGGTGTTGGCAACGGCGAAGCTTCGCAGGATTGCGGGGCGGGGCTCTAAACCATTCTCACAAAAGGTTGGCACTCGGCCAGACGCGAGGACGGGTTGAGCGACAAAGTGCATCGGATTCTGCTGAATTCGAGCCCGTAGTTCAGCCAAAGTCTCGCCACTGGCATTGGCGGCGCAAATACTCAGGCTGCTGGCGGCGCGAAAGATTGGCTTGACCACTAATTCCGGTAAATGGTCGAGAACGTAGGCTAAATCCTCCGGGTCGCCACACCAGTAGTTTGGTACTGAGGTGAGTCGGGGTTCGCGACCGAGCAGTTCTTTCGATATCTGGGGAAGATATTTCAAAAATATTGGGTTTTCCAAAATGCCCGACCCCAGTGGATTGGCGATCACCACTCGCCCGGCTCGGGCAACATCCAGCAGGTTGGCAACACCCAATTGCGAGTCGGCACGCAGCTCAACCGGGTCGCAATACCAGTCGTCTACCCGCCTGAGTATCACGTCGACCCGGCTCAGCCCTTCCAGAGATTTCATCCACACATAGCCATTGCGGACCATCAAGTCGCCGCTTTGAACCAAGTGCAGGCCGAGATAGTTGGCAAAATAGGCGTGTTCGAAATAGGTTTCGTTGTGGGCGCCGGGTGTCAAAACCACGACCCTCGGTTGGTCGTGATTGGGCGACAGGGAATTCAGTTTGGCGCGCAGCTGTTGAAAAAAGCCCGCCAGTCGATGCACCTGGCTGTCGCGATAGAGGCTTGGTAACACCCGCGACATGACGGTGCGGTTTTCCAACGCGTAACCGGCGCCGCTCGGAGCCTGGGTTCGGTCGGTGAGCACACACATGGTGCCATCTTCGCCACGCATTAAATCGACCGCGTGGATAATCAGTTCGTGTTTGCCTGGCATATGAATGCCCTGGCAGGCGCGCAAGAAGCCCTGATGGCAGTAAAGCGCTTCCGGCGGAATAACGCCCAGGCGAATCAGATCGCGAGCGCCGTAGATATCTTTCAACAGTAGATTAAAAAGTTCTGCCCGCTCCAGCAGACCGGCTTCGATCTGTCCCCACTCTTCGCTACTGATCAAGGCGGGAACCAAATCCAGCGCCCAGGTGTGGGACGGGTTTTTGATATCGCTATAGATGTTGTAGGTGGCCCCGTCATCGCGAAGGATACGCTGGGCTTTGTTCATACGATCGCGAAATGCGACGGGACCGAGAGCATTGAGACTGTGCAGAAGCTTGGCCCAATGGGGTTTGATCTGGCCTCGGGCGTCGAAAACCTCGTCGTTTAGCCCGGTGGTGTGGCTGTAGACCAATTCCGGTAGTGCGGTCATCTCTTTTTCAACAGATTGAAACACAGTGGGCACCTTGACGAAACTTTGGGAAATGCTGGCGTTTTGTCCAGGGCGACCCGTCTAGTTTTTGTACGGTCGCCACAGAGGGGGGCGACATTATGTCATCTTAAGCAGACTCTTCAACTCGTTTATCTGCTGGTACGCCAAAAAGGCGCACAGAGTGCTATGCCGATTTCCCTCGATGCCAATGAGTTACAGTACCGGCATCGAGGGCTGAGTTTAATCCCCTCTCAGATAAGTTTAGCCAAAGAAACCCGGCTTCCTACGTAAATCCAGTGTGTGGGGATATTCGTCTGGAGATTCCTCTGCCGGTGGCGCCATAGGCCGCGGAGGATGGCTTGCCGGGTAAAATTCACGCAGCGCGTCCACTTCCGGCCTTGGCGTGAAGGGCCCTTGAGTGTGACTGGTATTATCGTAGCGATTCACCCGTCGCGATTCTGCTTCAAAGGCATTCACCGGAAAGGCGTCGTAGCTGCGGCCTCCAGGATGGGAAACATGGTAAGTACAGCCGCCAATAGAGCGACCGTTCCAGGTGTCGATCAGATCAAAGACCAGAGGTGTGTGGACGCCGACGGTCGGATGGAGTCCGGATGGTGGGGCCCAGGCTTTGTAGCGAACGCCAGCGACATACTCACCTTTGCGCCCGGTATTGGAGAGCGGAACCCGACGGCCGTTACAGGCTAAAACATAGCGACTGCCCACCATATCAGAAACCTTCACCTGTAAGCGCTCAACAGACGAGTCCACATATCGAGCGGTGCCAAAGCTATTGGACTCTTCACCGAGAACATGCCAAGGCTCAACGGCCCAGCGCAGCTCGATTTCGATGTCGTCAATCTTGGTGCGACCATAGTGAGGGAAGCGGAATTCTTCAAACGGCAGCAGCCATTCCGCTTTGAAGGGATAGCCAAAGGCGTTCAAGTCGGCAACCACCTCTTCCATATCGCGCCAGAGGTAGTGGGGGAGCATGAATTTGTCGTGCAACTCCGTGCCCCAGCGTACCAGCGGTTTCTTGTAAGGCTCCTTCCAGAAGCGTGCCACCAGTGTTCTGATCAAAAGAGCCTGTACCAGAGACATACGGCTGTGGGGAGGCATTTCGAAACCGCGAAATTCGAGGATGCCCAAACGTCCGGATGGGCTCCCTGGCGAGTAGAGTTTGTCGATACAGAGTTCGGCGCGGTGGGTGTTGCCGGTGATATCGATCAGCAGATTGCGCATGAGACGATCGATCAGCCAGGGGTATTCCGCCAGACCATCGGGCATCTGTTGGAATGCGGTTTCCATTTCATAGAGCATTTCATCTCGGCCTTCGTCCGGGCGCGGTGCCTGACTGGTCGGTCCGACGAAAGCCCCTGAAAAGACGTAGGAGAGACTGGGGTGATGTTGCCAATAGGTGACCAAGCTACGCAGTAAATCCGGCCGGCGCAGCAGTGGGCTGTCGCCCGGAGTGTTGCCGCCGAGGGTGATGTGGTTGCCGCCTCCGGTACCTGTGTGACGGCCATCGAGCATGAATTTCTCCGTGCCCAGTCGGCTCTCCCGCGCTGCGGCATAGAGTTCTTGAGTGTTGGAAATCAAATCACGCCAGTTATTGGACGGATGAATGTTCACTTCAATCACACCCGGATCCGGGGTGACCAGGAGCTTCTGCATGCGAGCGTCGCGAGGCGGCTCGTAGCCTTCAATGATGACAGGTAAATTGAGGGCGCTGGCAGTTTCTTCGATGGCAGCGATCAGTTCTATGTAATTTTCCAAGCTATAAACAGGCGGCATAAAGATATGCAATTTGCCGTCTCTTGGCTCGATACACAGGCAGGTGCGAATGACCGGCCGCTGCAGCTTCTCCGTTACACCGCTTTTTTGCTCGCGAGACTTTTTCTTTGGATCGAGCGGAGTCTGGGGGGCAGTGGGTTGTCCCTGATCGAAATACTGCACCACCGAATAGCCGGACATCGGAAAGTGCATGTCGGTGCGTTTTTGTAGGGGTTCGCGTGGTTCAAACGGATCTCTTTCGACAAATATTTCGGTTTCTGCAGACCAGGGTAAATCGTTCAGCGGTAGGCGCAGGCCGAGAGGGGAGTCGCCAGGAATAAGTGTCAAACGATCGCGGCGAGTCTCCCAGGTACAGGTATTCCAAACGCCAGACCAGGAATCCCATTCCAGAGGAATAATAAAGCCCGATGGTGTATTGAGTCCCTGAGCCAATACTTTTGCCAGACGTGCTCTTTCAAGGTCATCAGACGCCTCAGCAATCTGGATGTCGATATTGACTGGAATTTTCTGCTCCTGGAGCAGATAGTGCAGAGCATCTTCATAGACGGGTTGAGCGAATTTGTCGGGTAACCCCAGTGTTGATGCCACGCGTTTTGCAAAGGCCGCAGCGTTGTCTGCCGTGTGCCCGTAATCTTGATCTACACGGGCCAGCAGTTTGGGATTTAGCCACAGAGGTTCGTCGTCCTTGCGCCAGAATACGCCTAGCGCCCAGCGAGGAATCTCTTCTCCCGGATACCATTTACCCTGACCGTAATGCAGCAGGCCTTGTGGGGCGAAATGATCGCGCAACTTTAACAGAAGAGTTTTGGCGAGCCGCAATTTGTCGGTGCCGAGAGCCGCAGTGTTCCACTGGGCGGATTCCATATCGTCGACGGAAACAAATGTGGGTTCGCCACCCATGGTCAGGCGTACGTCGTTGGTTTCGAACTCTTTGTCGACACTGTCCCCCAAGGCGACGATATCGATCCACTGGTCGTCGCTGTAGGGTTTTGTAACTCGAGGATCTTCAAGAATACGTGTTACGTCGTTGACGAAGTCGAACTCCACTTCGCATTTGTCGGTGAAGCCCTGAATCGGAGATGCGGATACGGGATCGGGGGTGCAGGCGAGGGGAATATGCCCTTCGCTGGCAAAGAGTCCAGATGTTGGATCGAGTCCAACCCAGCCGGCGCCCGGTAGGAAGACTTCACACCAAGCGTGCAGATCGGTGAAATCTTCTGGCGCCCCGGCAGGGCCGTCGAGAGGTTTTTCATCGGGTTTCAGCTGTACGAGGTAGCCAGATGCAAAGCGAGCGGCCAATCCCATTTGACGCAGAACCTGAACCATCAGCCAGGCCGAATCGCGACAGGAGCCGATGGCTTTTTCCAAGGTTTCTTCCGGCGCTTGTACCCCTGGTTCCATACGAATGGTGTACTCGATCATCTGTTCCAGCTGCATATTGATTTCCACCAGGAAATCGATCGTGCGGCGTTTCTCCAGAGAGATGGAGTCCACGAGCTTTTTAAAGAGCGGCCCTTCGTCACTGAGTTCCAGATAGGGACCCAGTTCTTTTTTCAGCTGTGCCGGATATTTGAAAGGATAATGCTCAGCATACTCTTCGAGGAAAAAGTCGAAAGGGTTGATGACGGTCATGTCCGCTTGAACTTCAACCTCGATCGACAGCTTCTCCGTCAATTCAGGAAAAACCACGCTGGCAAGGAAGTTTCCAAAGGCATCCTGCTGCCAGTTGATAAAGTGATTGGCCGGTTCAATCTTAAGACTGTAGGCATGAATTTTGGTGCGGCTATGTGGTGCCGGCCGTAACCGGATGGTATGCGGAGACAGGGTGACCGGGCGATCAAATTTATAGTAGGTATTGTGGTTTAGGGCTACTCGTATGGTCATAATTCGGTGATTTCCCCATAAATAAAGTGTTGGCTACAGCCACAAGCGGGCCGAGTCCCGGGCTCGGCAAGCGCGTTGTGCGTCTGCCATTTGGGGGGACGATCGACCGGGCTGCCAATGATGACCCGGGCCTGCAGGTCTTATCGTGTTGCGGCGCGTTTACGGCTCTAAATTAAACCAGGTGTCCGCGAAGATCGCGTGCATACTGGACAGTTGTATTTGCAATTCATTCAAATATTCCAGCAGCGGCGGTCCCATGCTGTCGTAGTCCAATTCGATGGCGACTTTCTTTTCAATGGCCTTCATCTTTTTGACGGCAGCTTCGGCTCGAGGAAGATTCTCGCAGGAATATATGATGGAATGGATACAGCGAGTGATCGACATCGGAAAATAGGTATCGCTGAGGAGGTACTCCACAACCGCGGGACCTTTCACCGGCGTCTTCATGGCTTGCAGATAATATTGTGTCCCGGACAGAGAACGCAGGACACTGCCCCAAATGATCTGCTGGGCATTGATGGCGAATTCATCATCTTCCAGTTCCAGTGTCGCGGCGAGCCCTGCTTCGAGGTAGCGCGACGTCATGTCAGCACGCTCCAAGTTGCGGCCGATATGGAGAAACTCCCAGGCGGCATCGTGGGGCATGGCGCTGAACAGTAAGCCGTTAATCTGCAGACAGCCTTTGATAATATTTTCCAGAAACTCGTGACGGCCCTTGCGGTTATAGCTGGATTCAATGTGATCCTGAGCATAACTGGACAACTCACAGATGAGTTCCCAGGCTTCTTCCGGAACCACATTGCGGGTGGTGCGAACGTTCTCACGCACGGCCTTTAGCGACATGATTAACGAAGACGCATTGCTGGTGTCACCGAGCAGAAATTTGACGATATTGCGTTCGGTGCGGTTGGTATAACGCTCATTAAACGCGTTTTCCAAATCGTTAATTTCGATCAGGCTATACCAGCTTAATTCGACATTTTTTGGCAGATCGTAGAAAACCGACTCGTAAATACTGATCAGTCGGGCAGTACGGCTGATGCGCTCCAGGTAGCGGGCAGCCCAATAAACTCGTTCGGCAACGCGAGATAACATTAGTTGGCCTCCGTTGTTGAATCATCGACAATCCAAGTGTCTTTACTGCCTCCTCCCTGGGAGGAGTTGACCACCAGAGACCCTTTCTTCATTGCTACTCGGGTGAGTCCGCCCATGGTGACATAACTGCTTTTGCCTTGAAGAATAAAGGGACGCAGATCGAGGTGTCTGGGCTCGGGGTGATTGTCTCTGCCAACAAAGGTTGGCGCGGTGGAAAGCGACAAGGTGGGCTGCGCGATGTAATTGCGCGGCTTGGCTTTGATCAGTTCGGCGAACTGATCGCGTTCTTTTTTCGTCGAGTGGGGGCCAATCAACATCCCGTAGCCGCCGGATTCGTTGGCGGGTTTGACAACCAGCTTGTCGAGGTTGGCGAGCACATAGTCGCGCTGTTTTTTGTCGTAACAGAGATAGGTTTCGACATTGGAAATTAACGGATCCTCGCCAAGATAATATTTAATGACTTCCGGCACATAGGCATAGACGACTTTGTCGTCAGCGACGCCTGCCCCCGGTGCATTGGCGAGGGCGACGTTGCCTCCTTTCCAGGCGCGCATTAGTCCTGCGACGCCGAGTACAGAGTCTTTTCGAAAGGCTTCCGGGTCAATAAACATATCATCGATACGACGGTAGATAACGTCGACGCGCTGTAAGCCAGAAACGGTCTTCATATAGACGCAGTCGTCGTCCTGTACAACGAGATCACTACCTTCCACCAGTTGTGCGCCCATTTTCTGGGCGAGAAATGCATGTTCAAAGTATGCGGAGTTAAAAATTCCCGGTGTTAACACGGCGATGACCGGCTTTTTCATGCGGCGTGGCGACAGGCTTGCCAGGGTTTCAAACAACTTGGATGGATAGTCGCCAATGGGGGCAATATCGACTTTGGAGAAGACCTCGGGCAGGACTCGCTTCATCACTGACCGATTTTCCAGCATGTACGAGACGCCAGAAGGGACGCGTAAATTATCCTCCAGGACGTAAAACTCACCATCGTTGTCGCGCACCAAATCGGTGCCGCATATGTGGGCCCAAACACCATAGGGGGGCGATATACCTTCGCACTCTTTGCGGTAATTGACCGACTGCTTGAGAACGTATTCCGGAATGACGCCGTCTTTGATGATGCGTTGATCGTTGTAAAGATCATCAATGAACATGTTCAGGGCCTGCAGCCGCTGCTTAAGCCCAGCTTCCGTTTTTTCCCACTGCTTCTTAGTGATAATCCGCGGAATAATGTCGAATGGCCAGGCGCGGTCAATGTTGCCTTCGTCGGTATACACCGTAAAACTGATGCCCATATCCTTGATGGCAACTTCGGCAGCAAGCTTGCGAGAGGCGATCTCTTCCTCGGTAAGGGATTGAAGATAAGAGAAGAGTTTGCGCGCTGGCTTCCTGGCGTTGCCAGGGCTGCTAATCAGTTCGTCGTAAAAATTTCCAGGGTCGTAGTCGTCCCATGCTGTGGCCATAGAATATTCCCGATTCAATACTAAGGATCATCTCTGCTTCAATGCAGGAGTAGGAGAAGCGTCACCAGTCGACGCGGGGGGAGTGCGCAAAGTCAGCCATATCCTAGCCATGAGTTCATCCCGTTGTCGCGTCCTGGAGGTTAGTTTTTTAATACGTTGTCAGTGTCTAATACGGTGTACGCTACAACTCCAGATGATAGAGAATTAAAGCTGGAGCATTAACTGTACCAAGTTCCGGAAAATCAGACGCCAGGACTGCCAGTAAACTGGGCGAAGTATAACGCATCCCTGCGGCGGTAAAACAAGAGGGAGCGGCCGCAAAGTCGGTGAATCGGTGAGAAAAAATCTACGTTGCCGCTCGCTTGGGGCGAAACGTCAGCAGACTTGTTTAAATGCCGAGCGGTTGTGGGGAGGATTGGTAGAAAAACTGGGTGGGAAAGAAAGCGCTGGGAGGCGGCGCTATTATGCGCCGCTGCCGTTTTCTGATCGGCGGGTTGAAATTACTGATCAGGGTTAGCTGCCAAAAACTCTTCCAGAGTATTGACCATATTGGTGGATCCAACGAAAAGCGGAATACGCTGATGCAATTCTGTTGGCTTGGCATCCAAAATTCTCTGGCCTGGTGCGGCAATCGCTCTGCCACCTGCCTGTTCCGCAAGAAACGCAATCGGGTTGCATTCATACAAGAGGCGCAGTTTGCCACTTGGGTAACTGCTGGAAGTGGGGTAGAGGTAAATTCCGCCTTTGATCAGATTGCGGTGGAAATCTGATACCAGTGAACCAATGTAACGGGAGGTGTAGGGGCGGTTAGTTTCCTTGTCTTCTTCCTGGCAATATTTAAGGTACTTTTTCACGCCGGTTGGGAAGTGAATGTAGTTGCCCTCGTTGATAGAGTAGATTTTGCCATCCTCTGGGATGCGCATATCTGGGTGAGACAGGTAGAAAACCCCCAGGCTGGGGTCATAGGTAAAGCCGTTCACGCCGTTGCCGGTGGTGTAGACCATCATGGTTGAGGAGCCATAAACAATATAGCCTGCCGCCACCTGTGCTGTTCCCGGCTGTAGAAAATCCTCCTGTACGGCTTTTGAGCCAATCGGTGAAATACGCTTGTAGATGGAAAATATGGTACCTACAGAGACGTTGACATCAATGTTCGACGAGCCATCGAGAGGGTCCATCAGCACGACATATTCTGCGTCGTTATTCAGATCTTCATCAAAAGTGACGTAGTTGTCTTCTTCTTCTGAAGCAATACCACAGGCGACGCCACGGGCGGCGAGGGCGGCCTTGAAGCGCTCATTGGCGTAGACGTCCAGCTTTTGCTGTTGTTCGCCCTGGACGTTCTCGGAGCCAACGGCACCGGTAATATCAACCAGGCCGGCCTTATTGATCTCCCGGTGGACGACTTTTGCCGCCAGACGCAGAGAGGAGAACAGATAGGTGAGAGCACCGGTTGCCTCGGGATATTCGGATTGGCATTCGATGATGAATTCACCGAGGGTTTTTGTCGTTTCCATAATAAAGGGGGGTCCTTATCAATCGATTACGGAAACAGTGTCTCCATTGCCATGGGTTTGTCAACTCGACTTCCGTATCCGACTAAAGTTCGCTGACAAATATGTGGAAAAGCAGAAAAAGTTATTGGTCGGCATTAGGGAATAGATCGCTGGAGCATCACTGCGGGCGTAAATCAGAAGAGTTCGACTTCCTGCTCGTCGCCGGTATTGTTGCTGAATGCCCCTTCGAACCGCTGTTTTTCGTCGATCAAGGCGTCAACCTGGGAAACAAAGTCTTCACTTAGGGTTTCCACGAGTCGGAAGCGCTCAAGAATGATCTGGAAATTGTGTTGTTTATGATTCCATTCCGGGTCGCTAAACAGCTCGATAAGGTCCAGGAAGTGGTCGTGGATCTCATAGTAGGGCGCAAGCATTTTACTGAAGGAGGGCAGGTGCCCGTAATTGGAGCGCCCCTCATTGTTCAGCCATTGACCAAGATCGTATTCATCGGCTGACATTCTCAAAATGCGAGCTTCGGCACAATCAGTACCAGCCTCAATCAGTCGATAGCCGTTTTGCAGATAGATTATCAGATCCTGCTTGACGAGGTTAAAGCGGTTCAACATCTTGGCATAGCTAACCCGCTCATAAATCTTGCCCGAGGTATCCGCGAAATTTTCAAAATTGGCTGCAAACTCTCGTGAAGAGCTGGAAAAATTCTGTGCCGCGTCATTCATCATGGTTGTACCTTCGACCACCGACGATGCCGACTGGGAAATTTGCGCCATTGCCTGACCAATTTTCAGCGTTGCGTTTTTGGTGTCTTCGGCCAGGGATCGAACTTCGTCGGCAACCACTGCAAAGCCGCGTCCCTGCTCTCCGGCGCGGGCCGCTTCGATGGCCGCATTTAACGCGAGCAAATTCGTTTGGTCGGCAATTTTACCAATCATGTTAACCATGGTGCCAATGGAGCTGCTCTGTTCATCCAGAACTTTTGAACAGCTGTCCATATTCGCCAGCGTGGTTTCCAGATTTTCCAGTTGGGATAACAGTTCGCTGGCAGTCTGGCGGCCGGAAGCTGCTGTGGTAACAACGGACTGAGTGTCAGTTTCGACGCGTTCCAATTCGTCGGTGACAAAGCTCAGATCTTTCTGGTTGGCTCGCAATAATGTCAATAAACGCTGGGTTCTGAGGTCGGAAATTTGCGCGTCTACTTTGTCCCGCTCGGTGCGCAACACGTTTTCGACAACGCGCTGTGAGGTGTCTGCCACCCGGTCCAAGAGTCGCTGGAAGAGGCCGCCGAATTGCTTTGGTAAAGGTTTTCTGTGGTGTTCACCGTGGAGCGCTGCTGCAAAGACCTTGTTGATCTCTTTGAAGGTGATTTCAAGCTTGTCGAGAGTTTTGTTGAGATCTTCTGCCATGACTTGTTGTGAACCGCTGCCAAACTCGTTGGGCAGTCGGCTGTCGAAGTCGCCGCGCTGAATATTGGAAATGACTTCGGCAATTTTCCAGCCATCGCTGCTTTTGCGTTGGTTGATTAAATGGTCGCGAACCATGAGTCCAATTAGGATTCCCGCACCGGTAATGCTGACCAGATCCCCAGGCATGCGGTACTGGATGTAGGTAAGACCCACAACGGTCAGACCGATATTCCAGGGATAGCTAAGCGTTGTGGAGCGTGTGAACCAATTCTTCATAGGTCTTTGAGGAATCTTCGATAAGTGCGTCAAAATAGGCCTTTGCGCCTTCCAGTCCCTGATCCTTTTCCATTTCGCGCATTTTGTCGTAATGCGGGGAGAAAAAATCAATTGCGGCTTGAGAAGTGGTGTAACACACCATTTCATAGCCAAGCTGACCGCCGTTGGGATCAGCGCTGTAGCGCTTGGTAAAGTCCATCAGGGTCCAGTGGGAGCGACCACCTGCGCACACCAAATGAGAAATGACGACCGCATAACCGCGCTGTTTGGCTTTTTCAAGAAAGTCTTCCCGCAAGCTGCGGGGAGTCAGTGTGTAACTCAATGTGGAGTCGATGCCGTTTTCTATCTCTTGATAGCGTTCCGGTGTTTCAAGAAACTCCCTGAACAGCCCGTTGAGATAAACCGGTTTCATATGCATGTCGAACTTGGCATACATAAAATCGGAGTCTGCTCTGCCTGTCAGCATCTAAAAATCCTCCCGAATTGGAGGCTAATCTGGGTATGACTCAGCATATTTGCTCGCAAAATGGCTTCCCGCCACCGGCTGGAGGCCAGACGGCGAGAGGCGTTATCATTCTCAAAAGCTTTCTAAAACAGTGGCTTATCGACTTCATTTAAAACAGAGCCTGCTCAGCAAAGTATAGTCTGCCAATGACAGGCCTGCGAATCACATTCAGTGATCAATAGAGTATTTATCGGCAATGGTATAGATAGCTATAGCTCAGTGAATCCCAAAAGAAAACTATGGCGTCAATAGTTGCCTTGGAACTAAAAAATGATTCGTGAGCTAACGACCGCCCGGAAAAATGCAGGAGATTGTTTTTCTTTAATGGTTTTGATCAGGCTGAATGAGGATGCGATCATCGTCCAGGATGTGGAGATCCGGAGCGAGCGCCTGGGTATAGCGGTCAAAGTAGAGAAATTGCTTGATCAACAAAGTAAATGACCTGGGAAAGCGAATGCCGTAACGTTTCGCAAGGGAGCTCATCTGTAAAATCATGTCTTCGAGGGTGTCATCGATGACACCTGATTGCACGGGCGTCTGTTTCAGGCACTGGTTATAAAAGGTTTCTATATCTTTGGCGAACGCGGCCCTGTCCACCTTTTTACCTGTGGCTCCCAATTGAATCATAGCGTCAGCGGTGGCTTCAAAGTCACAGGCGGGCAGTGAAGTCCCCAGTGTCATCAGCGCTTGCCAGACCTCTTCGCCAATGCGCCCGACAATACCAAAGTCGATAAAGCCAATCTGCCCTGAATCGAGCATCATCACGTTGCCGGAATGCAGGTCCGCGTGATAGATACGGCATTGGCTGACACTGGCAAACCAGACGTTGAGCGCGTCGATCAGGGCTTGCTCGGGCTCAGTGTGGAAACGTCTTACCTGTTCGATGTCGGTCAGAGGAACGCCGTAAAACCTTTCCATGGTCAGAATTTTTGAGGTGGATGCTTCAGGATAGACCTTCGGAACCTTTACTCGGCTGGAGCCAATCTGACCTAAAAAATCGCGGTATATTTCTATGTTTTCCGCCTCTTTTTCAAAGTCGCATTCCTCCATCATGCTGGAGCGTATTTCGCCAACCATGTCCGCTAAAGACAAATGTTTTAATCGTGGGGCGATCAATTCCATGGCGCGAGTCGCCAAGTGTACGGTAGAGAGGTCAGCTTTGAGGATGCTGCGTGCGTTGGGGCGCTGAACTTTTATAACGACGTCTTCTCCGGTAACGAGTTCGGCCGCATGTACCTGGGCTATTGATGCTGACGCTAAAGGCTCTGGATCTATAAAACTAAAATGCTCGGCTGGATCTTTCAGCTCTTTACGTATGACTCGTTCGATAGTCGACCACGGCAGAGGATTGGTTTGATCGAGACATCCCTGAAAAGCTTTTACGTATTCATCCGGAAAAATCGACGGCATGCTGGCGATAAGTTGCCCCAGCTTGACGTAGGTGGTGCCGAGATCTTCAAAAATTTCTCGCATTAAAACCGGCGCCGGAGATCGCTTGCCGAGCGCCCACTTAAGAGCGTTTTTCTGAAGAACAAAATTGGTTTGTAAAGCCCGCCGCGCTCGCAGCCAGGGGCCGGACAAAAGTTCCTGCATGCTGGTCAATCTCAAAGGCCTTGAGAAAATTCTTCTGATTGTGCCAGAAGCGGTTGGTCGTTGTCTGTATTCTTATTCTTTGTGTGCCCGTACGAGAGTACTTTGGCGCCAATGATAATTTCTTGGCGCATATAAGTATTTTATGGGGGCGAGACAAGTAATTTAAGCGCGATACTTGTCGAGTAGTGGTGCGCCGTTAAACTCCGCTTGGAGAACGGAGATAAACGTAAAAACGCCGATCAACTTGCGAGTAACCAAGGCGAAATTTTGCGACGGCAGACTGAAGCTTCGACTGGCAACCGACTTCCCCGCAATTTTGGAGGCTCGCTTCATGAGCTTGGATTGGCTCCAGCAATATTGCCCGTCAGCATTGAGATGGGCTTCTGGAAGCTCGGACTCAGGTCGCATAGGTTCCATGATTTCAATACAGAAATTCACAAAGGTCTGCTGCGCTTTCTCCGAGGCGTCTTCCTGAAGGCATCCCAGTTTTTGAAGCCCGGCTGCGACGGCCTCGTGATCACAGGCTTGAGCGGCAAAAATGGTTTCGCCCAGAGCATCGAAAAATGCATCACCAGCGTCGAGTACCGAACCAAAGTCGAGCAGGACGAGCTGGTCGTTGCCGTCCTCATTGATGGCAATGCGATAATTCCCGAAATTGGGGTCCGCTTGAAACAGCCGCCATTCATAGATTTCTTTAAACAGTAACTCCAGCATATTGGCGGCGATTTGGTTGCGCCTTTCCAATGAGAGTTCAGCGACTTGTCCACTGGTGACCGGTTCGCCATCCAGAAACGTCATTGCAATTAATTCGTCGCTACAAAGCGTTGGATAGACCTGTGGGATGACATATCGAGTATCGCTACCAAGCAGGCTGGCAGCTTTTTGCGTCATGGTGATTTCCCGGTGGTAGTCCACTTCCAGCAAAAGCTGTTCACGTAGTTGCTGTAACCAATCGTCGAAACCACGGGAAAGCTTGATCCAGCTGGTTAACTTGAGCATGCGAACGACGGCACGGAAATCACTTTCTATCGTCTCCTTCACGCCAGGATAGAGGATTTTCAGGCAGATCTCGTCACCGGTAGCAATAATTCGCGCCCGATGTACTTGGGCGAGAGAAGCAACGCCGATTGGGAGTGGGTCAATATCCAGCTCGTGATAGTGAGCGCCCAGTCGTTCGTGAAGAATTGAATCGACTTCCGGCCAACCCATCGGCTCGGTGGCGGACTCCAAACTGTGTAAGGCTTCTGTCAGTTCTTGAGGAAAGACAAACTCGCCGACCAGGGCCAGCATTTGTCCCGCTTTGACATAAGTGCCTTTTAGGTTGCCCAGCTCGGCGACGAACTTTCGCGCTTCTCGGGCCAGTAGAGGGTTGCTGTCGCGACCGGGGACAAACGTATTGATGACCTTATCTGCCATCAATGCACTGCCAGTGCGAGCACCGGCAATTGAAATGTTCAGGCTGCGAAGAAATGGATTGCGTTTCATGGTTTTGGAAAATCGTGCCATTCTATGTCTCTGCCTCGTTGAGGGGCATCATACGCGCTTGCGTACAACGCCCCAACTGCTTTGCAGTAGATACGCAGCCGGGGCTTAAAAGATGACTTCACATTTTGGTTGAGTGAAAAACTAACCTTCTTTCGGAATGTGTTTTTCCGTTTGCCGCGAGATCTCTTTTTCGCGGGCCTCGGCAGCTTTTAGCAGGCCTTTTGTTAGTCGATTTTTAGCCTGACGAATCGATGGCGCGAGTTTCCCTTCTTTTAGGTAGCGATGAATCATTTCCTGGGAGCGTATCTTGGCGTTGATTTTCATCGGACGCAGCGCATTGCTTTGAGCTTTGTCCAGCTGTCTCGCTTTGATGTTGTCACACCATTGAATCTCCAGGATGTCACGAATCATACGCTGATGATCCGGATCTAAAATCGGCACGGATACTTCGACGCGATAGTCCAGGTTTCGGGTCATCAGATCTGCGGATGAGAGGTAATAGCGAGGTTCGCCAGCGTTATGAAATGCGTAGACCCTTGGGTGTTCCAGAAAACGGTCGATAATGCTGATCGCTTCGATATTTTCCGAGCGACCTTTAACGCCTGGGATTAGCGACATCATGCCCCGGCAGATAATTCTAACTCTGACGCCGGCACTGGAGGCGTCGTAGAGCGCCTGCACAATTTTTTGATCGACCAGATTATTACACTTGATAAAGATCTCTGCGGGCAGACCGCGATTGGCATTATGGATTTCATTACGAATCAAGCGCGTGAGCCCAGGCCGATTTGTCAGTGGGCTGACCAACAGATGGTTGTAGCTGTGGCGGCGATACGTGTAGGAAATAAAATCAAAGACTTTGTAGACGTCTTCACCGATTTCCTGGTCATAAGTCAGCAAGCTGAAATCCGTGTAGATCTCTGCGGTTTTCTCGTTGAAGTTTCCTGTGCCCACATGGCTGTAGTATCGCAGGCGTCCTTTCTCCATACGGCTGATATGGATCAGTTTCGCGTGCACTTTCAGGCCAGGTACACCGAAAATGACGTTGACGCCGCCGTCGGTTAACTGATTTGCCCAGCCAATATTGGCTGCTTCGTCAAAGCGGGCTTGAAGCTCTACGACGACCGTGACGGCTTTGTTGTTGCGTCGTGCTGACAGCAGGGCGTCAACAACACGAGAGTTTTTGGCCGCGCGATAGAGGCAGATTTTTATCTCGGTGACCGCGGGATCAATCGCGGCTGTTTTCAGAAGATCTATAACGGTCGAGAAGGAGTGATAGGGATAGTAGAGCAGTATGTCCCTCTCCTGGATGACTTCAAACAGGTTTTGGTGCGCGGAGGAAAATGGCTGCGGTAATTTTGCTAGGGGTTTGTTCTCAAGATAAGCCGGGCCGATACTGGGGAAGGACATAAAATCCTTGGCGTTATGATAGCGCCCTCCAGGCATTAAACTGTCGTATTTGGTGAGCTTCAACCGTTTGATTAAAAGATCGAGCAAATCCTGCGGCATTTCGCTGTCGTAGAGAAAGCGCTCTGGCTCGCCAGATTGGCGCTTTTTAATGGAGTGAGCCACTTTATCAATCAAACTTTGATTAATGCCCTCACCCAGTTCCAGTTCGGCGTCTCGAGTCAGTTTAAAAACGTAGCCTTCCGCCGCTTTGATGGGAATGACGCCGCGAAAAACCAAGGGTATGTTGGCAATGATGATGTCTTCAAGCACGGTGAAAACACGGCCGGTCTTGCCTTTGAGTTGCGGGATCTCGACAAAACGATCCAGACGACTGGATGGAATTTCAACCAGCCCATAGCGCACGGCGTCGTCCAGGTCGACCATTTTGATCGCTAGGTAGATCTTTCCGTCGGCGACGGCAGGGAAGTTCTTCGCGGAATCGAGCAGAACGGGATCCAGCTCCGGCAAAATATGGCGGTTGAAGATCTCGTTGGCGACGCGCAGCTGTTTCTCGTCGAACTGGCGGTCTGTAATCAGATAGATTTTGCGTTTACGCAGTGCTTCCAGTATCTGTAAATGAATCTCATCAAACTGGATTTGTAAATCGCGGGAGATCTCCTGAATCTCTTGCAGCAGGTCATTATAGGCTTCTTTTTCTGCCGGCGAAGAGGAAAACGCCGCCAGACGGCTTACGTCGGCAACGCGTACTCGGTAGAACTCATCGAGATTGTTGGAAAAGATGCCCAGGTATCTCAGTCGTTGAATTGGGGGAACCTGGGGGTTACCGGCCTCTTGTAAAACGCGCTCGTTAAAGGAAAGCCAGCTGAGTTCTTTAGCGATCAAAGGGGTATTTTTCTTACTCATTACGTACAGTTGTGACAGATTTATGAAAAAACGCCGGGTAGCATAGCGTTCTAAAGTTACGGTTTTCCTTCTGCGCCGTTGTCGCGCAGAAGTTGCTGCCTAATTGTGTCAATGGCATCGACCAGCAGCGTCGCTGAAAGGGCGCTGCCGTTATGTATCAGATTGAATGGTTTCACCTCGAAAGAAGGATCTGGGAAGGTGGCCGACGGCGCCCGTTCGCGGTGTTGGCGAATGGCCCCTCAGCCTGGAGAAACCGAGAATTCATGGCACTGAATATACCCAATGCCAGCCACTATTGATACACTAGCCGACGGTTTTCGTTGCGTCGAACAGCGGGTTTGTTGAAAGCCTCTGGATTATCAGGGAGTCTCTGATAGACGCAGCATAACGGAAGGCGGACTTTTCTATCCGATAGCCGGTTATCCCACAGAAGAGAAACGGTTTTGACTGATCAACAGCCCTCGCCGGTGTTCGCGGCACTCGATCTCGGCTCGAACAGCTTTCACCTTTTGGTTGCTCGTTGTCAGGACGGCAAATTAGAAGTTATCGACCGCCACAAAGAAATGGTTCGGTTGGCATCAGGGCTTAATGACGATGGCACCTTGTCGGAAGACGCGGCGAATCGTGCATTGCGAAGCCTCGAAAGATTCGCAGAGCGATTGCGCTCGACTCCCAATGCCCATGTCCACATCGTGGGGACCAACACCCTTCGGGCGGCTTCTCGAACCGATAACTTTCTGCACGAAGCTGAGCAGATACTCGGCAATCCGATTAACATCATTAGCGGGATCGAAGAGGCGCGACTGATCTACCGGGGTGTGGTTCACGATTTGGCGCCAACCGATCATCAACGGTTGGTGGTTGATATCGGCGGAGGTTCCACCGAGCTGATCATCGGTAATTTAAAGCCGCGCCTGCTGGAAAGCCTCTATATGGGGTGTGTGAGCTATACGAAGCGATTTTTCGAAAACGGTGTTGTCAGCGCCAAGAATTACCGCAAGGCTCTGCTGTCGGCGAGAGATGAAGTACAAACGGTTGCCGAAGATTTTCATGTCGGTCATTGGTCCGAGGCCGTCGGCACTTCGGGTAGTATCCGTGCCATTCTCTCGATGCTTGAAGCTATGGGCATCAGCCCCGAGCATACGATTTCGCTTGCGGGTCTTGAAACCCTGGCGTCGAAGATCGTTCAATTTCCCCATGTCGATAAAATTGATCTGCCTGGTTTAAGCGATGATCGGCGTCCAGTCATCATTGGTGGGCTTGCCGTTTTGCATGGTGCGTTTATTGAGCTCGGCATTGAGCAGATGCAGGTTTCCAGTTATGCCCTGCGCGAGGGTATTGTTTTAGATTTGGCTGGCTTGCTTGAGGACAAGGATATTCGCATTGATACTGTCAATCGTATGATGGAACAGTATCGTGTCGATGTGGAGCACGCGAACCGGGTCGAAGAGCTGGCCATGAGCTTGCTGGCACAGGTACGTGACGACTTTGGTGTTGATTATTTTCGCGCGCGTAAAGCATTGCAGTGGGCTGCTTGTTTGCACGAAGTCGGTCTGTCGGTCTCTCATGCTAGTTACAATAAGCACAGTGCCTATTTATTGGAGCACAGCGAGATGCCGGGGTTTTCCCGCCAGGAGCAAAAGCTGTTGAGCTTTTTGGTTCTGAATCATCGTCGGAAGTTGCGTCCGATGAACACGTCTTATGGTTTTGTGCCCGATTGGCGTTTGGTGCAGATCCTAAGGCTTTCCTGTCTGTTGTGTCGGCGTCGCATTGATGATGCTCTTCCGCCAGAGTTGTCCATAAGTTTTGGAGAGGGCATCTGTCAGGTGAGTTTTGATGGCGAATGGTTGAACCAACACCCTCTGACATTTGAATCCCTTCTCGAAGAACAGAGCTATCAGGCTAATCAGAATCTACAATTGGATGTGGTCAGTCGCTAGTTGCTTGCGATTGGTCATTTCCTTATTTTCACTTACTTTTATTGTTCAGGAGCGTTTTAGTGCCGGAATTGGTTGAACTCCCGGAAAAGCATATTTTTCAGGCTTACGGGGTGCAGGTGTTAGACAATCGCCATCGTTTGGTAAGAAAACTCAAAAAAGCGTATACACCGTCGATACATGGGCACAAAACCTGGTCCAGCAGCTTCTTGCTGATGGATTATTTTCTACATAAGCAGATGCTGAAGCCGGAGTCGTCGGTGCTTGAGGTCGGTTGTGGTTGGGGACCAGCGTCAATATTCTGTGCAAAGCATCAGCAGTGTGATGTCACGGGATTGGATCGAGATGAAGAAGTCTTTCCTTTTCTCGAAGTTCAAGCGGCATTGAACGGCGTAGAAATCGCCAGTATGACCAACAGCTTCGAAAAGGTGACGAAAAAGCAGTTGGCAACTTTTGAGTTGGTCATGGCTGCCGACGTTTGTTTTTGGGACGAACTGACCGACATTCATTTCAAGCTGATTAAACGGGCTTTGAAGGCCGGTGTGAAAAATATTGTTTATGCCGACCCCGGTCGTGAACCCTTTTTCAACTTGGCGAAAAAATGCAAAGGGGAATTTTCAGCATCTTGTGTTGAATGGTATAGCAGTGAACCCGAATATTTCGAAGGTTATATTCTGCACATAAAAAACGATTAGGGCAGGGGGCAGTCTAGTCAATTTCGGTTAAATGCTGCATTGCTTTCTCAATAGTGGGAAAGTCGAAAATGAAGTTGTGTGACATTGCGGCATCCGGATAGACAAACTGTCCGTTTAGAAGAAGCTCTTCGGCCATTTGTCCAAAGAGCACTTTAAGTGCGACCGCCGGTGTTTTTAAAAAGGCTGGGCGATGTAAACTGTCCGCAAGGGTTTTGGAAAAAACGGCGTTGCTGACGGGGTTTGGTGCAACTGCGTTGACGGGGCCATTTAGCTTCGGGCTATCGACAACATACATCAGTAATCGCAACATATCTTCCAGGTGGATCCAGCTCATTCCCTGGCGACCGCTGCCCATTGGCCCACCTATCCCCATCCGAAAAATCGGTCGTAACTTGTCGAGTAAGCCGCCTGGGCCAAGTACGAGTCCAGTCCTCACAATCACTTTCCGCCGAGCCGCTCCCGTCATCGCATCTTCCCATGCTGCGCAGAGTTCTGCTGCATAGCCATCGCCCTGTGGGCAGCTTTCGTTGAGCATGGATCCCTCACCAAATTCCTTTCCGTCATAGTAACCGTAGTAGCCAACTGCCGAGCCGGTGATGATGAGTTCTGGTGGTTGAGGCATCTGGTTGATGTAGTGAGAGAGCTCTTTGGTAATCTCCACTCGACTGTTCCAGATCTTTTGACGCTGGGTTTCCGTCCAGCGCTTTTCCGCAATGGGCTCTCCGCAGAGATTAAGGATGTAGGAAACATCCATGGGGAATTTGGAGAGTGTGCTTATCCACTCGATGCGCTCTTCCGTTTGTTGGTCCGGGGTGCGTGTCAGCGCGGTTATGCGGTGACCTCGGTCGAGCAATCGCTGGCAAAAATGAGATCCAATAAATCCTGTGGCGCCGGTAACCAGCCAGTGCGGTTGCGTCATGATGTCGTTCTGTCCCTTGGATGAGAAAGCTCAGGCTTTGGGTCGTGCAGGTCGTTGGAAATGACCTCGTGGCATGAATACGGACCGTAAAGATGCTCGGATTTATCCTAAGACCAGTTAGTTTAAATTGGAATAGGAGGGAGAGCCTTTTAAAAAAGTTCGACATCGCTGGTGGCGTCTGCGACTTCTTTAGCCGTATCATCGGTCGAGCGTGACGTGAAGTCATTGAGCAGTCTTTGCTGTTTTTCTGCCAAATGCTCCAGCAGTTGGCATACTGTATCGAATGCTTCGCTGGCGTTGCTGCCTTGTTCAATAATTGAGTGGGTGGCGTGTATGGCGCCGTCAAGGGTATTGATCAGATAGCGTTCTTGATCCTCTTCCAGTGCCAGCTTGGGGATTTCTTTTTCCAATTCTTCGATGGTTGACCGCAATAGCAACAGAACCTGCCGTTGCGATTCTTTGAGTGTTTTGCCCACATCGTGGAGGGTGCCTTTAACGGCGTCAAAAGAATGGTTTAGGTTGTGGCCGTGGGCGACCAGGGCGTGCTCTGTAATCATGACCTTTATTTTGGCATCGGTCGCGCCAAGCATGGTAGGAAGGAAATCTTTCAGGCGACCATAGGCCTCGGAGTTATCCAGTGGCATGTTTTTGATTAGCAGTGCGACGCGCTCATAATTGATTTGTGTGCGACAGCCAAAATCATTGAAGCGTTTGCCGCTGTCAAAGAGAGTGAGCATCAGTTCTTTTTCGAGGGGGGAAACGGCCCCTTTGGAGGAATGAAAATCATCACCTTTGTAGGTGCGAAACATCAGCGTGCAGGAAAGGTTGAGTCCACTAGTAACATCGAGAAAACGATTGGCCGTTTCTTTCAGGTCGTTAATTTGATAGGTCGACTCTACAAATTGTATGGCCATGCCCAGCTCGCTAGAGCCTCTCATGGCTGCGAATGCGGTTTTCGATGCTGCTTCAGCGTCGATATTGAGCCGATCTTTATCCTGCAAATAATTCCATATCAGATTGAGTTTTACTTTGAGTTCTTCTTTTTCAAAGGGCTTAACAATGAAGTCATTGGCGCCGACTTCATAGCCCAGCATGCGCTCGCGTAGATTTCCGTGGGATGATAAAAAAAGTACCGGGATGTGCCTGGTCGATGGATTTTGCTTGATCTGATCGCAGACTTCATAACCGTTAATGCCAGGCATCTCGACATCTAGCAGTATGATGTCAGGTTTGCAGTCGGGAATTTTTGCGAGTCCCTCGGCACCATCGCAGGCAGTTTCGACGCGATAATCCTGGTCGAGTATTCGGCCAATCAGATTGCGAATAAATTTATCGTCATCGATTACCAGCAGTGTGCCAGCCACGAATAACCTCGCTCTTGAAGAATTCGATCAACCGTGCTTCACGTGTTTTGCAGATTCAAGTAGACGTGCATAGGGCTCAATAAAGATGCTGGAGAATTGGCACGATAATTTTCTTTCCGTTGTTTTTGTGAGAAAAGGTAGCGGCCATTCCCTTGTCGATCTTGAGTGTTTCCTCAATGCTGGTCGTGTTCTGCCCGAAGCGCTTATTGCTTAAGTGTAGAAGTCGTCGGATTCAAGGCAATGTTCCTATAAAAAAATACCCTCGAAATTAAAAAAAATTTGAGGGTATGTTTAATTAGACGCCAGGAGTTGTCTTGTAGAATTGTTGCCTGGTGATCGAACTGTTTTGAGTGGTCAATGAATCCAGTGGGCAAGTAGCAGCGTTAAGCCGTAGCCTGCACTGTAGGCTACCAGCAGAAGTGGAAAAAATTTTAAATAGGAAATAAACGTCATTTCCTGCATTTTGCTCATCGCAATAATTCCTGCTGCCGACCCGATGGAGAGCAATGATCCGCCCACGCCAACCGCGTAAGTTAAGCCCAGCCAGTTTGCTGTTGAGAGCTCAGGAGCAGCTTTTAGCAGGGCTGCTGTCAGGGGAACGTTGTCGAGCAACGCTGAGAAAGCGCCAGCGACATAGTTGGCGATTTGCGGATTAATTTCGGTGTACCAATGAGCAACGGTCGTTAAGACTCCGATTTGTTGCAGCATTCCAACCAGCAGTAGTATGCCGAGAAAAAACAGTAGAGTGTCGTATTCAATTTCACGTATGTATTCAAGTATTTGAGTCTGTTCTGCATCGGTAGACACGAGTCGTCCCAATAGGAACATCACGGAAAGCCCTGTTAAGAAGGTTAATACCGGAGGCACGCCAAACAAGACATTGAAAACCATGGTGCAAATAATGGTCGAGAAGAACGTGGCCGCGATCGCGATATCAACCCCGTAGATTTGGCGCTCGACTGTCTCTGTGTATACCTTATCCTTGAGGCCAAAGCTCAAGAGAAACGCCAATAGAGAAACGCTGACGGCAGAGGGAATCATTAACAATAATAGTTGCCCCATGCTGACATGACCCGCGAGAAAAATCATGAGGGTCGTCACGTCACCAGTAATAAGAGAAACGCCACCTGAATTGACGGCAAAAACCACCAGGGCAGACATTTTTAAATTGGTGGAAGGCGGAAGACGGAAAGATTGAATCAGGCCAAGGCTGACCAGTGTCGCCGTAACGTTGTCGCAAATGGACGATAGAATAAGAGCGAAGAGCGCCAGCATCCACATTAGGGACCGCTGCGACAAGCTTTCAGGAAACCAGCGCTGAACGACGACTTGAATCATCCCCTTGGCATTCAAGTAGGCAACAAACGTCATTGTCGACATCAGAAAAAGCCAGAGGGTAGCAATTTCCAAGAGGTTTTCATTCAGAGCATGCTGTACTGAGTGCTGCGCATCAGGGGTGTCTGCAGCAATAAATAATAGCAGCCAGGACAGGCAGCCAAGCAGTAATGTAGTTTTGGCTTTGTTTACGTGAATGACTTCTTCAAACACGATGCTCAGTAGAGCGAGGGCCGCGAGAAGCAGTAAAACGATATTCAACATGCCTGCGTTTCCATTTGTCGTTGTTTTCGTTCTCTGTCAGAGGCTGAAGCCTCTCCAGGGAATTATGAGGAGGTGCTGCAAGGCGACTTATTCGTCGTTATTGGGATGACGCCGGCGACGCGGACTTTGCCTGAAGCCAGTTTATCCGTCAATTTCGACAATGGTAGGAGGTGGCTGGGACTTCAGCAGGTCTCGGTGGGTTGGGATAGAGGGGTTTAGCCTTGGTTATAGAACATTTTGGCGAGTGCTTGTAAGCCTTTTCCTCGTCGGGCTGCTTTCCAGGCGACCAGGGTTTCGCTGGTTTCTGTTGTGGATCCTTCCAGCTCCCGAGTCACCATCAAACCTTCCTCCAGCAGCGAGCGAATGCGATGGGCGGGAAGATAACCGACACCCAAACCAGAGGCTTGAGCGGCGATTTTTTGCGCCATCGTCTGCACGTAAATTCGATGCCCGCTAGCGATTCGTCGGGTGGTTCGTGGTGCTGAGAACTTCGAGGTATCGCGGACGACAATCCAGGGTAGGTCGGTCACTTCAGTGATGGGAATCTCCTTGGGAAAGCGGGTGAGGGGGTGGTTGGCAGCCAGGGCGAAGACCATGGTTAGCTCACCAAAGGGCTCGGCGCGGATTCCTTGTTTGGGGGGCACGGGTGGACCTGCTCCAACCACCAAATCGACACGATCATCGGCAAGTGCTTCCCAGCTGCCTCCCAACACCTCTTCATAGATCTCCAATGACGTTTGTGGGTGTTGGTCAACGAATTTCTGCAGTACTGGAAAAATCTCGTCTTCCCCAACGATCGTATCGACGGCGATGCGCAGTTTGGGCTCCCAGCCGGTAGCGACTTCACGGGTGCGATCTGCCAGGCGCGCAGCCTCCAGGAGCAGCTCATTTCCTTCTGCGAGCAATAATTTCCCCGCGGGGGTTAAGAGGGATCGTCGGCCGCTGCGTTGGAAGAGGGCAACGCCGAGTTGCTCTTCCAGCTTTTGTACCGAATAAGAAAGGGCTGAAGGCACCTTCCCCAGGTGTTCCGCCGCGCTGGCGAAGCTTCCACGTCGGTCAATTTCAACCAGTATTTCTAAGGCTTCTAGGGTTATCGGATGCGATGCCATGGTGTTTATATCCCGCGTCGGATGGGGTTTCGCATTTTATTCAAATAATCTGAATAAATAAATCACGAATTGCCTATCAATTTCTCTGATCTTACTGAATTACACTTGCGTAACCGCTTAACGCTGAGGCTCACTTAAAATGAGCTCTAAAAAATTATTTTCTAATTTATTGAAGTTAAATATTAATTTTTCAAATCAATACGCAAGGAGTATAGGGTATGAGTGACGACAGACTGCTCGTAAGAGTTGATTCCTCCGCTCGAGGTAGTGAATCTGTTACCGAGCAACTCACCGGATATCTGTTCGACAAGTTGTCCGCAAAAGGTGAATTCACCAGTACTGTGAGCCACCATTTTGGCAAGCAGCCTCTCCCATTAATCACGGCTGATGTCCTGGTTGGAGTGCATGGATCTGCAGAGGATCCCAGTCCCGAAATTGCCCGTCAGCTGGAGTTGTCGGATCAGTTGATTGGTGAGTTGAAACAGGCGAAGGCGATTATTATTGGCGCGCCTGTATACAACTTCAATGTGCCGGTGACGTTGAAACAATACATCGACTACATCTGTCGCGCTCGCGTGACGTTTCGCTACACAGAAAATGGGCCTGTTGGCCTGACGGACATTGATGACGCTTATATTGTCGTCGCCTCTGGCGGTACGCCCATCGGTAGTGATTTTGACTTCGTCAGTGGATACGTCACGTTAATCATGAATTTTATTGGTGTGAAAAACGTTCATGTTATCAAAGCCGACGCGATGGACCCGGACGAAAAACTGGCAAGCGCGAAAGCACAAATTGATGCCTTGGTAAAGGCATAAACCAACGAGGCGGGTAAGACAATGGGACTTTTGCAAAATGGTAAATGGGTCGATCAGTGGTACGACACCAAAGACAGTGGCGGCTCATTTGAGCGTCAGGCGAGCGTCTTTCGTAACTGGCTGACGCCTGACGGTTCGCCCGGTTCGGATGGACAAAAAGGCTATCAGGCAGAGGCGGGGCGTTACCGGTTGCTGGTCTCGCTTGCCTGCCCTTGGGCGCATCGCACATTGATTGTCAGGGCGTTATTAGGTCTTGAAGAGCAGTTGCCAGTGACGATTGTTCGCCCCGAAATGTTGGATAACGGTTGGGAGCTGTCCGAGCCGCAGGTTTTTGCGGGGCAAGAGATAAGCTATCTCTACCAACTGTATTTGTTGGCGGACGACTCGTACGAAGGAAGGGTGACGGTTCCTGTTCTCTGGGATGAAAAAACCAACAGTATTGTCAGTAATGAATCTGCGGATATTATTCGAATGCTTGTTTCTGGTTTTGGTCAGTCAGCCGCACGATCGTTAGATTTATATCCAGAGTCCTTGCGCGGGGAGATCGATGTAATCAATCAACGCATTTACGATACGGTAAATAATGGTGTTTATAAGGCCGGCTTCGCTACTGCCCAGGACAAATACGAAGATGCAGTGGTTGCTCTGTTCGAGACGTTGGATTGGTTAGACGCTCGCCTTGAGCAACAAAGGTATTTGTGTGGTACGAAGTTTACTGAAGCCGACATTCGGCTCTTTACCACTCTGGTGAGGTTTGATGCGGTTTATCATGGACACTTCAAGTGTAATCTTCGTCCGTTGAGTAGTTATTCGAATATTTCTGCCTATGTGCGTGAGTTGTATCAGCTGCCGGGCGTCGCGGAAACTGTCAATATTGATCACATAAAGACGCATTATTATGTCAGTCATAAAACAATTAATCCGACCGAGATTGTTCCCCTGGGACCGCAGTTGCAATTCACGAAACCTCATGATCGTGATGCATTAATGGGTGAGACTTTTTAAGGCGCCGTTATGTCTACGTCTACTAGGAATTTTGTGAAAGCTCGAACGTTAGTGCAGGTTATTCCTGCTCAGGAAACCCGTGACGGCGATGGCGTTTTGATTTATCGAATTGCCGGGCGTCAGTTCAATGTGCGCTTGGACCCATTTTTATTGATTGATGAATTGCGGTCTGAACATGTCGATGATTACGGCGGAGGTTTTCCCAATCACCCTCACCGAGGTTTTGAAACCCTGACCTATATGTTGAAAGGGCAGTTGGAGCACGGTGATCATATGGGAAATTCTGGCGTCGTCAGTCCAGGCGGTGCTCAATGGATGACAGCGGGTAAAGGCATTATTCATTCGGAAATGCCTAGGCAGAAGGACGGAGAAATGCATGCGTTTCAGCTCTGGTTGAATTTGCCCGCAGAACAGAAAATGATTGCACCTGGATATCGCGACGTTGATGCTGAGTCGATGGGGCGATTTATTAGTCGTGGTGACGATGTTGATGTCACAGCGGTAGCAGGTAGCTGTCAGTTGGACTGCTTGGGTGAATCGACAGAAATCAGCGGGCCGGTGCAAACGGTAACTGACGCTACGATTTTGGATATCCGCTTGCAATCACAGGCAGAACTTCAGGTAACGCTCCCTGACGCTAACAATCTGCTGGTTTATGTGATGCATGGCGCGACCGATGAGTTGGTTGAGCAGCAGCTTGGCGTCTATGAAGGCCTGGGCGCAGTTACATTGAATGCCGCCAGCTCAGGAGCCAGAATTTTGTTGTTGTCTGGAAGGCCATTGCAAGAGCCTGTTGTGCAGTACGGTCCCTTTGTTATGAACACAATGGAGGAAATTCAGCAGGCGGTTAGAGAGTTTCAAGAGGGGCGCTTGGTTTCGTCGTCAAGTTCATCTTGAGGTGGTAAAGAAGTATTAAACCGAGAGATTTTTGGGTATAGAATATTTAGCATTGGCTTCGTTGATCTTGATTTTGGATCCTGGTTTGGTTTGATGATTCCAGCCTAACCGGAAGCCCATGATACATGCTAGAAAGTGGACTCTTCAGTCAGTCTGAATTCAGGTTTAGCTGTCATTATTTGTACCGCTGTTCTTCATTGTTTTATCCCCACGATTAAGCCGCGTTATTTCTCGCGGCTTTTTTTTGCCTGTTCGTTTGGCTTGCGATCCTATCGATTATTGTTACGACGTAAATTAATGCGTTAGCTGACATCTTTTTGTAGGTAGTTCTGCGTATAAGTTGCCAGTGACACAGATCTGAGCGTCTGGTGTTGCGAGTTCAGCAGCGCTCCTACGTTAACTGGGAGTTTCAATTATTTTTTAATGACGTCTCCCAGTACAATGATGAATTATTTCGCCGTCGGCACGCATCTATTTTCATTTCTATTGGTTTTTGCCACTTTGCTACCGCTGGCACACATCGATCATTGGGCAATTCGAGGTTTGGATTTTCCACGATTACAAATTGCCATCGGACTGTTTCTCGTCGCTTGTGCAGAGGCGTTGCTTTGGGGAATGGGAATTACGGATCACGGTTGGTGGCTAGTTCCAGTTCTGGCAGCGTTTGCCTGGCAGCTGCGTTGGATCATTGAGTATCTGCCATTGTTTCCCGTCGAGGTGTCTGCGCAAGAAGAAAGGCCTGGCTCGCAAACGATTAAAATCATGACGTCAAATGTGCTGATGGACAATAAAGAGTCGGACGCATTATTGTCCCTAGTTGATCAGTATCAACCCAATGTTTTGGTTACGCTGGAAACGAACGCATGGTGGCAGGAACGGTTGTCCGTGCTGCACGAAGCTTATCCATATCGGTTGGCTTGTCCGCTTGAAAATCTCTATGGCATGCATCTCTACTCGCAGTGGCCATTGCATGATGCGCAGATCAATTATTTGGTTGAAGACGACAAACCATCAATGTTCGCTTGGTTGGAAACGCCTGGCGGTGAACGGATTCGTTGTCATTTTCTCCATCCTGCACCTCCCAGTCCGACAGAAAATGAGGCGTCTACGGAGCGAGACGCCGAGTTGCTGGTTGTCGCCCGAGATCTGGCGGATAAGAAAGTGCCTATACTTGTGACAGGAGATTTGAATGATGTCGCCTGGTCTCGCACGACAAGGCATTTTCGCAAGATCAGTAGGCTGTTAGATCCTCGAATTGGGCGTGGTATGTTCAATACGTTTCACGTAGACTACTGGTTCCTGCGTTGGCCTCTTGACCATATATTTCACAGCAGGCATTTTCATTTCAAACGTATGATTCGATTGCCCGGGATCGGCTCGGATCACTTTCCCCTATACACTGAGTTGGCGTTTCATCCCTCTGCGGATTCTGCAGAAGCCCGTTTAGATGTTGATTCTAGCGACAAGGCTTGGGCGAAAGCGAAAACTCGAGAGGCGAAAGTGCATACAGATGACGTGCCCGGTTAATTGAAGAAATGGGATTTCGCGACGAGAGTGAATTCACTCAACCAAAACGCGACAAAAGGGGTTTTTATGCAGATAAAAGATGCTGTTGTTGCAATTACCGGAGGCGCTGGAGGCCTTGGGTTTGCCGCCGCAGAGCGCCTCGGTAGCCTAGGGGCTAAGATTGCACTGATTGACCTCAGTGAAGAGGGACTTCAGAAAGCTGCTGAAACCCTGAAAGCGGAGGGCATTGAGGTCGGTATTTATGCCGGCGATATTGCTAGCGAAGACGATGTGGTCGGAATCTTTGAAAAAATCGTCGACGATTTTGGCAGTTTGCAAGGGTTGATCAACAGCGCGGGGATTATCCGCGATGGCAGTCTTCTCAAAATTAGAGATGGCGATGTGGTAGACCGAATGTCTTTGGCGCAGTTTAACTCTGTAATTGCAGTCAATCTCACGGGCACTTTTCTCTGTGGGCGCGAAGCCGCAGCGCATATGGTGAAATCGGGGAAAGGCGGATGCATTGTTAATATCTCTAGCATTGCCGCTGCTGGGAACCGAGGCCAGAGTAACTATTCTGCGGCTAAAGCCGGGGTCGAAGCGCTCGCGGTTACCTGGTCTAAAGAATTGGCTCATCACGGAATTCGTACTGCCTGTGTCGCTCCTGGCTTTGTTGATACCGGCATGCTTGGGGATATGAAGCAGGAGGTTTTGGATAAATTTACCAAAACGATCCCTGTCGGGCGTCTCGCCAAACCCATTGAGATGGCAAAAACCATTGAATTTATCTTCGACAATGATTCTGTGAGTGGTCGTACCTTTGCGATTGATGGCGGGCTAAGGCTGTAATCGCGCCCTAATTCATGGCGGGTAACGCGGCTCTTGTCTATAACCTCTGTAAAGGTAATTAGACAGGGGCACTGCCAGCATGAGTATCGACATCAATCGGCTTCTTATGGAAGTCGAGCATGATCGCAAATCCATAAATCGTGAAATTCTCAATCCTGCGATCGATGTGCTTAGCATATCCGACTTGCGTCCGTTGATGCATCTGATTGCAAGAGCCCGCAGTGATTATCTTCAATATCTATTGTCCGTCTGTCATGACACTCCCGATGGAGTGCCCGACAGTGAGCAAGTTGCCGGTTTGAAGCAGCGTCGTCGCGTTTATGAGGAGTTAGTCAGCGCCTCACAAGCGCTTACGGGGGCGATTGAAAAAGGCTATTTGGATATCGCGGGTAAAGGCTGAAGTTAATCATCTGGCGTCCTGTCAGATCGAGCGGTTGGTCGGGATTGGGTTAATGACTGAGGCTTTTCTATTGGCTGAGGCTCCTCTAATAGCTGAGGCTCCTCTAATAGCTGAGGTGCCTCTTTATTGCGACTGTTGTTCAAGGTGGCGCTGATGGCTCTGGCGACTAAGGGGTGCTCACTGTTGGATGAGGTCTGCTCCAGCAGTCGGTGCAGTGTTTTTCGTTCTGTATCTGGATGAGTCCAGAGTTCCAGTTGATCTTCTTTGAGCAGAGCGGGCATGCGGCTGTGAATGGCGGCAAAGCCACTGTGGCTGGCTTTGGTAATGATGCTGCAAGATACCAGCTCTTCTTGCCACAAGTCCCAGAGCCCTGCAAAAAGCATAGGCCGTTGCTCGCAAAAGATTTCATAGGCTTGTTTTTCTGAAGCCCCTCGCTTTTGCCACTCAATAAATGACGTTGCCGGTATTACACAGCGCCGATAGCGGAAAGGCCCCCGGTAGGCGGGGCTCTTTTCGAGATTTTCACTGCGTGCATTGAACATCGCATAGCGTGTGTCTGGTCCGTCGGACCAAGAAGGTGTTAGCCACCAGCGCGCTTGTTTCATCTGTAAGCGGCCGTCGGCATAAATCAAAATGGGCACAGGTTCAGTTGGCGCGATATTGTATTGTGGCAGAGGGGGTAAAGGCAGGCCGAGGTCAAGGAAAAGCTGGTGTAGGCCAGGGTGATCAATCAGATTGTAGCGTCCGCACATGATCGCTGAGACTCCAAAGGCATTCTCGACCAATTTACTGTAGGGGCGATGAAATGTGGAGTAAAACGCGCATGTGCGGATGGGAAGGACCTCCCGCCAAATGGCAGGAGGTTAGAGCCAGAGTTATTCGATTTCTGACAGTAAGGCAGGATTGGTGACCAGGTTGCGAACACCGTGAGCATGATCTTCTTCAAACTCGTTGCCTTCGCACCACTTGCCAACCGTTTTAATGTTGACCTTTTTAACTTTCGGGCGAACTCCCCAGGTGACCTGGAAAGGTGATCCGGTCTCGTTGTAGCCAGGACCGGTTGTGGAGCCGTTGTATTCCACAACTTTACCCATGTGCTTTGGAATATTGAGCGCTTGGAAAAAACCATCCACTTGGCCGACGGCAGTAAGCTCTTGAAAATCGAGCGCTGAATCGTCGTTTACGAGGGTAAATACCGCCGCTTCTACCCGCAGTTGTGGGTTTTGAATGGAGTCGCCAAGGCAGGCATTTAAGGTTTTGCCTGGCTTGACGTGTTCGGTCGAATAGACGTAGTGCAGCTCTATGGTGTCTCCGGGTTTCAGGCTGCCGTGTTCGCTCGGGCAGACTTCTTTTTTGATTCCCGTGAGCTCGGCTTTGCTGAGCTTGCCTGAGTATTTGTAGCCACTCATATTTCCTAGGCCGTCGCCGTTGCCGGCATAGGTGCTAAATTCACCTCCCGCGTGCTCTGCGTTTTTGTGGAAGTGGATGTTACACAGGTTCATGTGTTCGAATTTCGGCGCTGCGCCAAAATAGATCCGATTGTCCCCGTCTTTCTTATCGATGTTTCTAGGCGATTGGGGACCAAAGCCCTTTCCATCCGTATTTTTAGCAAGATTTAGGCGCTGTTGGGCAAGCGCTTCATTGCTAATACTGGTTCCGTGATCTTGGTCCGCTGACGTACTTTTTGCTGAATCCGCCATGGAGAGTGGCGCGATAGAAGCTAAAAGTACCGCACATAAATACCTCATATGTGTACTCCGTACTACGCTGCAATAAAATAGATTTTGCTTGGGCCAGAAGCTCAAAAAGCGTTCTTTGGACAAAATAATTCGAAAATTTATCGTAAATATACGTTAAGTCAGCAAAAGGATGGTTTGGATTCAGGAAGAATTAATAATTGGCGGAACTGATAGGGCAGGTCGTCTAGGCTTTTCGCGGGTACGCGTGGTGTGTGCTTATTTCGTTATTTTGAAAAAACAAACTCTGGTTTTTGCAAAACAATCAGCAGCCAAAGATACCCAAGAGCAGGAAGGTGGAATCAATGCTGGCAAACAGGCCGGGCTCATTTCGTCGGATTTTAAAATTAAGGAGCGTCTCCCGCGCTGGGCGGGAGACGCCAATTTATTTAGTCAATTTCTGATAGCAGTGCAGGGTTGGTGATCAGATTGCGAACGCCGTGAGCGTGATCTTCTTCAAACTCGTTGCCTTCACACCATTTGCCCACGGTAGAGATGTTAACCTTGGCAACTTTCGGGCGTACTGACCAGGTGACCTGGAAGGGTGAACCCGATTCGTTATAGCCCGGACCAGTGGTTGAGCCGCTGTACTGAACAGGGCGCCCCATACGCTTAGGTATGTTGACCGCCTGGAAATAGCCTTTAACCTGACCCACTTTCGTCAAATCCTGAAAATCCAGTGCTTTCTCGTCGTTGACCAAAGCAAATACGGCGGCTTCTACGCGCAGCTGTGGGTTCTGAATGGAATCGCCAAGGCAGGCATTCAGTGTTGAACCGGGTTCCACTTTCTCTGTTGAATACACGTAGTGGACTTCGATGGTGTCTCCGGGTTGCAGACTACCATGATCGCTCGGGCAGATTTCTTTGTTAACGCGGGTCAATTCATTCTTTTTGAATTTACCTGAGTACTTGTATCCACTCATATAGCCATGGCCATCGCCATTGCCGGCGTACTTGGTGAATTGACCTCCAGCGTGCTCTGCATTTTTATGGAAATGAATGTTGCAGAGGTTCATGTATTTTGACTTTGGTGCATGTCCAAAATAAATCCGATTGTCGCCAGATTTTTCGTCGATGTTACGAGGTGACTGTGGGCCGAACCCTTTGCCCTCAGTGTTTTTCGCCAAATTATAGCGTTGTTGAGCAAGTTTCTCGTTGCTTACACTGGTTCCATGGTCATGATCTGACGCCGTGCTGTTGGCTGACTCTGCCACCGCAAGTGGTGTTATCGAAGCTAAAAGCAACGCACATAGAAGTTTCATCGATTGTCTCCGCAAAAAAAATCTAGTAAATCAGTTATTTTGGAACTAAGTGCATAGGGCCAATAAGAATGGGATGCGCTTAGAGCTGTGAATTTTAGATCAATTTGTTTTTATTTTTAAAGTTTTGAAAAGTGATTTTGTGATTCAGTTACAAATAATTAAAAAGTAGTGGAAGGAGGGGGGAGGTCAAGGTTTCCCGAAATATTGTGCGGTTTTGGCGGGCGATTGATTAAAAATATGCCGTTAATGGCAATTCTTCCAGTTTTAACGGCAAAAATTTATGAGAAAGTTTGTTGACTAAACACCAGTTTCTCGTGAACACCCATTTTTGCAGCATTCGGTAATGCTTCGACAGCGCGTAAGCGCGGTAGCAGACCACAATTGTTGGCTGTTTGAATGCTAAGTCCTGGGCGGGCATTCAGTTCCAGTAGCATTGGTCCAAGGGTGCGATCGAGTACGATATCGACACCCAAGTAGCCGAGACCCGACATCGGGTGACAGCTCGCCGCCAATTTAAGCAAGGTGTTCCAATCGGGAACGTGGATGTCACTCAATGCAAAACCGGTGTCTGGGTGATGGCTGATACTCTGATCAAATTGCACGGCGCCACTGGCTTTACCCGTAGCGATATTGATACCGACGCCGAGGGCGCCTTGATGCAAATTCGCTTTACCGTTTGATTCCGAGGTCGGAAGGCGAATCATAGCCATGACGGTAAATCCCTGGAACACAACAACACGAATGTCCGGGACGCCTTGGTAAGAAAAGTTAGCGAAAATTGGGTCTGGCTCGATGAGTGTTTCAATAAAAGCGACGTCTGGTTTGCCGCCAAGACTGTAGAGGCCACTCAGAATATTGGACGCGTGGGTCTCTACCAGGTTTTCTGCTACTGGAGTGCCGTTGAGCTTCTCAAACTTGCCATCCTCACCCAAGCGGAGCAGCAGGATACCTTTGCCGCCGCTACCTTTCGACGGTTTGACGGCGAAGCCAGGTAAGCCCTGAACCATTTTGCGCAGGCTTTGAATATCGTGCTGAGTTTCAATAACGCCAATCAGCTTTGGCGTCGTGACCTTGTGGGCAGCGGCCAGTCGCTTGGTCTTTAACTTGTCATCCACGTTGGGAAAGAGTTGGCGACGATTGTAGCGGCCGATGTAGTGGATGTTGCGGCGGTTAATGCCCAGCAATCCGAGGCGCGCGATTTCACGATAACGTGTGATCGGGTTGAACAGCATTCACGATTTCCCTAAAAACGGTGAAAACCGGCGCAATTCGAACAGGCGATAACCTGTGTAGTTCCCCATCAGTAAAACCAGCGCCATGATGATGAACTGCAAGCCGAGGAAGTTGAATGCCCAGTGGCGCACCAATTCATTCGACATCAGCAGATAGGCAAGAACCGCAACGGCGAGGCTGCCCCCACCTTGCACGAAAACATCTTTCGGGCCTTCTTCTTCCCACAGAATCGACATGCGTTCGATCGTCCAGGCGAGAATAATCATTGGGAAGAAGGTCACTTTCAAGCCTTCTGTCAGTCCTAGTTGATAGGCCAGTATGCTAAACAATGCGATGATCGCGATCACCGTGATAATGACCGCTGAAATCCTCGCAACCAACAACAGATTCAAATGGGTTAGGTAGGATCTCAACCACAGGCCGACCCCGACGATCAGGATAAAGCCGACCAATCCGGTGACCAGCGTCGTTTCCATAAAAGCCAGAGCGATCAACACCGGCATAAACGTTCCCGATGTTTTCACCCCAACCAATACTCGCAGAAAAACCACGACCAGGGCGCCGATTGGAATCAGCAGAATCGTTTTAAAGAGTGCTTGCTCTGCCAGAGGCAAAGCGCCGATCGAGAAGTTCAAGACATTGGCATCGCGATACTGATTAACCAACGAGGCCGATTCAACTCGCCGTATGATAGAGAAATCCACCGACGAATTACTGCCGCCATCAACTTGCAGAATTGGGCGGCCGCGGCTCTCCCATAGAAGGTTGTCTTCCGGCAGGCCTCTCTCTCCTGTTTGTGGATTAAACAGCTCGGATTCTTCGCCATCCCATACACGAATCAGAGGGCGCAAGGATTGGCGGCGACGGCCGTCTTCGAGATGCAGTGCTGACACCAATCGCGCGGGCACCTTGGCATGATTTAACAGCTGCACGGCAAGTTCGCCAGAGCCGATACCGGAATTCAGCAGCAGGCGCACATTCTGATCGGCGTCGGAGGCGTTAATCAACTTCAGGAGTTCATCGGTAAAGCTATAGTTGTCCGCCGAAAGGTCCCAGGCTTTGGAAATCACCTGGCGTGCAGCGGTCAGATTGGGTTCGCTCCAGATGCGCCCGGCCTGAGCGTCGGGAATGGGGGCTGGTTCTGGACTGACATGGTGTTTTTTTCGCACCAAAATTCGATAGTAGAGCCGCTGGTCTCCCGAAGCCTGGCGCTTGGTCCACTGGGCACGTGGCCAGCCGCTATCATCGGTGAGATTGAGGCCATATCCCGGCGAGGCAGCAATTTCGTCAATGACTTCAAATTCAGTTTGATTCAATGGGCGGCTGAGGGTGACCTGTATCGGTTCATCGCCGTTGGCCGTAAAACTGGTCGTCGCTTCAACATCCCAAAACACATCGGTTGCACCTGGCAGCAGGGGAATATTGTCCTGAGTGGTGCGGTAGGCGATGAGTAAAATACCTACCACAAACAGAGTTGTAATAATCAGGTAGAACGGCAGGCGCGATGTCATAGATCAATGGTTCCTGGAGCTGCATGGGGCGTAGCATCGTTAGCGGGTTGCAGCGCAGCTGGCGCTTCCGAGTAGGGAGGCGTTGAGGGTAACGGTTTGGGCGGATTGGCCTGTGTCTGTTTGGCTACTTGGGTTGCTGGCCGGCTCAACGGTTGATGATTCTGGCCGGGCAAGATAAAGCTCTGTTCTTTGCTGGGATCAAATTTGGGTTGCAGGAATTCTGCGCTGACATCAACAACGACAAGATCTTTCAAAAAATCTCTGCCGAGCAAAACCGGGTATCCCAGGTTGATTCCATTGGCCAGGGCGAACTCAGCCACTTGTTTCATGTCTCCCAGCTGCACGGGTAGCTTCACAATCGCCATTCGCTTGGGCTCATCAGACCCCAGGTAATTGACTTTGGCAAAGCGCTCGATCGGAACGTCGACGGTAAACCGCTCGGCAACCGCATCGTCGCTACCAGCGTCTTCACGGGCGGCTTTGGCCGTGGCTTCGGTCGGCAGAATTCTAAACCTTACCCAGCGCTTGCCATCTTTTTCGTAGACTTTCTGGTCGCTGGTCTGTAGAGCGGAAATTTCCAGACCGGTGTCGACGCGCGCCGTCAGGTTGTCCGTGAGGTTTTGCAGCCAGATCCACTCTAGTTGCCCGACTACCAGTTTATCCAGCAATTTTGCCGATGGGGCCGCCACAATTTTAGGCGCCGCTTCTGAGGCTTTAGGTGGATGCGCGATCGTGGCCAGATTGGCCGAACGTTCGTTCAGGGCTTGGACAGACATTTGTAAGCTGGCCAGTTGTTCCGTAATGGTAGCCAGCTGTTGAGACTGGTCCTCAAGTGTCACCGATGATGACGGAGTTTCAGTGGCTATTGCCGCCGTCGGTGTTTCGGTGTCCGGGGACCGCTGCAATTGCGAGCAGCCCAGCATGCCAAGAGTCGGCGCGAGAACACAGATGAATTTGAGGCTGGAAAAACGTTTTTTCGAGGTCTTCAGGCACATAGATTTCATAATTTTGTTGTGTTCCAGCAGCGACATCCAGGTCGCACTGGTGCTCTGCACTGAAGCGGTGAAGATCCATTGATCCATCCGCCGCTCGCAGGAGCGAGGATCGCCATGTTACACCAATCAATCGACAATTTCGTGTCGGTAATCGGTGGGAGCTGGGCCGAAAAGTGCGGTTGCGGATTATATCGAACCTGATTAGAAAAAGTTACTGGACAGCCGAATCCAGAAGTTGTGGTGGTCACTTTTCTGACGAGGTTCGTATCCTCGAAAGTTCGTCCAAGTCCGCAGAAGATAGATCGAGGTTATATGAATAAGTTTCTTGTCATTGGTGCCAACGGCAAAATCGGGCGCCAGCTGGTGGCTCTGAGTCATCGCCAAGGTTTGCCCGTTCGGGCGATGGTCAGGTCTGAATCGCAGGCCGAAGACCTGCAGCGGCGAGGTATTGATGCTGTTGTCGCCGATTTGGAGGGTGATTTCAGCTCGGCGGTAAGGGGCTGTGATCAGGTGATCTTTACAGCTGGATCGGGTGCGGCGACAGGGCCTGACAAGACCTTGCTGATCGATCTTTATGGTGCCATGAGAGCTGTAGATGTCGCACGGGAGCAGGGTGTGAGGCGATTTATTATGGTCAGTGCATTGCGTGCCGACGATCCTGAGCGAGCACCGGCGGCTCTGCGACCCTACCTCGCTGCCAAGATCGCTGCGGATCACTATCTTCGTACGTCGAGTTTGCCCTATCTAATTCTCCGACCGGGGTTGTTGACCGATGAGGAGCCCTCAGGGCGGATTTCTCTCGCCTACAGCAATCCCGATGAGGCGGTTACCGCTCGGGCGCACTGTGCGGAGATGTTGCTGAAGTTGGTGACTGAACCCGACATCGTGAATTTGGATATCTCTCTGATCGATGGCGACGAAACGTTTGAATCTGCTCTGATGGATCTTCGGCGCAAAATCTGAAGAGCGCGTTTCCCCGCCATTTTTTTCTGAATCGTTGGTGTGGACGACAAAAAGCGTTGTTTCGCCATACGGGTGTGTGAAAATAGGCTTCCGCCGTAAAGATTGGGCGCCGATGCAAATTCGAGCGCGATGTCCAAGCCTACGCTGCCCCGACTGGGCAACTCGACTGGATGCTGGCGTCATGTAGAATAGCGCCCCGATTTTTTTGATCCCGCAATTCACCAGTGATGTGACAATCATGATTTTCAAAGCCAACATCTTCGCGCAAAGCCCCTTCGTTATTGATCTCCTGCACTTGATTCTCTTGGTGCTGTTGATCGGGGTTACGGTACTTTGGTTGCAGGCTCGTAAGTCTGCGACAACCGATACCCGTTCGACCCAGCCTGCGCCTCCTGTGGAGGAGCCGGCACCTGCGGTTGCCACTCCCGTCGAGCCCGTCGTCGAGGAGCCACCGCAAGCGCCTGATACCTCCGCTCTCCAGCTGTTGACGCTACTGCAGCAAGACGCGCGATTTGTCGATTTTATTAACGAAGATCTCGCCGGTTTTGGTGATGCTGATATCGGAGCGGTAGCTCGCACCGTTCACGCTGGCAGTCGCAAGACGTTGCAGACCTACTTTGCCATGCAGCCCCTGCGCAGCGAATCTGAGGAGTCGCGGGTAACCGTTGAAGAAGGCTTTGATGCTGCGCGGGTTCGCCTGACGGGCAACTTGGTCGGACAGGCGCCGTTTTCTGGCACCTTGGTTCATCGCGGTTGGGAAGTCACGGAAGTGCGCCTGCCGAAGGTGACTGAGGGCCATGACAGTCATGTGATTGCCCCCGCAGAGGTGGAGCTGTAATGAACGATGACGTGAATTCAGAGCAAGGCGGGCGCTTTGCCGTTGGTATCGATTTGGGGACCACCAATTCCGTATTGTCCTACATCGATTTGGTCGCCAGCGAAGAAATTCCCGGAACACAGCCAGATATCAACGTTTTGCCGATTCCCCAGCTGACAGCGCCGGGCAGTCTGGAGAGCTTAAATCAGTTGCCGTCATTTATTTATATGGCGCACGAACAAGAGTTGAATCCAGATGAAATAACCTTGCCCTGGAGCTCTGAACCGCGCGCACTCGTCGGGGCGATTGCGCGTCAACTCGGCCAGAAAACACCATTGAGATTGGTGGCCAGTGCCAAGAGCTGGTTGTGCCACAGTGGCGTCGACCGGCAGCAGGCGTTTTTGCCGGTTGGCAGTCCAGAAGAGGTTGCCAAGACCAGTCCCTTCCAAGCTACCTGTGAATACCTCTGTCATTTGCGAGATACCTGGAATCACGCCTTTCCCGAGGATCCACTCGATCGCCAAACGGTCACCGTCACTATCCCTGCATCATTTGACCCTGTCGCAAGGGAATTGACTGCGGCAGCGGCTCGCGAAGCAGGGATTGCCAATCTGACATTACTTGAAGAGCCAATGTCAGCCGTTTACAGCTGGGTGCAGGCCAGTGGCGAAGACTGGCGCAAGCAAGTTAGCGTTGGCGATATGCTGCTGGTGGTGGACATTGGCGGTGGTACAACGGATTTGTCTCTGGTGAGCGTCGGAGAAGACGACGGCAGTTTGTCATTGGAGCGCGTGGCCGTAGGTGAGCATATTCTGCTCGGCGGTGACAATATGGATCTGGCCCTGGCGTATCGGATCAAAGCCAAGTTGGCTCAAGAAGGCAAGGAGCTTGCTGGTTGGCAGATTCAGGCGATCACGCAGGCGTGTCGCGATGCCAAAGAGGCGTTGCTGGCGGATACCGATGTCGATTCGGTTCCGATTGTAGTTCCCGGACGAGGTTCGTCGCTGCTCGGTGGCACCTTGCGCTCTGAATTGACCCGTGACGAAGTTGGCCAAACTTTGATCGAGGGCTTTTTTCCTGCGGTTGGTATCGATGCTTTGCCGCAGCAGTCCCGGCGCAGTGCCTTGACTCAGCGAGGGCTGCCCTACGCCCAGGATGCTGGCGTTACCCGACATCTCGCGGCGTTTTTAACCAGCCAGCAGTCCATTCAATCCGGCGGGGATTCCGTCGATGATGATCCCTTCGGTGGCGACCCCTTGGGAGGAATGTCAGAAGACGCCCCTCGTTTTATCCAGCCCACCGCCATTCTTCTCAACGGGGGTGTATTAAAAGCCCCGCACATTGCCGGACGTCTGGTTGAGGTTATCAATCAGTGGTTGACGACGTCCGGAGCACCCGAGGCGCGACAGCTTGCGGGTGCTGATCTCGATCTGGCCGTTGCCCGCGGCGCCAGTTATCTCAGCTGGGCAAAGCGAGGTCGTGGTGTGAGAATTCGCGGCGGTTTGGGGCACACCTATTATGTCGGTATAGAAAGCAGCATGCCGGCCGTGCCTGGTATGGCTCCGCCTCTGGAAGCCCTTTGTATCGCACCCTTCGGAATGGAAGAGGGGACGTCTGCGGAACAGGAGCGTGGCGAATTTGGGCTGCTGGTTGGCGAGCCAGCACACTTTCGTTTTTTCCGGTCCAGCACCCGCCATGATGATGCCGTTGGCAGTCGACTGGAGCAATGGCAGCCAGAAGAGCTGACCGAGCTACCGGAAATACAAGTGAATCTGCAAGCGGAAGGCTATAACCCTGGCGATCAAGTCATGGTGAGGCTGGCATCAAGAGTGACCGAAGTTGGCACCTTGGAGCTAGAGGCTGTGGATGTCAAAAACCTCGAGCGTCGCTGGCAAGTTGAGCTTAATGTGCGAGAGGCAGAGTAGCGGATTCGTTTATGCCTCAACACGCTGCTCGCCGATATCTGGTCGGCATTGACTTGGGCACCACACACACTGTGGTTGCCTACGCGGACACTCAGGCCGATGATCCAGGGGCTGCCATTGCGATATTCGACATTGAGCAATTGGTGGCCGCTGGTGAGGTGGCACGCCTACCGCTTTTACCCTCGTTTCGTTATCACCCCGCACCAGAAGAGTTGGCGACAGTAGACTGCCGACTTCCCTGGAGTGAGAGTGGCGCCTCTTTGGAAGGCGATCACGAACGTCTGATTGTTGGGGATTGGGCGCGAACTCTTGGCGCGAAATCTGAGGGGCGGCTCGTGGCTAGTGCAAAGAGCTGGTTGTCTCATGGTCAGGTGGATCGACGTGCAGGAATATTGCCGTGGGGCGCAGGAGAAGAGGTATCCAAGGTTTCTCCCTTGAATGCTAGTGCCAGCTACCTTGCTCATGTTCGTGCAGCCTGGAATCGCGAATTCCCTGATGACCTGCTGGAACGGCAGCAAATTGTCATTACGGTACCTGCGTCTTTCAATGAAGATGCCCGCGCACTGACTCTGGCGGCAGCTAAGCTTGCTGGGCTGCCTGATGTCCGTTTGCTGGAAGAGCCGCAAGCGGTGTGCTACGACTGGTATGCGCGCCAGGGCGATCAGGTTTCCGAAACCTTGGCTCAGACGCAATTACTGATGGTCTGTGATGTGGGGGGCGGTACCACAGATCTGAGTTTGATTCGTATTGATCGCGATGCCGCGGGGGCTCTGCAATTGAGTCGCATCGGTGTGGGCGATCATCTGATGCTCGGCGGAGATAATATCGATCTCGCTCTGGCGCGATTGGCAGAGCAGCGCTTGAATTTGGGGCAACCTCTCAAGAATGCTCAACTGTCTCAGCTGGTTCAGCAAGCCCGCCAGGCCAAAGAGCGTCTGCTGGCCGATGATGCCCCTGATTCCGCAACCGTAACCTTGGTGGGGGGGGGCAGTCGTCTGATTGGCGGCGCAAAACGCTGCGAATTACGGCAAGCAGATATCGATGAATTGGTTCTTGAGGGGTTTTTGCCCATAACGGATTTGTCGGCGATGCCACAAAAACGCCGGAGCGCTGTGGTTGATTTTGGATTGCCCTATGCCAGTGATGCGGCCATCAGTCGCCACTTGGCGGCTTTTCTGCAAGCTCATCAACCTGGGGCACGGGAAGCCCTGGGGACAGAAGGCGTCGCTCTACCCGATGCATTGTTACTCAACGGCGGTGTCTTTCGCAGTCCACGTTTATCGCAGCGGGTCACACAATTGCTGGGTAATTGGCGCGGCGATGATGCTTTGCAGTTGCTGGATAATCCCCATCCAGATCTCGCCGTGGCTCGTGGGGCTGTGGCGTATGGCGTGGCTCGCAGTGGTGGCCAGCCTCGTATTGGTGGTGGCTCCGCGCGAACCTACTTTCTCGCGATTGATGGTGAAGACGACAGTAAACAGGCGGTCTGCCTGTTGCCGCGAGGAACGGAAGAAGGCGTCGAGGTGGAACTGGCAGACAGGGAATTCCAGTTGATGCTGGATCAGCCAGTCCAGTTTTCGTTGTATACCAGCACTCAGGATCAACATTGGGAAGCGGGGGCGTTGGTTGCCGTCGACGACCAGTTCACGCTCTTACCTCCTCTGATCGCCGCCTTGCCGCCGGGAACACAGATTAGCTCGTCGGATAAACGGGTCAAGGTGGGGCTCGTCACCCAATTGACTGAAGTGGGAACCTTACAGTTGGATTGCCTAAGCCGACAGTCTGAGCTGGCAGGTCAGCGCTGGCAGGTAGAATTTGAGTTGCGGCGCAATCCACAACAGAATCTGACTTCTCACGTGGCTTTACCTCCAAAATGGGAGCAGGCAAAAGCTGAGGTCGAGTTGATCTTCGGTAGCAGTAAACAGAAGGTTGATCCCAAGCGAGTCAAAAGTCTGCGCAATGTTTTGGAAAAATTGTTGGGCAAACGTGCAGATTGGGATATCTCTCTGTTGCGGGCTCTGGCGGATGTTTTGCTTGAAGGCCGTGAGCGCCGTCACCGCAGCCAAGCACACGAGCGCGTCTGGTTGAATCTCGCGGGTTTTTGTTTGCGGCCTGGGTTTGGGGATCCTGCCGACGATTGGCGTATCGAGCAGGTCTGGCCCCTGTTCAATGCAGGCTTACACTATGATCGCGAAGTTCAGAGCTGGATAGATTGGTGGACGTTCTGGCGCCGCCTGTCCGGCGGTCTCACCGGTGATCGCCAGCAGCAGATCTATGCAGCCATTGCCGCTTATATCGATCCGGCCAATCTGCGCAGTCGCAAACTGCAAGCGGAAGTGAAAGTGCGATCTTACGAAGACATCGTTCGATTGGCCGGCACGCTTGAGCGTCTACCGGCCGAGGACAAAAAATCTCTCGGCGGCCATTTGCTAACACGCTTGGAAAAATCGTCGGAAACCCTGACCAGCTGGTGGGCCTTGGGGCGTATCGGTTCAAGGGTGCCGTTTTACGGAAGCGGTCACGCCATTGTCGATGCAGACACAGCCGCAAACTGGCTGCAGACGTTGATGCGCCGGAATTGGTCGAATTCGCGAGAGGTGGCATTTGCCGCAGTGATGATCGCCCGTTTGAGCAGTGATCGCAGCAGTAATATCGGCGATGCATTGCGTTCTGACATCTGCGAACGGTTACAGGTCATCAAAGCACCAGAAGGTTGGCTAACAATGTTACAGGATGTGCAGGCGCTTGATGAGCAATCCACCCGCCAGATATTCGGTGAGGCGTTGCCACAGGGTTTGCAGTTATTACAGTAATACGGATGCGTCGAGCGCGTTAGCGGGCGACGCATCTTTTGTTGCCTGCTGCCTGTATTGGCCTTGGGGCAGGTCATGCCTCTCGTCGACGCCTTATCGAATAGCGCCCTTTCCCGGAGCGCGCTCTTATCGACATTCTTCCCGCCGCCTTGAAAAATTGCTAAGCCCATAGTGAGGTCCGTATCATGCGATGCTGAATGAGGACGCTGTTAAGAACTGACCGAGACACATGGGAGATGCCGTTGCCTACCACTGACATTTCTGGAATTCCAGCTTTGGACGCGCTGGTTCGCGATATCGCAGAATCTATCGCTGCATTACCCGCCAATTTCAGTGTTCCGCCGAGAGTGCTGCTCGTAGGCGGGGCGGTAAGAGATCGTCTTTTGGGGTACAGCAGTAAGGACATCGATATCGAAGTTCACGGTGTTACCGAAGCTCAGTTACATCATCATCTTGAATTTCGTTATCCGGGCCAAGTGGTTGCCTGTGGCCGCAGTTTCCCCGTCTTTAAATTGGTTGGCGCAGAAGGTGCGGCGGCTGAAATTGATCTCTCACTTCCAAGAATTGAAGTCAGTACTGGGCCCGGGCATACAGATTTCGAAACCCGCGTCGTGCCAGATCTGGGCGTGATTGAGGCGGCCCGGCGACGCGACTTTACGGTGAATGCCATTATGCAGGACCCCCTCACTGGAGAGTTGGTGGATCCATTTTGCGGTTCTGCAGATCTGCAAAAAAAACTTTTGCGTGTCACTGACGAGCAACGCTTTCCTGAAGACCCGTTACGGGTATTGCGTGCTTGTCAATTTGCCGCCCGTTTTGAGCTCAGTTTAGAGTCTGAAAGTTCTGAATTGATGGCTCGGATGGTGGCTGCCGGAGACCTATCCAATCTGTCGCGGGAACGAATCACCGTCGAGTTAAACAAGTTGCTACTGTTGGCGCCGCAGCCGTCCGTCGGTCTGGTGCTGCTGCATGATTTGGGGATTGATGCCAGTCTGCTCCCAGAGCTGGAAGTGCTTGCTGCCTCAGACACCGGTGGTGACGCGCCCGGCTGGCAGTGGATGTCTTCTGCCGTGGATCGAGCAGCCAGTATCCTGCGCCAGCGATTCTTGCAGGCCGATTTAAATCGTCAGCAAATTTTGATGCTCAGTGCATTGTGTTACGGATGGGTTGTTCAGTCAGAGAATGACTGGCAGCAGCCTGTCCTCCGTTTTTTTAATCGGCTCTCTTTTGCTCAAGAGGTTCAGGCTGCCGTCGTAAAATTACTTTCGCGGCGATTAGTTTTGCTTGGTGATATTGATGCTGAAAATCAATCAGAACCCAGTGATGCTGTGTGTCTCAGGTTATTGCGGCGCGAGGCTCGGGCACTTCAACCTCTGCCCCTCAGCTACATGTTGAGTCATCTGGAAGCCTGCCCTGTTGTTACACAGGATGGACGGCATTCTGCAGATCTTGTTTCAAGACTCGAAAGCCTGCTGGCAGATAATCCCATAACTACAATGGATATAGAGCCCCTGTTAAGCGGGAAAGATCTCATTGCCTCTGGGGTCAAGCCTGGTCCTCAAATGGGGCGGTATCTAAAAGCTGTTGCCCAAATGCGTGATGAAGGAAAATTGGAAAACCGTCACGACGCAATTGAGTGGCTTCAGCGAGCAATACTTGAAACAAAATAGACATTATTGATGTTTATTGTTGCGCCAGAATCTTTGCGTTTTCTCGATTGCGCGACATTCATTTTTCACGCAGAGGCTAGGGCTATAAAAAGTCAGCTATGATTGTGATCATTTACAGTGCAGAAAGTTGTTTGCTTTGTAGACGATCTGCGTGAAATTGCTGGGGTTTAGTGCACGCAACATACAGTAAATGTAAATCTGGCGCTTCTTTCTTTACTTCCGTTCCTGTAAATTTTACCTTGCAGTATCCTGTCATTCGGTGAACAAGAATAATGGCCATGGAAACTAACACTTCCCGCTATTAGGACGTCTACCTCGAACGCTGCGTGCGGATGGCACCTGCATGCGGCGTTTATGAGTCGTCTGCTGTTTTCGTGATCTCTGCGGTAAAGCGATGGTATCCCATGTTGGCACTTGAACATTACATGGATGAGGTTCGACGACGCAGGCGCGAAGATCTGTCAGGACATACCGTAATTTTAAACTGGGGTTTGGCACTGCCGCTAAGCGGATGGAACATCTGATCATTGTTGGCGATGGTATCGCTGATCAAGACTCAGACGTTTTGAAAGTAATATCGCACAATCAAAGCGGTGCCCGTAAAAAAGATGGTGGGAGGGACACGTGAGTAGCAAGAAGGAAGAATTGGCTGACAACAGGAATCTGAAATTGGCGGCAGTGGACGGTGAGGTAAGTCGTGATAGCCTCGAAACCGTACGCGATATTCTATTTGGCTCGCAAATGCGAGAGTCGAATCGACGCGCCGATGACATGGAGAAAACCTTTCGTTCGGCGCTTGAGCAGTCACGAAAGGAGTTTACCCGCCAGCTAAGCCAGCTGGAATCAACCGTACAGTCTTTGGAAGCACGTTTGACTGAGTCGGCATCTGCGGAATCATCCCGCATCGACAGCCGGCTGCAAGCGGTCGACGAATCTATTGCTGCCATGGGGGCCAGTGAGAAACAGGCAAGAGACGACCTGTTCGACCTGATGACCAACGAAAAAGAAGCGTTGGAAGCCAGCGTGCGGCAATGGAACGAAGATCTTGCCAAGCAGCTTGACACCATTAACTATCAGCTGCAAAACAGTAAAACAGATCGCGTACAACTCGCCAGTTTGCTGGAACAAATGGCGGATTCGTTAAAAACTGCGCCTTCTCCTGAAAAAAATCTACAATAACAGCGAGATTGTCAGAAGTTTGCGTAGTAATCAGTTGCGAAAATGGTCAGTCCGGGCTGCCAGTGCCCGGCATTTGAAAAGTTGCCTTGATCCCTCAGGTTCGGGTATTAATGATGCTTCGAAAAGTGCAGAGTCAGTTTCCTGTCTCTGCTGCCGCTATTGGCCTGTCTGCTGCGTAAGCCCCCACCGCTGGGAGCTAAGGTATGGATAAGGATCTGGAAAATTTACGTCGCATCTTGTTAGGGGATGAATACGAAGAGTTGCTCAAGTTTCGTATTCGATTAAATGATGATGAGCTTTTTGCTCAACATGTCGCCCGAATTATTTCTGAGGCTCTGCAAAGCCGGGCAGAGAGTGACGATAGCCTGGCGATAGCACTCGCGCCCACAATTGACCAGGCGATTGCCGGCTCTATTGAAAGGGACCCGCATCGTCTGGCTCATGCGCTTTATCCCATTATGGGGCCTGCCATTCGAAAATCGATTGCGCAGACTCTGCAGCAAATGCTGGAGGGGTTTAATCGCGCACTGGAAAGCACGCTGTCGATACAGGCACTGCGTTGGCGCTATCAGGCCTGGCGAACGGGTAAGAGCTACAGCGAAGTCGTGCTTCTCAATACTCTGGATTTTCGCGTTGAGCAGGTTTTCCTGATCCACAGCGAAACCGGTCTACTGTTGCGACATCGAACGGCATTAAACGCACCCAATCGAGACCCGGAAATTGTCTCGGGGATGTTTTCTGCGATTCGCGACTGGATTAAAGACAGTTTCCACGACACGGAAACGGGCGAACTGCATACATTGACCCTGGGCGATCTTCATGTGCTTGTGCAAAGTGGGCCTCAGGCGCTGGTAGCTGTTGTAATTCGGGGGCGTGTGGCCCACGAACTGCGGGCTGACATGGATCTTTTGTTGGAAAAAATTCATGGAGAGCACGGTGATACCATGCGGGAGTGGCGGGGAGAAACCGAACCTTTCGCGGTATACGACGACGATCTTGGAGATCTGTTGCAGGTGTCTTTCCAGGAGTTGCCGAAGGCTAAGTCCTCGGGCAAACCCTGGCCGGCCATAATCGCCGGTGCACTGGTTTTTGTGGTCTTGCTGAGCGTGATGACCACCAGCTATTTTTCCAATATGCGCCGCGATGCAGTATTGCAGGCGTTGCGTGATGAGCCAGGTATCGTGGTCCTGCCTGCGGGTGAGGGGATGGGATATGATCTCAATTTACTGGTGGATCCTCTGGCGAGACCCTTGAATGAAATCGTCGACATCGACAGTATGGATGAGTTCTTTCAGTATCGAACCTATTCCTTTATTTCCAGTGAAGACGCGATTGTTACCTTGCGAGCAAAAAATCTACTGGAGCCAGATAGCGAAGTGGATTTGCAGGTGAAGGATGGGATTTTGCACCTCGATGGCCATGCCACGGCGGAGTGGGTTGAGTCATTTCTCAGTAAATGGCCCTCAATCAACGGTATAACCGGGGTTGATTCATCCAATCTCCAGCTCTACAGCAGTCAAAAGGAGAAGGTGGATGCACTTAAGAGCGCGATTGAAAAAACAGTGTTTCGCTTTAACCAAGGGCAAGTCCGTATAAGTAACAATGCGCCGGGACTGGAGACGTTGGCATATCAGATTCTGCAGTTGAATCGTTTGTCTCATCGGCAGTTTCAGCGACCGGTCACTATTGATATTGTCGGTTATACGGATGAGTCCGGTAGTTCGAGAGTCAATGAGCGCGTCGGGCTTGAGCGGGCGGAGTCTTTGCGACAGCTGTTGCTGACGCGCGGTGTTGAAGACGCGGATCTGCGCACATTCAGTGGTCAAACCTACGGTGGTGGTCGCGTGAGAGAACGTAAAACCCAGTTGTTTGTACAGTATCAATGAGCGGATATGACGTGAGTAAACGGGCCAGCTTGCAGAAAAAAATCTGTCTCGTGGGCGCCTTTTCTGCGGGCAAATCGAGTTTGATTCGCCGTTTCTCTCACAGTCTGTTCGATGAGCGCTATCTCACTACTGTGGGAGTGAGAATCAGTAAAAAAATGGTTGCAACAGAGCAGGACTCTGTCACCTTAATGATTTGGGATATCGCAGGCGAAGACGACTACGACAGTTTTAATATCTCGTTTATGCGTGGTGCTTCTGGGTACATATTGGTTGTGGATCTGTCCCGGCCCCGCACTTTGGAAGTCGCACTCGCTTTAGAGGAGCGTCTGCGCTATCAGTATGGTTCATTGCCAATCGCCGTTGCCGTTAATAAAACGGACCTCTGCTCAGATGACTCCTTACCTGAGGAGGGACGTCGCGCCCTAGAACGTATTGGGCCGGTATTTTATACCAGCGCTAAAACTGGCCAGAATGTTGAGACCTTGTTTATGTCGCTCGCTGAGCGAATGTGTAGTCACTCGAATCAACCATAGTCGTTATTTTTAACCGCTGTACAGGGATGTCGCATGCTTACAGTCTTTGATGAAAACCGATGTGTTTCAGGCCTCGGTGGCAGAGTCGCAAAATTATGACGTCCATACTAGAAGCTGTGAATACCCATCTTGGTAACGTTGTCCTGCAATACGATGGCGGTGGTGGATTTCAGGTTTTGAATTGCGCGCCGCCCTGGTTTCGCGACATCTTTGCACTCCACAGTGACACCTATTGCGCCAATTTGCAGGGACACTCACTGTTTCTGGACAATTTCTTTGTCGATGCCTTTGAAGCCTGGGAAGGGGCTTTGATTGATCCGGTGCTTTCCGGTCCATTCATTGAGGTTTTGGGCAGTGGTAAGGAAGTTGCGCTGGAGGCGACTGCGCTGACGGTTGAGCATCAGCGAATCTTGGTGTTGAGTCGCCTCGGGCAGAGTTACTGGGAAGCTGAACGGGTGTTGCAGCGCGCCAGAGAAAACCTTTTGCACCAAGAGCGGTTGGAGCAGGAGGTGCATCAGCGAGCCAGGGCCTTGCGAGAAGGGCAAACAGAGCTTGCTAGCCGATTAATTCACGCTGCCGGGGTTAGGGATGAAGAAACCGGTGGTCACATTCAGCGTATAGGGCTTTACTCGGCGGAAATGTCTTCAGCCATTGGTTGGGATGCGTATCGTATCGATGAGATCAAAGCCGCTGCTCCTATGCATGATATCGGCAAAATCGGTATTCCCGACAGCATATTAAAAAAGCCCGGACGCTTAACGCCGGAAGAATTCGAAGTCATGAAACGCCACGCCCAAATTGGCGCGGACATCCTCGAGGACAGCAACAACACCATGATTCAGTTGGCCGCAGATATTGCACGCTGTCATCATGAACGCTGGGATGGCCGAGGTTACCCCCGTCGCCTCGCTGGCGAGAAGATTCCGCTTGCCGCTCGTATTGTCTCCATTGTGGATGTTTACGATGCCCTGCTGCAGGATCGCATTTACAAACCACCACTGGAAGAGTCCGTCGCTCTGGGCATGATGGATAAGTTGGTCGGGCGTCAGTTTGATCCGGATCTCTACCAGATTTTTCGTGAGCGTCTCCCGATACTTCGCAGCATTCGAGAAGCCGTTCCTGATTAAGTGGTTTTCTTTGTGCTGTGATTTTTGTTCAACATTCCTCTCGGTTTCTCTCTGTCGTTTGCGCTTGCCTGGCGGTGTTGGTCCTGACTGGGTGTCAGGAAACCGCTGAGTCTCGGCTCGAAAACTACACCGGCAGACTTCTTAACAGTGTCGACGCACGACTCGAGAGCATGTCTCTCAAAGCCCCTGTAACCTATCCATCCCGCCGGGATCTGTTACAGCCTTTACAGGGAACGCAAATCAATCTATTGGATTTCTTACGGCTTAGTGACTGTGACTTACAAAGGCTGGTTGGTGAGCGCAACAGCGTGTTGGGTAAAGTCATGCCCATGTCGCAACGGCTGATCTACGAGCGGCAATTCGTTCAGTTGGGTGAGTTGTGTCTGGACTCTCTCTCTGAATCAGAGAGTCGGCAGGGGCTTGTCGAGGCGTTAAAGGTTGCAATCGTCGCCAAGCGCACGGATATGCCCAGCTTAGAATGGAACGCCACGGCTGCAGGTGAAGAGTTTCAACAACTGTTTTCTGAGGGAGCCTTACCCCTGTCGCTTGAGGAGGCGCGGGTGCCAACAACAGAGCTGTTCGCGGCATTACAGCAGTTGCATCAGGAAATAATACGGCCTCTACCGAATTCCGCGGCTCTGGAAAACCTGCTTGGTATCATCGGTAGTGCCAAGACTGGCGGGCAGCTCCTGCTAAGTGAGCGACTGTTAATACGGCGGCTCAATGAGTTGACTGCTGCCGTGTCAGCGCGACGGGCACGTCGCCCGCTGTGTTTTCAAGGGCGACCTTCACCTGAGGCCAAAATCGCTGAAACGGTGATGCTCAAATACTATATTGCTGAAATCCAGCCATACATCAGTGATGTTTTTCGGCAGAGTCGAGATCTCCGCACCTCTCTGCTGGAATTGTTGGAGCCCTATCACCCCTGGCCGGAGGCGTTTCAGGATTATTGGCAGGCGAATTGGTCTGAAGACAATGCCGAATCAACCTGGATGGCTTATCAAGATGCCGTCCAGTCTCACACTCAGATGTGGCGTGATCTGCTGGATGAGTGCGGTTTGGCACCGGGTGATACATCCCCGTAGTCGTTTATGAGCCAATTGAATAGCGGTAATTTTATCCATAAGTTTTCCTCTGGCGGCCAGACAATCACCTGAATTCTCAAGTACAATAGCGGCCGTTTGTTCAGTTGATCCGCACAAGTCACAGAGCTAAATCACGTTGCATTTGTACATGGGGTGTAGCGCGAAAATTCTTTAGTTTGTGTTGGGATCGGCCTCCATCAGGACAGAGGTGATGGGAGGTGTGCAGTTGTCGTTCTCTGGCTCTTGCTAGCGCCCTTTGTCACCTTTCCATGAGCCGCTATCGTCCTGGAATCCGCTGAATGTTGCCTGCGAATTCGCGCAAGGCATGCCGTTGTAAAATCGTGATCACCATGAAATGCAGAATATTGAATCGAGTCTTTGGCTATTTTGAAGGCCTGACCGACCCTTTCCCCCCGGAACATCCTCAGCAACCTCCGCAATCCCTGTTTGCATTCTGTCGTCATTATGTCCGCGGCATGGAGCCGTTTTTAATTTTGATGGCCATAGGCACTGCATTATTGGCCATCGGTGAAGCGTTGCTTTACGGCGTCCTCGGGCAGATCGTCGACTGGCTGGCAAACAGTAACCCAGAGCATTTTCTGGAAGAGGAGTGGCCCAAGCTTGTCGGCATGAGCGTTTTTGTGCTGGTGATTATTCCCATCGTCGTGATTTTCCATTCGCTACTGGTGCACCAGACGTTGATGCCAAATTTCCCGATGGCCGTGCGTTGGTTAGCCCATCGTTATCTGCTCGATCAAAGCTACAGTTTTTTCCAGAACGAATTCAGCGGTCGGATCGCCACTAAAGTCATGCAAACTGCGCTGGCCGTGCGCGAGTCAGTTATGAAAGTGCTGGATGTCATGCTGTTCGTGTGCGTGTATGTCGGCACGGTCTTGTTTTTGGTGGCAGATGCGGATTGGCGGCTTACCGCTCCAGTATTGATTTGGCTCTGCGCCTATGTTGGCATTTTGAAGTTGCTGTTGCCGCGTTTACGACGTACGTCCGAGCGCCAGGCGGATGCTCGTTCATTAATGACGGGCCGCATTGTCGACAGTTACACCAACATCATGACGTTAAAGCTCTTCTCACACAGTCAACGTGAAGCGGACTATGTACGCGAGGGGATGACGGAATTTATCAACACCGTTTATCCTCAGATGCGTCTGGTGACGCTGCTGAATATTTTGGTCTGGTCCATCAATATGCTGTTGGTGTTTGTGACCGGAGGGTTGGGCATTTTTCTTTGGATGCATGATGCTGTGTCGCCGGGCGCGATTGCCATCGCCATCAGTCTGGCGATTCGATTGACGGGCATGTCCCACTGGATTATGTGGGAAGTCAGTAATCTCTTTGAAAACTTGGGTACTGTCAGCGACGGAATCAGCACCATCAGTAAGCCCCAGGCCATTGTTGATCAGTCGAATGCCCCTGCCTTAAAAGTAGGGAAGGGTGCTATCGAGTTCGATCATGTCAATTTCTCGTATGGTAAAGGCGAAACCGTCTTTGACGGCTTGAATTTGAGTATTCGACCGGGGGAAAAGGTTGGCGTGGTTGGTCGCTCTGGCGCCGGGAAATCCACGCTCGTCAATCTGTTGCTCAGGTTCTACGATTTGCAGCAGGGGATCATCCGGATTGATCAGCAGGATGTGCGCTCAGTCAGCCAGGAATCGCTGCGTTCGGCCATCGCCATGGTGACTCAGGACACATCACTGTTACACCGGTCAGTGCGGGAAAACATTATGTTTGGCCGACCGGATGCGACCGAAGAAGAGATGATTGCCGCCGCTCGTCGGGCCAAAGCCCATGACTTTATTCTCGGGTTGAGCGATGTGCACGGTCGCCACGGTTACGACACCCACGTGGGTGAGCGCGGGGTAACCCTCTCTGGCGGTCAGCGACAGCGTATTGCTATCGCGCGGGTGCTTTTGAAAAACGCACCGATTCTTGTCTTGGATGAGGCGACCTCCGCCCTGGATTCTGAGGCGGAAATCAGTATTCAACAAAGTTTGAATGACTTGATGGAAGGCAAAACGGTTATAGCAATTGCTCATCGCCTCTCGACCATCGCCGCTATGGACCGGCTTATCGTGCTCGATCAGGGCAAGATTATTGAAGAGGGCAGCCATGACGAGTTGATTGCTAATGGCGGCCTCTATGCGCAGCTGTGGTCACACCAGTCCGGTGGCTTTCTCGGCGAGGACTAGCCGCGTCTCTAGGTTAGAGTACCGAATCGGGCTTCGCCCTCTTTGGTGAAGGTCGGCGTGCCGATGATCATCAATCGCATTTGATCGGCGCGCAAACCGGGCGCATAGCGCAGTTCAATTTCTCCCGCGAGCATTGGCGACAACGCTGACAGGTACTGTTGTGCAATCACCCCGTCTTCTGGCGCGCACAGCAGTATCAAACCGTGGCGATTCGACAGGAATTGAGGCCCCAGATCTATCGGCTTGAGCTGTTTATCTTCCAGCTGAGCGCCGGTATTGGTTTGCGTCAAAGCGCCGATCAGTTCACGACTGAACTGGGTTCTGGAGTCCGAGCCTGGTCGCGTCCAAACCAGCAATTCCGGTTGCAATTGTTGGTAGTTGACGCGCAGCTGGGTGAGTTGATTCAGCGTTTCTGAACGTCGGTAGCGGCTGATCGGTGCATAATCCTCCGTCAACTCGACACCTGTATCGGTTGGAATGCCAGACAGGGGCAGGGTCAATTCCATGCCGGCGTTATTGCTGGTGAGTACTGTAGGGATCTCTGTTTTCATCGGCTTGCGAGCGAAGCAAATGATCAAAACGGCGATCAAGATCAAAATCGGTGGTAGTGCCGCGGCGAGCCGTCGATTGGAACGGCTGCGGCCGCACGTCATTCTTGTGCTAGCGAAATTCATTGCCTGGATCTCTCTGATGCTTGCCAGGCTTCCTGCCGGTCGTGCCTCTCCATCTCATTGAATTTGTTTTGTCCCGATTCGTCTGAATTGCCGCCAATAACGGTGTATCGATAGCGCTTGTTTGTCGGGAGCTTGAATGCAACTTTGACCACGATTATGCGAAGAGTTCAGCGGCTGTCTATGAAATGCCAGTAACGCTTGGACGGGGAATTTAACGTTACTGATCACCGATATGCTGTCTCTCTGCCATATAGTCATCATAGTCAGGACAGAGGCGGCTGGATGCCTGTTGAAACAGGGGCGAGGTGATGATCATATCGGCACTGCTTTCATTACATGCCACGGGAATATTCCAAACCGCGGCGAGTCTTAGCAGGGCGCGTACGTCCGGATCGTGTGGCTGGGCTTCAAGGGGGTCCCAGAAAAAAATGAGCACATCGATTTTACCCTCCGTGATCAGCGCCCCGATTTGTTGATCACCACCCATTGGCCCACTGATAAGTTTGCGGATGGGTAAGCCGGTCGCTTCCACGATCACCTTGCCCGTCGTGCCCGTTGCGTAAAACGTGTGGGGCTGTAAGGCCTTCAGATGAGTTTGGCACCACTGAATCAGCGCCGGTTTCTTATGGTCATGTGCCACAAGGGCGACACTTTTCGTTGCGGGTACTTCGATCGATCGGTAATCCATAGCCAATATCTGTTCTGTTTTTTCGGTATTGTACCGCAATCGAACCCTTTGCGATGAATTTGTGTGCCGCCTTAAAAGGGGTTCTTTAGAAAGGTCATTGACAGTGGGTGTTCAGTGTGAAGAATTTGGTGACAGCGATGTCATTACCTGCGGAGGCTCCTTTGCTGTCGGGTAGGCAAAATCGTTCATTAAGCCCATTCATCAAGGATGTAAAAGAGAGAATAACGTGAAGCAAATACTCGGTTGTTTGGCATTGGTAGCAGGTCTTTCGGCGTGCTCCTCTGCTGTCGATAAAACACCACAGGCATCTGCCGAGCCTCAGGCCTCAACCGCAAGCGGGCAGGTCAGCGGTGTTCGTGAAGGCGACGTGGTTGCCTACAAAGGTATTCCCTATGCTGCGGCACCTGTAGGTGATCTACGCTGGCAACCGCCTGCGGAAGTAGCACCCTGGCAGGGTGTCCGAGCGGCGACGGGCTACGGTCCGGACTGCATGCAGAATCCGTTTCCGGGAGATGCCGCGCCTCTGGGGACGGCCAGCGCGGAAGATTGTCTCTATTTAAATGTTTGGACCCCGGCAGAAGCGGCCGCCAAGCGTCCGGTGATGGTATGGATTCACGGCGGTGGCTTTGTCAACGGCGGCGCGTCGCCTGCGGTTTACGATGGTTCCGCGTTTGCCCGCAGTGGCGTGGTGCTGGTGAGCTTCAACTACCGCCTGGGCCGTTTTGGCTTTTTCGCACATCCCGCTCTGTCGGAAGTGCAACAGGGGCAGGCGCTGGGTAATTATGGATTTATGGATCAGCTCGCCGCTCTGGAGTGGGTGAAGAAGAACATCGCCGCCTTCGGTGGAGATCCGGAAAACATCACGGTATTTGGTGAGTCTGCTGGCGGACGCTCCGTGAACACGCTCTTGGTGATGGATGAGTCGCTCACCGAAGGCTTATTTCACAAGGCGATCTCTGAGTCCGGCGGTGGGCGCAGCCGTGGCTGGAGTGATTCCTGGTTGAACCGGTCGGTCGCGCCAGCCGGTTATGACGGTGAAACCGCTGAAGATAAAGGGGTTGCCTTTGCCCAATCTGCGGGCATCGACAGTTCAGGGGCGGAGGCTCTCGAGCAGCTCCGTGCATTGCCAGCCGATGCCATAGTGAACGGGATGAATATGGCGGACACCCAGCCGGCAACTTACAGTGGGCCGATGATTGACGGGCAGCTGATAAAAGAGCCTATGGGAACGTCATTCCGTGAGGGGCGTTACCGTCACTTGCCGTATATGGTTGGCGCTAACACCCATGAATTTGACATGATGTCTCAGTTTAATCCGGAGGGAATGGCATCCAGCGCAAGGGAATTTATCCAGGCAACATCTGCAGATGACGCTACGATCGCCAGCGCCTTTGCACTACCGAATACCGAAGAAGAGCAGTTGCCATTGTTAGGCGGGCGCATTCTAAGCTCGGTTTTGTTTATTGAATCGGCGCGGTTTCTGGCTGACACACTGGCGGAGGATGGCACGCCCGTGTGGCTTTATCGCTTTGGCTATGTCGCCGATGCTCTGCGTCCGCAAACCGAGGAGGCCTATCATGCAACAGAGATTCCCTTTATCTTTGAAACTCTGGCAGACCGCTATGATGATGTCTCGTCTCGGGATACTAAGGTCGCGAGCGATATGCACGCCGCTTGGGTCGCTTTTGCCCGCTCAGGGAATCCAGCGGATGGAGGTATCGACTGGCCGGCGTACGTTGCTGGCTCTGACAAGTTGCTGTTCATCGGCGATGATGATCCTGCCTATATCCTCGATCCGTACCAGAAACGTCTGGATATGATCGAAGATTACTTGACGCGCTGATACGCTAACACCTTTTGTTGGCGAGTGTGTCGAACATCGCCAACAAAAGGTAAGTATTTTCGGTGAAAGGAACGGTTGCCCACCTAAAACGCGGTTTCGCGTCTCTGTTTGAATTCAAGGACGTTAAGCGTCCTGTCGCTCTCTACGGCGTATGTGCTTTTGCTATCGCGCTACCGATTCTTATCGGACAACTCACGGGTTATTCCGCCTACGGCTCCATCGCGTCAATGGGGGCCGTTGTCTGTCTGTACACCCCTTCTGCGACACTTTGGCGGCGAGCCAAGACTCTAGCGTTCGTCCTCCTGGGGTTGACCTTGGCGTTTGCTATAGGCTTAGCGGGGGATCGAGGATTGATAGAGAGCACTGTGTCGTTGATGTTAGTCGCCTTCATTGCAGTAGCCTGCTGTCAAAAAATTCGATTAGCACCACCGGGAAGTTTCTTTTTCATTTTAGCGTGCTGCCTCAGTAAAGCTGTACCCTATGATCCCTCTGAATTTTATTTACGAGTGGGGTTGGTTTTTGTTGGTGGTTTGTCTGCGGCCATTTTCCTGATGTTGTTTTCTTTTCTGATGTATTGGCGAGGAACGCTCTGGCAGGTGCCGTCGCCACCGGTAAGTGATGAACCTTGGACGACGCTTCTGTCACGGGCTGGGATTGTTGGCGTCGCTGTGGGTGGAGGCTATTGGTTTTCGTCCGTGATTGGCTTTGAAAATCCCTATTGGGTATCCATTACCTGTGCGGCCATCTTTCAGGGGCAAACGATGGAGGACTTTTGGGGGCGGACGATTCACCGCGCATTTGGCACAGCAGTGGGTATGGGGTTGGCCTGGCTGATTTTTTGGCCTGAACCTCCGGCGCTTGTGCTTGTGTTAATCCTGTTTTCGCTCAGTTGGACGATCGAAGTTCTGGTCGCAAAGAACTATGCCGTGGCCTGCTTTTTTATTACACCATTTACCATCATGCTGGCGTATTTCGCGAATACCAAAGCGCCGGCGATGTTGATCCAGGCGCGGATGATCGACGTCCTGATTGGCAGTGCCATCGCCCTATTGTTTGGCGCCCTGTTACTAAGACTAAAATTGATGCCCAGCCATCGCCATTGATGGCCGGTAAAAGGGTGTTGCGATCAGGTGTTGGTGGTGACAACTCGCACGGGGTCATCATTGCGGACGCCATCGGGCGGGTTGGTAATCACCTGCTCGCTGCCTGTGAGTCCATCGCGAATCTCTACCACCCGGCCCAGATCTCGTGCGATGATCACCGGTTTACGGGTGACGTGATTGTTCTCATTAACGGTAGCCACGCTGAGTCCAGACGCATCAAAAATGATGGCGCTGGCGGGAATGGTGTAGACGTTTTGCGGCTGAGGTAAATCCAAATTCACCATCGCATAGGCTCCAGGTAGTAGTTCCCCGGTTGGATTGTCGACAATTATTTGCATCAGCGTAGTGCCACTGCTTTCATCAACGGCCCCAGCGGAAGCGTAGACGGTCGCCTCATAGGTATCTTCCGGTCTCTCAGGAACGCTGACCTTAGCCGCGGTCCCGACCTTGATTTGCCCCATAAAATTTTGCGGTACCCGGACATAGACTCGAATTTTGCTGACATCGGCAACTTCAAACAATGCATCGCCACCATTGCTGCCTGCGCTGATGAGATCTCCCTCATCGGTGGCTCGATGAGTGACCACGCCTGAGAAAGGGGCCAGTATTCTGGCATATTTTTTCTGTACTTCCAGAAAGCTGACCTCCGCTTTTGCAGATTCTACGGTGGCGAGACTGGCCTGCCAGGCGCTGACGTTTTCCTCCGCTTCCTGCACGGAAACGGCTTTGGTTTTTGCCAGAGTTTGCCAGCGTTTTGCGGTAGATTCTGCGAGTGTGGCGTTGGCCTCGGCAACGTTAAGGTCGGCGCGAGCCTGCATGAGTTGTTGATCGATATCCGGAGTATCAATGACGGCGATCAGGTCGCCAGCATTCACGTGACTGCCAATATCGAAGTGCCACTGCGCCAGATACCCGTCAACTCGCGCATACAAAGGCGCCTGACGAAAGGCTTCCATACGGCCGGGCAACTGCAGATGTTGGGCGTTGTTTTGTTGAACCGGTTTGGTTACGGCGACGGTGGGTACGGCGACTTTGTCAGTAAAATCCTGCAGGTCGGCGGCGTCCTTGGCTCTAACGGTATAGCCGTAACCGGCGATAAGGGCGGCGGCGATGACAGTGACGAATCCGACGGATCGCATGCGTACGCCTTTGGGAGTCGCTTCAGGCATAAACCTCTCCTTCGGTTGGCGATTGAGACTCTGGCGTAGGCGCGGATTGTTGGTGGCCGCGATGACAGAGGCTGAATAAAACGGGAACGAAAAACAAGGTGGCAAAGGTAGCGAACATTAAGCCGCCAATAACGGCTCTGCCGAGGGGAGCGTTTTGCTCGCCGCCTTCACCCAGGCCCAGAGCCATGGGCAACATACCAATCATCATCGCCAGAGCGGTCATGATCACTGGCCGCAGGCGGGCAAAGCCGGCTTCGACCGCCGCCAGAATCGGATCTCCGTGTTGTGCCAGGGCTTCTCGGGCAAAGCTGATGACCAGTACGCTGTTAGCGGTCGCAACCCCCATGCACATAATGGCGCCGGTGAGTGCTGGAACACTAAAGGTGGTGCGCGTTGCAAACAGCATCCAGACAATGCCAGCGAGTGCCGCCGGCAACGCGGCGACAATGACAAATGGATCTCGCCAAGACTGAAAGTTGATCACAATCAGTAAGTAGACCAGTACGATGGCTCCCAACAGTCCAAAGAGTAAGCCCACAAACGCATCGTTCATGGTTTTAACCTGGCCGCCGAGATCGACACTGGAACCTTTTGGCAATGTCTCTGCGTGCGTATCGATGACCTTGCGTAAATCACTGGCGACGGCGCCCATATCTCTTCCCTGAACACTGGCGTAAATTTGGATAATGGGCTGAATATTGTATTCACTAACAACGCCCGGCGTATTGCTGCGACTGAAGCTGGCAACCCCGCCGAGAATCAGAGGATTCTCTGAGCCGCTGCCGTTGACTGGGATGCTTTTCAAATCTTCCAAAGAGTCAATGGCGTACTGAGGGGTTTGCATCACAATCGGATAGGACACCATATTTTGCGGATTTAGCCACCAGGTGGGTGCCACTTGCGACGACCCAGCCAGGTTAACCACCATGCTGTCGGTAACATCGCTTTGCGTGACATTCGTAAACATGGCCTGGCTGCGATCTACATTGACATTGATAGCGGGGGCGTTGAGTGTTTGTTGAATGCGCGCATCAGCAATGCCGGGAATCTTGCGAATCTCCGCCAGCAGGCTGTTCGCATATTCAAAGTTGGCCTGGGTGTCGTAACCCCGTATTTGTAAATCGATAGGGGAGGGGGCGCCGAAGTTAAGAATCTGGCTGACAATGTCTGCCGGCAAGAAGGAAAAGGTCATACCCGGAAAGCGCTCTGGAAGAATTTCTCTGAGCTTTTGTACGTACTCTTCTGTTGGTGCGTGACCTGGCGACAATGAAATTTGAATATCACCATCTTGGGTACCAATGGTGCCGTTGTTACTGTAAATGGTATTGATGCTGGAAATATAGGTTCCTATATTGTCCGCCAACGCTTCCAGATCGTCTGGTGGAATCACCTCACGAACAACCTTGGTAATTTCTGCGAAACGGGCGGCAGTTTCTTCGACCCGTGTACCGGCCGGTGCTCTCGCGTGCAGAATAATCTGGCCGCCGTCGACAGAGGGAAAGAAATTTCTGCCCACCTGAGGGACCAAGATAAACGACAGACCAATAAAGGCGATAAACCCAATCAGAAAGGGGCCGCGACTGACCATCACGTTTTCCAATGTGGCTCGGTAGCCGCCGCGCATGTTATTGAATCCGCGATTGAAGCGTTGCTGAAAACGTCCGAGTGGGCCTTTGGGTGAATCGCTGTGATGTACGCCGGCTCGCAGAAGATACTTGGCCAAGGTGGGGACCAAGGTAAACGACAATAGAAACGAAAAGATCATTGCCAAAATGACGGCTTCGGCAAGGGGAACAAACAAATATCTCGGTAATCCCTCGAGGAAGTACATAGGGACGAATACGATACAAATGCAAAGTAGAGAGGCGAATGCGGGGGTGATAATTTGTTGGGTGCCTTTGAAAATGGCCTCTTCAACGGGCAGTCCATTTTCCAGTTGCACTTCAATATTTTCGATGGTTACTGTAGCCAGGTCGACCAAAATTCCGACGGCGAGAGCAAGGCCTCCAAGGGTCATGATATTGAGTGTGTGCCCCATGGCCGACAGGCCAACAATGGCTCCGAGAATCGATAGTGGAATAGATGTGGCGACGATAAGTGTCGGGCGCCAGCTGCCAAGGAACAGCAGAATCATAAAGCTGGTTAATGCGGCGGCAATGCACCCCTCTACCATAACACCGTGAATGGCGCCGCCAACAAACACGGACTGGTCGCCAAGAACCTTGATATCAAGATTGTCAGGCAGTTGGTCGCGCACCTCTTCCACTCGACGCTTTACGCCAGAGATAACATCGAGTGTCGACGTACTTCCGGTTTTATAAACGCTCATCAATACCGAACGATTTCCGTCAACATGCACAATATTTTTCTGCACGGCGCTGCCATCGCGGACATTGGCAACATCTCGAATGTAAACCATGGCGCCATCGACCCGCTTAATGGGGAAGTTTCCGATCGCATCGATGGTCTGCGGTGAGTTGTTCAGCTTGATGGCGTATTCTAATTCGCCGATCTTCTGGGTACCTGCGGGGATGGTAAGGTTCTGTGCTGCCAGGGCATTAGCGACGTCCTGGCCGGTCAGTCCGCGCGCGCGCAGTTGATCCGGATCCAGGTCGATTTGAACCTGTCGGCTCTTGCCGCCAAATGGCCAGGGTATCGACGCGCCGGGCACGGTCACCAGTGCCGTACGCAAGCGATTCATCGCGAGATCGGCCAGTTGTTGTTCCGTCATGCCTTCGCCGGAAAGCGCCAACTGCATAACAGGAACAGATGCCGCGCTGTAGTTCAAAATCAATGGCGGTTGAGCCCCGTCAGGCATACGGCGAATAATCGTCTGGGCAATACTGGTGACCTGCGCGTTGGCAAGGTTGATATCGACACTGGGGTGAAAAAAGATTTTTACGATACCAAAACCGGTGTAGGAATTGGCCTCAATATGCTCAATATTATTCACCGTCGTGGTCAGCGTGCGTTCAAACGGGGTGGTTATTCGGCCCGCCATTTCATCTGGTGGTAAGCCGGTGTACTGCCAGGCAACCGCGATGATGGGGATGTCTACATCTGGGAAGATATCTGTGGGCGTGCGTAGGATCGACAACACACCAAGGATCAAGACAATCAGTGCGGCAACAATAAACGTATAGGGACGGTGCAGTGCGATTCTGACCAGGGACTGCATGGATACTCCAGCGGGGCAAAACGTCGTTTAAAATACCCCGACGACGGCGGGAAAGACAGGCGAACGCTGTTCATCGCACCTATGAATCCTTTTTATTAATCAGGGCTGTCGTTTTACCTTATCGGGTGAAAAGTCCTATGGGCAGTTAAGAATTGTTGTGTGCCACCTTCATGCACACTGCTGAAGAATTTCAAGTGAGGTTGGGCTATTTAAATGAATAGCTTGATTATCATTCGTATGTAATATATCGAAGGCTAACGGTCTGGGTGGAAAGGGACAGCCGCAGTAATAAGTCCAATTACCCAAGAATTTTGGCCAGATGCAGCATCCCTGCTGCATTGGTTTTACCTTCAGTGTGTTCGTTTATTTCAAGGGATCATCAACGAGTCGCTGGCAGAATATGCTCTCCGGTCGAATCCGTTGAAATGCAGAGCGAGCATACTGCCGCACCGGATTTTACTGGGGTGGCGATCATATCCGGACGCTCGTAATCCTGACCACAGGCATGGCAAGTCATCATTTCTCCGGAAGGGTTACCATGCTCATCGAACATAGGAGCCTCGATACCATCGTGATCACGACGCAAGTAGTAGCGACCTTTGGTGGCAATGGCCATTGCGGGTGTTGCTATAAATGCAATTACGACGGCGACAAGTGGGGAATAGGGCTGAATCCATTCGCCTAAAGCTCCAAAGAAAACCAAAATGGAAATGCCTGCCGATAACAGAACAGAGGTAAATCCCACAGGGTTGATGGCATACAGCATTCCGCGCCTATATTCCGGGACTTTCGGCGAGAGCTTCAGAACATACTTGTTGATCGCAATATCTGTGGCAACGGTGACAATCCAGGCAATACCACAATTTGCGTAAAAGCCAAGAATGCGATTGAGGAAGTCAAACATGTTGAGCTCCATCAGCAATAACGCGATGGCAAGGTTAAACAACACAAACACCATTCTGCCGGGATAATGTTTGGTGATTCGCGTATACGAATTGGTCCAGGCAAGAGAGCCGCAGTAAGCGTTGGTGACATTGATTTTGATCTGAGAAATAACCACAAGAATGACCGCGAGCGCCATTGCTAGCCAGCCCGGCATCATTTGTTCATAGACGCCTAGGAACTGGTGTACAGGTTCGCTGGCCAGCATAATTTCCTCAGGGGCTAATTTTGCAATGAGGTAGATCGCAATAAAAAGCCCGGTGATCTGCTTAATTGCGCCCAGTACCACCCAGCCTGGACCCGCACATATGACCGCTGTCCACCAGACCTTTTTATTCGCTTCGGTGCGCGGTGGCATAAACCTTAGATAATCAATCTGTTCTGCAATTTGAACGATCAATGCGAGGCACACGCCTGCGGCCAGCATCACATAACCAAAAGAAACGCCTTCGCCACCATGCTCCCCTTTGTAGGCAAGAAACGCGGAGACGGTTTCAGGCTGCGAAGCCACCAGATAGATCATCGGTAGCACCATCAGGACCAACCACAAAGGTGTTGTCCAGACCTGTAATTTGGCCAGGGCTTTCATCCCGTAAATCACCAGGGGAATGACCATCAAGGTCGAAATGGCATAACCCAGCCACAGGGGAATACCGAGTCCGATTTTCAAGCCCTGGGCCATAATCGACCCTTCCAGCGCAAAGAAGATAAAGGTAAAACTGGCGAAAATAATGTTCGTGAGAACCGAGCCGTAATAACCAAAGCCACTGCCGCGGGTAATCAGATCCAGGTCTTGATTGTAGCGAGCGGCGTAGTAGGCCAGTGGAAATCCGGTAGTGAAAATAAGCACGGCGGCGACGAGAATACCAAGTACCGCATTGCTGGTACCGAAAGAAATACCAATGGTTGCACCGATGGCGAAATCCGCAAGATAGGCGATGCCACCAAGTGCCGATGTGGCCACAACTGCGGGTGTCCAGCGGCGATAGTGGCGCGGCGCAAACCGCAATGTGTAGTCTTCAAGAGTTTCTGAGACGGCAGAGTTTTTAGTGGTGGAATCTGGTGCTAGGGTCGCGTCTATTGTATCTGGAGGGGTCATGATTTCCTCATTCTGGCAGGCGTTGAAGTAGGTTTACTTCCGAGGGGGTGGGTGCAAGTGTCCTGCCAAAGGCAGAGGAATCTGACGAGATGTTATTTTTCGTGACGAGTGTATGGTGAAAAAGGGGGATCTCTCCATGTGACAGAGTAAAAAAGACACAATAAATCCACACATGTAGGCCTGATGCCGCATCCCCCCGCTGCATACGGTTTGCCTCACCTTGTATTTCGCTATTTCAACGGAATAGAAAATTTCAGATCAGATCATTAAGGATCTATCCAAGCGTTAGCAATGATGCACTTTAAGCTGCGTAGATTGAGTGCAACGGAATAGATGATCTATCTTATGCGCACTGTTGTGGTGCGGTGCACAACGAATCAGGCGTTCACTTCTTCCGAATTTTTAAAGATTGGTGTTGTTATCCGTGTTTTAGGCCATTGCCACTGCAAAAATAAGCCAATCATTCAGAATGTGGGTGGCTGTCGCGACCCAGAGATTCTTCGTAATAATGTACGCCAGCAAGAGAATGATTCTGGCGGTACCGATGACCAAAAAACACTGAACAAGATTCCAGTCATAGGTTGGTAGGTGCATGGCGGAAAAAAGTAAGGCGGTGACAAAAGTCGCAATGACAATGGCGTGCTTTCGGCTCATGTGTAGGCGATGATGACAGAAACTCAGAACGCCAAGAAAAGGAATGATTGAAACCAGCTCTTCTCCGAACAATTGGATAATCGTACAAATTAAAAAGGTCAGTTGATCTGAGTTACTGAGGGAGGCCAACTGCTTGACCGCAGGATTGACATTGGCTTCAGCGAAGGTCATCAGCAGTAAAGCGATCAAGGTCGTAACAAAAAGGTTGGACAAAGCTACCACGATCACAATGGCAATATCCGATAACTGAGGTTTCCTGAAAAGTGCGCGCCACTGGTGTCCCCCGAATACCAGCATTGAGAAAAGCGGAATCGCCACAAAGAGAATCGCAGGTAGGAAACTGTCTAAAGAGCTATTAAAAATAGGAAACGACAGGCTCAAGCAGGCGAAGCCAACAAGTGTGCTCACCCACAAGATCCACCAGTTCACTGGAAGGTTAGTGGCCGTTAGATCGTGCTCTGTGTCGTCGGGTTCTGGATTGGACTGGGAAATGAGGCTACTGGCTTCGGCCTGATAGAGTGGGAAGTCCCCGGCCGTCGAGCGTTCAAAGAAAAAGGTATTTGAGTCGAGAGTAGCGCTCATGTGCCCTTCCTGAGGATGGCTAACGAATAGCGTGCAAATGGCTATTCCAGAGCAATGACTGTTCCAAAGCTTGCTACAGGCCGATACGTTAAACGCTAAATAAATGCAACATCTGAGATGGCATCAACAAATTGCTTGGTTGCCGCTTCGGTATCGATAGTGCCGATTTGCAGTAACGTCTGTAAACCTTCCAGCTTGGCGTCGCAGGCTTGGGCTTTTACAACTTTGGCAGAGATGTCCTGCGACTTGGACATATTGGTTGCGACCGTCGCCGCAATAGAGCAGAAGGTGGCCAAAAAACACAGTAGCTGCCAAATGGGCAGTGACGTATTCATAAATTGGCCGAACCACTCGGATAACGTTTGACCTCCAAGCGCAGGTGCGGCCGTCAGAGCGGCAGAGATCGCGCCGCAGATAATGGCAATGTTTGCGAGTTTGCGGTGGCGGGGTTCCATCTCATCCAGATATTGTGCCAGCTCTTGGCGTTTTTCATCAATTTTGGTTTGCAAAATGGAATCTGACGTCGGTTTATCCTGAACCATCGAACCTCCCATATAGCGATGTTTATTGTGTTTTTATACGGTATTCGGCGTAAGTACACCAGTAATGAGTTGGTCTACGATTGAGAGGATACAATACTTTGCAGATGAGTGATTATTGAAATGAACGAACGCCAGGAACTCTGGCGTGTATTTCTTTGAAATTAGAAAGGGCGTAAAGAGCCCATATCTCAGAAGGGCTTGTCACCGGCCATTGTCACTCGAAAGCCGGATCGGGTCTGTGGAAAATAATCCCAGACCGCAAAGTGTTGTGTGCAGCGATTATCCCAAATGGCAATGGAGTGGGGTTGCCACTGAAATCGCACTTGAAAATTAGGGTCTTTTACATGCTCATACAGCATCGCCAGTATGCCGTCACTCTCATTCTTCGATAGCCCCATGATTCGAGTCGTATAAGAGGCATTCACAAATATGGCTTTACGTCCGGTAACGGGATGAGTGCGCACGACAGGATGTGTATTGCAGGGGTAGGCTTTACCATAGTCACCGTAGATTGAGTGATAAACATGGTTGGCGTCGTGTTCCGCTACCAGACCTTCCAGATAGGTTTGTAGTGCGGGCGATAGAGACTCATACACGGCATACATTGAAGAAAATAACGTATCGCCACCAACCTCTGGCAATGTATGTAGATACAACATGGATCCCATTGGCGGCTCTTCATTGCAGCTGAGGTCCGAATGCCAGTTGTCACCTGCGATATATTTCGAGTCTTTGTCTGCATGAATCGCGACTATGTCTTTGTAGCCGTCGATACCTTTCGCGCCAGGGTGAATAATTAAGTCACTGAAAATCTGACCGGCTTCGCGATGTTGGTCGTGACTGATAGGTTGATCACGCAGAAAAATGACCTGGTACTGCATCAGCGCATCGTAGAGTTGCTTCTTCTCGTCTTCTGTCAAAGGCTTCGTCAGATCGACATTTCCAATCTCTGCACCGATATTATGGGTGAGAGGTTTGATCGTTATTTGGTTGCTGGCCATGGTGATACCTGTTGCAAATTTCAATGGAAGTTTACATCCCGTACGGATAACGCTGGTAGTTTGCGACACCGCTCTGTCGCACGTATGTCAGAGCTTTAGCGTATTCGGTAAGAAGGTCGAGAGAATGCTGCAATCTTTCTTGAATGTAACGGTCATCTTTTTCGTCGCTGGGCGTTACGGAATTTAGGCAGTGTTTCACGTTGCGAATGATCAGATGATCGGGTATCCAGCAAATGCGATTATTCTTCGCGCTACTAATGCGAAGTTCGGCAATCGGCAAGTGACCGCCGGATGTCACTGATACGCCGACGAGCAGTCCGGGCTTGTTTGCTGTCTCTTCTGTGCCGCAGTAGAGAAAGAAATTTTTCAACACACTTGGCGCCATACCGTGCCAGTCCGGTGTTATAACGATCAATGCATCACAGTCTCGTAATTGATCGCCAATAGGTTGCCATTGCTGTTGGTGCAGTCCATCGGGCTGTTTCCAAAAGCGGTCGTCAAACGGGACCAATTCCAGGCTCGCTAAATCGAAGAGCACCGTGCAGTGCTTCTGATTGTGCAAATGTTGCTGAATGGTTTTGCCAACCTTTAACGACTGAGATTGCTGTCGTTGGCTACCGCAGATAATGGCCAGGTTCATAAGACACTCAAAGAGAATAATCGGTGGCTCCAGGTCGCAGGGGCCATAGATGAAAAACATTAGAGAGTCAGCTTATGGGGCTGGCGAACAGTCTTCTTGTCGAATTACGCCCCATTTCTTGTTTTCGATTCGCGAATAATGTCGTATTTGGGCAACAAGTCCGGCGGCTATCGTCAAGAATCCGGGCGAGGGGGCTCGCTATAGTGTTGGTCGATGTTAACAACTTGACCCGCGTGATAAAGGCGAGATTATGAGTAAACCCCAATCAAACCCGATGCCAGCCATTTTTATCGGTCATGGCAGCCCTGGCAATGTGCTGGAAGACAATGCCGCAACGCAAATGTGGGAGCAGTTGGGGCTAGAGCTGAGCAAGCCGAAGGGCATTGTATGTGTCTCTGCGCATTGGTACACGGCCGGTACGGCGGTTACTGGGATGACGGCACCTAAGACGATCCACGATTTTGGGGGCTTTCCCAAGGTGATGTACGAGATGCAGTATCCTGCACCGGGTGATCCTCAGTTGGCGGCGAAGCTGGTCGATATGCTGGCGGAAGAGGGCGCACGCCTGGATGAGAGCTGGGGCTTTGATCACGGCAGCTGGGCTGTTTTGATCAAGATCTTTCCCGAGGCGGACATTCCCGTCGTTCAGCTCTCGATTGATCGTACCCGAGACAACGACTACCACTTTCGCATTGGGCAGAAGCTCGCAGCCTTGCGGGACGAGGGTTATCTGATTTTGGGCAGCGGTAATATTGTCCATAACCTGTCCGTGATGGATTGGGGCGCAAGGCGTACGACCTATCCATGGGCGCAACGGTTTGGTGACCATATTCGCAATTCGATCCGCAAAGATGCCCCCGAGGGGGTGATTCACTACCGGGAGTTTGGTTCAGATGCCGACCGTTCAGTCCCTGGGCCAGATCATTTCCTCCCGCTACTCTATGTGCTGGGTGCACGCCGGGCGGAGGATGAGGTCGAATTTCGTACTAATTTTGTGGAATACGGCTCTTTAGATATGACCTCGGTGATCTTTCGGCAGGGGGAATCAGCACAACTTTCGGGGCGTTAATTAACAAGAATGCACCCAGGCGTGGCGTTACTCTTCTTTCTAAAGGCCAATCTGAGCAGACCCTGCCAGATGACCGTGACTGCCATAGATAGGAGTAACATATGTCACTGCTGAAAACCGACGACCTGACAGAAGCCGACCGCCGGCAGCCGAGCGAATTCCATAGTCTGAAGGCCACAGTCGAAAACTGTCACTGGGGGTATTTTTCGGCGACCAAAGCGCCTGCGATCACGGTGAAGAGTGGTGACATTGTTCATGCGGAGGCGATTACTCATCACGCGGGCGATGCCCCAGATCTAATGATGGATGACGGGCTAAAAGCACTATGGGCGGGCATTCCTGAGGAAGACCGCAATCCAGGCGTCCATTTGATGACAGGGCCCATCTACGTCGAGGGGGCAGAGCCCGGAGATATGCTCGAGGTTCGCTATCTATCAATGCGTCCGCGCTTCTCTTACGGGTCCAATCTGGCGGCAAATTGGGGGCATTTGTACAAAGAGTTTGGCGAGAAAGAACGCGTTACTATTTACCGGCTCGATATGGCCAGTATGCAGGCTCGCGGTCACTATGCTTACGATTTTGACGGCAAGTACGAGACACCGGGAACCGTTACTCACTGCCCGGAATGCGATCGTCAAACCACATTGAACGGCGTGCGCGTGCCCGTACGTCCTCACTTGGGCACAGCAGGGGTAGCCCCGGATGTCAGTGGTCGCGTCAGTACCATTCCCCCCGGCAAGCATGGTGGTAATATCGATAACTGGCGCATTGGCGCGGGTGCCACCATGTATTATCCGGTGCAGGTTGCCGGGGGGCTTTTCTCCATCGGTGATCCGCACGTCTCCCAGGGGGATGGTGAAATCAGCGGTACGGCGATTGAAGCCTCTCTGGATGTCACCATGCAGATTATTCTGCGCAAGGATTTCGCCTTTCACTCACCCCTGTTGGAAACGCCAGACTACTTTATCGTGCATGGGTTTGATGAGGACCTCAATGCCGCCATGAAGAACGCCTCGTTGGAGATGCTGACGCTTCTCAATGAACACCGTGGGCTCAGTAAAGACGATGCCTATTCACTGATGAGTGTCAGTAGTGATTTTACAGTCACCCAGGTGGTTGATACGGTCCAGGGTGTGCATGCAAAAATCCCCCGCAGTGTTATGGATACTGGTGAACCTGACGACGCATAATCCGTTCCGATGTGGTTGATCGGCAGGGAGGAGAAGCGGTCACCGTTTTAGATGTAATAATGCGCTGTCACAACGCTCGTGATAGTGCCTGAGGAATAAAGATATGCCTAAGATCAGCGCAGGAAAACAAGCCCTTTTTATCTTGTTGACCTTTAGCTTGTGCTTCTTCGTGATCACGGCCGCGACCTTTACGTCGCTGGGTGTGGTTATTCCGTTTATGGTCGAAGAACTTAACTGGGACTGGACCACTGCCGGTGTCGGCTTTACGTTTATGGCGTTATCTTGCGGTCTCAGTGGTTACCTGCCATCGATTACCATCGAGCGTTGGGGCGTCGTGAAAACTCTGCTGCTCGGTTTATTGATGCTGGCCGTCGGCTTTTACATTTTGTTTACCACGACGACATCAATCACTTATTGCCTCGGATGTATTTTACTCGGCTCCGGTTATGTTTTTGTTGGTCCGATTCCCGGAACCTACATCATTACCCATTTTTTTGTGAAGCGAGCTGCTGCGTTTGGTTTTTACTATACCGTCGGTGGCTTGGGCGGCGTAGCAGGTCCTCTGATTGTCTGGTTTGCGGATGCCGGTTTTGGCAATTGGCGCTTCCATTGGGTCGTGACCTTCGTGATGATTTTCGTTTCCGTATTGTCGACCTTACTCGCTTTAGCGTTTACCGATGCTGAGCGGTTGAGAATACCTCCGACAGAAGAGGACGATAAAAAAAGTGCTGCCAGTGGTCGGGTGTATCAAACCACCGAGGTTTGGACTTATAAACAAGCGCTCTTATCACCTCAATACTGGATTATTTGTGCGGCCTACACGAGTGTTCTGTTGGTGGGAACAACCGTCAACAGTTTTTCAGTGTCACATCTGACACAAATGGGCGTTACCTTTGTTCTCGCAAGCGCACTTCTTTCCTCTGAAGCACTTTGTAATGCGTTTTCGCGGGTTATCGGCGGCGTTATCGCAGAATATTTTGATCCCAAATCCATGTTGCAAACCGCGTTACTGTTGTTGACGCTTGGAATGTTAGCGCTGAGCTTTGGCGGCTCCCTTTTCATACTGTTTGGTTACGCGCTGGCAATTGGATTTGGGTTTGGTATGACCTTGTTGACCACAACCGTTTTGTTGATTCGCTACTATGGTTCAGGTCCCTACCTCAAACTCTTTGCAACCATGAATATGTTCGCCACCGTGGCCGCTTCAGCGCCGTTTATTTGTGGTGCCTTGGGAGACCTGACAGGTTCATTTGTTACACCGTTTCTTTTAATTGGCGCCGCGCCGGCCATTGTGTTGGTGTTGGTTGTGTTTATGCGCCCGCCGCAACTCAACGCACGCGAAGGCGAATCAACTTTGGCTACGGTTGCTAAAGAAGAGGCAACAGTTACTGATAATGATGTCCAGATACACGCAGTGAGGGAAGTCTAACTATGAGTACTCCACACAAAAAAGAATTTGGTGTGTTTCTTCCGATTGCCAATGGTGGTTGGATTGTTTCAAAGAATACGCCGACACTCGACGGCTCTTATCAACAAAACAAGCAGGCTGCCGTTCTGGCAGATGAGATCGGCATGGATATGATTATGTCTATGGCGAAGTGGCGTGGCTATGGCGGCGAGACCAACCATTGGGGCAGCTCGATGGAATCAATGACCATGATGGCCGGCATTGCTGAAGCGACGAAACATGCGAAGATCATCGCCACGGTTCACACATCACTTATGAATCCTGGCGCTGTGGCCAAAATGGTGACGACTCTGGATCAAATCTCTGAAGGGCGTGCCGGGTTAAACATTGTTTCAGGTTCGTTTCGCGATGAACTCAATCAGATGGGCGCCTGGAATGACGAGATCAATCATGACGAGCGCTATGTTTATACTCAGGAATGGACAACGTTGGTTCATCGTCTTTGGTCTGAAGAGCATGTCGACTTTGATGGAAAGTACTTTCACTTTAAAGATTGTGTGTCAGAGCCTAAGCCGCCGAAAAAACCCTTTACCGTTTGTGCCGGGCAGTCTGAACGCGGGTTGCGCTTTTCTGTCCGCAATACAGATGCCTGTTTTGTCGGTGGCAAAGACGACGAAGAAACACTGAAAATCACGCGTATGGCCCGCGAGATTGCTGCGGAATATGATGAGCCAGTGCGCTGTTATTGTATGGCGACTTTGGTCATTGATGAGACGGATGAAAAAGCCCAGGCGAGTGCCGATTTGTATCGCGAAGGAAAGGATGCAGGTGCGGTTGAAGGCATGATGCGATCCTACGGCATTGACCCGGCGTTAAAAGATAATGCGATGGTCATCCGCGCTCAGGGTGCGTTTATGGCGCGGGAGATGGTGGGCTCCCCCGAGTCCGTGAAAAACCAGTTGATCGAAATGATCGACAACACGGAAATGGACGGTGTAATGATTAACTTTGACGACTACCAAAAAGGTTTGACTTATTTTGGTAACGACATACTGCCAGCACTTAGAGTCTACTATGAGTGAGTGGGAGTCGGCGATGGTAACAACGCCGGTACCGGCAGATTGGGTGGCATCGGGGCGGACAGCTCTTTGCGTCGTTGATGTGCAAGTCGATTTCGCCAGTCCGGACGGAGTGTTAGCGCAATACGATATCGATATGTCGGTTCTGGTTCCAACGTTGCAGAATATTAACCGTCTGCTGGTATCAGCCCGGGCGGCGGGTGTGCCGGTTATTTTTATCGCACTGAGAACTTCGGCAGAAACGGATTCCAGTGCCTGGAAATTATGGATGCAGCGTCAGGGGCGTGATCCAGAGGCCGAGAGCGCAATCTGTCGCGATGGTGAAGCGGGTTCCGACTTTTACTATTGCCTGCCTCAGCCTGAAGACCTTTGTATTGAAAAATCCCGTTACAGTGCCTTTTGGAATACGGAGCTGGACCGACAACTTCGCGAACACAATCTGGATACCCTGGTGGTGACGGGCCTAACGACGGAGTGCTGCGTTGAATCCACTGTCCGAGATGCTTTTCATCACGACTATCAAATAATTGTACCGGCAGATGCCTGCGCGGCTTATGAAACAGATATGCATCTTGCCAGCCTCAAAGCCATGTCGATGAACTGCGCCATTATCAGTGAGACGTCTGCCTTAACGGACGCTTGGGAGGTGTTATGAGCTCGGCGTTATATCCGGCAGATACCGAAACACCTTACACCGTTACTGAGGATGATCGTGAGCGGCTCCAGGCCGCCATCGACATTGACGAAATTACCGAGTTGGCATTGACCCTTGGCAATATTCGCAGCACCTCTGGTGAAGAGGCGGAAGCTGCGAACTTCGTACACAACTGGTTGCAGCAAGAAGGTTTTAAAACCCGCAAAGCGGGGGCTGTGCCACACCGGGAAAATATTGTCGGTGAGTACGGCGGTCGCGGGCTGGGGTCGAACTTACTGTTTACGGCGCACCTCGATACCGAAAGCCCAAGTGCCGATGACGATATTAACCGTCACAAGTACAGCGCGAAAAACCTGGCGAATCCAGAGTGGCATCATTGCTGGCTGGAAGAGGGTCAGTTTCACGGTTTTCCCATTAGTAATGACCGTGGGCCCATGAGCTGTTTCTTGATGGCAGCAAAGGCGCTTAAAAAGGCGAACATTGAGCTTGCTGGAAAGCTCTATCTGACGGCTTGTCCCGGTGAAATTGGACCTGAGCCTATGGAAGAGTGGCGCGGTGTGGATTTTATGGGTAAGGACATCGGCGCCCACTATCTGTTTCACCACGGTGGTATTGCTGCCGATTATGCGATTGCCGCCGAAGGCTGTGATTGGGGCGTCACTTGGCAGGGTAACGGATACGCCTTGTTTCGAATACAGATCATTGGCGAAGGTGTCTTTACGCCGATATATGATGCTCCAGAAAATCCTCTGGAGCACCCCAACCCCATTTACCAGCTGGGACGTGTGATCAATGCCTTGCACGAGTGGGGGCTGTCGTACGAGAAGGCCAATATCTATCAGGGAGCTGGCGGTACATCGATGCCTAAGGTGCAGCTCGATTCCATCAAGGCAGGCTCGCCCCTAACCTTCGGTGCAGGCACCGATGTCTGTTCTGTTTACGTTGAAGTTGGGCTAACCGCACAGCAAACGGCAAATCAGGCATATCATCAACTGAATGCGCTACTCCATCGTCTGGAACTGACAGACTTTGATTTGGAGCCGGTCGTGGTTCGACATGGGTTTGAAGCCGATTCCGGCCAGATTGCACCACTGGTGAAGTCTCTCTGTCAGGCAACGCAATCCGTTCGGGGAGAAGCCATCGAGCTGGCTCATCCGGCTTATTCAAGCATGTGGCGCGACCATAACGTGTTCAATATGCAACGTATTCCCGCTGTCACCACCGGTATGCCAAGGTGGCGACCGAAACCGCAGGATCTGGTCGACAGCGCGCTGATCTATGCTCTGACGGCTCTTTCGATTTGCGGGCGCGTGGCTTGAGTCCACGTTCCCTTCACAACATGATTTAAGAGGTTTTCTATGTCTGATACACCATCTTCCTCTGCTGATACTTTAGCGATTGAGCCATTAAAACCCGGATTTGGTGCGCGCATTTTTGATGTGGATTTACAGAGTGCAGACGAAGAGACTTTAGCGAAAGTGGTCGCTGCTTTTCATGCTCACGGGGCCATATTGTTGCGAAATCAGACCATGGAGCCAGATGATCTGATGCGGTTTATCTACGCCTTCGGAGAGCCGGAATTACACACGCAAAAGAAATTCTGCCTGCCGGGCTACCCTCACATCTTTAAAATTTCTAATATGCTGGATGAAAAGGGCGAGCCAATCGGTGCGCATAACGACGGTTTGGGCTGGCATACGGATTACTCCTACAAAGAAGAGCCGGTGATGTGCACGATGCTGTACGCAGTAACGGTGCCTGAAGAGGGCGGCGAAACCCTGCTGGCGGATCAGGTGAGTGCTTATAACGATCTTCCCGAAGAAGAAAAAGCCTTTTTAGATCCCTTGAAAATACACCACTCCCTGGTGCACTTTATTGAGAATCGGGATTTTAACAGCTACGAAATTACCGATGAAATTCGTAATGAAAATCCCGATGTGATTCATCCTCTGATCCGTGTTCACCCTGCCGATGGGCGCAAGGCATTGTGGGTCAGTACCGGAACTGTGAAACACATTCTTGGCATGGAGGACGGCGAAGCGTTCAAGTTGATTGATCGGCTGGTGGAATACACCACTCAGGACAAATACGTCTTTTCCCATAAGTGGCAGAAGGGCGATCTGCTGATGTGGGACAATCGTTGTACGCTGCATACAGGGACTCGTTACGATGATAAAAAATACCAGCGGATGGCCCATCGTCTATGGGTTAAGGGGGAAAAACCGATTTCCGTGACCGTGTAGTCTTGTCGGGATAGAGCGCCAAATAACACGCTTTAAACAGGCCCGCAGCGCGTCTTTCGTAACGCCTGCGGGTTTTTTATTTTCTAATGTATATAAATCTTTTCGTTTTCACGGTTGGCGGAAAATACGTCGCCAAACCAGAAATTGTACGCAATTGCACAATCATCGAAGGAAGGGCTGCTTTAGCATAACTCTTGAAACAATCGCTGCGAAACCGGTAGTTAGGTGCCCATACCATTGCCCGGTGTCATCACGATTGGCAGCTGTGCGAGTCTTTTTTTAGGAGTGTATATGAGTCAGTCATTTTTAAATGATGCTTTTTTTGATGAATTGAAATCATCGGTACTGTCAATCGATCACGCGGAGACACTCCCCCCGTTGTGTTACACCGACGCGTCATTTTTTGAATTTGAAAAAAGAGCGATCTTTGATCACGAATGGCTGTGTGTTGGTCGGGTAGATTGGATTCCAAATCCCGGAGACTACTACACCACAGAAATCATTGATGAGCCGATTGTCGTGGTCCATGATCGCGATGGCGAAATTCGTGCGATGTCTTCGGTGTGCCAGCATCGCGCGATGCTGGTCGCCGAAGGCAAAGGCAATACTCGTACATTTACCTGTCCTTACCATCACTGGATTTACAATCTGAAAGGCGAGTTGATAAACGCCCCAGCGATGGAAAAAACCTGTAATTTTCATAAAGAAGAGTCCAGTCTGCCGGTGTTTAAGGTCGAACTATGGCACGGCTTTATATTTATCAATTTCAGTGATGACGCCGCACCATTAACACCAAGACTTGCGGCCTTAGAGCCAGTTTTAGCAAATTACGATATTGAGAATGGCGAAGGACCTGCCCCCGATCGCAGTATCAAATACGACTTTAGCTGGAAGGTCATGTTTGAAAATAACAACGATGGCTATCACGCCAACAAACTGCACCAGGGTGAATTTCACGATTACATACCCAGTGATTTGGCGGTGTTTCCTGAGGAGCTTCCTGAAAACACGGCGGGATTCTTTCGTACCAATGGCACCTTGCACAAGGATGCCAGTTTCAATCCTACTCAAAAGGCGCTTATGCCGGTATTTCCAAAACTGACAGAAGAAGAGCGCAATCGCATGGCTTTTGCCAATTTGCCGCCGACGCTCTCACTGGTGTTAACCAGCGATGCTGTCATTTATTTGATTCTGCGAGCGGATGGGCCGGAAAGCCACAAGCTGGATCTTGGTGTCTTGTTTGCTAAGGGAGCTATGTCAGATCCCGAGTTCGACAGTAAAATGGAGCTGGTATTGGAGCGAGCGCTCGATATAAACGCTCAGGATGTCCACGTCGATGAGCTGGTTCAGATCGGGCTGAGATCACGTTTTGCCCGTCGGGGACGCTACTCTTGGCAGGAAGGTGCTCAGAGACAGTTTAACACCTGGCTGGTGCCTCGCTATCAATCCCACTGGGAAGCCATGAAAAACAATCGCGGATAAAGTGAGTAGTAAGGTGTTGCAGACGTTTAATGTGGTTGTACATGAGGTGTGGGAAGATGGTCGCGATGTGCGGTTGTTGGATCTGCGCAGTGACGATGGTGCCGAACTGCCAGCCTTTACCGCAGGGGCACACATTGATATCTATACGGATGGTGCAATCCGACAATACTCTTTGTGCAACAGCACCTCTGAGCGTCACCGGTATTTGGTTGCCGTCGCGCTCGATCCTGACAGTCGTGGTGGATCTCGCTTTCTGCATCAGCAGGTAAATTGCGGCGATATCCTTAAAGTGAGCCCACCACGTAACCATTTTGCCTTGAGTTGCGATGATTCGACCTCGGTACTCATTGCCGGTGGTATTGGAATCACGCCGCTACTGGCGATGATTCAAGCTCTGGAAATCGCACAGCGACCTTGGATACTGCACTATGCGGTTAAGTCTGAATGCGATGCCCCAGCTGGCGGGTTGCTGAATGAAATTGCGGCTCGTAGCCTGTTCGGAAAGGTCCATACCTACGCTTCGGTTGAGCATGGTGACAGGATGAGCCTACAGGCTATTCGTGATGCAGCGCCAGAACACAGTCATTTTTATTGCTGCGGCCCTTCACGCCTTTTGGATGACTTTGATCAGACCTTTCAAGATGTGGAATCCGGGCGCAGGCACAGTGAAAGATTTACGGCAGAAGATCTTCAGGTTGCCAAGGGAGGCTTTCAGCTGATTCTGGCGCGCACGGGATTGGAAGTGACGGTTCCTGAAGATAAAACCATATTGCAGGTCTTAAAAGAACACAAAATTAATGTGGCTTACGCCTGCGAAGAAGGGTTGTGCGGAAGTTGTGAGGTGGCGGTTCTCGATGGCGAACCGGATCATCGGGACGGCGTCTTGTCCGATGCGGAAAAACAGAGTAACCGTACAATGATGACGTGCTGTTCTGGCGCTAAATCAAAATCACTGACGCTGGATATTTAGTAATACAGATTTTGATTCGGAATAATCACGGAAAGAGATTAAGCGTCTCTCTCCGTTTTTTTCAGTTTACATGAACCGTTTGACAGTGCTGCCGACGGTAATTTCTCGGTGTTGTATCAAACTCACTGCGGAACACGCGGCTAAAGTGCCCTGCGTCGTTAAAGCCCCATCGAAAACAAATATCTGAAACGGACAGGTGTTGGTATTCCGGATGGCTTAGCTCAAAGCGGCAGCGCTCAAGTCTGCGCGAACGCACGTAGCTAACAAAGCTGGTGCCACTGGATTCAAACAGTTTTTGTATATAACGGGCCGACACTTTGTTTTTGAGCGCGACCAGGTTTAATGAAAGGTCTGGATCTGAAAGATTGGAGTCGATGAGTTGGCAGATTCGTTTGAACTGGTCAATCTTTGCCGTACTCCCAAAATCTAAAACACCACTTTGATGAATCAGGTTACTAATTAAAAATTCCGAAAGCGCTATTTCTACTGGACGCAGAGCTTCTGATTCGAGTTCATCAATATTGTCGCTCAAGGCGCGCAACATGCTGGCAAAAACGTTATTGAGCCCCGACTCACAAGGGAGATAGCCGACGCTGATCGTGTCCAGATTGATCAGTCGTTTATGAATGAGGCCATGAGGCACATTCATATATAGAATCTTAAAATCGGATTTGACCGACAAGGTCATATCCAGTCCTGTCGGCGCATAAATAATGGAGTTCTCTCGGGCGGGGTATTCCATCCCTTTGTATTTAAGTGAGAACTCGCCTTCTAGAAGTAGCGCCAGCCAAAATGAATAGGGTAGATCACTGCACTTGCCGGAGATCTCCATTGGGGAGCCGGTGAGAATAGAAAATTCAATACCCTGCGGGGTATTAATGCTGCTGACATTGCCTCTGAAGTCCTCGTCGCAGTCAGAGAAACTGCACTTGGGTAAACAGAGTCGACTGAGTGCATTTTGCCAGATAACGGAGCGTTCAATCTCCGGGCAGCTATCAGTAGATAATTTCCACGAACTCATACAGGCACCTCCCAACCGATCTTCAGGCTAACGGATAACCATTGAGCATAAAGCGTACCAAAGGTGTGGATATTATCGGCGCCCTCTACCGTGAACTCGGTACCGCTTGGAGAGCTTTCTGGTGATGCGGCCGGGGTTTATGACGAAATCTCCAGGCTTTCCTTGAAGCAAATCAATAGATGCTCATTTGACGATTAATAATGTAGCGCGATGAGAATATCGCACCAACGCTGACCACGAAATTCACAGTTTTCGTGGTGGCGCTCTATGGTAGGGCAAAAATACGGATATATGCCGGTTGCCTTGATGGTCAAGGATGTAATAGGCGTTCTTTTTTCTCGGTTATATGGCTGGCATTCTCTTGGCGCGCTAGCACGGCTCAATACGCTGATTCCACAAAACTCATACATATTTTATCAATTTTAACCCCGCCCTATGCAGTAGTATGAATTGGAAGCAAAGGTTTTTGTCGCTGTGTCATCGCACAAAACCCGCTTGCAGACAGGAAAAGAACCGTACAGGAGCCAATATCCCATACCGTGTTTTTACCGCGAGTATGTGACAGAATAATGCTAATAAACTGCTGTCGCTTCTGCACTTTTAAAAACAGATGTTATCGATAATTTCGATCGTTAGTGGTTGCCAAAACTGAGGTAAGACAATGCAGAACCTGCCGTTTAAGAGAAGACCGTTACAAGCTACCTTGTTGTCATTGTTGTGTACTTTGCCAAAAGTGTATGCGGCAGAGACTGCTTCAAAAATAGATCAAAGCACCTCGGGTAATGAGGGCGAATACTTAGAAACCATTACCGTAACTGTGGATCAGCGCCAGGTTAATCTGCAAAATGTTGCGGCGTCTGTTACCGCTGTTGGGTCTGAACTTATTAAGCAGGCAAACATTACGGATGCGACTGACCTTAATGGTTACGTGCCGGGTCTACAGATTAATAAAAGCGGCGGCTCCGAACGAATGGTTAGCATTCGCGGTGTTGGATCTCAAACACCGCAGAACTTCTTCAGTCAGCCAGGTGTTTCCTTCCACGTGGACGGCGCCTATATCACCAATAACATTGCGCTGAATATGGGTTTCTTGGATGTCGAGCATATTGAAGTCCTGCGTGGTCCTCAGGGCACCGCGTTTGGTGCGGCCTCGACCGGCGGCACATTGAATGTTGTCAGTAAAAAGCCGGTCGTTGGTGAATTCACCGGTGAGATTCAAGCGGGTATCGGCAGTTATGATTATCGTCAAGGGCAGGCTGCAGTAAACCTTCCCATCGGTGAGACGATGGCGATTCGCGCGGTTACCAACTCGACCAGTCACGATGGATACTCGAAATCCAATGGCATTGAAGGTGGTTACGATCTCGATGATGCCGACAATCAAAACTCAAGGGTTTCTTTTCTTTGGGAGCCGACGGAAGACCTTTCCGTTTTGTTGATGGGGCAGAGGTATAAAGATCATCACAATGCGGCCGCCTTGAAGGCGATTGATGATCCCAACAGTGACGATCGCGTTGTCTCGCAAGATTTTCCGGGTAAGTTCGACATGGATATGGATATTGCCACTGCGATTATTACTTGGGATTTGCCTTTTGCAACGTTGAAATCGACCAGTAGCTACCAGGATATGGATCACGCTCAGTCTTTTGATTCGGATCGCAGTACGGCGGAAGCGTTTGGCGGTTACGATCATGTTGCTATTTGGTCCACGACTGCTGAAACCTTTATGCAGGAGATCTCGCTTAGCTCCAATTCCGGCGGTTTCTTTGAGTGGGTTGCAGGTGCGTTTTATTTGCACAGTGACAGCGGTCAATACGTAAATGAATATAAAGGTACGGACATTAGCGATCCTACAGATGTGCTGCCGGAAAGCACTCCGGCTAGTGCTCTTCCTTTTAATATGTCCTACGCTGAGAACTCTTCGGTAGAACGAACATCTTGGGCACCATTTCTCCAAGGAACGCTAAATGTTTCGGATAATTTAAGTGTTATTGCTGGTGTTCGTTACAACGATGACAGTTTTGACAGCATGAGTTCTACGTATTTTGCCGAACCATCCCCCAATAGTTTTGGCGCAGAAGAAGTTACTGGAAAGTTGGGAATTAATTATCAATTAACCGATGATAATTTGATATACGGTGTTGTCTCTCGCGGTTATAAGGTTGGTGGTATAAACGCATCTTCAACTGATGCCATGGCCGCCAGTACTACGATACAGCCTGAAACTGTAACGACCTATGAGTTAGGTACAAAAAATCGCCTTCTTGATAGAGCGCTGACATTGAATGCGTCGTTGTTTTATTCCGAATATGAGGACATGCAATATATTCAGGAAGATCCGATTCCCTATTCTGGCGGCTTGGGAAATATTCCTGAAGCCAATATCTGGGGGCTGGAGCTAGAAGCGAATTACGCTCTGTTTGATGGCATGTTAGAGCTCGGTCTTAATGCAACATCGTTAGAAGGTGAATTCCCTAAAGATTATTATGCGCTGGATCGTCGTGATGCCGATGCCGCAGGCGCAGCGGCAATTGCCAGTGGCGCAGCACCCTATGAGTGGAGTTATGAGTGGTTTCTCGCCCGGGGTTCAGCAAATGTCAATGTGAATGGGAATACTCCGGCGAATCTACCCAGTTTAAGCGGGGGGTTAAATGCAACCTTGTTTAATGATCTTGGGGATCTTGGAACCGTAACTACGCGAGTGGAATACCTCTATAAAAGTGATTACGAAGCGAGAATCTTTAACTCTGCGGTCGATCACGTCGATGGCTACGATCAAATCAATTTGTTCCTGCAGTACGAGCCTTATGATGCCAACTGGCGCGTTTGGTTAACGGCAACCAACTTAATGGACGATGCAAATATCTCTGGCCGATTTGTTGATCCCTATGGGAGCGGCGTTGTCAGTGATGAGTATGTTGCACCTCGTCAGGTTATCGCTAATTTCAGTTTTGATTTTTAGTGTGACATCGGGCTGTCGTTAGTCTGCGCGAATAGACGCGCGATTAACGTCAGCTGCTTTTCTCTCAACTTTTCCCAAAATGTGTGCAGACGGAGCCGATAACGGTATTCCGTCGATGTGTGCACGCCCTAATGTAGCAAAAGGAAATAACATGACGAAACCCAATACACTGATATTTGTTGATATTTCAGCGGATGATCCGGCGGCGGCGGGTGAATTTTATGCCACCGTTTTCGGTTGGGAAAACGATCCCAGACCTTACGGCGAATATCATCGTATGGTTCCCGGCGGCAATATGTTCGACAGCGATGGCAACGAAACACCCATCGGCAATTTCCATATTGGAATCCATAAAGTGAGCAATGTACGCCCACATCCAGATGCAGACGGTGTTGAGCCAAGAGCCTTGTCAGAATCCGGTCGGAAACCGCGTGTCTGGATTCTGGTCAGTGACGAGGATACCACGGAAGCCATTTTGGCACGTGCGATCGAAAATGGCGCGAGCTTGCTTTGGAAAAATCATTTCTGGAAAGAGTTCAACGGCTTTAATGCGGCGTTTCAAGATCCATGGGGCAATGAAATTATTCTTTGGGAAAAGGGCGGTGCTAATCCGGTCGTTCCTGAGGGTTTCACTCAGGAGTAAACGCGGCGCGAAGAACTCTTCGCACGATACTCAGGAACAGAGCTTTCCATGCAGGATCAAGCAATCCATACCGATATACCAGTGGTACCTAAGCGAGCGCAGGCGGAGATTGTCTTCGCCTGTACCGTGGGAAATTTCGTATCCAACACGCCAGCGATCAGCGCAACCTTTAGTTTATTCCTGGTGCCCATCTCTGAGGAATTCGGCTGGCCGCGCGCGACTGTGTCCGGGGTGCTGGCGTTGATCGCGGTTGTAGCCGCGATCACTTATCCACTTGCCGGTCGTGTTTCCGATATGATCGGCTCACGTAAGGTCATCCTGACGGGGAATTTACTGTTTGCACCCGCCATCGCCGCTATTGCGCTGGCCAGTGGTGAAGTGTGGCAGTTTTACTTGTTGTTCGCACTGGTAGGTCTCGCGGGAACGATACCGAGCACCGCCGCATTACAGAAAGTCATCGGTGAATGGTTTGATGAAGGCCGTGGTTCCGCGATGGGGGTTTCGGCTGGCTTCGGCAATGGTCTCGGATCGGTTTTTATGCCGATTGTCGGTGGGATCTTGTTGATGCACGTGGGATGGCGCGGAGCTTATGTCGGGATTGGTGCGCTGGTTTTTCTGATCGGATTCCCGATCATGTATCTGTTTCTCAAAGATGCTCGCACGCAGAATAGGGAAAATGTTCGGAGCAGTGCCAGAGAATCTGAGCTTAGGGAGTCCGGCAGCGGGCACCTGCCAGGCCTGACGGTTCGCGAGGCACTGCACACATCGACTTTCTGGCTGGTGCTGGTGGCGGTGGCTGTGGGCGCCGGTTGCGTAACGGCGGTTTTTACCCATATCGTGCCAATGGTGATGGATCGTGGCTACAGCTTAACGATTGCCACGACGGTCATTTCTGTCTTCGCACTCGTGACAGCAGGGTGGCAGGTAGTCGCCGGGTTGTTGCTGGACAGGTTTCAATCACCCAAGATCGTTGCGCCAATGTTTTTGGCAGCGGTCGTCGGGTTGCTGTTGCTTGAGTATGGGCAGGGGACGCAGATGTTGATGCTCGGTGGTGTGATGTTGGGCATCGGCCTGGGTTCAGAATTTGGTTGCCTGCCTTATTTTCTGTCCCGCTATTTCGGACAGAAAGCCTTCGGAACGATGATTGGCATTTGCTATTCGGTCGTGCTGATCGCGCAAGGATTTACGCCTTTCTTTATGGCGCTGATGTACGACAGTACGGGCGGTTACAAAGAAGTGGTGACCCTTCTATCTACCGGTCTTTGCATCGGCGCAGCGCTTATAATGATCCTGCCAGCCTTTAAAGACCCTGCCCGAGATGAGCGTGGGTAATCGCGAACCTTGCGTCAGTTTTCATGCCGAAAGGCACAAAAGACTAGGACAACGTTTAAGAGGAGTGTGGACGCGCTCCGCTTACCGTCCTTGTCCACAGTTAACAGAGATGCAAAAAATGCGGTACTGGCGATCCAGGCCGCCTCAAAGGAGATGTTATGGCCAATTGGTTAATCAGTGGTGCGGCCAAGGGCCTTGGATTGCATTTGTCGAAAGCCCTTTTGTCGCGTGGCGACACGGTGGTCGGATTAATTCGAGGCGCGGATGATTGCGCTGAGTTTGAGGGGCTTGCGCCGGGTGCGAGTTTCGCGCTTCAGTACGATGTATCGAATACTGGCAGAGCGACACGCGTTGTGGCGACGGCGGAGCAATTGGTCGGCCCGCTCGATGTGTTAGTGAATAATGCGGGCTATGGCTATACGGGCGCAATCGAGGAAACCCCGATCGAGGATATGCGCGCATTGTTTGATGTTAACGTCTTCGGCGCAATTGCCCTGATTCAAGCGGTGTTGCCCTCTATGCGATCGCGCCGTGCGGGCATGATTATCAATGTGTCATCGGTCAGCGGGCTGGCGCCCTGGGCGGGATCGGCCATTTACGGTGCGTCCAAATTCGCCATGGAATGCATTGGTCGGACATTGCGTGATGAAGTGCGTCCGCTCGGAATTCGAGTGGTTAACGTCGCGCCTGGGGGGATGCGTACCCATTTTGGTGGTGGATCGCTCAAGGGGGCAGAGCCTTCGATCGACGACTATGCTGAGACGGCACACCTGGCACGCCCGACGCTTGAAGGTCACCAGGGTGAGGAGCCGAATGATCCCGTAAAGGTCGCCAATGAGATCATCGCGGTCACAGCTCTTGAAGAGCCGCCTGCCTTACTGTTGCTAGGTCCTGACGCCTACAAATACGCAACCTACCATTTTGCTGAATTGTCCAGCCAGATCGACACCTGGAAAGACGTCACCTTATCGACCAGCGCATAGATTCCGGCATAGTCCAATCACGTTTTCGAGTCGAAAACAGTCAGAAAGCCCGGAAGTGTTGTGGGTAGATTACGGTCCAAAACAGGCGCTGCGGCGCCATCAATCTGTTGTTAGAGAAAATACGTGAAGAAGTCAGTTTTGCACGGAGTGCTACAGACTAGAATTATTTCGAGTTTCTTTGTTGTCTTGGTGGCGGTCGGTTTGTTTCTTTCTGCATTCCCCCGCTCGCTATCCACAGGACAAGATGATCAATGGCGGTCTGGACTTGAACGTCTCAGTGAAACGCTTGAAAAGAGAGTTGAGCAGGGAAGCATTCCCGGTGCCGTGATCATGGCGTCTATTCAGGGCAAGCGGCATTTTAGTGATGTTTTAGGCTATCAGGATATTGCCTCGCAATCACCCATGACCGAAAAGACACTGTTTCGCCTCTATTCCATGTCGAAGCCTATTACCAGCGTCGCAATTATGATGCTTGCCGAGCAAGGCAAGTTACGATTGAGTGATCCGATCAGCCGGTACATTCCAGAGTTCTCTCAGACACGGGTATATGAGTCTGGGCCGCTAGAGGACATGAAAACATCAGTACCACACCGGCCTATCACGATCGAAGATCTACTGGCACACCGATCCGGAATAACTTACCACTTCATGGGGAGTACACCTGTCCATCAATATTATCGAAAATACGGCGTAAAGCGCAAAACGCCTGTGGGGTCTTTACCGAGCGATGGACCTGCTGCAGAATCTTTACCAGAGCTGGTGAGTCGAATTGCCAAGGCACCTCTCTTGTCTCAGCCTGGTGAGCAATTTCATTACAGCTATTCGACGACCGTTCTTGGCTATCTTGTAGAAATCGTTTCGGGGCTGTCGCTGCCGGCGTTTTTGAAGCAGGAAATCTTCGAGCCTCTAGGCATGGATGATACGGGGTTTTTCGTTAACGAGACGACGCGCAAGCGGCTGGCAACAATCTACCAATTAGCTGAACAGGGGCTGGAGGTTTTGGAGACAAACGATGATACCGAATACTCCGACAAGGACCGTTTGATCGACGGTGGTGGCGCCATGGTGGGGACGGCTGACGATTATCTGCGCTTCGCCACAATGCTGGCCAATCGTGGGGTATTGGACGGTGTGCGTATTCTATCCACTGCGAGCGTATACCGAATGCTCTATCCGGAAGTGACGGTGCAAGGCCTTGGGGACTTAAGCGGCTATGAATTTGGCCTTGGGTTCGCAATTGGCACTGCTGCCTCTGAGGCGGAGCACATCATGCCGGAAGGCATGTATGGATGGGCTGGGTCAGGTAATACACATTTTTGGATCGACCCAGAACGACAACAGGCGTATGTGGTTATGACTCAGGTAATGACGCCTCCGGGCGACGAAGCGCGTTTTGGCCTTCGTAGAGATTGTGTTCAAGCGCTTGCTGCTCTCGCCAAAGAGTAAGTTAAAAGAAATACATACAATATTTATTGCATTCAATGGGCTAGCCCTTAAAGCCGTGCCGTCTTTCTGACGGCGCATAGCAACACTGAAATTATGCAATTCCTTCCTGTACATCTCCTTGAATACAGAAACATGAAAGGCTGTTTGCCGACAAGTTACAGTCTGGTTTCTCTCCCGGATACCGCTGGTGGAGTTCATTCATTGGCGGCATAGCGACGGAGACAACTACGCAAAATAACGTAGTTAAAAAGGACATTTATCCAATATTTCTGCGTCCCTAAAGAGCAGATACTTAGGTGAGTAGCAAGTTCATCAAAAGGGATTTCTGGTGTCGATGCTGGAGATTCTTTCCTGGTAATCCAGAAGCCACCTAAGCACGCAGGATTAGAGGATCGGTTCAGTCATGGAAAAATCGAAGTACATCTCTCCCAATCGCCTTTTAATGGCTATAAAAATGGCCGCAATACCGTTTTCTGGCGGTTTGATTTCCGAAGCCATTTCTGCGCAGGAATTAGCTCAAGAATCTCACCGACAGCAAATGCTGGAAACGATCGAAGTTACTGCCACGAGGCGATCCGGATCCGTCCAGGACGTGCCAATCAATATCTCCGCGGTTTCAGAAGATCTGATGGAGCAGCAGGGTGTTGAAAAAATTGAAGATATTGCACGTTGGGTTCCCGGTCTAACGATCACCGATCAAGGTGGTAGGGATAATGCGCCGATTATCGTTCGAGGATTAAATACCAACAGTTCAGGTACCAGCTCAGATGGCGAGACTGTGGCAACCTACCTGGGTGAAATTCCCATATTAACCAATATGCGAATTTTAGATGTGGAGCGGGTAGAGGTCCTGATTGGCCCGCAAGGAACACTCTATGGCGCCGGCACGCTTGGAGGTGCCATCCGCTACATCCCAAAGAAAGTCGATCTCTACGAATATTCAGGAGAGATATCAGGAAATCTCTATGATCTCGCTGAAAGCAGTGGACAGGGGAAAGAGGTGGGCGCCGTTTTTAATGCGCCCATAATCGAAGACAAGCTGGGGGTTCGGTTCGCTGTCAACTACCTGGATGATCCCGGCTATGTCGATTACGACTATCTCGTCAGAGAGCCAGGTGTTTCACTGCCGGATCCAGATTGGGATGATGAAGACGCCGTGCGGGAAAATCTGTATTCCGTCGAGGACGGCAATGATCTACAACAAACGTCAGCTAAGCTTCAAGTGAGATGGACACCTTCGGAGCGATTCGATAGCACCCTGTCTTACTTCTATCAGAAAGACGAAGCCGGATCGCGTGGCTTTGTTCACTACAACTCTCTAGGGGCAGACAATCCCCTCGATGACCAGGTTGGAGAATACGACTCCGCGTCTCGCTATCTTGAACCAATGACGCGAGAAAACGAACTCTTCAGTTTAGAAATGTCGGCTGATTTAGGTTTCGCTGAGCTGGTGTCGGCGACCGGATTCTCCAAAATTGATCGTGATTACAGCAACGACGTTACCGACTTATTGATTCGACTGAATTTTGGATACGAAGAGTTTCCCGCGTTTTCGGGCTACACCGATATCGAAAACGAGGAGAAGAACCTGACGCAAGAGATCCGTTTGGTCTCGTCCAATGATGGACCAATATCCTGGATCGTTGGTGGCTACTACAGCAAAAATGAATATGATAGGACTTACACAGAACTGACCGAAGGGTTTGATGAGTTTGCCATCGATGTTTGGGGTGCTGGCGGATCCCTTCGGCCTGATAGTGTCGAATATACATCGATAAATGCAGATGAAATCGAAGAGAGTGCCCTCTTTGGTGAGCTGACCTACGAGATCACGGATCGATTGAATGTTACGTTGGGGGCGCGAAAATACAGTTATGAAGTAACAACAGAATCTGCCGTTGATCTTCCTCTCTATTACACCGTCTTCGAAGGTCGCGATCCGGATTCGATCCTCTTCGATCCGCAATTGGCAGAAGGCGACGATGACGGAACACTGTATAAGTTCAACGTCAGCTACAACTTCACGGAAAGTTTAATGGGCTACGCGACGATTAGTGACGGCTTTCGAATCGGTGGAGTGAATACTGTAGCGGCTTGCCCCGACAATATCGATCAAATCAGCACGCAAGTTATCTGCGCTCTGCCGAATGAGCAGGTATATGCCGCCGATAAAACCAATAATTATGAGCTTGGTTTAAAAAGCAGTTGGTTGGATGAAAAGCTCACATTGAACATGGCGATTTTCAATATTGATTGGGAAGACCCTCAAGTTGATGGCATTACTGAAAACGGCAGTGTTGGAATCACCGCAAATGCTGAAGGGGCTAACGCCAAAGGCTTTGAGTTGAGCAGTCGTATTCTCCTAACCGAAAATCTTACTCTCTATTCGACCTATTCCTACGCGAAGACAGAAATGACCGATGACGCATTTGGTATCTTCGGCAGTGATGGTGATACCGTTTACGATGGTGATCGTCTGCCCGGAGCTCCCGAGCATCAATTCTCTTTAGGGGTTAACTACTACACAAACCTTGGCAGTAAAGATCTTGAATTTAACTACGGTTTAACCGCTCAGAGTGACGTTTACAGCACCTTGGGATTGAAAAATTATGGTGAAGTACTGCCAGGCTATTCCTTAAGTAATCTTTCGGCCAAGTTGTCCGACGGTGCATGGGATGCCACTTTCTATATCGATAATCTATTCAATAAATATGCGTTTATCTCCTCCGTTCAAAACTGGGGTGATATCGATTTCGGTAATCGCGGAGATTTGCAAAGAAGCCACTCGCATTTTGTACTCACGCCAAGAACGATGGGATTGAAATTTTCCTATCGATTTGGAAATTGATCCTGGCTTCGGTGGTCAATTTTATACGGTGAAAACATGATCAAAAAAATACTTCAAGACCCGCTCTTTCTATTTCTTAGTGGTGGGCTGACCATTTTTACGCTTTACGGTTACGTTGCCCAGAATACCGCGACAACGATCTCAATGTCACCACAGAACCGGGAAGCGCAATTTGAAGAATTTGAAGCGCTCACGGGGCGGCCGGTGAGCGAGAAAGATGCCAGCAACATTGAACGATCGTTTGTCGAGGAGGAAATTCTATTTCGAGAGGCGCTGGATTCGGGCATGCACCTCACCAATCCTGAAGTGAGATCCGCATTGGTTGAAGATATGCGCTACAGGATATCTGGCATTTTACCAGAGCCGGATGAGGCCGCCATGGTCTCGTATTATCTAGAGAATATGGATCGTTACTACGTCGAGCAGTCCTACGATTTTCAGCATGTCTTTTTTAAAGACAAACCACAGAATGCTGACCCGCTGCTTGTCGAGCTTAGGCAGGGAAAAACAGTAACGGGGGATGAATTTTGGAGAGGCCTAACGCTACCAGATTACGGCGCAAGTATGATTCGGACGATGTTTGGTCAGGAATTCCTCAAGCAACTATCCAGTGTCGATGAAAATGTGTGGTTTGGACCCATTGAATCAAAGCTTGGCTGGCACTATGTGATTGTGACTGGCCAAAAGGAGCCAAGACCATTGAGTTTCGACGCCGTAAAAATGCAAGTCAAAAACGACTATTTGGCAGACGTGCTCTCAGATCGATCTCGCCAGTATATGGAAGAAATTGCCAATAAATACACGATTGAATGGGCGTTTAACGATGTTAAAAAAGATTAGCGCCTTATTGATCGTTGCATCTCTGTTTTTTTCCAGTATGTCTTCAGCGGATGTGTTTTCAACCGCATCCATTTTGGTTCAGCACACAGGAGAAAAAAGTCTTCGGGTAATCGGTCAGCTACCGCTTAAAGCGATCAAGGAAAAGGCGTATCAGTTAGACGCCGCGTGTGATGAGACACAAAGGCACACCAGTAGAATGGGGGATATTGCTCAGGTCACTTCAGAGATCGACTGTCAAATTCCGGTATCTGATGTAGAGCGCATTGTTGTTCCTTGGGCGGTCGCTGAGGCGAGGCTCGAAATATCAACAATGGATGGGCGGACGTTCAGATCGTTGAATGGTTCAGGCGACAGCTTGAGCATCCCTTTGACGACCGGCAGTCCTATAGTAATGTCCTATAGAGACGTCGTTATTAATTTTCTCTATCAAGGCGTTTTACATATCTGGTTTGGTTGGGACCATCTTATCTTCGTTCTGTGTATTTGCTTAATAGCCTCTAGAAAGCAAATCATCTGGCTTATCAGTGCGTTTACCATTGGTCATACCTTAACGCTTTCCCTGTCCTATTTGGATATCGTTTATCTGCCCATTGCTCCGGTAGAGGCATTGATCGCCTTTTCAATTGTGTTGTTAGCGCGTGAAGCGCTTCTAAAAGGTCGTGATAGCCATTCCTCTCACTCACGCACAAGTCTATTTGTCATCGCGATTTTCGGATTGGTGCATGGGCTTGGTTTCGCCAGCGCGCTTGGTGCCCTAGGCGTGCCTCAAGATAAAATTATTTCGTCGTTACTTTTCTTCAATCTTGGTGTTGAAATCGGGCAAATAATATCTGTTGCGTTTCTACTGGCTCTATTCAGCATGCTCAAGCGACTATCGGTAGACGGATACTTGCGATTTGTCGGCGCTTGTTTTTCCGGCTTGATAGGCTCTTTTTGGTTATTTGAAAGAATGTACGGCTTCTCAGGCTAAATCTGGTTTTCAGTTATATGAAGGGAATTCAATAAAGGGTAAGAATATGTTCAAGCGAGTACTAACAACCTTGGTTCTTTGCGCATTAAGCTCTAGCTACACTTATGCAGAGGACTCAGGTGGAGAGAAGCCATTGCCGAAGTGGTTTACCGATAAAATTGAGGGAAAGGTCTCCGAAGAAGATCTTGAAGTACTTAACACATCATTGGTTGAGTCTCTTCTCGGCACCCGAGAGAGGTTTTTCAATGCAATGATGAAAAAATCTGGGGATGAAATCGCCGATTATATTGAAGGAATGAATACGGTTCAGGAGCAGAAGAAATTCAACCCTGAGACCGACACGGCGGCAGTACCCTTGAATACAGAATCGGAAGGGTTTAATGCGTGGAAAGTCATGCGCCCCAAGAGCTTGAATCCTAAGCGCGAGCCTGGTCCATTTTCGCTTAGCCGTTACGCCTCTGACGGTCGAGGTCAACACGGTGTGCAAACCTTTGTCGGCGCTCCTCTGGCCATATACCCTGACGATTTAATCGCTGGCGATGTAGATGTTGCTATCGTCGGAGCGCCTCTGGATATGGGCTCTTACTATCGCGGACAGCGCTTTGGCCCGCAAGCGATTCGAACGGGGCGATATCGAGGTGGCGTTGATATGAATACCATGGTGGATCCCAATAAGGTTCTAAGTATTGTGGATTATGGTGATATTGCCATCGACAATATGAGTACGGAATTATCCATCGAGCATGTCCGTGAGCGAGTTAGAGAAATTGCCGAAACCGATACCATCCCCTTTATTGTTGGCGGTGATCACAGTTTGGAATATCCGGACGTCGCGGCGTTGGCCGACGTTCACGGCAAAGGTAGCTTTGGCGTGGTTCATTTTGATGCCCACTATGATGCTGGAAAGGGAAGTGTTCACTGGATGACCCACGGGCAACCTGTGTACCGGATCGTCAAGGAAGGTCACGTTAATCCCGAAAACTATATTCAAGTGGGTTTGAGGGGGCCATGGCCTGGTGCCGAGGGTTTTGAATGGATGCGTAATAACGGCATGCGCTATCACACCATGGCTGAAATAGATAAAAAAGGTTGGAGCAAAATCGTCGATTTAGCGTTAAGTGAAGCGAAAAGCGGACCGGAAAAATTGTATATTTCCTTCGATGTAGATGTTCTTGATCCGGCATTTGTCCCCGGAACGGGTACCCCGGTGCCCGGCGGATTGACCATGCGCGAGGCGATACCGTTGGTTAGGGGGCTGTGTGCCCAGAATGAGATTGTGGGTTTTGAATTGGTTGAATTGGATCCACTAATGGACCCAACCTATAGATCAGCACTCAATGCAGGGCATATCCTTCACGCTTGTCTTGTCGGTGTCGCTATGCGAAAAGAGGGAATCACTGATCCAAAATATCTCTCTGATTTAACAACCGAACATCGACAGCCTTACGCAGGGATTGAAGGCAGAGAGAATGGTAAGCGAGAGGAAGTAGATCCAGAGTACGCTCGTTAGAGTAAGATATTTGAATAATAAGTAAGTCCATTGACCCCAGCCAGACTGGGGTCGGGCCAAGGGCCGAGACCTATTGGCTATCATTGGTTGCCATTTTCTGGACGTTCATCATCAAGCCGAAGCCCTTATAGAGAGGTTTCGATAATGAGTGTTTCTAGCCGATTAATGATTTTTTTGAATTGAGATTCTTTGGCTAGATTGTAGAGCTCATCTAGCTCATTATTAGGCAACCGATTAATCTCTTTTATCTCATCAATTTTCTGCAAAAATCCGACCCGATAGCCGATTGTCGCTATGTACTTTAACGACTGTAATTGTGCCTCGGTGAGGATAGGTTTACTGGCGATGAGTGATGAGTCATCCGGTTCTGAAGGGATGCGTGTCCAGGTGATTCCCATCCATTTTTCAAGTTTATCGAGGACTTCCTCGATACTGAACGGCTTCACCAAATAGTCGTTATGGTGCATTCTGGATGTTGTCTTCACTTCCAGATCTCTAACGTTCGCGGAGGCAATAATAATCGGGATCTTATAGCCTCGTCGACGAATCTCTTCGGCAACCTGCCATCCGTTCGTGTTGGGCATTTTAAGGTCCAGTAGAACCAAATCAATCTGGTTTTGACTTAACAGGGAAAGGCCTGAGAATCCAGAGTCGGCAAGTAACACCGTAAATTTCAGCGGGTTTAAAATGTCGTAGCATAGCTTTCTTTGAAACTCATCATCATCAATGACGAGTATCGTTTTAGCTGGACCCTCGTAGCCGACGACGGTGGTATTTTCCGTGGATACGCCTTCCGAAATATCTTGTAAGGCAGGTAGCATGAGTTTTAGGTCAAACTGCGAACCTTTTCCTACTTCACTGGATAGCGTGATGTCACCACCCATTAGCACAGCCATGGCGCGAGATATGGTAAGCCCTAAACCTGTTCCCGAAATGTCACTGGTGCTTTCGTCATCGATCCTTTCAAACGGTAAAAAGATAGTGTCATAGTGTTGCTGGGGAATGCCTGGTCCCGTATCCTTTATCGAAAAGCAGCAGACTTCGCTGCGATAGCTCACTTCAAAAGTCACCTTTCCCTTATCGGTGAATTTTACCGCGTTAGAAAGTAAGTTGATCAATATTTGCCGTAATCGTTGCTTGTCTCCGTAGACGTAAACGGGAAGGTTTCTGGCGATAGACGTATTGAAACTAAGCCCTTTTGCGATCGACTGCTGATGGAACATTGAGATGAGCTGGTCGATAAGCTGCCGAATATGAATTTCGTCGCGCTGAAGCGACAGTCGACCGGCTTCGATTTTAGAAAATTCGAGGACATCTTCGATTAAGCCCGCGAGATGGTCACCATTCCTTTTCATCGTCAGCAGAGATTCTTTTGCTCTGGCTGGAACCTCTCTGTCTTGGCTAAGAAGTTGCGTATAGCCCAACAGAATATTTAACGGGGTTCGTAGTTCGTGGCTCAAGCCAGCGAGGTACTTACTTTTAGCAAGGCTGGCCGATTCTGCCGACTCCTTGGCGGCTTTGTACGCGAGATTCGTTTTCTCGTGTTCTTCGACTTCATTGGCCAGGGCGATGGTTTGTTCTTTGAGTTCTTCCAGAACCGATTGGTTTCTGTCTCTTGCCAGTGATAAAAGCCAACTAATAACGCTGATAATGATAAGGAAGAAGAAAAAGACCTTTATAAGAATAGGCGCGACAATTTCGCTGAGGGTAAGCTCATCAACATCCAGTTGCAGGTAGATTAATATTAATGTCGCTCCGCAAACAAGGGCAAGAATCGAAGTCACTACCAGTGTTTGTAACACCGGCGCCGAAACGATTGTTTTCGGCCGGTCTTTAAAAAAAGTTGTGAGGAAGAGACGAAATTGCTCAGAGAGAGTCGCGCCATCTCGGCATTGATCTCCACATCGTATCTCCAGGCTGCAGCAAAGGGAGCATATCGGATTGTTATAGGCCGGACAAAAGGTCATATCTTCCTGTTCAAATGTATTTTCGCAAATGACACATTGCTCGTTTTCACTTGATATTGCCGTGGCTGCCATATTGTTAACCAAATAAAACTGACCCTTTGTTAGCCTTGCTATGGTAGGTACCGCTATAAAGGGAATTAAAAGAGCGATATAGGAGCCCAGCGCCTTTATGGTTTCTCCAAATAGACCGGAATAGGCAACGAAACCGAAAAAGGATGCGGTAATCATCGATCCTAATCCGACCGGATTTATGTCATGGAGGCGTGAGCGTTTAAATTCAATTTGTCGGGGGCTTAGACCAATTGATTTGTTAATCAACAGGTCAGCGCAGACAGAACCTAGCCAGGAAAGCACCAAAACAGAATATACCTGCAGCATGCTTTCAATGGTTTTATAGATACCCATTTCCATTAAAAGAAGCGCAATCATGATGTTGAAAATCATCCACACCACGCGGCCGGGATGATTATGTGTGATTCTGCTAAAGAAATTAGACCATGCTAGTGAGCCAGCGTAGGCGTTGGCCACATTGATTTTTAGTTGGGAAATAATAATAAATATGGCAGCGACCAAAACACCCATCGTTTCATTGCGAAAGAGGTAGGCATAGGTGGCTTGATAAGCGTGGGCGGGATCACTCGCATACGCCCATTCAACACCTTGTTTGATGGCTATATACGCGAGAAAAGAGCCTAAAAACAGTTTGGCAGCGCCAAAGAATATCCAACCTGGCCCGGCAAGAATCATGGCGCACCACCACTTAAAGGGGGGCGCCTTTTTTTTGTCGGGACCGGCGGGTAGAAACCTGAGAAAATCGACCTGCTCTCCAATCTGCGCGACAAGCGACAGCAAGACTGCGGACGCAGAACCAAACAGAAGCAGATTGAAGCTTTGAGCGTCTTCGTTTCCTTTGCCAGGAAAAGCGATCCATTCCTGAATCTTGGAGTCGGGATGTGTGAAAACGTAGATTAGCGGCAGCAGTTGCAAGGCGAGCCATATCGGCTGTGTAACCAGTTGAAATTGACTGATATAGGTTATGCCATGGGTGGTCAGCGGTATAACAACTAACGCACTCAGCGCGTAACATATTTCAATGGGAATACCAAAGAGGAGCTCCAATGCCATGCTCATAATGGAGGCTTCAAGCGCAAAGAAGATAAAGGTGAAGGAGGCGTAGATGAGAGACGTAATGGTAGAGCCGATGTACCCGAACCCTGCCCCGCGTGTTAAAAGGTCCATATCCAACCCATAACGAGCGGCGTAATAGCCGATGGGAACGCCTAAGATCATGACAACAATGGTTAAAGCGAGTATCGCCCAGGCAGAATTAGCAAACCCGTAGTTGAGGGTTATTGCGCCACCAATCGCCTCTAATACTAAAAAGGATACAAATCCCAGAGCGGTATTTGCGATTCGAGAATAGGACCATTTTCGAGCTCGGTGAGGCGTAAACCGTAGAGCGAAATCCTCCATTAATTCGTTGTTAACGAATTTATTGTATTCTCTACGACTGTCGGAAATGCGAGTTTGACCTTTGCTGCCTTGCTTTTCGGAGATCTGCATAATGATGGATATGCTTGGTTGCTAAAAATAAACCTTTCGGATCTCCAAGGGTTTTCATAAAACGCTAATGTGGAGATGATGTTATATCGGCGATTAGGCGATCGAGATCTTTTACGATACTGGTGCTGCCGATAAAGGGCTCATAGGGTTTCCAGTGGCCGATATAATTGGTATGAATCGCGTCTCTTACTTGTAAATTGCTTGCTGTCGATACGGATGCTGTATTTTGAGAAATCGCAACGCAACTTTCTTCCCACGGTAGATTACAAAACTCTAGTAGGCGCTGAATATTTTCTCTGGGTCTCGTGACCAGGCTTTCGTAGCGTTGGATATAAAAGTTGCCTGTGGAATCAATCCTCTGCCAGTGTTGAATCCATTCAAGAAACGACCAGTATATGTCGAAGATATGTGGCATTGTCTGTGTGTACTGGTAGTTTTGGTTGTAGATATTAAACAGCTGGCGATAGTTGCTGGCACACAGATCCAGCGGATCCCTGAGGAGGCAAATTATTTTTGCTTGGGGAAATGCGTTTCGAATAGCGGGCAGTAAATAGAAGTTGAAGGGCAGCTTGTCTGTGAAGTATTCCGTGCTGCCCAGGTGCTCGACTCGACGGATATAGGCCTTTGCTAGGGCGTTCGGGTTAACTTCGTTCGCCGCCTCCAGGTCTTTGGCGTCAATAGCGCCATGCCTATTGATGCCCGATAGCTGGCGGACTGAGTCAATCATTGCCTCAAGCTCTCCCCCTGCGGTTACGCTGCTATGGGAGCCCATTATCCTTTCCACCAGAGTCGTACCGGATCTTGGAAGTCCGACAATAAAGATGGGAGCTGCTTCCGCAATGGGCGCTGTAGATTTTTCTGGCGGAGCGTATCCTTTTAACCGTTGAAACAGTTCTCTGTGTTGAGATGGTTGATATTGTTTTTCCTGAATTAGCGCTCTTTTCGCTATGTTTAGAGCGTCAAAAGCGCGCTGAAATTCTCCCTGTCTTTCGAGCAATCTTGAAAGCGCATGGCTGCAATGCTGGATTGCTTCAGTGGACAGGGAATGTGCTGATAAGGCTTCTTCCAGAAGTGAACGATGCCAGTCGATGGCGCTATCATGAATGATCTCTGAGAGAGAGTAATGCGCTGCGTAGTGATCTGGCTTGCGCTTAATGATGTCGATAAGGTGACTTCTGGCTTCATCTAGGTGACCACAAAACTTACAGCACACGGCAAGGTTGTACCGGTAGCTGCAGTCGTCTGAAAAAGACACCGCACGCCTGAAGTAAGTAAGCGCTTGTTTATGTAGTCCACTCTTTGATAGCGCGACACCCATCGTATCGGCTTGCAGTGGGGTTTTTATTCGGTCTGCCTGTAACAGATTCGATAGGCTGGATACGCCGCTAGTCTCGCCCTGTAGCGCATAAATTTTGCAAAGGCTGACGATGTATTTATCGCGCTTTTGCCGTTTTATGGCATGTTTGCACAGTTCGCGAGCCTTATCGAGCTGATTGATGGACAGATTCAGTAGAGCGAGTAAATGGAGTGCCTCTGAATCGCCGGGTGATTGATTGAGTCTTTGAACGCACAGGCGATGAGCCAACGAAATATTCCCGGTTTCAAATGCGCGTTCTGCGGAGGTAATCGATTCTGAATGCGACATTGAAACGAGTTTCCGCGTTAGATGGCCAGTTTAAAGAATTCGGAAGGCAATAGAAGCTGCTAAGGTTCGGTTATCAACCTCAAGCTTAAAGAAAACCTGCTCCAAATGCTTATTGACGGTGCGAACGCCTATGTCGAGAATCTGCGCGATCTCTTTATTTGTTTTGCCCATAGAGAGCCAGTACAAAACCTCAGATTCACGATTGGTGAGATCAAGCGCGTCTCTGAGCTTCTTTTCTCCTGAAATTCTAGGTTCCTGGAATACCAGCCGAAAAGTGCTTTCTCCATTGGTTCTCTTCGAAATCAGCGTTAACTCAAAATTGCCTTCTGGGGTGTTTACGGTACGTGTTGATTCCTCTGAAGGTGTAGACATGATGCCTTTTGCAGTCTCAATAACGATCCTGTAATTGCTGTCTGAGTCGCTGCATTCGCCTTTTAGAAGTGCATCCGTATGGCTGGTCGACCAGAGCAAGTCGCCATCCTCATTGATGGCAAACAAGTTCTGACCGATGGAATCAAGAGCTTGTCGAGCACTTGTCGTTATCTGAGCGTTGTTCGCATGGACCTTTATGCGAGCGATAAGCTCATCGGGGTTGACGGGTTTGGTGATGTAATCAACACCTCCGGCATTGAGACCTTTCAAAATACTTTCCGAATCTTTCAGGCCGGTCATAAAAATGATGGGAATATGTTTAAGGTTTGCGTCGCTTTTCAACTGCTTGCACGTCTCGAAGCCATCCAATTTAGGCATGATGGCGTCTAACAAGATAATATCGGGTTGAATTTTGTTGGCGATAGCGATTGCCTGTATGCCCTCTAATGCAACCAAGGTGCTGATTCCTTGGCTTTCCAAAATATCGTTTATCAGGCTTAGAGAATCTGAAGAATCATCAACAACCAAAACAGTGTACATAGGTTTTTTCTCAAAAAAGCGGGTGAGAACTCCCGGCTACTGGACTATTTCTAGCTTAAATATCAGTAAGCACATCTTTAAAAACGCGCCTTTCGAATCGCAATGGCATCAGTGCCTTACTCGCTTAGTCTCCTAATTCCATTTATATTCCTTCGCTGTGCATAGTCCTTCTTTACTAGATTCAATAATCACTCGTTTTAAAGGAGCCTTTTTTAAGAATGCCTTAAAAAATCTGTCTTAACTTTCAGTAAATTCGCTAAACAATAGCGCGATAGAAAATCCATTTCTAGTCTATCAGCAGAAATAATTACCTGGTCAAGTACGGACTACGCAATTTTCCCCCTTGTGAAATTCCACCTTCCCGGATTAAATTAATCGTAAATGGAATGAAAGAAGTTGAGGGAAGTGACATGCCGTTACCGGGTAGGTTCTCTGTTCTAATACCTTTGATTTTTAGCGTGATTGGAATGGCGCACCCAGTGGATGCAGACATCAAACCCGAGGTTGTTGGGAAGGTAGAAAGCATTGGTGACGGGCCTTTTTTGCTCGCGTCGGAATATGATAAATCCCACGTTATTTCGCCGGAAGGATTTCGTTATTTGGGAATGATTTCAGAGGCGACTCAACGTGTGATATCTAAGGACCATAAGCAGCTTTATACCACCCGAACTTTCTACGACCGTGGTCGAGAAGGTGCAAAACACGATACGGTACGAGTGTGGAATATCGATACACTGACACCGGATAGTGAAGTGGATATCGAAAACAAGGTGGCGATGTCTGGGCCTCAATCATCCTATATGGCAGCATCCAGCACCGATAAATGGTTGTTTATTCTCAATGCAACGCCTGCAGTATCTGTCACCGTTTTTGATACTCAAAAGGGTGCCCAGGTGGCAGAAATTCCCATACCTGGGTGTTGGGGAATCTATCCTATTGCTGATCAGGAAGATCGATTTACAACTCTGTGTGGTGATGGCCGCATGACCACCGTCACCTTAACGCCGGAGGGGAAGCTTCAGCAATCGGACCGTAGTGATAAAATTTTTGATGTCGATACGGATCCTCTGTTTATGCATGCAGAGAGAGACGGAAACACCCTTTATTTAATATCCTTTCATGGAAATCTCTACAGTATTGATGTCTCGGGTGATCAAGCTGTTCTGTTATCCAAACACAAGGTAGAAGATAAAGAAGATCCGGACATCTATAAGCCAAGCGGCTATCAGTTGATGAGCTTTATTCCGAACGAAAAGTCCCTATACATCTTGATGCAGGAAAAGCCCTGGGAAGGATCTCATGTTGAGCCAGCGAATGAGCTTTGGGTTTATGATGTGACCACCAACAAGCTGCGTTCTAGGAGTACAGTTCAAGACGCCTTGTCGATTATGTTTGTTCCCGGTGCCAAAAATGCCGTTTTTGTCGGCACAAAAGACAATGGGCTGATCAAATATGTGGCAGATGAGGCGTCTAATTATACTGTTCGCCGCGACAAGTCTATGAAAATGGATCGAATCACATCGTTATTGCTGGTTCAATAGAGAGGGGTAGGGGATGGCCATATTCGTTTCGATCACTAGCAGTATTGCGTTCGGCTTGGTCGCGTTGACATTGGCAAAGTCACTCATTCATAAGCTGGCGCAGTTTGGTGAATTTCAAACTGTGCTGGCAAGCTATCAAATTCTGCCAGTTAGAATGCTTGGTTTCTTTTCTCCTATGGTTGTCTTGGTTGAGCTATTGATACTAGTAGCATTTTTAACGCCATCGACGACGATTGCGGCAGGCTACGGGGCCTGTCTTCTCTTTTTGGCCTATGGTCTGGCCATCTCTTTAAATCTTCTTAAAGGGCGCAATGACATTGATTGCGGCTGTGGTGGTCGTGGACATGGCATAACCTGGATGCATGTTCTACGGGCGGGCGTATGCTCCATTTTGTCTCTGTATTCGACGCTGTCGCTTGGCGAGGTACAAAATCAGCTTCTGTATCCTTGGATCAGCATGTTTGGCATCTTGGTCCTGTGGTTGGTGATGATCATCTTCGACAATGTGCTAAACACGCATACCCATATCCGGCTGCTGATGGCATCAGAGCCTTAAAGGGATGTTGAATCTCTGACTATTGAATTCCGTTTTCGATGTAGGTTTTGCGCTGCGGAGGCAGAGTAGATCGAAAATTAGAAGGCTGAAAGGTAAAGCGGTCTTTCTGTTTTATTTAGAGGGGTAACTCAATGCTCATATTAACGGTCTTGGTTGTTATTTTATCTATAGTCGTCGCCGCGCTCTGCCTTGCCCTTTGGGCGTTATCCCGGCAGGTGGGCTTATTGTTCGAGAGAGTTCTTCCGTTGGGGGCACTGGTGACTGACAGTGGTCCAACCGTAGGAAGCTCAGCGCCAGAGTTTGATCTCAACTCGATCAGCTCGTCAGAGTATTTTCACATTGGTGGTGCTAAAACCAAATCCACGCTGTTGTTCTTCCTGTCGCCAAGCTGTCCCGTTTGCAAAAAACTGATTCCAATTCTTGGGAGTATCGAAAAGGCCGAGGCAAGTTGGTTGAGTATTGTTTTGGCCAGTGATGGCGATTTAGAACAACATCAACAGTTTTTAGCGAAATACAAATTGGACAGATACCCGTATCTCTTGTCGTCGGAATTAGGGATGTCTTTTCGGGTTAGTCGGCTTCCATTCGCGGTATTAATCGATGAATCCGGAAAAATTGCCTCGAAAGGGTTGGTAAACAACCGCGAGCAGATTGAAAGTCTTTTCAATGCGAAGGAACTGGATGTTCCTTCCGTACAGGTTTATCTCGACAACGCATAACCTTTTAATAACGGATTATTCATGAAAGATCTCTTGAAGACTGTCTCAGCAAAATTTGATGCCGTTGCAGAGGCGTCTATCCGTCGAAGCGCTTTTCGGACATCTCGGCGTGGCTTTGTCGCCAGGTTGGGGCAGGCTGTCGTCGGCACCGCGTTACTGCCCACCCTGCCTTATGATCGCTTTGGCGAAGCGCAAGCTGCGACATTAGATGATCAGCGTCAATCTGGAGATGAGGCGTTTGATCAGCCTGACCAGCAGTGTGACTACTGGCGATACTGCGCGCTGTCGGGGACGCTCTGTACGTGTTGCGGAGGTTCGACGAGTCAATGTCCTCCCGGTACTGAAATTTCGAAGGTATCTTGGGTTGGAACTTGCGAAAACCCTGACGATAATAAATCGTATCTGATCACTTACAATGATTGTTGCGGAAAAATGGCTTGTACTGGATGCCGCTGCTCCAATCATGAACGGGAGAGGCCGGGTTACCGACTTGGACTGCACAATGGTATTAACTGGTGTATGGCAAATAATAAAAATGCCTACCATTGTACGGTAGCCGCTGTGGTTGGCACCGCTTAACCGTTTGGCGATGAAAAATTCGATCCGTCAATGGCTTTTTTACTCGGTAATGGTCGGCGTAAGTCTGCAGGGCGTTGAGGCAAGCGAGAATTCGTCAATCAATAAGCTGTCCGCAGGGGCGCCAGTCGAGAGCAAGTATATGCTGTTTTGCGGTGGGTGCCATGGTGTCGACGGGAAAGGCGAGGTAGAAGCTGATGTGCCTCGGTTATCGCCGTTTGTCGGCAGTTTTTTGCACGACACTCAAGGTGCTTACTATTTGGTCAATGTCGGAGGTATGATGAGCGCTGGTATCAACGCTCAAGATGCCGCAGATATCACGAACTACATTCTACAAACGTTTGGCCGAGAGACTCTTCCTGATTCATTTTCACCTCTCTCTGCGGAAGATATCGCGATGTTGCGCTCGAGCCCACCGGATGATCTGGTCGCTCTGCGCAGGGATATTGCGGCTAGGCTTGCCGAAGACAATATTGCTATTCCAAGCCATTATCCTTGGAAGTAGATAAACGAGCCGCCGCCTTTGTGCAGCTCGTTCATATCCTTAGTCTCTGCCGATGTTGCGAGTCATAAACATTAAAACACCGAGGATGAGCAGTAGCAGAACAGTGCCTGACAATAACGCCGAATCCTCCAGTTTTAGCACGCGGTAAAGCAGGGTGTAGAGTAGGGTGAGCAGCAGGGTCACCAGTCCGGTTCGCGCAAAATGTCGAATGGCTGCGAAGCTATACAGGCTGATCATGACAATAATGATTGCGGCTGCAGCGACGTATGCCAGATAGAATCCAATATGTTCAGCAAGCGACAGTAGCGTCAGGTAAAAGAGCGACAGGGCCAGTCCGATTACTCCGTATTGGACTAGATGCAGGCGTCTCTTGATGCCGAGTTCAAAGATGAGAAATACGATATACGTCAAGATGAAAAATAGTGCACTGTACTTGATAGCACGCGTAATTTTTGAATAGAGCGAAATGGGTTCAAAGACGCTGACACCGGCGTAAAACTCATTTACATCGAATTCATTGGAGCCCAGTTGCCAGAGTTGCGGGTAGTTTCTTGCGAGATTCGGAATGGACCAAGTAGCGGTGAATCCTTTATCAGAAATGTCATGCTGATTTGGCAAAACGCTCCCTTGAAAGCTTGGGTGGGGCCAATCAGACGTCAATGTGACATTCGTGACCTTACCAAATGGTGCGAAAAAGAAACCCTGGCTTCCGTTGGCATTAATGTCGAATGAGAATGTGTAATCCGACCCGGCATTGTCTTTACTGAGGTCAATCGGCGCGTGGAAGCCGTTACTGATGGTGTTGACCACTTTCGTTCCCGGTTCGAAATCGATGGGTTCAAGTGTTTGATCGGCTTTCTGCCAGTTTAAACCAGAGACATGATTAATGGCCTGAGTGTCGGTGATGCCAAGGGATAGCCAGGCGCGATCCCAATGAATCTGGTCGATGTTTGTCGACAGTTTACTCAGGTCCGGGCGTTTGAATGAACCTGTAAGACTAATGTCAACGGTGTAAACCTGGGCGGTGTACAGACTGCGTTTGCGGGTTTCAGTAACCAGCTCGGCGTTGATGTTCAGATCTTCAGGCAGCACCACCGCTGTTCGTTGATACCGATTAACCTGATTTTCTTTTCGTTCAACGCCGTCTTTGTCGGTGACTGTTTTGACACTCACCACTTTTTCGGTATAGGGGACAAGAAGGGCTGGGCCAGACAGAGATTGCCTTTCTCCCCAGGTTTCAGAAATTTCCCCAATCACCGAGTCGTAGAGAAAGTTTCTCTCACGAACAACATCGCTCACCATGCTGGTTGGAATGTTCATCAATGCGACTAAGATGGCGATTAAAATAAATCGAAACAGCAGCGTTTGCGTAAACGCTTTTGCATTTAGTGAAGGTATGGCGTTTTCGCTGTCACCATCCTGGTTAGACAGGCGTACCAGTCCTACTTTCTGAGCGATAAATATGGCAAAGAATACGATACAGGCGAGTACCGCGATGACGATTAAAAGCCCCGCCAATGCAAACACCACATCCATTGAATTTTCCTTTAAATCCGTGAATACAGCGGCCTAGTTTACGATAAAAAGGCGTTTATACCGGGATCAAAAAGGCTGATGATAAGGTGAAATGTGGCGAAATTGTGTCAGATTTAATGCTGTTCGGTTAATTCATGGGGCGTAAAGCGCTGATGTGTCAGCGAAAATCAGATAGTCGCTGGCTTGACCGTTGACGAGGGTAAATATATTGGAGAAAGGAATTTGAAGTTGAGAATTGTCCTTTCGAGTGTAAGTTACTTTTCCGTGGCAAATTACTTTGTCTTCAAGCGACCAGGATTCAATGATCTCGTGAGACAGTCCGGAGATAGATTTAAAGAAGCCATCAAGATAATCGCGAATGGCAGCTTTACCCTGGACGATAGGTGCGTTGCCGAATCGAAATCGACACTCTTCAGTGATGAGTTCACAAAAGGTGTCTGTATCACTGTGATCGATGGCGTGAAACAGAGTGATTAAATCGAATGGTTTGGCCATGCTTGGCTCCTGTTGCGCTCGAGGTTGTAAGGAAGCCGCTGATATTTCATGGGTTAGGCCTGGTCTAGAGCGGTGCCCTTAAAAGTCGTGGAGGTAAGATAATGGGGCTGGCCCATTAAAGTAAAGGCCTAAGGTTCAATGAGTTTATGTTCAAAAGCCGATGGTTACTCGCTTTTCGTTGTGATCTAAGGCGGCGTGTTTGATGGCGTAAATATTACTGGATGCTGATTAGTAGAGCGTTGTCTCAGGGAAATCAGTATAAAAAGGGTGGCCGATTGTTCGGCCACCAAGAGGAAAATAGAGTATCGCTTTGATGGGGCGTTCTATCGACTGAGTCGTTCTACGTCCCCGACGTCTCTCGCATGCTGGTTGCGGCTGATCACATACATGCGGACATCTTCAATATCGTCTTCAGACAGTTCGCTGGCAAAGCTGATCATGCCGCGTTCAGAAAGAGCACCATCATGGACAACGGCTTTGAAGGCGCCTTGGTCGAGAGGAATTGCCGAATAGCGAAGATCCGGTAACACGCCCCCGCCGACGGCACCTGCGCCATGGCAATGTACACAGTAGCGATCATAGGTTGCGAAGCCTTTGGCAACTTGTTCCGGTTGGGGCGAAATCGCGCTGCTGTCGGGCAGGTGACGAAAGGCATCGGTCGGCTTGGGTAGACTCGCCTTTCCGTTGAGTTTAAACGTGAGTAAGCGGCTGCGATTGATCGGTTCACCGTCGGCAGAATCACGGGTAAGTGGACCTGTCATGTTCGGGTAGACCCCACCCCAGCCCGCGCTAACCGTGATGTATTGTTCGCCGTCTACGGTGTAGGTGACTGGCGGTGCAACGACGCCGGTCTGAGTGGGGTTCTGCCAGAGTTGTTCGCCACTGGCGGCATCGTAGGCAGCGAGAAAGCCCGTTGCTGTTCCCTGAAAAACAAGATTACCTGCGGTACTGAGAATGCCGCCATTCCAAACGCCAGGATACTGCACCCGCCAGGCTTCTTTGCCTGCGACTGGGTCCCACGCAAGCAGCATACCGTAGGTGGCGTCTTTCACTTGTGCTAACGCATCCGGATCATCGGGGAATGCAGCGACCGTGGTATCAACACCCATATTCACCGTGAGCTTTGAGGGCTTTTGCTGGTTATCGGCCATATAGGGATAGGCACTGATATGAGCCGGAATATAGACAAGACCCGTTTGTTGGCTGAATGACATGGGGTGCCAGTTATGGCCGCCCATCCACGACGGTGTGATTAAAGAGGGTTTGTCGTGTAGCCAGTATTTGGCGGAATCCAAAATTTCTGGGCGTCCGGTTTCCAGGTCAACATGGCTCGCCCAGTTGACCGGTACGTAAGGTTCTGCGGAAAGCAGTTCTCCGGTGCTGCGGTCCAAAACATAGAAGAAGCCGTTTTTTGGCGCCTGCATAAGAACTTTGCGGCGTTCGCCGTCGATCTCCAGCTCCGCCAGAATAATGTGCTGAGTCGCAGTGAAATCCCAGGCATCCATGGGCGTGGTTTGATAGTGCCAGCGATATGCGCCGGTATCAGCGTCGACGGCGACAATTGACGATAAGAACCAGTTGTCACCTTCGCCATTGGAACGTAGGTAAGGATTCCAAGGCGATCCGTTGCCAACACCGAAAAAAAGCAGATTTGATTCTGGATCAAAGGCCATGGAATCCCAAACGGTACCGCCGCCGCCCAGTTTCCACCACTCGCCATTCCAGGTTGCGGTTTGTGCTGCAACGGGTTCTGTTCCCGTTGGATCTCCCGGGCCGCCAGGCACAGTATAAAATCGCCAGACCAGTTCACCCGAGCCAGCGTCGTAGGCAGAGATGTATCCACGTACGCCGTATTCCGCCCCTCCGTTACCAATAAACACTTTGCCATTCGCGATACGAGGTGCACCGGTTATGCTGTATTGCTTGGATTTATCAAACGTTTGAGTGCTCCAGAGTTCGCTGCCATCGCTCGCGTCGAGGGCAATTAATCGACCATCGATGGTTCCCATATACAGTCGACCTTTATCATAAGCGAGGCCCCGGTTGATGGCGTCACAGCAGGCGCGGCCTGCGTTGGTTTTTGGAACCTGAGCATCGTATTCCCAGAGAACTTCGCCGGTAGCAGCATTCAGTGCATGAACGTGATTCCATGCGGATGAGGTATAAAGTCGGCCGTCAACAATGAGCGGCGTTGCTTCTTGAGCGCGTTGTTCTGGTAAATCGAAGTACCAAGCGAGAGAAAGCTGATCCACATTTTCTGCACTAATTTGGTTTAGCGGACTGTAGCGTTGCTCGCTGGTGGTGCGTCCGTGAAGATTCCAATCGCCGTCCATTGAGGATGCTTGAGCGACGGCGGAATCTATTTCTTTTTCATTTTTTGGCGGTGAGTCGGAACAGCTGGCGAGAAGGCTGGCAAGGCCCAATACAATAAGCTGAAACTTTAGTAAGCAAGTAATTTTCTTGCAGTTTTTTGTGATTTCTAAGGCTTCAGAGAGTTTCATTAATCGGTAATCCACGGTTGCTTCTGAACGATATTTGCACATCATCATGATAAATAATAGTTGATAATTCAATTAAGATTTATCATGGTGGTCTGGTTGTTGCAATACTCCAGCCAGACTTGAAAAAGCGTTTTTCTTCGATTGTAGAGGTAGTTCATATGGAAAAGAGCAAGACCAGGAAGCGTTTCTCGACGAAATTCTTACAGGATAAAAACGTGATTTATGCCGTAAGTCTTCCGGCGTTAATATCCTGCGGGAGTGTCTACGCCCAGTCATCCGAGCGGTCTGGTGTTGCTGCTATGATGGAAGAGGTAACCGTTACTGCTCGAAAAGTAGAGGAGGGGCTGCAGGAGGCTCCTCTCTCGGTTACTGCATTTACCGGAGAAGGGCTAGAGGCTCGAGGAATCGAAAATATTGCCGATGTCGGCGCGGTTACTCCTAATTTGAATTATCAAAACAATGCGGGCGCCGGAGGTTCTTCGTCGGTAGCGACGGTCTATATTCGCGGCGTTGGCCAGCGCGATTTCCTTGGGACCATTGATAATGGAGTCGGCTTCTATATCGATGACGTTTATATTGCTCGCACAGTTGGTGCCAACGTTGATTTGATCGACGTTGAACGAATCGAGATTTTGCGCGGTCCTCAAGGCACCTTGTTTGGTCGCAACAATGTCGGTGGGGCCATGGCGATTTACAGCAAGCGCCCCGCGGATGAGTTTGAAGCCTATGCAGATATTACCTACGGAACCGACAACCTGCAGCGCTATAAAGTCGCGGTTAGTGGTCCTTTGGCAGAAGGGTTAAAAGCGAATTTTTCTGCTGTAGACGCATCGCAAGATGGTTATGTGGATCGCCCTTATGGCGGTGATACAGGGGATGATAACCAAACCGCCATGCGTGGGGGTATTTTGTGGGATGGTAATGAAAAATTCGAAGTTCACCTGACCGCTGATTACAGTACCGAAGAGGAAAATGGCCCTGGCTTTGTCTTGGCCGATTCCGGTGCGGATCTTGCGAGCGGTTTCGGGGCTTTCTATAACAACGCGGTGCCTGGCGCTTGTCCTTATCCTGGCGGGCTGACTTCAACAGATCCATCCTGTTTTAACAACCAATGGACATCGAGCGATAGTAACTACGGGACCGCGCAGAATTTTTCAAACACCGATGTATGGAGCACGACGCTGCGCGCCAAGTGGTTCATCAATGACGACCTGACCTTAAAGTCGGTCTCTGCTTATCGTGATTTGGATGCGGAGTTTGCGCGAGACGCCGATAGCTCTCCGCTGTTGGTCACACATTTCTGGGATTCTTTTGAAACTGAGCAGTATTCTCAGGAGTTGCAGTTACAGGGCGCTTCTTTTGGCGGCTCTCTGGAGTGGATCGCAGGTCTTTATTACTTCAAGGAGGAAGGTAATAACATCAATATCCTGGATTTTGCTATCGCCAACTTCTTTAGTGATAACGACTTTTCGACGGAAAGCGAAGCAGTCTATTCTCAGGCGACCTGGCATGCGACTGACAAGTTGGATTTCACATTAGGTCTGCGTTACACGGATGAAGAGAAAACCTTCGACCCCGATCAATATGTGTTGTCCAGTAATATCGGTTATGCGCCGGGAGACTTGATTGTGCCTCCTGGGCTCTACAAAACGTCGGCAACCGAAACCACGCCGATGTTAAACGCGGCCTATCATCTCACCAGCGAATTGATGGTTTATGGAACTTACTCAGAAGGCTTCCGTTCTGGTGGGTTTGCGCAGCGAATTTTTCCGCCGCTGGGATATGTGCCTTCGTTTGAGCCAGAATATGTTGATTCTTATGAGGTAGGTTTCAAATACGACAGTGAATCTATGCCGCTGGTCGTTAATGTCGCCGCGTTTATGATGGATTATACGGATATCCAGGTGGCATCCCAAAGTGAAGGCTATGTTGGTCTCTTTGAGGACAATATCGGCAACGCTGAAATCTCCGGTTTTGAGTTGGAAGTAAAGTGGTCGCTGACCGATACCTTGTTTATGGAATTGGGTGCGGGCTATACCGATGCAAAGTACACGCGCATCGATATTCAACCACCTTTGGTTGCTGCAATTACCACGAACAGCGAGTTTGATCACGTCCCTGAATGGACAGCAAATCTCAGCCTCGCTCAGGATTTCTCTTTCAGTAATGGAAGTTTCATGACGGCGCGCTTTAGTGGCAATTACAACACCTCTTATTACAACGATGTTGCCAATACAGAGTCGATCAAAACGCCAGAAGTTAGTGTTTGGGATTTGACCTTGGGTTGGACATCGCCGGGTGATACTTACAATGTGGATCTTGGATTGAAAAACCTTACCGATGAAGAGTATGTCGTTTCCGGTTATGCAAGCAGTTCGATTGGGCTTCAGTCTCAGGTTTATGATCGTGGTCGCGAGTGGTACGCATCGGTTCGTTACAACTTCTAGGGACCTCTGATTAATTACCTGCGTTGCTAACGCTTTCGTTGAAAAAATACGCATCAGCGCCGATGGCTGCAAGCCGCTGTTGGCGTTGATTGAGATGTAAGAGAGATATTATGAAGCAATACTCACTGACCATTGCCGGTGAATCTGTTGATACCACAGAGAAATTAGAGGTAGTGAACCCGGCAAATGCTCAACCATTTGCCGCTTGTGGAAAGGCAGATGTTGCCCTTGCCGAAAAAGCCATCGTGGCAGCGGCTGATGCATTTCACGGTTGGCAGTCGATCCCCTTTGCTGAGCGGCAGGCATACTGTCATCAGTTGGGGCAGTTGTTGGACGATAATATCGAAGAGCTAATGGGATTGGTTGCTCTTGAAACGGGTAAGCCGCTGCAGGGGTTAAATGGTGTGGGAGCCGGCATGGAAGTTGGCGGTGCGGCCTTTTGGGCGCATTTTACGGCTGATTTAACCTTGCCGGTCGAAGTGTTGCAGGATGATGATGCTGCGCGTGTCGAATTGCGACGTAAACCTTTGGGGGTTGTCGCATCGATCACGCCCTGGAATTGGCCGTTGCTGATTGCGATATGGCACATTATGCCGGCGTTGTTGGCGGGTAATACCGTGGTGATTAAGCCGTCGCCTTATACGCCGATTGCCACGCTGCGCTTTGTTGAGTTGGCAAATCAGGTGCTTCCGGCTGGCGTGCTCAATTCGGTTACAGGCGATGGTGATGTTGGGTCTTTGTTGACCTCGCATCCATTGGTCGCGAAGGTGGTCTTTACGGGATCTACCAAAACCGGGCGCGCCATTATGTCTTCGGCGGCGTCTTCTTTGAAGCGTTTGACACTTGAGTTGGGTGGAAATGATGCGGGAATTGTTCTGCCCGATGCAGATATTGATCAACTTTTGCCTTCGCTGTTTGGTTGTTGTTTTCACAACAACGGTCAGACCTGTGCTGCACTAAAGCGTTTGTACGTTCACGAATCTCGCTATGAAAAAGTGTGTTCAGGATTGGCGGCGTTGGCACGAGACGTTGTGGTGGGCGATGGTTTGGAGTCGGGAACAGAATTGGGTCCCGTACAAAATGCGGTGCAGCTAAAGATTGTTGAGGATCTCGTTGCAGCTGCTGTTGCAGATGGTGGTGAAGTTCTTTGTGGTGGTCAGCGGCTCGATCGCAATGGCTATTTTTACCCGCCGACAATTGTTGCAGGTCTCACCAATGGTTCTCGCCTTGTAGATGAGGAGCCTTTTGGCCCTGTTCTGCCAGTTGTTAAATACACATCAATTGATCAGGTTATTGCGCTGGCTAACGCAAGCGATGCTGGGTTGGGTGGGTCGTTGTGGACATCCAATCCTGATTCGGCAGTACAGTTGGCTGAAAAGCTGCAATGCGGCACCGTGTGGATAAATGATCATGGTGCGGTACAGCCCAATATGCCGTTTGGTGGCGTTAAGCAGTCAGGGATGGGGGTTGAGTTTGGCCTTGAGGGCTTAAAGGAAATGACGTCCTGTCAGTCGGTGTGTATCCGCAAGGGAAATTCTTGACGGTTGAATGCCTCAGCCATTACTGGGAGGCATGTTTTCAAATAATTTTTCAAGTATTTCATTGAGTAGGTGAAGTTGACCGTCGGTCAGGTCTTCATAGATGCCTTCAAACATCGGACGCGTGGTTTCGAGAATGGTTTGAGTGGCTTCAACGCCTTCAGGAGTGATAGTGACAATGGTTACTCGTGCATCATCTTCCTGTTGGCTAATGTCGACCATGCCCTGGTCTTTAAGTTTGTAAACGGTGCGGGTAATCGTAGGTAGTCGACTAGCAGCGTGATGGGCGATCTCGGAGACGCTTTGTGGCCCCAATTCTTTTAGGACCGCTAATGTCCGCCAGGAGGTGATGGTCATGCCGATTTTTTTCAGTTGCACTTCCATGTTGTGGGTGTAGCGATTGGCCACGCGGGTGATCCAATAAAAGGGAAAATTGTTGGAGCGAAATGGTTTTGCGCTGGGACGATACTTATCGAGTGAATTGTTTTTTTCTCTGACCATATGACTTCTTTCCGGTGGGAGATTACGCATTTTACTGTTGCTGAAGGGAATATCTAACGGTTTCCGCCGGAAGTCCAGTAGAGATTGTGATAACGATAAAGGGTGGTCGATTTGTGATCGTTATTACTTGACTTTTCAAGTAATAAAATTGAATATGAATCTGTGCTCAGGAGGTGTTTATGGGGATGGAAGTTTGGACAGCACGCTGTTCATTAGGTGGCAGCGGAAAGACGGTGGGAATAAAAGATTCCATCGACATTGCAGGAATTCCTACAAGGTGCGGAAGTGCAGCCGTCGCTCCAATTGCTGCTGATCATCATGCAAATGTCGTTGAGCTTTTGTTGCATGCAGGTTTTTCAGTTGTAGGAAAAACAAACCTTCATGAACTCGCCTTTGGTATGACCGGCGTCAATGGATTTACCGGCACGCCGGTAAATCCAAAGTTTCCAGAGCTTATTGTCGGGGGATCTTCGAGCGGTTCAGCCGTCGCCGTGGCAGCAGGTGATGTCGATATTGCTATTGGCACGGATACAGGAGGCTCTGTGCGCCTACCCGCAGCTTGCTGTGGCATCTTCGGATTTAAGCCCAGTTTTGGGCGGGTGAGCCGCAAAGGTGTTTTACCGCAACAGTCTTCATTGGATTGCGTGGGCATATTCGCCCGCACAATGGAGGATCTCATCGCAGTGGCGAGCGTCATAGATCCCGACTACTCGAAGACACATGACGGTGCTGCCCTTGCAGCGACATCGATCGCATTTTACGGAAATAGTGTCGACCGCTGGATTCTAGATGATATTCATCACGCGCTTGACGCGATAGGTATGGCTCCGAAGTTAGTTGAATTAAATAGTTTTGACGCAGCTTATCAGGCAGGTATGACAATTATCTCTGCCGAGACTGCCAAGGCTTATGAAGATTTAATTGATAAATCCGCACTCGGTATGGATGTGCGCGATCGGTTAAAAAAAGGCCGCGATATCTCTTCGGTTGAGATTGATGCGGCAGAGCGTGTCCGTTGTGATTTTGGTGGAGAGCTCGATCATTTTTTTAAAAAATTCGATCTTTTGATGACGCCTGCTTTGGTTAGTCTGCCGCTGAGCCGACAAGCTGCCCTTGATGGTGCTCAAGATTTGAATTTAAGTCGTATGTTGCGCCCGTTTAATCTCAGCGGTCATCCCGCGCTTATCATTCCTGTGAAAAGTTCATCGGGAAAACCTGTAGGTTTACAGTTGGTTGCGGATCGGGGAAGGGATGCGTGGTTGTGCAATTTGGCCAAACAACTTGTTGAAAATAACAGTGAATATCTGGGAGTGCAAAATGTCCTTGCGTGAATTAGATAAATCCCTTTGGGGAGGCGAGGCAGAATTTGATCGTCTGCTGTTAGATATCCGGGAGCGTCGTCAGGAGTTCGAAAAACAACGTTACTTGTCCCAAGATATTGTGGAACGATTTCGTACGATGGGCGTTTATCGCGCCTTTGTTCCAAAAGCCTTTGGTGGTGATGAACGCTCTCCTGCGGAATTTTTGCAAATGGTTGAGGCTGTAGCCGCGGCGGATGGTTCTGCCGGATGGGTTGCCAGCTTTGGTATGAATCCCGCCTATCTTGGCGCATTGCCCGTCGAGACGATTGACAGAGTTTGGGCCAATGGCCCCGATGTCATTTTTGCGGGCGGTATTTTTCCGCCTAAGCGGGCGGTGCGCACTGATGAAGGCTTTCTTGTGAATGGTCGCTGGCAGTTTGGCAGCGGCTGCATGGGCGCGTCGTTGATTGGTGTTGGTATTCAGCCGGAAGTAAAAGGTGCGTTGCCGCGCATGGCTGTCTTGCCGAAAGATAAGGTAACCATTGACCAGGATAGCTGGGACGTGCACGGCATGACCGGTACAGGCAGTTTTGATCTCGTCGTGGATAATGTGATTGTTCCCGAAGAGTGGACGTTTATTCGGGGCTCATCCCCCAATTTGGATGGGCCTTTTTTCCTTTATCCCACCTTGTCATTTGCAGCACAGGTGTTGTCGGTGACGACGGCGGGAATCGCCAGAGAAGCCTTGGATCTCATCTACGCCATGAGTGGCAATCGAGTCTCTGTGACCGGTGCGCCAGACATTGGTGATCGGCAGTATGTGCAAAGTTCAGTCGCGAAGGCGGAGGCGAGACTGCAGTCTGCTCGAGCATTCTTTTATGACTCAACAGACGCCGCATGGGAGAGTATTCTCCGGCAGGGAGAGGTTCCGCCCCATCAGGTCAATATGTTGCGGCTTTCGACCAGTCATCTCACTCATGAGTGTGCCGAGGTGACTCGCATCGCTTATAAGCTGGCAGGTATGACCAGCGCCTACTATGGGCACCCACTTTCACGGTGTTTCCGCGATGTTCATCTCGCAACTCAGCATGCGTTTATGGGTGAAATTACCTTTCAAAACGCTGGTGCCATGTTATTCGGCAAACAGCCGCTTCCTGGATATCTCTAATATCGTTAAAGCTTAATTTACGGAGACAGCATTATGTCATCAACGTTACGAGTCTTGTTTTGTATCGGAATCAATCAAAATTTTATGGATGCTCCCGCTGAGGAGATGAAAGATGTGTGGCAGGCGTTCAGCGCCATGATGAAAGGGATTGATGAATTACCAGGAGTGACCGTGCTGGGAATTATGGATGACGATCGTATTCAGGTCGGCCCCTCTCCAACCGCGCCCTGGACCTGCTACATCATGGCGGATGTCCCCAACTACGAAACCGTTGTAGAAGCCTGTAATTTTTTCCGCACGATTCCCGTTGGTAGTGGTGAATATAAACTGTGGAAATATGCCCGTGTTGAAGCACGTATTGGACGCGAGCTACAGGTTCCTGAGTAAGCACTATGTCGACGGATGAACTGCAGGCGGTGTTAAAGCGATTGCAAGCTCTCGAAGATGGGCGGCAAGTCAGCGTGTGTATGCATACCTACATGCGACTGTGTGACGACCTCAACGAACAGACGAACCTGCAATCTTTGCTTGCGTTATTTACTGATGGTGCGATTTGGGAAGGCGTCGGTGAATACTATCGCAAGCGTCTAGGGCGTTACTGCGGTATCTCCGAGATCGAGGCAATGTTTGCTCGTTACACGCGCCCGCCAGCACACTTTAGCTTTAATTTACACATTCTCGGTAATGAAAAGATTGTCGTTAAAGGTGATCGTGCTGAAGGGGAGTGGGTTCTGGTGCAGCCGTCGGATTTTACCGAAGGTGGGTCGCATCTTAATGCAGCGTTAATCACTGCCGATTTTTGCAAAGAGCAGCAAGATTGGAAAATCAGTCATTTTAGAACAAGAAATTTATTTAGCCGAACGGTTGCTCGCCGTTGGCAAGAGGGAGAGGCGGTTCCCGTACCGTCTCAAGACCCGTGACAGGAGTAAATTATGAGTGATGTCATCGCACGATCCGGCAGCAGCGTAGGTGATCTTGTTCAGGAAGATCGAGTTCATAAGTCTCTGTACAGCGATCCGGAAATTTTCAACGAAGAGTTGGACAAGGTATTTAACAACACTTGGGTGTGGGTCGCTCATGAAAGTGAGGTTCCCGAAAAAGGCAGTTATAAAACCGCCATGATTGGTCGGCAGCCGGTCATCGTTGTGCGTGACCGTAAAAATACTATCCACGTACTGCAAAACCGTTGTCGCCATCGTGGTGCCACCGTCTGTGAAGGCAAGCGTGGAAAAACGAAAGCGTTTACCTGTCCCTATCACGGCTGGGGCTATGCGCTTGATGGTGAATTGCGAGCGCTGCCAAAACCTGAAGAGTATGACGGCATTCTGGATAAATCAGAATTCGGTCTGGAGCATCTGCGCCACGACAGTTATCAAGGGATGATTTTCGCAACCCTGCGAGACGACATTGAGCCGTTGTCCGATTTCCTGGGTGGTGCTAAAAAATGGATCGACCTGTTTATGAAGCAGGGCGGCGGCTATCCCGTCAAAGTACTTGGGGATCACCGCTTTCGTTTTCCCGGCAATTGGAAAATACAGCTAGAGAATACTACCGACGCTTATCACTTTCCGATCGTTCACAAATCCTTTATTTCATCCATTGATGAAGAAGCCCAGGACGTCTTTGATTTCTTAGATGGCGATGGCTTTGTCGAAGACCTTGGCAATGGACACAGCGTCATGGTGATGATTCCAGACCTGGTGGATCTGGAAGAGAATTTAGAGGCTCCGATTCCCGAGCGTTTCGCCGATCTGGCGCAGCAGCTGAGGGATGAAGGTCAGTCAGAGGATGCCGTACGCAAGCTCGTGCGCGCCGTTGGTGGTACTGGATTTAATCTGAATCTGTTTCCCAACGTGGCTTGTTCCATGGCCTTTTTTCGGGTGCTAACGCCGGTCACCGTAGATTCTACCGAAATTCATCACGTCGCCATTGGCGGTGATGGCGCGCCAGAGCGCTTTAATCAGCAGCGTTTACGCTTGCATGAACATTTCCAGGGGCCAATGGGTTTCGGGACTCCGGACGATGGCGAAGCCTGGGAACGTGTGCAAAAAGGCGCGATGGCGGGCACCGATGGGTGGATTATGGTCAATCGCGGAATGAGTAAATTAAGTACATCTGTCGATGGCAATGTAAAAGGTGCGGTGTGCTCCGAAACCGGTATGCGCGCCGCTTACCGTGAGTATTTGAAGTGCATGACAGAACAGGAGGTCTGCGAATGAGTCTGGTCGAGTTGACGGCGGAGGTCACCACCTTTCTTGCCATGGAAGCAGACATGCTGGATTTCAAGGAATATAACGCCTGGTTGGATCTGTGGGATCCCGAGGGAATCTATATCGTGCCCGTTGATCACGATGCCGACGATTTTTCAAAAGTGTTAAACGTTGCCTTCGATGACGCCGAAATGCGCAAAATGCGGGTACAGCGGTTGACCAGTGGAGAAGCGGTGTCGACCAGTTTGGTGCGTCCTACGGTGCGTACGCTGTCGCGAGTTCGTGTCCTAGACAGTGATGGTGATCAAATTCATGTGCGAGCAGCGTGTTGTTTGTTTGAAGACAATAAAAACGGTATTCGTCAGTTTCCTGTTAATTTGGAGTATCGCTTAAAGCGGCACGGCGCAAGTTTTCTGATACTTGAAAAAATCGCTCGGGTTATGAAGTCCGACCAGCATCTTACCACCATCAGTTATTTGTTCTAAGGAGCCGCCATGAACCGAGTCGCCGTTATTACTGGGGCAGCTAAAGGAATAGGTCTCACTCTCGCAGAGGCGCTTTTTCAGGCTGGGTATCGAGTACTTTTGACGGATGTTGACGCCGTTGCTCTTGGCGCCGCAGTGGATCACTTGGGCGGTGCCGATGAGAGATTGGCGACCTGCGTTCTTGACGTTCAGAAAAAGCAGGATTTTGTCGATGCGCTGCAACACTGTCTTCAGTCATTCGGCACTTGTCATGTGTTGATTAACAACGCAGCAATGACACCAACGACACCTTTGCTAGAAATATCTCCGGAAGAATTCAGTCAGGTGGTGGACGTTAATCTCCGGGGTACTTTTTTAGGTTGCCAGGTTTTTGGTGAGCATTTCGCAAAGGCGGGTTTTGGTCGAGTGATCAACATGGCGTCTCTTGCTGGGCAAATGGGGGGAACAGCATCTGGGGCTCACTACGCGTCGTCGAAAGCGGGAATCATCACATTGACGAAAATTTTCGCACGTCAGTTTGCCAGTGAGGGCGTGACTGTCAACGCGATTGCGCCGGGGCCGGTGGATGTCGACTCAATTACCGAAAAAGTCTCTGCGGAAAAGTTAAATCAGATTATTGAGACCATGATTCCGGTGAAAAAGCTCAGCGACCCACAGATGATTGCATCGATGGCGCTGTTGTTGGCCAGTGACGCCGCTGCGACCGTTACGGGGGCGACCTGGGACGTCAATGGCGGCATCTACATGCGCTAGGCGGAGAGGATTTATATGAACGAATTGACACACTTAACCGTAGAAGTTGCCGCGCGATCCGACATTGACGGGCGTATTGCCGTTTTGGATTTAGTGCCCTTGTCTGGTCAGACATTGCCGCCATTTACAGCCGGTGCACATATCGATGTTCATATTGATACTGATCTAATTCGCCAATATTCACTATGCAATGCGCCGTCAGATCGCAATCTCTATCGGCTCGCCGTGATGGAAGAGCCTGCTTCACGAGGAGGTTCACGGGCGATCTTTCACGATTTTCACATTGGAAAGCGCATTACCATCAGTGAGCCACGAAATCTCTTCGAGCTAAACCAATCATCTGGGCGGGTGGTTTTACTTGCCGCTGGAATAGGGATTACGCCGATCTATTCGATGGCACAGCAGTTGTTGGCTGAGCGGCTGGATTTTGAGCTTCACTACTGTTTGAAGGAACCCGGCACGGGTGCGTTTGAAGACGAGATTAAATCGTTGCTCGGCGAGCGTGCAAACTTTCATTACAGTCGTGTGGCTGGCGGCGGTCGTTTGGATTTGAAGCAGCAGTTGATGCCTATGGATCCGGAGCTGGCGCTCTATATTTGTGGGCCTGCAGGGTTTCTGGAATGGGCTAAAGAGACAGCGCTTGCTGCTGACTATCGCCCTGAACAGATTCACTACGAGTACTTTAATGTTGAGGTGGAATTGTCGGGCGGTGCCTTCGAAGTCTACTGCAGCGACAGCGATATAACGGTACAGGTGGGCGAAACAGACACCATTGCGGGCGCCTTAAAAGCCGTCGGTATCAAAGTAGCCGTGTCTTGCGAGGAGGGCGTCTGCGGCACCTGCATTACTGATGTTCTTGAAGGTGAACCAGAGCATCGTGATCACTTTCTATCGGAAGACGAAAAAGAAGATAACGACCAGATTGCCGTGTGCTGTTCTCGCGCCAAGAGTAAGCGTCTGGTTCTGGATATTTAACTCAGCTGTGGGATAACAAGATGCCGATCGTTCGTATTGAAATGATGGAGGGTCGCACTGGCGACCAGAAAGAAGCTCTGATTCGAGAGGTGGCCGTGGCGGTTATGCGTTCGATCTCAGCGCCAGAAGAAAACATTACGGTGACCATCCAAGAATTTCCAAAGCAGCACTGGGGTTTGGGTCGCCTGCCGGCCGATAAAGCAGGCCGCTGACAGTTGTTTAACCAGGAACAAGGGAAAAGATTATGACGGCAAGCGTGTTTGATGCTCGGGATTTTCGCCGTACTCTGGGGCAGTTTCCAACCGGTGTTACGGTTGTAACAACATTGACCGAAACCGGTGAGCCAGTCGGCGTTACGGCGAGCAGCTTTAACTCCGTTTCTGTGGATCCACCACTGATTCTTTGGAGCATCGATAAGCGCTCGTTCAGCTGTCCGATATTTTCCAAGGCGACCTATTTCGCGGTAAATGTTCTGTCACGCGATCAGTTGGATTTATCCAATAAGTTTGCGGGACGAGGCGAAGATAAGTTCAATGGGGTCGAATACCAATCTGGAGTCGGAGGCGCGCCCATTTTTGCTGACAGTGCCGCCCGCTTTGAATGTCGCACCTGGCAGGTCTACGAGGGTGGCGATCATCTGATTATCGTTGGGGAGGTTGAGCATTACTGGCGCAATGAGGGTAACTTACCGCTGGTCTTTGCTCGCGGTGGTTATGCCGTGTCGATGCAACACCCAGCGGGAATGTCCCGAGAGATACAATCTGATCGCAGTGAGTTTCTGTCCAGCTATTTGTTGTATCTGTTGCGCAGTGCTTATGCCTGCTATTCCTCCAAGCTCTATCCTCTATTATCGGAACACTATCAGGTGTCTCCCGAAGAATGGCGAACATTGACGTTAATGGCCGTTACACCGGAAATATCATTGGAAGTACTTGCCGACGATACTGCGCAGCCGCTGGCCGAATGTCAGGAAACCATCAGCTGGATGGTGTCCAAAGGGTGGGTAGAATTTGATCCAGCATCCACCCAGGTTGCAATCACGCCGCTAGGGAAGGAATTGTGCGGAAAACTGTTGGATTTGGCTGAGCAGCATGAGCAGGAAATTCTCAATCACATTCCCGTGAGTAATGCTCTTGAACTCAAAGGAAATCTGAAAGCCATCGTCGATGCTCTGGTGTAGCATTTAATCAACGTCTCAGGATGTGCCCATGTCTGCAGTTACAGGCGGTTCAACGCTTGATGGTAATGCCATTGCCCATGTCATCGACAGCAAACCGTTATCGATAAACCAGTGGGCTATTTTAACGGTGGCATTGCTGCTTAATATGCTTGATGGCTTTGATGTTGCTGCCATGGCCTTTGCCGCACACGGTCTTGGTGAGGAGTATGGTATTGCTCCCCAGGCGATGGGTTTACTGTTCAGCGCCGCTCTTGCGGGAATGATGCTCGGCGCAATGTTTCTCGCGCCCCTGGCGGATACCGTCGGGCGTCGCCCTCTATTGCTGAGTTGTGTGTTGGGGATAGGGATTAGCATGCTGGCGGTGACCCTGACCCAATCATTCGCGATACTGGTTTTACTGCGGTTTATCACCGGGTTGGGTGTTGGTGGCATGCTCGCGGGGCTGACGGCCTTGGCATCTGAATATACCCCTGCAAGGCTTCGCAGCTTGGCCATCGTGACCATGACAGCAGGCTACCCGCTCGGCGTCAGCATCGGTGGTTTGTTTGCCGCACCTTTGATTCCTGAGCAGGGCTGGAGAATTGTTTTTCAAATTGGTGGTCTTGCCACCTTGGCTATGGCAGTGGTGATGTTTTTTATGTTGCCAGAATCGTTGCAGTTTCTGGCGAACCGCGGCACAAAAGCTGCGAGACAGAAAATGACTAAGATAATGGCCAGCCTCAATATCCACGAACTGGCGGCCGTCAATATACAGCCCAGCACGACGGCGGCGCCTACCGGTGGTATTTCGCGCATAGGACGATTATTTGAAGCCGATCTCCGTTGGAAAACGTTGAATCTCTGGCTGACATTTTTTCTGTGTTTTGTCAGTCTCTATTTCCTATTGAGTTGGATTCCAAAACTGTTAGTGAATGCGGGTTTGTCCGAATCATCCGGCGTTCTTGCGTCAACGGCCTTCACCGGTGGAGGTACGCTGGGCATTATTATCCTTGGATGGCTCGCGACCTATTTTTCTTTATCGAAAGTGATCAGCTTCTTTCTTGTGCTTGCTGGGATCGGACTGGCGCTGTTCGCCTGGTTTGATGGGTTGTCCATCTTATTTTTCTCGCTCGCTATCATCGGCTTTTTTCATGCAGGTGGCTTTACCGGACTCTATGCGGTGGCAGCAAAAATGTATCCCGCCGAAGCTCGAGCGACAGGTATCGGATGGGCGATTGGTTTAGGCAGGTTTGGGGCGGTGGTCGGCCCCTACGTGGGTGGTGTGATGATTGCTGCGGGAATCAGCCTCGAAAATATTCTGCTGCTTTTTTCAATCCCTATGGTGGTAAGCGGCCTGTTAGCTTTGCCCTTGAAGATCCGGTAAATATTCACCGGATAGAGCGCAGTTATATTGATTTTTCTCAGGTCAAACCTGCGTTGCCAATGCTGTTGTTTTAAAAAAGCGATTTATAGCGGTGCGCGTCATTCAGAGGATCCCAGTTCTAACGTACGCGCCTCGATTTTATCCAGCAGTTTTAGAAAGGTGTCCTGCTCTCGCTCGGAGAGAGCTTCGCTGATTAGGTGCCCAGTATCCAGTCGTTTTTCAGCAATGCGATCGTGAACGCGCGCGCCTTCTTTTGTAATAAACAATTTGACGATGCGTTTATCAGAGGCCGATCTTTGTGTTCCCAGCAACTTTTGGTCGAGCAATGTTTTTACTGCCCGAGAGATGGTGGATGGATCAATTCGTGTTGTTTCTACCAGTTCTTTATGTGTCATGTCTCCGCAGGAGCCCATGGTCGAAATCACTCGCCACTCTCGCTCTCCGAGAGGATAACCAGAATCTTCCAACAGCTTGTGTAGATGATCGCCGACAGCGGCAATGTGTAAACCAGCCCGCATTAACCGAAATGGCAGGAAGGTTTGGAGATTCAACGGAAATTTAACGGGTTCGCTCAGTGTCTCGCTGTTTTCGTTTTGAGTATTCGTTGCTCTGAGATTTTTCTGTGGTCGTTTTGGGTGCATAAGTGGCCCCTCATCTGGTTTTAATCCCTAGAATACACTCAGTTTCTGCAAGAAAAAAAGCCACTCTTAAAAAAATAGTTTCAATTGCAACAAAGTTGTTGATTTGTAAAATGTGGCCGGTATATTCGTAACCTACCGTGTGTCCTTTTCAGCAGCAGGTCATTTATGAGTACTTCAGAATCCGATGTCGCCAATTTGGCAAGTCAGGCGACAACTGAGTCGGCTGTTAAGGCAAACTTATTTTCCATTTTTGGGCCTGGGGTGATGTTTGCCGTTGCGGCAATCGGTACGTCACACATTGTTCAATCCACACGTGCCGGTGCAGATTACGGTCTGTACATGTGGCTGATTATTGTTGGCGCCTGTGTGATTCGTTACCCGGCATTCCGGGCGGGTGCAGATTACGCCTCTATTAGCGGGCGCACGCTTATCGATAATTATTTTGATCAGGGAAAGTGGGCTGTCGCCATTTTTTTGCTCGACCTAATGGTCAATATGTTTTTGGCAACCGCGGCTGTGTCATTGGTGACTGGCGGTATTTTACGTCAGGCATTAGGTTTGTCGTTCAGTGATACCAGTGTTGGTGTTGCAGTGGTTCTCTTAGTGGCGGCGTTGTTGATGGTCGGTCGCTATCGTTTGGTTGAACGTATTTGCAAAATGATGCTGTTGCTTCTGTCCATTGTTGTCATTGTCGCAACGGTTATGTCGCTTCCAAAATTGCAGGTAACGGCCGCCGATCTTTGGCCAAGCTTAGCAGCCTTCGATCGCGATGGTATTTTTTTCACGGTGGCTTTAGCTGGATGGATGCCAACAGCATTAATTGCCGGTACGTTTCAATCATTGTGGGTGAAAGCACGTACCGATGTTGGTATGTCTATGTCTCCGTCGCAGGTGGCCGCAGATTTTAATATGGGCTATGGCATCACGCTGTTTCTCGCCCTATGTTTTCTGTTGTTGGGCAACAATATTGTTGGTGGCAATACCCAGATGGCACCGTCCTCAGGAGCCTTCTCTTTACAGTTAGTTGATGTGATCGCGTCATTCTTGGGTGCTTGGTCAGCGCCGCTCCTTATGTTCGCTATCAGTGCCATCATGCTATCAACAGTGATTGCTTTGATGGATGCCTGTCCTCGCGCCGTGGCGTTGGTTGTGAATCATAAATCCCGACAGCAGAGTTCAAAACCCGACGTGTTGGGATTGTCGGTGTATCGTAAATCTCTAGCTTTTCAAGGTGCGGTTGTCATTCTTTTGCTGTTATTTGTTGCCGGGTCTTTTCGTCAGCTTCTCGATTTTGCAACCACATTGGCGTTTTTGTTAGCGCCGCTGTTGGCGTTTATCAATCATCGCGCCTTGTATCACTCTGATATCGTCAAGGAGCAGCAGCCAGGTTTTGTGTTGCGCTGGTGGAGTCTGGCCGGGCTGTCATTGATGGCGATTTTCAGTGTGATGTATTTGTATATTCGTTTTTTCTATTAATCAGACAGTATTGGGTCGGAGAGACATAATGGAAGAGCATTCGTCGGTGATGCCAGAATTTATAGCGGCATTGCGCAGAGAGCTACCCGCAATCAATGCCCTTATTGATGAAGAGGTTGGCGACAGTTATTCCGTTGACACCAGCGGTGAGTATCCCTGTCGCCCGGCATTGTTGCTGCGCCCTGAGAATACAGAAGAGCTCTCCCGTGTGTTGGCTCTGTGTTCCCGCTTACAGCAACCCTTTGTGATTCAAGGGGGAATGACAGGTGTGTCTGGAGGGGCAACACCGAAACCTGGAGAGGTGGTCATTTCTCTCCTTAGAATGCGCGGCATCGAAGAGGTGGACGAGAATTCATTCACCATGACGGTGTGGGCCGGCACACCATTGGAAGAAGTACAAGGTGCCGCAGCAGCGGTCGGGCTGCAGTTTCCATTAGATATCGGTGCCAGAGGCAGCTGTACTATGGGAGGTATTGCGGCGACCAATGCCGGTGGCAATCAAGTCATTCGCTATGGCGTCGCCCGGAATTTGATTCTCGGATTAGAGGTGGTTTTAGCGGATGGTACTATCCTCAGTTCTCTAACAAAGCTCCTGAAGAACAATACGGGTTATGATCTTAAGCAGTTGTTTATCGGCTCTGAAGGAACGCTCGGGGTTATTACACGGTTGGTCGTAAGGTTGCAGCCGCAATGTGAAACCCATACAGCATTTTGTGCATTGCACTCCTTTGATGATGTCTTGAGATTCTTTCGCTTGGCAAATCGGCGACTGTCCGGAGCGATCAGTGCTTTTGAGGTTATGTGGTCAGACTATATGAATACGGTTCTGGCAACGGCGGAGGATTTAACCTCGCCATTTTCAGAGGAATACCCTTTTTATGTGTTACTCGAGATGGACGCGGATAGGCCAGAGGGTGCAGCAGCCTGGTTTGAAGAATGTCTGGGACAGGCGCTCGAAGAAGAGCTCATCTTCGACGCGGTAATCGCCAAAAGTATATCAGAGCGCGAAAAAATCTGGCGCGTACGTGAAGGCATCGGTGAGGTCGTACCGCATTTGGGCCCGGCTGTTCACTGTGATGTGGCCGTTAGTGCATCGGCATTGGAGGCGTATGTCGAGGATGTAGAGACGCGTATTCACCGGGATTTTCCCGCCAGTAAGGTGCTGATGTTTGGCCACTTGGGTGATGGCAATCTGCATATTACGGTGAGTGCTGCCTCAGAATCTGAAAAGTCTGCCCTCTATGACGTGATCTTTTCCGCGGCATCCCGGCACGGCGGGATGGTGTCGGGTGAGCATGGCCTGGGCGCACTGAAAACGTCTTATCTCAGCTATACGCGCTCACCGGAAGAGGTGGCCTGGATGAGTCATTTGAAAAAATTGTTTGATCCGCAGGGATGTTTGAACCCCGGAAGGGTGATCGGCTAGGAAATCTCTGAATACTTACCTGCGTTGCCATCGCAGCGTTAAAGATGACCTCAAAATGCTCAGTTACTTCAAGTAAGTTCCGCTTTTTCGGTCATTTTTGCCTTGCGCTGACGGCCTCGCCAACAGCACTCAGAGCTTTCCAAGTGCCGGTAGATATCAATTAATACCAACTCAGAATTTTAAAGGTAATTGCTATGACTGCATTGACCAGTGCCGATTTGATGGTCGAGAGTTTGATCGCCCAAGGAGTCGATACCATCTTTGGGATCCCCGGCGCGCAGACCTATCATCTGTTTGATTCGCTGTATCGCTATCGGGATAAAATTCGTCTCGTGGTCGCTCGCCACGAACAGGCAGCGGGTTATATGGCGTATGGCTACGCGCGCTCAACAGGGAAAATCGGCGTCTTCTGTGTTGTGCCTGGTCCCGGCGTTCTCAATGCCACCGCAGCCCTATGTACGGCTCACAACGCTCGAGTGCTCTGCCTGACCGGGCAAATCCCCAGCCAGCACATCGGTATTGGTCACGGCATGCTGCACGAGTTATCTGATCAGCTGGGCATTCTGCGGCGCCTGTCTAAATGGGCGGAACGCATCGATACGCCGGAAGACGTTCCCTGGGTGATGAATACTGCGTTTAAGAAATTGCGCGAAGGGCGCGCAGGTCCGGTGTCTATTGAAGTCCCTCTGGATGTGCTGGGAATGCCTTCGCAAAACGGGTTGGTGGCCTCAAATCAAGAGTCGTATAACCATCCGCTCTCGTCAGCGGCAATCGCCAATGCCGTTGAGAGAATTGCAGCAGCGGATAAGCCCATGATTATGGTGGGAAGTGGTGCCATCGACGCTGCGGTAGAAATTCGTCAGCTCGCCGAGCGGTTACAGTGTCCTGTCGCTTCTTTTCGAGGTGGGCGTGGTATTGTGCCCGACGATTCGCCCTATGGATTTACCTGTGCAGAGGGTTATGAGTTATTCGACGAATGTGACCTGTTGATCGGTATCGGCACCCGGTTAGAGTTACCAATGTTTCGATGGCAGCAGGGGCGGCCGGACAAACCGTTGATTCGCATTGATATTGATCCCCGCCAGCACTCCCGCCTGTTGGCGGATGTTGCCATCCAGGCCGATGCCAAACAGGCGATGCAGGCGATACTTGGTGCTTTGTCGAATTCCTTGCCGGAGCGTGGCAATACGGTTCCTCTGCGGTTGGTGAAAGCTAAGCGGGATACCGCGGCAGCCATTCAGAAGGTTCAGCCACAGATGGGCTATCTTGAATCTCTGCGCGACTGTTTACCGCGAGATTCAATTCTGGTGGAAGAGATTTCTCAGATGGGCTTTGCCTCCTGGTTTGGTTTTCCTGTGTATGGTCCGCGCCAGCTGATTTCCTGTGGCTTCCAGGGGAATCTTGGCCATGGTTTGCAAACCGCATTAGGCACCAAGGTCGCCAATCCAGATAAGGTGGTCGTGTCCATCGTCGGCGATGGTGGTTTGATGTTTGGCATTCAGGAATTGGCGACGGCGGCGCAGTTTAACATCCGCGTTATCGTGGTATTGTTCAACAACAACTGCTTTGGAAATGTGCGTCGGGATCAACAGCAAATGTTTGATGAGCGGGTCTACGGATCTGAGCTGGAAAATCCTGATTTTGTTGCGGTCGCCAAAGGCTTCGGTATTGAAACCCTGAAAGTTGGAGCGGGGCTCAGCTTTACCTCTGCTCTGACGCAAGCGCTTGAGATCAGTCAGAAAGCGCCGGTATTTATCGAGGTGCCAGTGGCAACCGGCAGTGAAGTCTCTGCCTGGGAGTTTTTACAGCCTGCTGGTTATGGTAAATAGCGTTATCGCAACGCCTGAACCCCGGCCAATATAAAACGCATCATTTGTTCCGTCAGTTGATCTGCCTGCATCTGACGGACGTCCTGAACGTGGCCGGGGACTTTCTCATTGATCACAAGCATCATCAGGCAGGGACCGATAAGTTGTACAATCAACAATGACAGGCGGGTGTCGTTATTTTTGAACCCCGTCAACTCCGCCAGAATATGCTTTACGATGGCGACCTTGGGTAACAGCTCGCCATCAATCATGCCTTGAATATCGCCACTGGGGGCCACGATTTCCCGCGCCAGCAAGCGAATATTCCAGCCTCTCTCAGCGACCACCAAATTAGCGATAAAGCCGAGTAGTTGCTGCAACTTTTCCTCAGCGGTCAGCTCGCTGCGATCCAATGTTTGTAAATAATCGATGCTTACCAGGCGTCGGTGCGCTTCCACCAGCACGGCGTTGTAGAGTCCGGCGCGATTGCCAAAATGGTAGTTGATCGAAGCCAGGTCAACAGCAGCCATTTCCGCAACGCGTTTATTGGTTATTGCTGATACGCCAAGATCGGCGAAGAGCTGCCCGGCGACCTCCAGAATACGCATCCGGGTCTGATCTCCATCCGATCGGGTGGTGGGTTTTGTTGGCGGTGAGGTTGGCGTCATAATTTGCGCTCGATCATGTTTAGGGCATTCTTTGCTAGACAGATTAAATGAGTTTTAGTTTAAATGGAATTTAATCTAGGCGGTGTGTTCATAGCAATATGATGCCACCATTGGCTGAGGATCCCATGAAGAAGCCTGTCGTCGTTATTCTACTCATTGCCGTCGCATTGATGGCCTTTTTTGTCTATCAGCATCGTCAACAGAATCAGGACGATAGCTCGGTCACTCTGTTTGGTAATGTCGATATTCGGCAGGTCTCTCTGGCCTTTGATGGCAGTGGGCGGGTGTTGAGCGTCAATGCCGAGGAGGGCGACAAGGTCGCCAAAGGTCAGGTGTTGGCGCAACTGGATACGCGACTGCTGGAGTTGCAAGCGGATCAGGTTCGCGGCCAGTTGGCGGCAGCCAAGCAGGCGTTGCTCAAATTGCAAAACGGTGCGCGTCCCGAAGAGATCGCGCAGGCACGCAGTCAGCTGGCTGCCGCTAAAGCTTCGGCTGAGCAAGCTCAGAAAGATTACCAGCGTACGGAAGGCGTGTTTAAGGTGTCCAAAGGCAGTGTCAGTGAGTCTGATGTTGATCGGGCTAAGAGCGCTTTGGATGTCGCCGTCGCCGAACAACAAGAATCACAACACGCATTGGACCTACTGCTGGCGGGTGCGAGAGAGGAGGATATTGCCAGTGCCAAAGCTGAGGTTCAGATTGCAGAGGCGAATCTGGCTTTACTGCAAATTCAGATTGAGCGAGGCACGCTCACGGCGCCGACCGATGCCCAGATTCGCTCACGTTTGCTCGAACCCGGTGACATGGCGACCTCGGCAACTCCGGTATTCACGCTGGCATTAATCGATCCCAAATGGGTTCGGGTTTACCTCAGTGAAACCCAGCTCAGCCGTGTGAAAGAGGGCATGCAGGCGAGCATTACCAGTGACAGCTATCCAGACTCACCGATCACGGGCCGAGTCAGATATATCTCTTCCGTTGCCGAATTTACCCCCAAGGCGATACAAACCGAGGAGTTGCGGTCGAGCTTGGTGTACGAGGTGCGAATTTACGTGGACGATCCCGACGATCATCTCCGCTTGGGGCAGCCGGTAACCGTCTCTCTTGATCTCGCCCAGCCTCAGCCAGTGAGTGAGGCCCATGGATCGACTCGTTGAGGCTTCAGCACTCAGTAAAACATTTCCGGATGCTTCCGGAGAGGTTTTTGCCGCCGTGGACGACTTGTCGATCACCGTTCGTAGCGGAGAGCTGACCGCGCTTGTCGGGCCAGATGGTGCCGGCAAGACAACTCTGATGCGGATGTTGGCGGGGCTGCTCAGGCCCACAAAGGGTAGTCTGACCGTACTGGGCATTGATGTCACCAAAGACCCTCAGTCGGTGCAGGATCGCATTAGCTATATGCCCCAGCGATTTGGCCTGTACGAAGATCTCAGTGTGCTGGAAAATCTCACTCTCTACGCCGATCTGCACAATGTTGCGACGAGCATACGACAGCAGCGTTTCGACTCTCTGCTGTCGTTAACTGATCTGCACAGGTTTGTTGCTAGACCTGCGGGTAAGCTCTCCGGTGGGATGAAGCAAAAATTGGGGCTTGCCTGTACCTTGGTGCGATCCCCAGACCTCTTGCTGCTGGATGAACCCAGTGTTGGTGTCGATCCGCTGTCCCGGCGGGAGCTTTGGAAAATCATCGGTCAACTGCGAGAAACAGAAGCGCTCAGTGTAATTGTCAGTACGTCCTATATGGATGAGGCGGAGCGTTGTCAGCAGATTTATATACTGCATCAAGGGCGTTCGCTTGGTCAGGGCAGTGCCGAAGACATCTGTCACCATGCCGATGGGCTAACTTACGGGATTTCGCTGTCTTCCCATGAGCCCGCCAGAGTCACTCAGGCCCGCTTGCTGGATGCACGAGACAAGGTTATCGATGCGGTTCCCGCTGGCAGTGGTGTGCGGTTTAGTGTCTTTCCCGAGACCTCTCCCGAACAGATGCAGCAGCTTTGCCAGAGCGGGGATATCACACCGCGGCCAGCACAATTTGAAGATGCGTTTATGCGGATGTTACGGGAGAAAGACAGCGACAACAGTCGAGATCTCGCCTCCGTGACCAACGCCGACGATTTGGTCTCGATTGGGGGTTCACAATCTGGTCAGCAGGCTGGCGATGTGATCCGCGTGCAGGAATTGGTGCGAACCTTTGGGGATTTTACGGCGGTCGCCAGTACCAGTTTTAGTGTTCGCCGTGGTGAAATTTTTGGTTTGCTGGGCCCCAATGGCGCTGGCAAGACCACCACCTTTCGAATGTTGTGTGGTCTCTTGCCAGCGTCCGGTGGCAGCCTCGAGGTGGCCGGTGTCAATCTGCGTACTGCCCGTGCCGAAGCCAGATCACGGATTGGTTATGTCGCGCAAAAATTCTCGCTGTACGGCAATCTGACGGTGCGGGAAAACCTGACCTTTTTCGGCGGAGCCTATGGGCTTAGGGGCAAGCGATTGCGCCAACGAATTGATGCGGTGCTGGCTCAATTTCAATTGCAAGCGGGCGCCAACAGCGGGCAGCTTCCGGCGGGTTACAAGCAGCGCTTGGCCATGGCCGCCGGCCTTATTCATGAGCCGGATATCTTATTTCTCGACGAACCGACCAGCGGCATTGATCCTCAGGCACGACGAGCATTTTGGCGAACCATTACCGCGTTGGCGCAGGCGGGGGTCACCATCATCATTACAACCCATTTTATGGAAGAGGCGGAATACTGCGATCGCATCGCTATTCAGGATGCCGGTAAACTGCTGGCGCTGGGCACGCCGCAGGCGGTGCGCTCGCTCGCCGGGCTTTCCCATGATGTGTCTATGAACACGGCATTTATTGCCATTGTCGAACAGAGTCGCGCGCAACGTCAGTCTGCTGACGGTTCGCCAGAGTCACGTGTCGCTGGAGCAGCCTCATGAGAGCATCGGTATCCATGGGCGCATTTCAGCGACGGCTATGGGCATTGACCAAAAAAGAATCCCGACAGCTGTGGCGAGACAAGAGCAATCTGGCCGTGGGTATTCTATTGCCAATCATCCTGATTCTGCTGTTTGGCTATGGTATTTCCTTCGACGTAAAAAATACCCGAATTGCTGTTGTGGTTGAAGATCACGCACCGATCGTTGCCGATGTACTCGCTGGTTTAGAGGGAAGCCGTTACCTGGAGCCTGTGCGTGTTAACCATCTGCAAGAGGCTGAGCGACTGATACGCGCGAGCGAGGTAAAAGCGATACTGGTGGTGCCCACAGATTTCTCCCGTCAGCTGCAAGCCGGGCAGGCGGAAGTGGAATTGCTTACCGACGGCATAGATACCACCACGGCCAACAGCGTGCAGAGTTATGTATCGGGCGCGCTGGCGACCTATGGGGAGCTGTACCGAGAGCGACAGGGTACTAAGTCTACCGACGCGGGTGTTACTGTGCTGTCACGTATCTGGTACAACGAGGCCGCCAACAGTCACTGGTTTGTCGTGCCGGGATTGGTGGTGATGGTGGTCACCCTGATTGGTGCCTTTTTAACGGCCCTGTTGATCGCCCGTGAATGGGAGCGCGGCACGCTCGAGTCGCTATTTATCACTCCAGTACGACCGATGGAGATCATTTTTGCAAAGCTGATTCCCTACGCGGCGATCGGTGTTTTTGATGTGGTGATGTGTCTACTGGCGGCTCGTTATTTGTTTGAAGTGCCAATCCGTGGGTCTGTTGGTTTAATCATGATCGCATCGCTGTTGTACCTATGGGTATCACTGCTGATTGGGCTGGTAATTTCCGCCAAAACTCGCAATCAGTTTCTAGCCAGTCAGATGTCGTTGTTGATCAGTTTTCTTCCGGCACTCATGTTGTCGGGGTTTGTTTTCGATCTCAACAATGTCCCGTGGATTGTGCAGGTAATCAGTCAGTTGTTACCGGCAACCCACTTTGTCAGTCTCTTGAAGACCCTGTTTCTGGCCGGTAATGACTGGACACTGTTCTGGCAGGTATGTGGCACACTCGCCGTGTACATCTTGGTGTTGACGGTCGTCGCCTGGCGGTTATTACCGAAATCACTGGAACAGAATTGAGGGAAGGTTGAGGGAAAATGCTGATCTATCTTCAACAAATTTTGGTGCTGGTACGCAAAGAGCTGCTGGCGCTGTTAAAAGACCCTTCAAGCCGGGTGGTTCTGATTGCGCCGGTGCTGGCGCAATCCCTGTTGTTCGGATACGCGGCGACCTATGACCTAAACCACATTGATTATGCCGTTTTGGATCAAAGCCACAGCGAGCTGTCTGCGAAACTGTTGCAGCGCCTCGATGGCAGTGGCGTGTTTGAGCGCACGGCGACACTCTCTAATGCCCGCCAACTACCCCAAGCGGTTGATCGATTGGGGGCTATGCTGGTGTTGAGTATTCCGGCAGATTTTGCCGATAGGTTGGCAGCGGGTGATGCGGCGCCGGTTCAGGTTATTCTCGATGGTCGAAATTCCGCCACGGCTGGCAGTGCTCTGTCGCACATATCCCGTGTGATCACCCAATTTAATCAACAGGAAGGACTGAATACTGCCGCTGTTCAGATCACCCACAGAGCATGGTACAACCCCAATGTTGAATCACGCTGGAGCATGATGACGGCGATGGTCGCCACCTTGAGTATGATTCAAACCTTATTGCTGGCTGCATTGTCAGTCGCAAGAGAGCGGGAGCAGGGCACGTTTGATCAACTCTTGGTGACGCCTCTGTCGCCCTTGCAGATTTTAACCGGCAAGGCATTGCCTTCTATTTTCATTGGGCTCTGCCAATCGTCAGTGATTTTATTGATCAGCGTATTCTGGTTTGGCATACCGGTACAGGGCAGTCTTTGGCTAATGTATCTGGGATTGCTGGCGTTCACCGGGGCAGGCGTCGGTTTGGGGCTCGCAATTTCCGCCTTGTCTCTAACGATGCAGCAGGCGATGCTCTACACCTTCTTGTTAATCATGCCGTTAATGCTGCTGTCTGGCTTAATTACCCCAATCGATAACATGCCTGAGTTTTTGCAGCAGATTACCTGGGCGAATCCGCTTCGTTTTGGTATCGATTTGGTGCGTCGGGTGTATCTGGAGGGAGCTGTATTTGCCGATGTCGCTCACGACTTTATTCCGTTGCTTGGGATGATGACGTTAACCTTGCCGCTCGCCGGATGGATGTTTCGGCATCGCCTATCATAGTCGGTCGTTAAGGCGGTACTGAAATTATTCAAACTCCATGCAGCGTTTCAAGTCGCTATCTAGAGAGAACCAATCCGCTTTTTGAGCGAGCCAGATATGCGCTGTTTCTTCGGCGTTAATGGGTGTATCCAATGAGCCGAGACGGAGAATAATATGTTTGGTGTTCTCTCGTTTGGCATACACCTGTGTACCACAGTCTCTGCAAAAATATCGTGACTTTCCAGGTGAGGATTCAAAGCGATTCAAGTTCTCGAAGCCATAAAGATGAAAGTCTTTATCCGACACTGCCGCAACGCTAGAAAACGCAGCGCCGTGGGCTTTGCGACAAGTTTGGCAATGGCAGTGAACAATATCGCCAATATTTCCGTCGATCTGATAGGTGACCCTGCCGCAGAGACAGCTTCCTTGATACATAAAATTTCTCTTGCAGTTTGTCGATTTTTCAGTTGAGTGGTCGCGTTAAAAACAAACTCAATTTGGCCATTCATCACGCATAAGCTACCTTATTTAGCCGGTTTTTACTTTGCAGATCATGCTTCGAAATCAAAGGTCAACTGTTTGCAAGTACAAAATTAGTGATCTATTTGCATTACCAACTGATCTTTAAATCATACTGTTCTTTCATCGCAAGTAGTGCTTCAGTGTTACCTTTGGCGTCATCCAACGCATTGTGGGTATGTGCGGTTTTACGAAGGTGTTTAAAGTTGGTAAACATGCTCTTTTCCAGGCCTTTGTATAGGGAGCCGAGATTGGATGAGCTAAAGCCAAAGGGATTATAGCCGGTAAAATGATGAAAGTACCAATTGATAAACTGCCAATCGAAACCATTGTTGTCAGAGACGAACATCGGTCTTCCTTTGGTTTCCTGTGCGATCTAATCACCAAAGCGTGACATGACGGTTGCGGGATCTTCGAACGTTAGGGTCTTTTCCCGAGTAAAACCACTGACAGACAGAGCTGAATCCTGGTAACGATCAGAAATTGGCCGCATCTCCCCGTAAAACGTTTTATTCAATGCCGGTGTAACAACGACAGCTCCCAGGCTAATCATGGAATAGTCTCCGGGAATCGGCCCGTCGGCTTCTATATCAACGCTTATCCAGCTCATTTTTCGCTCTTTGATGTTTTATCAATCTGTTTTACTTCGCGGATCACGTGCCGGGGATCCACTTATCGATGGGTGGCGTTGTTTTATACTTATCAATGTTGTCTGTATTCCAAAGGTCGGAAAACTTTAACGCGCGTGGACATTGGCTGTAAGATTCATCCACGGTCAACAATAGCGCCTGCAGTACCCTGGCTTTCTCATCCGGTCTAAAAACGTCAAGGCTCAGGGTTTCAAACTGCGGGTCACCTTTTCTTATAACATCGACACGTCCGTTAACCCGTACCGTCGCATCAACGCCAGGAATAAAAAAACACAGGCCAACGTGCGGATTGGTTTCAATGTTTTCGTAGGATTGAAAAAGGTGATTGCCTGCAACATCGGGAATCAGCAGTCGTGATTCCGATAAGACTTTTATAAACCCTGGAAGACCGCCCTTGGGGGATGCATCACAGTTACCCTTGTGGTCGCTGCTGGACATAACCAGAAACGGTGAGTGGCGGATAAAGTCTTGTACCCACGCCACCATAGTGGGGCGTACCTTGCTAGCGGCCCTGTCGCTAGGTTCTCCGAACAGTTGCTGGCTCTGATTCATCTCTATGATCCCTCGGGAAAGGCCTGCTCGGGATCATAGGAGATTTGATCTGGTGGCGCAAAAGCTTCAGGGCACTCCAAAAATCAGAGATTTTTAGAGATGCCCAAATGCCTATTGGCACTAGGATTAGGTTAATGAAACGACGACCTTGCCAAAAGCCCCAGAGTTTAACCGTTCAAAGGCAGATTCGACCTCGTCGAAAGGGAAGACGGTATCAATCACCGGCCGAAGATCATGGTTGCTCATAAAGGTGGTGACCACCTCGTGATCTGCTTGAGATCCTACCATAATTGCGCTGATTTTCAGTGCTGAAAAGATTAATGGGACGGCTTGAATTTGGCCGCCAAAGCCATCGAGCGCGCCGATCATTGCCAAATGTCCATTGAGCCCGAGACTGGCGACAGACTGTTCCAGTGTTCCGGCGCCGCCGAGTTCAAGAACCTGGGCCACACCGGCGCCATGAGTGAGTTCGCGAACGGTCTCTGACCTCTGAGGTGTCGTTTTGTAATTTATCGTGGCTTTGGCGCCCAGTGACTTAGCGCGCTCCATTTTCACATCACTGGAGGAGAGCACTATGGGGTTGGCTCCGGCTGCAGCGGCGATTTGTATGCCGAATAATGCGACGCCTCCAGTACCAATAATGAGAACATCGTCACCTGCTTGTAACTGACCTTGTGTCATCAGTCCATTCCAAGCAGTTGTCGCAGCACAGGGCATACAAGCGCCTTCGGCATAACTCCAATCATCTGGCAGCTTAACCAGTCCCTGTTCTGAGAGAATCGCATACTCGGAGAGAACACCTGGCCCTCCGCCACCCAGTGCCGACATGGCGCCACTGAGGTTTAGACGACCGTCGCGCCAGTTTTGAAAGAACGCAGACATAACTCGGTCGCCAACTCGCCATTCTTGAACGTCTGCGCCGACGGCGACGACTTCTCCTGCCGCATCTGAAAAGGGAATAAAGGCATCAGCAGAAACGGGATAAGACAGATCACGGATCGAGGCGTCGCGGCGATTGAGTGAGACCGCGTGAACTTTTACCAGAACTTCACCCGGTCCGGGTTCTGGGCGAGCGCCCGTTTTAAGTATGAGAGAAAATTGGCTTGGCGTGCGTTCATAGTGATAGAAGCGATTGCTCATGGAGGCATCTTCCAGTGTGTTGGCTGAGTGGGTTGCTGTTGCTACGGTGGTGAGAAGCTCGCGGGCGAATTGACCAGGCTGTCTTTCCGGGACGGCTAAAAAGCCAGGTCCAAGGGTGCACACTTGAATATCGGGGAAATCCCCCTTAAAGGCGTCGAGAAAACCCATCAGGCTGAGAGGGTCATCACTGGCTTGCGCGATGGTTACTGGGCATTTAACGCCACGGAAAACAGAAGCAAAATCCTGCTCGAATATGGCATCAAATGCCTGATTGCGCCCTGCAGCAGAGGCTAAAGCGCCGAGGGTTTCCTGCTGTACCAGCTGAGCATCGTAGTCCGGATAAAGCCTCTTCATTAAATCCCAGGTGTCTAACAGATGTGATCCGCCGACATCAATTGAGGGCGCATTGCCAATGTCATCTCGAATTTCTTGCCGTTTGGCTTGGTCAGCATAGAGAACGCCGGAAAGTGTCAAACTGAGAATTCGCTCTGGAGCCAACGCGGCCATTTCTGCGGCGAAATGCGTTCCTGTGTGGTGGGCGGCCAAATGACATTCGTCGATAGTCAAGGCATCGAGTGCGGCCAATAACCACTTCGCATAGTCAGTGGTGGAAGGGGATCCGGCAGGTAGAAAAGACTGTCCGAAACCTGGAGTATCTAACGCGATGGCTCTGTGTTTTCCTGAAAGGTAACTCAATACGCCATTAAAAGACGCGGAGCAGACGCGGAGCAGACGGGGGTGCGATGGAGAAGCACGATGGGGGCTCCGGGGCCTTCCACCGCACGGTAGTGTATTTGCCCTGCGGGGGTATCCGCATAAGCTTTTAAAGGAATCTCTCTCATGGATGTTTTGACAAGGTTTTTATGGAGCAAGAACCTTAGACAAATATGAAGCGCCAAGCGTTGATAATTATCATGAGTGGCGAACGCTTATCTATGCGTGAATGCCCTTGCCCAGGTGGGCAAATGCCTCGTTTTGTGCGCGCGGTTAAGCGGAAAGATATTTATCGATAATAAATGAGGTCATCGTAGAGGTTGCCGCCAATCTGACAGGCTTCTGGCTCAATCTGGTGTAAGACAAAGCCGCACCGTTCCAGCAGCGTTGAAGAGGCGGTATTACCATCGGTTACGACAGCTTTATATCTGAAGCCTGGGTAGTGCTCATCAAACCATGCAAGAAGGGCAATCACTGATTCTTTGGCAATCCCTCTCCCCTGAAAAGGCGGATGAAGCATAAAGCCAATTTCAGCAATTTGCGCCTCTGTGCGTAGGCTGACGACACCGGCGGGGTTGCCGCTTTCCAAAATAATAAAGGTCAGCCACTGATCATCACCGGGTTTCCAGGGGGTGAGCTGAGCGTCGAATCGCTCTTTAAGCGCTGACTCAGTTGGGGGATCAAAACAAAGAGCGATAACGTCCGGGTTTAGGGAAAGACCACGATAAAACGCCCAGTCTGATGATTCCGGTGGGAGTAGAAGGAGTCTCTGGGATTTGATCATTCGCATCTTGGTCAACTTGCTTTAAAAATCCATGCTATCAGCTTTCGGTATAGGCGAGAGACTTTATTGATAGGCTGGTCGATATTCTCGCCAGTCGATCAGTTCTTCGTCCAGATCGCGTAGTTCACCCCAGAGGTTTGTAAGCTCCAATCTTCGCCCGGTGTCCAATCATTTTCGCCGATTTTCATGGCGACCTGTTCATCGATTATCGCCGCGTAGAGTCCGGTTTCCGCTTTTTCAATCGCAACGCTGGATGTTGACGAAATGCCGAGGGAAACACGAAGATCGGTAAGGTTTTTTATTTCATTGTAATTTCCCCATTCAAAAATGTGGGGCCAATACAATGTGGGTATGCCAGGGTGGGTAAGAATGTAGGCATAGCCTTGCATGATTTTATCGCAGGGTGTCGGCCAATGTTGCTGACCGGAATCGCAGGTTTCGCTGGGGCCAGTGTCGTGGTTGTCGACAAAGGTCACCATTTTTTGTGGCCACCAACCAATGCCTCCCGCGGGCGTTCCGTTGTTGTTTAAAACGGAGTAGTCGTTTTCGCTGAGGGCATGGTTTAATAATCCCTTTGTGGTGAAATCGAAGGCTCCGCAAACATCGCCAGTGCCATTAATGTAATCCATCAGTTCCTGTCGGTGGGCGTCGACATCGTTTAAGTCCAGCCCATTCCACAGCTCGCCTACGCAAAAGTCTGTGTCGGCGGCTTGAGCATACATCCCCGCATAATAGGGATCATAGCCTTTCGCGTAGTCGTATCGAATACCGGAAAAGCCGATATCGTTAAACAAGAAGTCTCTCATCCATGCGATAAGATCCTTCTGCACGATACTGTTGGTGTGGTCGAGGTCGCGTCCGGATTCATAGCCTTCTCCGGTATCTGCGTTTCCTTCTCCCTGGCCCCACTCATCGTCGCTGGTGGTTGCCCAAGCGCCCCAGGTCGGATTGGTAAAATCTCCCCAATCGGTAGTGCCAACGCGGTGGTTGATAACAATGTCTGCGACGGCGTTGATTCCTTCTGCCTGTAACGTGGCAACTGCCGTTCGTAAACTGCTCTCGGTGCCGTAATAGGAAAATAGGTTATAGAGCTCTCGGGGTAAGTAGCCATTGTCTGATGTGGAATCACTCACTGGCGGAAACCAGACGTGACTTACGGATAGGCTCTTGATTAATACACTGTTGCTGCCGATCTGGCTGTACCAGCCCTGGTCGTTATTTTTAGAACCCCAGTGAAACCCTTGCAATAAGATGGCGTTAGATGATTTCGCCTGCTCAAGTTTTTCAGTTTCAGTTTGAGTTTCTGGCTCTGGAATAGGTTCGGGAACAGCAACTGGCTCTGGGGTATTTGTCGGTTCGCTTTCAGAGGAAGGTTCTGTGGCTGTGGTGGGCGTTTCTGTACCTTCCGCTTCAGAATCATCCACGGATATTGGCACGACCGTCGAGGCGTTTCCTGAAGCGGGCTCTGAAAATTCGTTGGGTTCTTTACTCGAATCGTCCTGACAGGCTGTTAAAAAAGTCACAGCAGCGAATATGACAATACATTCAAAAGGTGTTTTCATACTTTTTTCTAAGAATTAAAATTGTCTAAAAATCAACAGGTTAATCCGATGGTGTTAGTAGAAAGCCGACCTTCTTCGGTGTGTGCTCCCTCACAAATTTAGGGTGGATGCCATCGTCTATCAATCGAGAATTCTTGACGATGTTTTTCGGTGTACTTCTCGTCAGTGGTGATTGTTATCCATTCAATCCTTGGCTGATCACAATGACATGCACGTAATTTGGAACTCGTGCTCTGTGCAGAATCCCTTTTGCTACGACATATTGGTGACCCTCAACAAGGTGGACTGAGCGGTCTTCGAAGTCGATGTACATATCCCCAGAAAGAACAATAAACGCTTCGTCTGTATCTTCATGACGGTGAAAGTTGGCCTCAAAGTTTGCCATGTGCCGTTGATAGATTTGGTTGCCGTTAATCTCACCAGAGAGGGTAGAGCGCCAGTCAGAGTTCATTGTCAGATGCTAGACGTTGACCTTGTACTTTAGATCTTTCGCTTCATCACCGGTCATACCTCGAAATCCCCACTGGTAAGGCTGTTGTTCTTTAATGGTAATCTCAACATCAATCGGTGAAATATCCAGTTGTTGTTCTATCTCTTTAAAGAGCCGTTTAATCAGCGCTTTTTGGGTATCCGGTTGGCGGCCTGCCATCATGTTGATCTCAATCACGGTGTAAGCGTCGCTACGACCTACTGGGTAATAGAAATCGTCTTTGGCCAGGGGAATAAACCGATGGGCGCGCTTGTCTTCGGGTAGGCCCAGTTCTTCTGTCATACAGAATTGAATAACGTCTGATAGCTTAGCTTTAATTGGGTTAAGTTGTTCTTTGATGCCGTAGATAACAATCATTATTTGTCCTCCAATAGCGAGTCCTTGTCGTTACTCAGGTTTTAAACATTGCATTGGCAGAGTTTATTTAACGGTTGGCTGTATAGACATCCGGCTCCCAGATTTCCATCATATTTTCTGGCGTTGCGATCTGAGTAAAGCCAAGTTTTTGATAGAGGCTGTGGGCGTCTCTCGTTGCCAATACGAAACGCCTGAGTCCCTGTAGGTCAGGATGCTGTAGAATCGTCTTAATCAACCACTGACCAATACCTTGGCCACTATGGGCTTCAAGGATAAAAACATCCGCAAGATAGGCGAAAGTGGCTTTATCTGTGGTGACGCGGGCGAATCCAATTTGGTGAGCCTGGTCATCGTATACGCCAAAGCAAAGAGAATTTTTTATGGATTTTTCGACTGTTGCGAGGGGTATTCCCTTTGCCCAATAAGATTGGGAAAGATAGGTATGAATCAGCGGGAGATCCAACCGGTTTTTGTCAGTGTTAATGGTGTAGCCGTCCATGGGGAAAAGTTGCCTCTGTTGGAAACCCTCTCAGGGTTCCTGTCGGTTTGTCAGTCTCCGTTGTAACGCAGTGCCTGCAGCAATAGCGTGAACGCTTCGGAGTGCTGGCGTCGATTCGGGTAGTAAAGGTACATGCCTTCAAAGGGGGGCGTCCAGTCGGATAGAATCTCGACCAAAGCTCCGCTGGTGAGATACGGCCTCAGGTTTTCTTCCAGCGTAAAAGCGATACCAAAGCCATCCAGGCAAGCCTGAATAGACAGTTCGCTGTCATCAAATGCGCATTGGCCGTTAACCCGAACGGTCATTTCCTGGCCATCCTTTTCGAATTCCCAGGCATAGAAGCCGCCATAGGTTGGCAGGCGAATGTTTATGCACTGGTGATTGGCCAAATCTTTCGGAGTTTGTGGTGTGCCGTTAGCGGCGAGGTAATCTGGACTGGCGACGGCCAACATGCGCAGGCGACCTGTTAATGGCATTGCGATCATATCTTTGGCCAGACTCTCTCCCAGGCGAACGCCCAGATCAAAACGTTCGGCAACAATATCGGAAAGCCGGTTGTCAGCAGAAATTTCTATATGAATGTCGGGATATTCCCGCAGAAATGTCTTTAATTTGGGCCACAAATGATGAATCACACCTTGTTTGGGAGCATTGATGCGGATCGTCCCCGAAGGCTTCCCTTGTAGCTCACCCAGAATAGAGGTCAATTCTGACTGCATTTCCTCCAGGCGGGGTGCGAGAGACGCAAGGATCTTCTCGCCCGCTTCTGTCGGGGCCACACTGCGACTGCTGCGGGACAGCAGCCGAATCTGCAGTCGTTCCTCCAAGCGTCGAATGGAATGGCTGAGGGCTGATTGTGTGATGCCAATTTGCGACGCCGCCCGGGTAAAGCTGCCTTCTCTGGCGATAATCATCAGCGCCATAAGATCGCTCAGGTTTTCTCTTAGCATATTTTGCTCCGGGCGGGCGTTGGAGTTGGGTCACATTCACGGTCTATTACCACTAATTATAAATGGATGTTTTGGATCTATTAAATATATTCATGGCATTGTTCAATTAGAAGGGGTTAATAGAGACCGCCTTGGCTTGCTAATCTGGTGTCATTGATGGGGTCCTCTGATGGTTAGGCGCCTCTTTCACGCAGGTTAAGATTTTAGGAGTCAATGATGAAAAAACGTCAGCTAGGTAAGTCTGGGCTTGAAGTCTCTGAATTGGGTTACGGTTGTATGGGGCTAAGTTATGGCTATGGCCCGGCAACAAGCCGAACAGACGCGATTAACCTTATCCGCGCTGCAGTTGATCTTGGCGTGACCTTCTTTGACACGGCGGAAACCTACGGTCCCTTTGTCAACGAAGAGGTGGTTGGTGAAGCTCTGGCACCTGTGCGCGATCAGGTGGTCATCGCCACCAAGTTTGGGTTTAAGAATGGCAATGTGGCTGAAGGCTTGGATAGCAGCCCGGCGCGCATTCGCGTGGCAGTAGAAGGGTGCCTGCAGCGGTTACGGACCGATTACATCGATTTGTTATATCAACATCGGGTTGACCCCAATGTGCCGGTGGAAGAGGTCGCAGGAGAGGTCAAACGCTTGATCGAAGAAGGCAAGGTCAAGCATTTTGGCTTGTCGGAAGCGGGTCCCGAGACTATGCGCCGTGCCCACGGCGTGCAGCCTGTGACAGCTCTTCAAAGTGAGTATTCACTTTGGTGGCGGGAGCCGGAAGCAGAGGTCTTTCCGCTGTTAGAGGAGCTGGGTATCGGTTTTGTACCTTTTAGCCCTTTGGGCAAAGGATTTCTGACGGGTGCGATAAATCAGGATACCGAGTTCGACAGCAGCGATTTTCGCAATACAGTACCTCGCTTCAGCAGTGATTCTAGGGCAGCTAATCAAGCCTTGGTGGGGCTGCTAAAGGATATCGCGGGAACGAAAGGTGTTACTCCCGCGCAATTGGCGTTGGCATGGGTTCAAGTTCAGGCCCCTTGGATAGTACCAATTCCCGGCACCACCAAAATCCACCGTCTGAAAGAAAACCTAGGTGCTGCAGAGGTCGTGCTGACCGACACGGAATTACAGCAGATTGATGTGATCCTGGCGCAAGTGCCAGTACAGGGAGAGCGCTATTCTCAGGCGGCGCAAAGTATGGTTAATCGGTAGGTCAATAGGGGCTAAGTTAAGGTAGATTGGCCGAGTAATCGGCACGAAAGCGTGTACAGAGTTGATCAGGACCGGACGATTTTCTCAAAACTGATTTCGCTAAATTAATCGCCGCTCTGTAAATTGAAGTCATGATCATCGTTAAGTGATGAGTTTAAAGTGGCTAGAGGTTAAAGGTTTTGCATTTTCATTTGTTTTCAATCGCGACTTTCTTTTCGCTTGCGGTGAGTTTTTTTATCGTAAGCAGTCAAGCCCGAGCGACAGTCATCTGTTCCTGGGATAAATCGGATCGGAAGGATGCGGACAAGACTGCTATCGTGTACGTCACCAGAACAGGTAATACGAAAACAGTCGCTCGAATAATAAAACAGCAAGTTGGTGGTGATCTCATAGAGTTGCGATTAGAAGAACCCTATCCAGAAAATTATCAGGGTCACGTCGATCAAGTCAGTAGAGAAAATAAAGAGGATTATCTGCCGCGTTTGGCCAATGATCTAAGCGTGTTCTCTCTATACGATCGAATTTTTCTGGGCTACCCAACCTGGAATATGACGTTACCGCCTCCTGTGAAGACTTTTTTGACTGAGGTGGATCTGCAAGGCAAGTCTTTGATCCCATTTAATACCAATGCTGGGTTTGGTACAGGTGATAGTTTGCGAGTAATCTCCAAACTTTGTCGACAATGTGAAGTACACCAAAGCCTAGTACTGGAAGGAGGTTATGAGCGTGAAGGAATATTTTTCGCGATAAAAGGACGCCGTTTGACGGAGACTAAGAAAGTTGTTTCCGCCTGGCTAGATCGTTTGGGATATCTAAAAGTGTCAAAAGTCGTCGGTTAAAGCAACTCAAATAGTTAAAAAGAAGGTTACAGATCAGCTGGTCCTTTTTCTTATTCCTTTCTTTAGAGTAAATTGCATTGAAAGCGCGGTGTAACACACGCACGCCAATCATCCATACAGGCTTAATGCCGCATTCTTACTGCACACAGATCGCGACACCCTCTTTATTGGTTCCAATCGGTGAGCTCTTCGATTTTTCTTTCGGAGCCTGAGTAGAAGTCAGTCTATCCATTTGTATGAGTTGCAGCTGCAAATTTTATATTGTACAAATGTTCTAAATAAAGATCGCCTCTAGCAATAGGTGGCACGCTTCCCGTCATATACCAGAGGCTCGTCGGTTTCTTTCCGTAATAGAGGCCTGAGTTGTGGTCTTATTGCGCCAATAGTCAGATGTTCAAAAACAATAATCGATAAGGTGATGAACTATGAGTGATATTCCAAAGTGGGATCTGGATGTAGACGTCGTTGTTCTCGGCTCAGGCGGGGCGGCGTTAACTGCCGCCATTGCGGCTCGTGATTTTGGAGCCAAAGACGTCGTGATATTGGAAAAATCCGGCATGGTCGGAGGAACCACGGCCATGTCTGGCGGTATGCTCTGGGTTCCAAACAATCACTATCAGGTCGAGGCGGGTATTGAAGATTCGGATGAGGAGATCGTCTCTTATCTGGATGCTTTGGCGCCGGAAGCGTTAGACCCGGAAACCCTTGGCGCGTTTATGGAAGGTGGCCCGGAGATGATTCGTTATCTTGCCGACAAAACGCCAGTTCGCTTTCATGTCTTTGCCGATTTCCCCGATTATCAGCCCTATGTCCCCGGCGCCAAGGCGGACGGTGGGCGCTCCCTTGATAATGAGGCCTTTTCTTTTGCTGAGTTGGGCAAGTGGGCCGGACGGGTAAATCCAACGAAAATGGCCTATCCCGTTCGCGGCAGTTTGATGGAAGCGATCAACGGATCACTCGATGACGAGACTCTGGCAAAACGTGAGGAGCTGGATTATCGGGGGTTGGGTCAAGCGCTGATTGGTGCATTATTCAAAGCGGTTTTAGATCGTGATATCCCCGTCGAATTTGAAAAGCGCGCTCGCAAGTTGGTCAAAGATGGCGACAGAGTGATCGGCGTTATTGCTGAAGATGCGGATGGTCGTGATTTCTGTGTTCGGGCTCAACGGGGCGTGGTTATCGCCACCGGCGGGTTCGAATGGAATGAGAAACTGGTGAAAACATTTCTGCGCGGTCCGCTTACCGGTCCCGTCAGCGTGCCTGAAAATGAAGGCGATGGTCTGTTAATGGCCATAGACGCGGGTGCTCAGTTGGGCAATATGCAGCACGCTTTCTGGCAGCAGAGTGTCTTGGAATTCAAACCTCAACATCGTGATGCCAAACCAAATTATCTGTTAGGGTCGGACGAACGCGCCCGTCCCGGAGCCATTCTGGTCAATCGCGAAGGCAAACGGTTTGTGAACGAAGCTGCGAATTACAACGCGATGGGCAAGGCGCTCCACGCCTTTGATGCCGGCACTCATACATACGCAAATCTGCCCTATTGGCTGATCATCGATCAGCGTTATAAAGACAAATACCCGACCTTTAATTCGATGCCTGGTGGCGACATACCATCCTTTATGATCCAGGCCGATACTCTGGATGCACTCGCAGAAAAGGCGGGAATCGATGCGGCGGGCTTGGTTGCAACCGTTGAACATTTTAACGGGATGGTTCGCAACGGGTGTGATGAAGATTTTCATCGGGGCGAAAACACCTACGACAATTTCTATATGTGGGGTGATACCGAATTCGAAGCGCCTTATCGCACCCTGGGTGTGATTGATCAGGGACCCTACTATGCGGTGAAAATGGAATCTGGTGCGTTGGGAACCGCTGGCGGGCCGAAGACCGATGGCAATGCTCAGGTGTTGAATTGGGCGGGGGATCCGATACCGGGACTTTACGCAGCGGGCAATGTGATGGCGGCAGTCTTAAGTGAAGCCTACGGCGGTGCCGGTGGTACTTTGGGGCCGGGCATGACGTTCGGGTATCTCGCTGGGCGCCACCTGGGAGGTGGGGCCGAGGATTGATTACGCTGGTGTCTTTTTTCCGAGACTGCCCACGATCGCCATCAGTAGACTGGCGATCGCTGCGGCAAACATGATCCACGCCATCGCGCGTGGATCGCCATTATCGGTTATGGCCAGTAGAAACGAGGAAAGTATGCCGCTGCCGTATTGCAGAGCGCCGATCAGCGCCGCTGCCGAACCGGCGATCTTTGGTACAAGATCCAAGGCCGCGGTTGTGGCGCAGGCGGCAATCACGCCGTTGGTTGAGAAGAAAACAAAAACCAACAGCGCAACTGTCAAGAGAGTCACATCAGCGCTTTGTGCGAACATAAGCAAAAACACAGCTGCGAGAAAGGCGATGCCTGTTGTGACCACCAACAGTGTTTCCAGTGACACGCGCTTCACCAAAAGGCGGTTTAGATAACTGACGCCCATGACACCCACAATGTTCACGGCGAACAGCCAGCCATAGTGTTGTGGTGCGACGGAGAAATGCTCGATATACACCTTGGGCGAGCCGACAATAAATCCGTAAGCGCCAACATAATAGCTGGTGACACACAGAGTAAACGCCATAAATTGGCGGTTCGTCAGCAGTGCGGCGTAATGTTTGAACGCGCCAGACAGGGGCGAGGTCACTCGCAGCACCTGGGGTAGAGTCTCCGGTAAAAAGCGAAGGCTATACAGCATAAAAACGCCAATGACAGCGAGCATCCAGAAAATGCTGTGCCAACTGCTGAACAGCAGCAGTTGGCCGCCGAGCAGAGGTCCAATAATCGGCGCCGCCGCCATCACCATAATCAGCGTTGACATCATATGGGCGGCTTCTGTCCGCTCGAATCTGTCTCTGACCATTGCGCGGGCAATCATCGGTCCGGTGCAAGCGCCAAACGCCTGAATCACGCGCCAGAAAATCATATGGCTCAATGTTTGTGACAGGGCGCAGCCGATGGAGCCGATGATAAATAGGATCAGCCCAATTTGAAGCGGGCGTTTGCGACCAATGCGATCACTGATCGGTCCCCATACCAATTGCGCGAGCATAAACCCCACCAGAAAACTGGTGATGGTCAGCTCAATGCTACCTTTGAGGTCCGCTTCCATTTTCGGCATGGCTGGCAGATAGACATCAATCGATAGTGACGTAAATGCCATCAGGGCTGCGAGAATGGCAATGAAGCTCCAGTTCGATGTGCCGAGATTTTTTTGTGTATAGGTCAGTTCGGTGTTCATGATTACGCGTTGGTCATAGCCCTGTGGCATCGGCTTTTGTTGGAAGCGACATTATCTGACGCTCTTTCAATGTTGCTTTACAGAGTAAGGGCAGTTTGATTCATAAAAATAGCGATGATTTGATTGTACATATGAGCGCCATTAATGCGGTGCCGGCATCATTGGTTTGAGAGTTCGCCGTACCAGTAAGAAGCGGTAACCCCGCCATCCATCAGGAAATCACTGCCAGTAATAAATGTACCTTCTGGCCCCATAATCAGGGCTGCGAGTGGTGCAGAATTTCAAGTTCGAGCCGTCGACAGATGCAGCCGAAACTGCGCGCGTTCATCGATCTTATTAAGAATGAATTTCGATGATGCCGTTTTATAAATTAATCTTCGTTTAATCATTAGCGTCATTCATAGGTCTATTCGTAAAACAACGGTTACGACCTCATTCTGGCGCTGCTACTCTGGTGACAGCGCTGACGATGAATACTTGTATCGTCACCCATTCTTTTGATCAGCGCCCCTTCTGTTCCTCGTCTCAATGCCTCTGTCAGCAAGGAGCCACCAATGGTTAAAGTTAATGTAAATGGTCAAGTGCGCGACATAGACGCGCCGGCGGATACGCCGTTGCTCTATGTATTGCGTAACGAACTTGATGTTATGAGCCCACAATTTGGGTGTGGTATGGCCCAGTGTGGCGCTTGCTCGGTGTTGCTGGATGGCGAAGAAATTCGGTCGTGTATTACACCAGTGGCGGTCTGTGCAGATCGAGAGGTCACAACACTAGAAGGGCTGCCAGCACGCTGGCAGAAAGAGGCGGCTCAACCCGAATCTGCAGAAGGTGAGAGCCTGCATCCGGTACAGCAGGCATGGATTGATGAGCAGGTGCCTCAGTGTGGCATCTGTCAGAGTGGCATGATGATCAAAACGGTTGAGTTGTTGGAGGTCAATCCAACCCCGACCGACGATGAAATTAAAGCGGCCCTAACGACGTCTGGACCCTCGGCGCATTTGTGTCGGTGTGGCAGTTACGCGGCAATCCTCGATGGCGTACGTCAAGCGTCAAAATTGATGACGTCTAAGGAGGGGTAAGATGGCAGATCAACACACTAAAGCGCTGTCTATTCACGGTGCGCGTTTGAGTCGACGCGGGTTTTTGGTTGGCAGTGGCGCGCTGTTTGTCAGTCTCGCCGCGCTGCCAGGGGCTCAGGCTCTAGCGGCTGGAAGTTCTACGGCGAAGCAATTGGATGCCTCCGCTGCTACCGCCTGGATCGAAATTCACGCTGATAATTCTGTGGTTATTCGCACGGGCAAATGTGATTTTGGGCAGGGGTCTGTGTTTACCGCCTATCCACAAATTGTTGCCGATGAGTTGGGCGTCTCATTTTCGGCGATCACACAGGTGGTCGCTGGCGATACGGATCGCACACCGGACGGTGGCGGTACTTTTGGCTTGTTGCGAACCAATGTTCTCAATTTGCGCAAAGTCGCAGCTTACACGCGGGAAGCGATTCTGGCGATGGCAGCTGAGTCCTGGTCGCTTCCCCGTGAGCAATTGAGTGTCAAAAACGGCATTGTGACAGCAGGCGATCGATCGCAGAGTTACGGTGAATTAATCGCAGGGAAGACACTGGATTTAACCATTCCCGTCAGTGGTGAATTGACCAGTTTCCGAGGTTTAGTGGTTGACGGCGAGCCACCTTTGAAGTCTGTCAAAGAGTACCAGGTTGTCGGTCAGTCGTTACCGAACCCGATAATTACCGAAAAAGTCGCCGCTCGCGCCACCTGGGTGGGCAATGTCAAATTGCCGAATATGCTACACGCCAGAGTCGTACTGCCGCCGACCTTGGGGTCGACATTAAAAGCCGTCGGCAGTATCGATGCCGAACAGTATCCAACGGCTCAGGTTGTTCGGGTTGGTAATCTACTGGCGGTTGTGGCTGACTCCGAATGGGAGGCGATTCAGGCGTCGCGAGTATTGGCGACCACGACCCAATGGAGCGATTGGAAAGGGTTGCCCGGTAGTGATCAGCTGTTTGAATATTTACGCACAAAGGCCAATTGGGATGTGGTGCCTGCCAACGCGGGTCAAAGCAATCACGGTGAGGTTTCTGCGAGTATCGATGCTTCTGAACGTGTGCTGTCAGTAAGTTGTGAGCTGCCTTATCAAAAACACGTGCCGATCGGCCCGAGTTTGACGTTGGCGGATGTTCAGTCTGACGGTGCGGTCACCATTCACACCCATTCCCAGAACCCTCAGTTTCTCCGACATCAGCTGGCGTTGATGTTAGGCGTTCCAACAGACAAGGTTGTGGTTCGCACTTATCCAGGACCCGGTCATTATGGGCGGTCCAACGGTGGTACCGCAGGATCGGAATGCCAGGCGGTTCTCCTGTCTCGAGCAGTGGGCCGCCCCGTGCGCTTACAGTGGATGCGGCCGGATGATTTGCAGTGGTCGACCCAATCTTCAGCGGGCTATGCGGATATCCGCATTGCGCTCGATGATCAGGGGAAAATCAGTGCCTATCAAGCCGACCATTTCGGCCCCCCAATGCAGGACGACCGATTGCTTGGCGCAATGTTGGCCGGATTGCCGACAATCAAAGGTCCCGTACCGGACAACGACTCTCCCGTACAGGGCATGGGTGGCCGTATCGCTGATGGTTGGATGTACGGGCAGGTGCCCAATGTTTTAGAAACAGCGCACAGTACCTGGCAGGTTGGTCAACAGGAATCTCCGTTAGATACAGGGCTTAGAGATCACAGTATGCGAACGCCGGTACAGTTTCAGCAGAACTTCCCCCGCGAGGTGGCCATCAGCGAGGCCGCATCACTTGCGGGTGTTGATGCGCTGCAGTTTCGTATTGATAACGCCAGTGATCGCCGCTTAATCAGAATTTTGGAAATCCTGCGGCGTGAATCCAACTGGGAAAGCCGTCCCTCGCCACGACCTGATGCCAGCGCAACAGGCAGTCAACCGCTGAAGGGACAGGGCGTTTCAATCATGTACCGTGGCAATGGTTACTGGGCCTGTGCCTGCCAAGTGACTGTCGTTCCTGAATCCGGTGAAGTCACGGTTGATGAGCTGATCACGGTTGTTGATACCGGGGTGGTGGTCAATCCCAAGCAGCACGAGCGTCAGGTGCAGGCGGGATCTCTGATGGGGGTTAGTCAGGCGCTGTTCGAAGAAGTGACTTTTGACGAAGGTGCAGTGACGATTGCGGATTGGATTTCCTATCCCATTTTGAAAATGGAAGATATGCCCAACGTCAAAGTGGTGTTGGCGCCAGATCCTGAAACCGATGTTTACGGTCAGGGATCTGAAGGTGCCAATGCCATTGCACCATCGGCAATAGCATCGGCGGTATTCGACGCGACGGGTAAACCGATCCGTCGACTGCCTATCAAGCCTGACTATGTGAAAGCAGCCCTTACGGTGTAAGAGCTGCAAACCGGTTAGACCCTCTGTTCGTCGTGAGTGTTGACGTACGCATAGGGGGTCACACCAAAGGCGCGTTTAAACGCGGCGATAAAATTGCTCGGGTGATTGTACCCGGCGCCGAAAGCCGCTTCGGTCAGACTGACGTCATCGCAGAGCATCGCTGATCTGGCTAACTCCAGACGCCGTCTCCGCAAGTATTCAATGACGGTGGTGCCCGTCTCTGCTTTAAAGCGACGCTGCAACGTGCTGATACTCATCCCCAGAGTGCGAGAAATGGTATCCAGATCGCATACGCCCTGAACCAGCTGACGCTCGATCTCCCGCTGCAACTTACCGACGATATACCGTGTTGGCGCCTCTAACTGAGCATCCGAGATGGTCGGCTGATTGGTGCAGGCTTCCACCATTAATCTCACTAGATGCGTGGCTGTCGTATCCATTGCTAATTGGCAGGACCGACCCTGGCCATGGGTCAGCGCCATTAATCTCTGTACGGTGCGGCGAATTTTACGATCACCTTTCCAGTGCCGCACATATGGCGTACATTCAAAAAATGATTGCATCATTTGACCATCGGTTGGGGTGGCGCATCTTTGTCGCAACCAATCATGACTGACGAATAACGACAGTTTGTTGACGGGATTGTCTGATTTGAAATACCGAGTAAAGGTTTGAGGCTCTGTCACAGCGAGGGTCTGGCAGGTAAGTTCGCCTCCGGAATCTGCTGCTAGAGAGTATTCTTGGCCCGCCAATGCAAAGCGCAGTGAGCCGGCAAACATAAACGTAAAACAGATTTGATGGTCCACTGACCCCACTATGAATGCATCCTGTCGTTCCACTACGTCCACACGATGCATCTGTAATCCTCCGGCTAAATTTCCATTTGATAGCCGGCCTTGCATCATGCGAACGTTAGGGTCTGCAATAATTTGGCGCTCTATTCCGGGGGGGGGATCAATTTTCAAAATATCTTCAACGGAGACATCGCTAGTATTTGCGATATCGCTTCCCTGCTTTTCGCTTTCTCTACTGTGTGATTGTCCCGGCCGGTCGGCGGGTACATTTTGCCGATTTCTCATAGTCATTTGACGACCTCTCAGACTGCTATGACGGGGGTACCACTGTATCATAGACGAGAATCATTCGTGCATAGAATATACGTATCATTCTAATGCGAAATGTGCATAAATTAGCGCGATTTTGTTTTTTCTTCTTTCACAATTCCTCCGAGAAATATTAGGAGTTGATGATCTAGCTCAATATTTATTGCTTTGTTTTATGAGAGATCGTTACAGCTATTGGTGTGACTGATTTTTTCTCAATGTTTTTGGAATTCGCAGACAGGGAGTTCGCTGCGGTCGCAGGGATGCGAAATATGCACTTCGAGTTTTCAATGGAAGATTTTCTCGAAGTGCAAATGTCTTACCAAGCTACAAAGGCAAGACTTCAAACGTCGTTACGTAATTCCCCTGACGAATCGTTGCTGGCGCACGGCCTTTATCATCTTCATAGTCTGCTTCAAGCCAGTACATACCAGGTTCATTCAGTGTTACTGAGAAGCGGCCGTCTTCATCGGTGGTGATTTCCAGAGATTTTTCCGTATCGCGATAACGCTCGCCTTCGCGGACGATAACAACGCTTGCCCCGACTGCGGGTTTGCCGTCAATCATCAACTGGTAATTGAGTGCCTCACCGGTGTAGAGATCATTTGGGTGCGTTTCCCCCATAAGTTCTAACCCTTCGCCAGTAGCCTGTAAAAGGTTGTCTGTGGGGGCTCCGGCGGTGACAAAAACGTTGACCCGGCGAGCAACATCGATCACCTTGAGATCATCAGCATCTTTGGGGACGACTTTTTCAAAGTCTTCTTTGGTACCAATTTCGCCGCGTCCCGGCCAGCGCTGACGCTCACCCTCGGCGTCTGTCCAGGATGCCATCAATGAGCGACTGCTGTTATAAATTTTGTAAGTGCCTGTCTTGTTAAGCTGTAGATCAAATACGCTGCGGTAGGCGAGCTTGTGCGCATTTTCCATAGGCACCTCATCGCCATTCGGTGCCATTATGGAAAGTCGGTCAAGAGGCATCGCAACGTGATCAGGGAAAAAAATACCGTTGGCGATGGCACCATCAAAACTGATCCACTCGCCAGTTTTGGCAACGGTTGTGGTGGTTGGTTTTACCCAGAAACGGTGCGCCGATGCATAGGGGGCGGTTAAGGTGGCGGCCAGCAAACTGGCAACGACAAAAGGTTTCATTTTCATTAACGGGACTCCATGGTTAAAGTGATTTCTCCGAGCTCGTGTTCTCCCGCTTGACGCAGGTTGGTCTCTTTTTCCAGCGGTAGAGTGATAGGCAGGGTGACGACTTCACGGCCACCCAATTCACGAGCCGCCTCAACATTGATTTGATAGTTGCCGGGGGCGAGAGGTTCGAGAAATGAGGCTAGACTGACAGTGTGCTGTCCTGGACGTCGGGTGGCGCCAGAGACGCCATCAATCGACAGTTCCTGACTGCGACCGGCGCGTCGCCACCACAGGCGCATGTCCTTCAACCATTTCTTACCTTCGTCGTCCTCGAGTTTTTCCGCATACCAAACCGCGATGTTGGCAAGTGCCTTGCCTTTTTCGTCTGCGAGCCAGACGGCAACGTAAGGCGCGTGATACTCGGCCACGTTCAGTCGTGGAATGGTGATGTCCAGACTCGCGGCGTTTTCGTCGGCATGGGCATGAGCGGGAAGCATGATAAAGAAAACAGGTATCAAGAAACCGGCCAGGATCAGTGGCCAGGTAATGCCTCGGCTTTTACTGTAGCGTTTCAGAAGCAGCAGGCCGGTGATGCTAAAGATCAGTGACGCGACGGCAAACAGGTCTAGAAAAAGTGACCAGGCCGGTCCGGTATTGCGTCCTTTGTGCAGGTCGTTCATATAGGCGATAACTCCTCGGTGCGTGGATTCTTGATAAAACTCTCCGGTTTCCAGATCGACACTAAACCAGCGATCTCCCCCGGGGCGGGGCATGGCAACGTATAACTCCATATCGCTCCACTGAGGGGTAACGCCGTTGGGCAAGGTGTCGCCGGTGGTGTCGGCATACCAATGGGAAAACTCTGTGGTTAGCCGCTGCCGATTGAGGTCGGGTAATATTTCGTCCGGCACTTGGGCATCCATTTCCTCAATACTCGGTGAGCTTTCAATGCTGGCGGCGTGATTGAGGGTGATGCCGGTTAAAGAGAACAGCAGCATGCCGATGAGGCAGATGGCAGAACTGACCCAGTGCCAGTTGCGCAAATTCCAGAAGCGTCGTTTAAACGGTAGCGCCATAAATCGTTGTATCCTGAAATATCAATGACTTACCCTATGGGGTAGAAAGAGTTGAGATCCGTGAGGCGTTCGAGAGAATGAGGCGCAGAGGTAGGCAGCGGCTTATCCATCAGCGCTGGTTCACATTGGCAGAATGCTACCGGGCGTAGATTACACGGACCTTAACGAGAATGTTTATCATTTATGCTAAGGTCAGGGGCGACGGATTGCAACGAAAGCGGGTGACTTACGGCGAAAATTTACAGTTCTTCAGTGCCTGTGCTTAATCTGGTTATGAGTGTATCGGACTTGCGACAATCAGCTGGGGCGGCAGCAATGTTCACGCCCCGATGGCCCCAGAATCAAATGAGTAAAGGAGCGACCTTTGAACAGATTTCTTGATGTCAGCGCGGAAGTGGCACAGGCGCTGGTCGACGGTCGGCCGGTCGTCGCCCTGGAAAGTACGATCATTTCCCACGGCATGCCCTGGCCGCGTAATGCCGAAACCGCTCGGCGGGTGGAGGCGGCGGTTAGAGATCGGGGAGCCATTCCGGCGACCATCGCGGTTGTCGATGGGCGATTAAAAGCGGGGATTTCTAATGACGAGATCGATGTGTTGGCGCGCACTGGTCAAGCGGTCATCAAGTGTTCCCGGCGGGATCTGCCCTGGGTGATCAGCCAGAAGCAAATGGGCGCGACCACCGTCGCGGCGACGATGATTATTGCGGCTATGGCAGGGATTCGGGTGTTTGCAACCGGCGGGATCGGCAGGGTCCACCGTGGTGCCGCGACCAGTTTTGATATCTCCGCCGACCTGCAGGAGCTGGCCAAAACCAGTGTTGCCGTAGTCTGCGCTGGCGCAAAATCTATCCTTGACCTGAAATTGACGCGGGAGTATCTCGAAACTTGCGGCGTTCCCGTACTGGGTTATCAAACCGATCGGCTGCCGGCATTTTACAGTCGGGATAGTGACGAAAGTGTCGATTACCGCTTTGATTCCAGCGCAGACATTGCGACCTTTTTGTCCGCAAAGTGGGATTGCGACTTAGAGGGTGGGGTGGTCGTTGCCAATCCAGTGCCTGAAGACTATGCAATGCCTGCGGCAGAAATTGAACGGGTGATTGCTAATGCACTGGAAGAGGCGACGAAGTGCCAGATTACCGGCAAGGCCATTACCCCGTTTCTGTTGGAAAAAATTTCGCAGATGACCGGTCAATCAAGTCTTGATACCAATATTCAACTGGTGCTGAATAACGCTCGGCTGGGGGCGGAAATTGCTGCGCATGTAGCGTCTTCTAGCGCACCTGATCATTCTTCAAGACCGTGATGAGGAAGGATCAATATTTCTTAGCTTTGTTGTAGATTCTTTGTCTGCTGGCGTGTAGACAAACATCGATAATTCTGGATTGTTCGATACGCTGAAAGAATTGTAAGAAAGAGAGAGGCGCCCAATCTTAGGCTTGTTCAAAATTTTTATGCCCGAGCCAAAGTCTATGACTTCTTGAGAAGCCCATAGTTTTTTGAAATCCTCACTTTGTGTGGAAAGTTCGCTTACCAGTGCAAGAACATGCTCTTTTTCTCCTAGCCTGGCGACATCTGCTCGGAATGCGCTAACCAGTAGCCTAGCCGTCGATTGCCAATCCTTATTGTGGCGTTTCGATTCTTTCCGAACAAAAAACAATTTGAGGATGTTTCTCTTTTGAATAGAGAGTTTTGAATAATCTGTAAAAATTTTGCAAGCTGGAATATTCCATCCCAAAATATCCCACGTCAAATTTCTTATCAGAGCGGGATTGGGGGATAAAGAATCTAATACATATTGCAAGTCATGGGAAATGTTATCCCTGCTGGCGTAGTTTGTTTGTGGCGAATGCCCAAGTGTTGTTAAAAAGAGGTACTCTGTTTCATCACTGCTCAACAGCAGCGCTTTTGCAATTCGATCCAAAACTTCTTTAGATGGAAGTCCGCTACGACCCTGTTCTAACCATGTATACCAGGTCGGACTTATATTTGCTCTTTGCGCCACCTCTTCACGTCTTAAGCCAGGCGTTCTACGTCTTAGGTTTGAATACCCAAAGGTCTCAGGTGAAAGGCTTTCACGCTTTTTTTTGAGAAACTTGCCCAAGTGTAGCGCCGTTTCTTGCATGGCAGTTATCCTATTAGTGTTTATACCATGATAATTTCACTACTTCAGTTCAGCAACCATCAAATTACAATTCTAAAAACTCGATTTGGAGGTGCAACTATGAAGCAGGTGTTTATAACTGGAGCAACTGGATTTGTCGGTCAAGCCATATGTCGAGAACTGCTCGACATGGGATACCGGGTTATTGGCTTGGCTCGCAGAGAGGCGGCGGCCGATAAGTTGCGAGATATGGGTATTAACGCGGTTGTTGGTGATGTAAAAAAGCCTCTTTCATTAGCGGAGTCTATCGATGCTTCTGATGCGGTTATACACACGGCGTTTAATCATGATTTCTCTACGTTTTTAAAAAATTGCGAAAGTGACCACCAAACCATTTTACATCTGGGGGAGATGCTTATAGGTACTGCTAAGCCACTGATTATCACTTCTGGAGCCTTCTATACGGGTAATGAAAAAAATACGCTTGATGATGTTAGTACCATAAGCCGAATTCACAACCCAAGAGCCGCTTCAGATGAGGCCGCTCTTCTGTGCGCAAAGAAAGGCGTGAACGCAATGGTTGTTGGTTTGACTCAAGTTCACAATCGACATAAGTTTGGATTGATTTCACACTTAATTGATATTGCGAAAGAAAAAGAAAAAGTGTGCTTTGTAAGTGACGGTGAAAATAAATGGGCTGGGGTTCACTTATCTGATGTCGCTAGCCTATTTAGATTGGTTATGGAAAAAGGCCAGTGTGGTATGAAATATATGGCTTCGGCAGATGAAGCTGTCCCCTTTAAAACCATCGCTTCTGTGGTCGGCCAAAAACTCAATTTGCCTGTAGCGTCAATTTCAGAAGAAGAGGGGAAGGTCTACTTTGGCCACTTTTTTGAATTGGCACGTAGTGATCTTAGCGTTTCGTCTATTGTTTCTCGTACTGAGCTGAATTGGACTCCAACAGGTCCAACATTATTCGAAGACTTGCTCGAAACGGGCTTGGCTGGTTGATCTCAAAAGAGATCTTCTGGTGCGATTTATGGCGCTTCAAGGTTGTTATTGGCATCATCGAATAAAGCGGATCAGGACGATTGTGTTGGCTGCAATTGCAGTTTTACCCACAATCGATAGGCTCGACGTGCGATGCCACTGACAAAACTGTGTCGAAACACCAGAGATCGATAGTAGGGAATGGATTCGGGCCAAAGCCGATCGACAAGATCGTTGCGGTAAGAACAGGAGTCCGCCAGTGTGAACTTACGGTTCAGTATATCTTCGATTGTTAAAATTTCGAGAACTGCACCTGGGTAGATCTTACGGTATTCGTCCCGATAGGATGTTTTCACTTCGTAGACATGGTTTTGGGTTTTAAATCGAATGGCCATGGCAGCAGCCTGCTGGTTATCAAACAAGCCGTGAAACTCGATTTTTCCCAGGGGGCTGCCCAGGCGAATGGCGTCCGTGAAATAGCAGCGACGTGCATCAGATGCCGCAATCGGATTGCCATCCTCGGCCTTCCAGCTGTTGTTTTCCACGTCAATATAGCGTTGCAGCCATTGATTTTCATCATCGTCGGGCGCGCTTTCTCGAAAGACCAGGCCTTCTTTCTGTAGCGCGCGATTGACGATGCGCCGGTTTTCATTGCGGGCCTTGCGGGGTAAATGTGACTGCCACGACTCAAAGGTGGTTTCCGACGAAATAATTTTTCGCTCTTGCCGTAGTTTGTGCAGACGGTACTTGTGTCCCAGTGGAAAGCCCGGTGGTGAATGGTGTGGTGACGTTATCGACAGCGCGCCCAGTTTTTTCATGGTCTTCCGCAGCAAAGCCAGTACGGGCAGCTGTCCCACTCGCAAAATGTCCGTAAGATGGCAGTCTTTATAGTTCCAGATTGACAGAAATTTAGCGGATGGTAGAGGTTGGATGACATGCACAGGAAAAAGTGCGACCAATCGCTGGCCAAAGTAAATAGTAACCACAACAATGCGCCGGTCGTCGCGAAGGTGTTTCAGCGCCGGGATTAAACTCCAGCGCTCGTAGAATGGATTTGGAGTTACTGAGTGGTCAGCAAGATACTCCCACGCCTGACGGTCGATCTTCCAGGCGTGGTCATGACGATAGAGCCGTATGTCGTAGGCTTCGAGCGGGCGTTTCATGGTCAAATCGTCGCCTTACGAATACCCGTCACGTCGTCCTTTGCGGGCTTGATACGTCTGACGACTTTGCGCAACAGTTTTAGTGCGATCACATACAGAGTGGTTGCTGACAAACGATAGACAAACACTTTTTGGCTGGCTTGCAGTTTGTCAGCCCAGGGCACAATATAACTGGCATATCCTGCCAGATAATCACCGCTGGTGTAGCGACCACAATGGAAATATTCCAATAACAGGCAAGTGCTAACCATGCCTGGGGAATACTTGGCAAAGCTTTCATCAAAGGTGCCGTGGGAGAAGTACACCTTGCTGCCTTCCAGATAGGCGATTTCGATGGATACGGGTTTATCTCCGCAGAAAAGCACACCAAACACCAGCGCATTGCGGTGGGCGAGGTCAGAAAAAAGATCCCGGTAGAAGGCGAGCGTTTTCTCATTTTTACCGATGCCGACTTTGCCCGCCTTCCAGCCGCGGGATTCAATATCGACGTACGCCGCTAACCAGGTTTCCCAATCGGTGCCATCTGAAATCACCTGAAAGCGAAAGTCATCGCCCAGGTCTTTCTGCATCTTGTTGACTTTTTTTCGCATCTTACGATGGGAGGACCAACGTTCTTCCCAGTCGGCTCGCAGATTCACCAAAGGAGATTTACGGTCTGGGCGAATTTGAAAGAAGTAACCGGGGCGAGTCATAACATCGTTAAGTGGCTGAATGCCCGTCATGCCTTCAGGAATTTCCATCAAATGGATCTGGTGCCAGTCGCGTCGTTGCTGCTTCAGAAACTGCGCAAAAGCCTGCCAGGCGTGTTCTTCCGTATCTTCTCGCAGTAGCGGGTAGGGCTTGTCGATTTCCCATTGCGCAGCATAGGCCAGCACTCGGTATTTAAAACCGTAAAGCGAATAGATAGAGATCTGCATCGGGAATATCGCCTGTAAAACACCCTTTTGGTAGCCGGCAACAATGTAGAGCTCGATATCCGGTTGGCTGAAATGCGACAGCGACCGATAAATAAAGTCAAATCCGTTGTAAGTCGATGCGTAGGCCGCATGCTGATGCAGTTCATTCCACGCATCTTCAAGAGCCTTCACCGATTCCAGGGTGGTGTGCTTCTCAAATGTCCAGCCGTTCATGGATGTTGCTCTCTGATCGTCACCAAATGATCTGCCATTTCCCAGATTGCTTTTTTGTGGGTGGCGAAGATCATGGTCAGGTTAGGAATTTTCTGTAATTGCAGTAAGATGTCGCGTTCGGTTGGGTCGTCCAGCTCGTTGGTGGCTTCGTCCATAAATAAAATGTTAGGGTTTCGATACAGTGCCCTGGCAATGCCAATACGCTGCCGTTCGCCACTGCTGAGGTTGTGGCCACCTTCACCAATGGGTGTGTCAAAACCCTGGCTTAATTTCTTGTTGATGAGTTTTTCAAGTCCTGCGAGACGGGCGGCTTCCGTCAGCCTGGTCGAATCAATCTGTTCTTCTGCCAGGGCGATATTGGCGGCAACACTGGCGTTAAGCAGTTGCACTTGCTGAGGTATATAAGCAATGCGCTCTAGCCATTGGTCGTGTTTAAGTTTACTTAGCGGAATATCATCCAGTGTCCAGCGGCCCTCGTCCGGTTCGAGCAGTCCCATTAGAATATCCAGCAGGGTGGATTTTCCGGAGCCGGAGGGGCCGGTAATACACGTCAGTTTATTGGCCGGGATACGGGCATTCAGATGGCGAAAAGTGGCTTCGTTTGAATCCGGATAGGTAAAACCGAGGTTTTCTATCGTCAGTTCCCGCTTAAACACCAGATCCTGCTGTTCAGAGAGGTTTGTCTCTGTTGAGTTGGCCTTCTCTGAACTTTCTTTCAGCTCCTGAACGAATTTATCCACGACGCTGGCGCCATAGCGGAAGGTCTCGACACCGCTCAATAACGATTTAATGACGGGCATTAACCGATAAGCCGCGAAGGCATAAAAGGCGATGATGGTAATGCTCTCCGAAGGAGTTTGCGATTGGCTGCTAAAATAAATAGCAACCACCACCATCAGCACGAAGGTGAGCACTTCTAGCAATTGCGCGGGCACAAAGGTGAGGATTTCAAAGCGCTGGGTCAGTCGCATGACATTCCGTGCGGGGGCTCGAAATCCTTCGAGGAACCAGCGCTCACTGGCAGTGAGTCGGCTCTCTTTGTGCATCATCAGTGCTTGCTGTAAGCCGCTGAACATGCCGGCTTCCGCCTCCGCGTGACGTGACCCGAGAGATTCAATTTCTTTCGCCGTGACAAAGTGCAAAACCAAATAGCCGCCGCCAAGAATAAGTACCGTCAGTAGTGTGGCGACAGGATTGATCATCAACATGAGCGCGGAAACACAGATAATCACCAGCAGATCGGCTATCAAGCCAACCGTCGCCATCAGCGTATCGATCACCACTCGCTCAATTTCCGAAAGAATGGTGGTGCTCATATCACTGACTTTCTGGCGATTAAATTCGAGTATGCCTTTACTGAGATAGCGCCCCAGCATTTGTGTCGAAAGCCGATACTGGTGACGACAGAAAACGTTTAGTGATAGCCAGTAATCGAGAATGCTAATGGCGTTGCTCAGAATTAGAATAAAAAGCGCCAATAGCCCGGTTGCCAAAATCAAGTTATCACTGAGGCTGGTGGGGAGCAGTGGTTGCAAATAGTCGAAGTAGCGACTGTTCGTGGCGGTTTCCGGATCCGCCAACAAAGAAATAAAGGGCATGATGGACGCAACCCCTAAGGCCTGGAATAAACCATCCAGTGCGGAAACCGCAATCACCAGTAATAACTGAGTTGGCGGCAGGCCATGTAAAAGTGTTCGGAGTCGATTCATGTCAGACTTACTGCACTAAAACGTCTATGTACGCTGACTTAGACGAGGATAAAACATTCGATATGTTTAAATTGCTGTAAATTCTTGGCGAAATTGAGTTGGTGGATAGGAAGAATAGTGAGCGGATTTGCATATTCTAAAAATGCCCCATACTCGCTATTTTTCTTCCGCCTAAATCCGGTCAAGGTAGTTGAAGTCTAGAACAAAAAACGTGAGCCAAAAGGCCATTACTGTCGCTTCGCTACGGGGATGAAAGGAAAGTGTGCGCCACGTTTGCTTTTGTATGAGATCAACGTCTAAACCTTCTAACCGAGTCGAATTGTGAGCGCAGGCAGAAAGCTCTGTTGGAGGGAAATTGCAAAAGAGAGGGGGTGCGGTTGCAGTCTTCGCCCGTATTAATGAGGGCTTGTGCGACAGACAGAGAACCGATTTCAGGTTCCCTGTCTGTCAATTTTAATGAGTGTTAAAGCGTTACGGCAATGACAAGTTTTCAGCTAAAAATTGATCTAGCTTTCGAAAAAATGCATGACGATTTTCCTGTACGGACAGAAAGTGATCTCCGTCGGCTAGCTCCAAATACTCAACGGATTTCTTATGGTCTTGTAGCTCTTTCACCATGCGGCGACTTTGCTCAACATCGACGACTCGATCCATCTCGCCATGGGCGATAAAGAGCGGAATCTGAATGTTTTCCACCTGATAATAGGGCGAGCGGCTTTTTAAATCCGCGGACTTTGAGCCAATCTGCTGTTTGACAAACTTGCTGGACACATAGTCATGGCTTTCGTCCACAAGCTGTTTCAGGTTACTAACACCCGCGAACGACACGGCGCACTTAAAGAGGTCAGGGGTTTTCGTCGCTGCCATCAACGCCGCATAGCCACCATAGCTGCCACCGATAATGCACATGCGATCCTTCTGCGCGATGCCTTCGCTCACCAGCCAGTGCGCGGCGTCGGTTAAATCATCCTGCATTTGTAAGCCCCAACCCTGCATCTGCGCTTCGGCAAAGGCTCGGCCATAGCCAGAAGAGCCGCGGAAATTCGGTCGCAGAACAGCATAGCCACGACTGGTTAAGTAGGCGGTCCAGTAATCGAATCCGCCGTATTCACGAGCGTGGGGGCCACCGTGAGGGAAAACCAAAGTTGGGACTGGGCCTTCTGTATCGCGCGGCAGGCTCAAATAGGCTTCAATCTCGACTCCGTCGCGGGTTTTGTAAGTGATCAGTTCGTGCTGAACCAGTGGCTGTGACTGAAGCTCCGGATAGGTTCTACCAATGACGCGAAGCTTGCCGAGTTTCTTGTCGCCTAAATAGTAGGTGCCTGGCACATCGTCATTTTCGCTGTAGAGCAGATACACATTCTCGTCACGACTAAAATCCACCAGGGTGTTGCTCATCTTTGGAAACGTCACCTCGACGACCTTTTGCAAGTCTGCCTGATCCGATTTCCAATACTGGTAACCTTTTTCAAAGCCGATGTGGTAAAGGCCAACCACATCCTGACTTTTGGGGGAGCGAATCAGGTAGCCTTCGACATCTCGCTCCGGGTCGGCGAAGACCAGTGTTTTTTCCTGACTGGTCAGATCCATTTTAAACAGCGCTTTTTTGTCGTCCTGGTAAGCGATATAGAAAAGAACGTTTGGGTCCGCCCCAAAGCCCAGGGGAGTAATGTCCGGATCTTCAAAGGCGTTGTATTTAAAGATGGGTTCCCACTTATCTTTCTTGCCCAAACCTTTGTGATAAATCGCCGCATCGCCTCGGTTATAGCTCAGTGCCTGGCCAATGCGAACCCGCCCCTGTTGGTCGGTGATCCAGTCGCGAATCGACAGCCGCTCTTTCTCTACCCGAGACTTGCGTCCGTTGTGGATGTTGACCTTATAAACCGATGGCATGTTCGCGCTTTCTGCATCCAGAGCCATCAAAATATGGTCCGGCTCATTGGGTAAGGTGTGAATCACCGTATCCTGAATTTGGGAGAGGTGCTCCCTGCCACCGAAGGTCGCCCGTGGTTTGACCAGCAGTTTTAGTTCTTCACTGCCATCTGCCTTAATGGAATACAAGCGGGTCTCTGTCGTGTCAGTCCCATGGCGTTTGGCGGCATAGCGAACGCTGACCAGTAGATAGTCGTTGTTTGCCCACTTCAGCCAGTTGACCCTGGCCTGGGTATTCTCCAGCCTCAGCAGATAATTTGCCTTGTTGGTTTGCAAGTTCATGGTCGCCAGCATGCTTAATTCCGGATCCAGCGAATTAATTACGTAGGCCATTTGATCCCCGGCTGGCGACAAATCCGGCATTTGTAAGCTCGGCAAGCGACTAAAATGCTCCACCGGTGGCGGGTTCGCCAGGCTGTATGGGGATAGTGTGGCAAGTAGGCAGGCACTGGCCAGCAGCGAACGAGACCGACGAGGCAGAGGGATATTTTTGACGTTCATAAAAGACAATCGAATTGCGAGTGAATCGGGAAAGGGCTAAGGCGTCGAATCGCTAGTGTGATTCGCGGAAAGGAAAATCGCCGAATCGTAAAGCGTATTGAGGCACTTCTTTAAGAAGAGTAGCAGAACCTCTCAAGAGAGCCGTGGGATGGCTCACAAATTGATAGGAGTGATTATATAAGTACTGACTGAATTTATAAAAAAGACGGCTTTGACTTTGGAGCTTGATGATTAGAGCGGATGATCAATGTTTGGTTAATGTCGCTCTACTCTCAGCCATGGTTTCAATGAATGGGCTAGCTATATCTTTAGTCTTTCTTATTGCTTGGAGGTGAAATCATACCGATATATTGATCTAGTGAATATTTCTAATAACTTTTGCAGATATCCAATAATATTTTGGCGTGAATAAAATCTTTTTATTTGTTGCTTAAGGCGTCGAGGCTTGGTTTTTGGCGCGATCTACTTCTTTATAGGGGGAGGTGGAGTTCGAATCTCTGGCAGTTATGCAAAAAAAATTTTTTAGTATCTTCTGATTTATCATGGCCGTAGGCTGCCATGTAAGCCAGTATGGTGTTATATTTTATTTCGAAAATTTAAATCTGCTACATTCATATCTCGCTAAAACACTAAGTGATTTCAGTGACGTTTTCTCATGGTATTTTTTAATGGACCATATTTGGAGATTAAATTTCTATAAGCAATACAGCGTCTTGGTGTATAAATAAAAATTTGATATGACATTCAGATAAGGAACGTTGGATGTGTCTATACCATTTGTAAATACGTTGGCTGCCATTTCTGCTGACAGTTCAAATCGTCGAAATTATGGGCTTATTGCAGCTTTGTTTATTATGGCTGTGTGGCTTGTTTGGCTTTTTACCGTTCCTGTTGCCCTCTACAGTACAAGTGAAAATGCGCGGATTGAAGTACGCGCAAATATATTGCCGATCTATTCCCCAATAAACGGTCGCGTTGAATCGATTTACGCAAGCCTGGGCGAGTCTGTCGTTAAAGGGCAGTTGTTAGTTGAGCTCGATTCAGAAGATTTTAAAATTCAACTTGAGCAAGCGCTGGCAGAATTGGCAGCAATAGAAAATGAACACAGAAGTCTGTGGGATGAAATACGTGCGATAGAGATTGGCAAAGAGTTCGAATATGAACAGGGGCAAGCTGAATACCTTACAGCAACTGCACGATTGTCTGAACTCCAAGTTGAAGCGGAGCATGCAAAAGATAATTTATACAGGTTAGATAATCTTTACGGCCGAGGTGGTGTTTCTGAAATTGAATTGCGAGATGCGAAGTCAAATTTCAAACGCTTAGAAGCTGCCATTAAAGCCCAAAACAGTCATATCGTATACGTTGAAAAGTCTAACGAAGATAACAAAAATGATCGAGATATTCGAATTCAGCGTTTAAAAACAGAGCTGGCGGATATCGATCGTAATAGATCATTCGTCGCGGCACGTGTGCGGCGATCTAAACATGCGATATCGCAGAGTAAGATACTGGCGCCAACCACGGGCGTCATTGGCGAAGTAGATGATTTGTTTCCGGGAATGTACCTGAATGAGGGCGATAGATTAGGGGCATTTGTTCCGAAAGGGCCCTACGAAGTTGAGGCTAATTTTTCGTCTGAAGAGGCGATGGGAAAAATATTCATCGGACAAGAGGGGCGCCTAACGTTTTCCGGATTCCCGTTGACGCAGTATCGAAGTGCTAGTGTGAAAGTAAAAAAAATCGCCAAGGATTTAAGAAATGGTGTTGTACAAGTCCGTTTGGATATAGACGTAAAAAACGTATCAAGCATTCCTCTTCAGCATGGAATGCCTGTTATGGTGGAAGTGAAGTTGGAAGAGGTCTCGCCATTTGAACTCCTTATGCGGATAGCCGGGAAGCTGATAGAAAAATAGTCTATGTAGTGAAAGTTATAAGGATTTAAATGCGATATTTAATCCCGGAAGTGATTCAGACATCGGGTATGGACTGCGGTCCTGCTGCATTGAAAAGTATAATGGATGGTTTAGGCGTGCCCGTTAATTACGGCCGCTTAAGAGAAGCTTGCCACACAGATGTAGACGGCACATCAATCAATACTATAGAGGCTCTTGCGAAAGATCTGGGTATGATTGCGGAGCAAATCATGATCCCTGTTGATCATGTCTTTTTGAAGTCTGCGAATGTTCTGCCCGCAATTGCTGTAGTCCAACTGCCAAATCGTTCCACTCACTTCGTCGTTCTATGGCGAAGACAGGGGCAATTTATCCAAATTATGGATCCTGCCGTCGGAAGAAGTTGGATTCATATCGATAACTTACGAGAACGTCTCTATGCCCATAAAATGGCAGTGCCTGCAGCTGCTTGGCGAGGGTGGGCCGGATCATCAGACTTTACCGATCCTTTGAGGGAGCGGATGCGGCAAATGAAAATTCAATCCTCTGCTGCTGAATCTCTGATCGCCGCTGCCAGTGTTGATAATGGTTGGCAGGCGATTGCCGCGCTGGATGCAGCGACGCGGACCACGATGGCGTTAGCAAAAGCACGGGGTGTCTCGAAAGGCAAAGACGCTGAAAATCTACTGAAGGCGCTTTTTGAGGAAAACCTCAGTCATCGAAAAGCCGTTGCGGCACAGGATTGGAGCGTAGAAGCCGTAGATCCGGACTCAAGTGATTCTGCACTACAAATGACCGGGGCTGTCGTTGTTAAAGTTCGAGTTCCCGATGATGGCGAGCCGGTTGTGGCCCCTACCAGTGATGATGATCTCCAGCGGGTACTTAATGAGCCTGAGACGAGAGCTTACGCAGGATTATTTAGATCGCTTAAACAGCTAGGGCTATTAACACCAATCGTTTTAATTGTAGCAATTATAAGTTCCGCAATTTTTGTCATGGTTGAAGCGTTGTTGCTACGTGGTCTGATGGAGATAAGCCAAGAGTTACATTTAACCGGCCAAAGGATTGGTGGAATTGCGGCGCTATTGATTTTTATCCTGGTTACCGCATTGCTGTGTTTTTTTCTTAAATCCATCGTCTTGCGCGCAGGTCGTTCAATAGAAATGCTTATAAGGGTAGCCTTTCTAGAAAAAATTCCAAAGCTTAATGATCGGTATTTTCAAAGTCGGCTCATATCTGACATGGCAGAGCGCGCTCAAAGTTTGCACTCTCTCAGTCAGTTTTCTCTGCTATTCGAAAACGTTGTCGGCTTGTTCTTTCGGTTGCTGTTTACCTTTTTAGGCATCATATGGTTGGATAGTAGTTCAGCGCCGCTTGCGCTAACCATAACGCTCTCATCTGTAATTTTACCGCTGTTTTTCTGCTTTTTCTTATATGATCGCGATATGAAAGTAAGGACCCATGAGGGGGCGCTGGGTAGGTTTTATTTGGACGCCTTGCTGGGCTGTCTGGCGATAAAATCCCACTCTGCGCAGCGACCCATGGCGACTGAGCACGAAGGGCTTACAGTGAGTTGGGCACAAGCTGCTGCAGGTTTCCACAAGTTTTCTATCCTGGGGGAAGGTGTGCAGCTGCTTGTGGGCTTTGGCTTGTCTGCCTGGTTAGTGATGAATCATGTTCATCAGTCTGCGGGGGCCGGTTCGGTGCTGTTGTTGGCATACTGGACTTTGAGTCTGCCTACGTTGGGTCAACAACTTGCGGCCTCATTGCGGCAAGTACCTGAGATACGGAGCCGCACGTTAAGAGTATTAGAGCCGCTTTCCGCGCCGGAGATTCAGTCCCCGATATCCGAAGATCATTCTAATGACCGTGCTCCTGGGGCTGGCGTAGACATTTCATTCACCGATATTTCAGTCAAAGCATCCGGCGTAACGATACTAAACGACATAAATTTAGCGATTAAGGCTGGTGAGCATGTAGCGATCATTGGACCCTCAGGCTCAGGAAAATCAACTTTGGTCGGAATGCTTTTAGGGTGGTTCAAGCCGCATCAAGGGCAGCTCTCTGTAGATGGAGTGCCCCATAGTGACGCTAACGTTGCACGAATTCGTCGACATTTAACTTGGGTCGATCCCACGGTACAGGTATGGAACCAGTCGTTTTATTCCAACATTTGCTATGGAACTACAGACAGTGATCGTGCGAATGGTATGAGTTATGCCCTCGAAAAAACAGATCTGCAAGATCTTATTGGCGAATTGCCTGAAGGCATGCAGACGCCTTTGGGAGAAGGGGGGCGACTACTCTCTGGAGGAGAAGGCCAGAGAGTTAGATTGGCCAGAGCGCTTTTAAGAGAGGATTCAAGGCTGGTTATTTTGGATGAGGCGTTTCGCGGATTACAACGTTCCAGTAGAGAAGCAATGTTGGGTTGTTTTAGGCAGAAATTTGAGAGCGCGACCTTACTGCATGTCACCCATGATATCGCGGAAGCGTTACAGTTTGATCGAGTCATTATTGTTGAAAATGGTTGTATATCGGAGCAAGGAACGCCACAAAGTTTACTGGCGGTAGAAAATTCACGGCTTTCTCATTTTTACGCTGCTGATACAAAGTTACAAAGTGATTTGTGGCATGCCGATCGATGGCAGAACTACATGCTCAGAGATGGCAGATTACGAACACCCTCTGATTTAAACACTGATGTTTGTTGAATTACCTCGATTGGCTTGGAAAGAGTCACAATTGCATGAAGCCTTATCTGCATTGGTCGAGCAGGGGGGGTATGCTGGTCCAACACAGCGGCCGAAATCGTGGACAAGTTGCGCTTCTCTCGATCGAATTGAAGACGTTTCAAGCGACTATGGATTTGACGCGCTAAGGCTGACTGCAGAATACACGGGTATTAAAGATGCCTTAAGAGGGCTGGCGCCAGGTTTAGTTGCAATAAACGATAATAGTGAATGCTTGCTGTTGGTAATTATCGGAGCGAATAGTAAGAAGGTTAGGCTCATAACGCCTTCTGCGGAAGTGTTGAGCATCTCTATCCAATATTTGGCGTCTGCCCTTCGAGCACCTCTAGAGCAAGAAATTGCTGACTCCGTTGCGGAAACGGTAGCGATGGCGAAGATTAAACCGAAGCGCCGTAAACGCGTTGTTCAAGGATTGTATGACCAAGCCCTGGCGACCAAAGCGATCGGTGGTTTATGGCATCTGCGTCCGCAACCCGGTGCCTGTTTATGGGCGCATATGCGCCATGGCCGTTTGTTCACGCCATTGGTATTGTCCATAGCGAGCTATATCACGTTCTACATATTTTGGTTGTTATCCTGGTCTATTTTAGGTGCTGGCGCCATTGACGGTAAGGTTGACCAGGGATGGATGGCCGCATGGGGCTTGTGTCTAGTGACGACGGTACCGTTGATGCTGTTGCATATGCACTATCGCGCGTCTTTCACGATTGGCCTGGGTTGCATATTGAAACGGTATTTGCTTACCGGTGCGATGTATATCAATACAGACGCCATTAAAAAACAGGGCGTTGGGCAGCTGCTTGGGCGTGTCATTGAATCGAATGAATTTGAAACTCTTGCCCTTAGCGGTGGTGTGCAAGCTGCACTAGCACTCGTTGAAATCGTCATTGCAGCCATCGTGATACTGACGGGTGTTGATGGCGTTATGTTGTTTTTGGCGTTAGCAATTTGGATGTTTATTAGCATCTTGCTTATCGCCATTCTATGCGGTCGCATAGATCGGTGGGCGAAAGAACGAATTCAGATTACCAACAGTCTAGTTGAAAGTATGGTGGGGCATCGCACTCGCCTAGCTCAGGAAAATCCTGCGTATCGCCATGATGATGAAGACAAAGACCTCTTGGGCTATTTGAAGTGTGCGAAAGAAAAAGATGCTATTGCTGTATGGATATCTCTTTTACCCTACGGCTGGCTGTTTTTAGCGCTGGGGATTATTTCTGCGGGAATTTTAAAAGACGAGCCGACCACTTATGGTCTGGCAATAGGTATTGGCGCAACAATCTTGGTATATCGTTCGTTGACCAGTCTGGCGCAGGGTGCGCCTGATATCGCACGGGCAATTGCCGCGTGGCGCAAAATAAAACCGCTGGTGGCTGCAGCCGTCGATGCTAAGCATTCACCAGCCCAAGTGGATTTTGCCGAAAATGGCAAGGTGGATCTTGCGGTAAAAAATATTCGTTTCAGCTATCCGGATCGACAGCGGACAGTTTTAGAAGATTGTAATTTCACCTGTCATGAGCAGAGTCGTATTTTACTCCAGGGAGCATCTGGCAGTGGTAAATCGACGTTAGCGATGATTTTAACAGGCTCGGTTAGACCAAGTAGTGGTGTCCTGCTATTGAGTGGAATGGACGTCGCGTCTTTGGGGCTTCCGTTATGGCGAAAGAAAGTCGTTGTTGCACCGCAGTTTCAAGAAAATCACATCTTTATGGGGCCGTTTTGTTTTAACTTACTAATGGGGAGAGAGTGGCCACCCGGTGAGGACGCCATAAGAGACGCCTTTTACGTCTGCCAAGCTTTGGGGCTTGGCGATTTACTCTCACGAATGCCCGGTGGAATGATGCAGTTAGTCGGTGATACTGGATGGCAACTGTCTCACGGAGAAAAAAGCCGGGTTTTTATTGCAAGGACGCTGCTACAAAGTGCTGATTTGACCATTTTGGATGAAAGTATCGCCGCGTTGGATCCTGAAAACGCCAAGCTGGCGCTAACCTGTGTCAGAGAAAATGCAAAAGCACTGATGGTAATTGCGCACCCGTAATATGATGAAAGTGCATTTAGAATTTAATGCCAAAATGAGAGAGAAATAATGGCGCGAATAACATTATTTGAGCTTGGAAAATATCGGTTAAGTTATTAGTCTGAAATTTCAGTTTTAACAGAGTATGTCCAAAATCGATTGGATATATTTAGCTTTTTTGCATAGCAACACGCTGTCGCTCCTTATATATGTGGACTGTGTTTTATCAAACTCCACTTAAAACTAGTGTTCTAAAATTTAGTGTTTTGAGTATTTGGCGTTAACGCATTATTTTAAAGGGAACGTAATATGAAAGTAGAAACTGATATTAAATCTGGGCCTATCATAATTATTGTTAAGGTATAAAGCCTGACAAGAAATATTTATACCATTTTACTTTTTATATTTCGGAGAATGGAATGAAAGTAGAAACTGATATTAAATCTGGACCATATTTGATTATCGTGCCACTAAAGACTACGACATAGCTTTAACGTTGTTTAGAGTGTTGTAGCTCTATTTTAAATTGATAAGTTTGTTTGGAAAACTTTAGGAGAAATAGTATGAAGGTTGAAACAGATATCAAGGCTGGGCCTTTTCTGATCATCATGCCTCAATGAGAGTTTTAGTCTTTGGGAGTTTTTAAAATTCACGTTTATCAAATTTAGTTGGAGATGTGAAAAATATTAGGAGCAATGAAATGCAAGATGAAACAGATATCAAGGTCGGTCCTTATATAATCATCATTAGACGCTAGACGCTAGACGCTAGACGCTAGACGCTAGACGCTAGACGCTAGACGCTAGACGCTAGACGCTAGACGCTAGACGCTACGTAATAGCTGTGTGATGGTTGGCGTGTTATTGCTCGATTTTGAATTGATGAGTTTGTTTGGAAAACTTTAGGAGAAATAGTATGAAGGTTGAAAGTGATATTAAAGCTGGACCTTATATGATCATCATTAGGCAGTAGATAGATTTTCTTACTGCTGTTATTCATGCCTATTTATATTTTGGAGAAGTGTTATGAAAGTAGAAGCCGACATCAAGGCCGGACCGCATCTGATAATCATGCCACAAAAGACTACCTCATAGCTTTGGCAGTTTTGAGAGGCGTGTAACTAGATTTTGAATTGATAAATTTATTGGAATAGTTATAGGAGAGGTAATATGAAAGTAGAAACTGATATTAAAGCTGGGCCTTTCATAATCATTGTTAAGGTATAAAGCCTGACAAGAAATATTTATACCATTTTACTTTTTTATATTTCGGAGAATGGAATGAACGTGAAGACGGATATCAAATCTGGACCATATATGATTATCATGCCACAAAAGGCTACATCATAGCTTTAACGTTGTTTAGAGTATTGTAGCTCGATTTTGAATAGACAAATATATTTTCTAAATTTTAGGAGAAGCAGTATGAAGGTTGAAAGTGACATCAAAGCTGGGCCGTTTATGATTATTATTAGACAGTAGATAGATTTTCTTATTGCTGTTATTCATACCTATTTATATTTTGGGGAAGTGTTATGAAAGTAGAAACCGACATCAAGGCCGGACCACATATGATTATCGTGCCACTAAAGACGACGTCATAGCTTTGGCGGTTTTGAGAGTGTTGTAATTTGATTTTGAAATAGATATTTTTAATTGGAAAATTTAAGGAGATGCGATATGAGGGTTGAAAGTGATATCAAAGCTGGCCCTCGGATGATTATCATTCATTATTAATCAGCGCTTATCTCTTGGTTGAGAAAGGCGCTGACTCTACCTGTTGATCTGCCAGTTTCACTAGCAGAAACTGTGAGTTGCAATAAATAGCTAAAAATCAATAATAATTAAATGTGGGTCGAGTATTTTTCCGTCCATATGAATATCATATTTATAAGGTATGTTGGTATATCTTTTCCTTTTTAGTTTTCTTTTTAGCTTTTTAGAAATTATTCCGTTAATCCTTTTAGTACCTCTGCAATTAATCGATTTTTTCAGGAGTGGCGTTTTCAGAGGAAATTCAACTTTGAAATCATGTGATCCTACCCATGTAATATTTTGTCCGCAGTAGAGCTCGACAGTTTCAGGTTCAACAATGATATCGCCATTGTCATTAAGTGATATATTTATAACAATATCTTCCATTTGGTATTCCTATAGTGATTTACGGGTTTGGGTTGATGTTTTATACCGACTCAATATTTCTCATTTTTTCTTTAATATTTGGGCTAACACTTTTTAAAAAATTAATTGTTACTTGTTAGATGCTAAATTCCTTTCACGTTATATATTTTTAATGGATAAAATGGACGCTTTTAGAAAGTATATGTGTGATTTACCAGCTAGTTTCAGAGGTTTTCAGAGGTGACGAATACATTTGATATGTCAGGGTCAGCTTTTGCTAGTTTTTCTGAATACCCTGCTTCAATCAATTTCTTTAATGCTAATTTTGCTGATTCTGGTTTTCCCAGTAGTGATTGTAAGCGAGTGTTTGCATACATAACATCTATATTTTCTGGGGCTAATAAAATTGCTTTATTCATATTTATTTGTGCCTTTTCTATCTTCCCTGTGAAAAAATATCCTAGAGCTAGATACTGATATATTTGAGCATCCTGCTCATTGAGCTCTAGACCTTTTAGTGCAAGCTTTATAGTTTTTTCATAACTTTTTTTTGCTGCGTCCTGCTGATTTAGTTGTCGTAAGGCATCTCCAAAATTAATAAATAACCTGTAATCATCCGGTGCTAATTTTATTGCTTGCGAAAACATCTTTGAAGCTTTTTTGTAATTTTTAGAAAAATAATACATTGTTCCCGCATTAGAAAAGCCCCAACTACTTTGCATATAAGTAAGGGTTTTTTCAAATGATTCTGCAGCACTGGCATAATTACCTTGGTAAAGGTAGGCTGCACCTAAATTGCTATATGCAATATTATTTTCTGGGGTGATTTTAAGGATTTCTTTGCAAGTGGTGATCGCATTATCGAATTGGCCATTAGATAAATAAAGCGAGGCTAGTGCTTGTCTGGCTCTCCAGCTATTTGGGTTATCCTTGATTATTTTTAGTAGCTTTAGCTCTGCTTTATCTATTAAATTTTGTGAAATTAATATTCGTGCTATTTCAAGTTTCGAAGTTATGTTCTCAGGCTTTAAACGTAATGCTTGCTCGAATTGCATCAGTGCATCTGAGTACAAGCCTTTGTGTCGATAAAGTGTGCCTAGGGATATATATACTTCGGATATTGTATCGTCCTGAGTTTGTGCGCGTTTACAATAGTTCTCTGAGCGTGTAGCCCAGTCTAATTGTCGTGTTAAATAAAATTTATGTTGATAAGCCCGGCAAAGACCCGCATTCGCCAGCGCAAATTCCCGATCATGAATCAGCGCTTTTGAGAAATTCTGGATCGCATTGTCGAGGGAGTTATGGGAATCCGATTGTTGTAACCCCTCCATCCCCTTCAGATAGTAGCTATATGCCGTTAAGTCGCTGGTTACCCGTGGCGTAGTCGGGCGCAGCACGGGAATTCGAAATTCTTTTTCCAGTTGTGTTGCAATATCGGCGACCAGTTGGTCTTGCAGTATAAAAATATCGTCGTAAACGCCATCGAGCACGCCGCCGATAATTTGGGTTTGGCTTTTGCGGCGAATCAATTGCCAGGCAATGCGGATGTTGTCACCAATTTTTTGCACGCTGCCTTGCAGTCGCACGGGGCCGCGTACCCCTTCGTCTGGGTCGACCACATACAGGTTTCGAACATCGGCCAACTGGGCGCGCAGCGTGTCGGTGATGCCTCCGCTGAAGTAGTCTGGCTCACCATTCTCATTGGTAACATTGCGGAATTGGGCAATTTCCAGATAGTTGGCATCGTAGCCGGGGACCAGCAGACGGGGAATAAAGTAGACGCACGCCGCCAGCATCAGAAAGCCCAGGGTCGCTACCGCATAGCGGTATTTGAGAACGAAATCCTGGGTGTGGCGGTTCCAGTAGTGGGCGCGTGTCTTGAGGGATATTTTGTCAGGGTGCAGCAGCCAGGCGCGGATCTTTTTGCGGTTGATGTTTTTCAGTCGCTGTACGCCGAGGCGCAAGCTCGGAATTTGCAGGTTGTCTCGAACCGCCTCATAGACAGGTTCCGAAACGCAGATGCTGCCAGCGACAGCGAGCGGTTCCAAACGCGCGGCGATATTGACGTCGTCGCCAAAGACGGCGCCATCTCTAAGGGTGACATCCCCCAGGTGAATGCCCACTCGAGCCTGCAGTTGTGGCAGGTCGCTGTCGCGCATTTGATTGTAGGTTTTTAGGCCCCGCTGAATGGCAAGACCGGCGTGTACAGCGGCATTGGCGGAGGGAAAGCGTGCAAAGATGGCATCGCCGATAAATTCAACGACTGTACCCTGTTGTTCTTTGATACGGGAAATCAAAATGCGGCGATAATCGCCAAGCATAGCGATGCACTGGGACTCGTTTTCACCCATCAATTGGGAATAGCCAACGATGTCGGTAAACATCAGTGCCATTTGGCAGCGATGCACGTCTTCGGCGGCGGGTTCCGCGTGACTTCCTTGCATTGCCTCCTCCAGGTGCCACACTGCTGTCGTCCCGCGTCGTGAGGTCGCTATGTGTCAGTGAACGTTGGGCCGGTGAATCACTGAGTCATCGTCATAGCCGGTCGCTCCCAATAGCCAGCAGTGCCATTTGTTGGGACACATTAGAGCCCTTGCAGGACGCATTTGTAAACCTTCTCAGGGTATATTTTAGGGCAAGATCGGAGAATGTCGCGACAAATGGAGGGGGGACGCTCGGAGGTGGTCGCGAGCGTCAAGGTAGAAGAGGGCGAGCCGACGTTACGAATTTAATAAGGCATTGAATTGCTTGAGCCATTCTGGATGGGCGGGCCATGCAGGGGCGGTGACAAACTGGCCGTCGGTAATGGCTGCATCTACCGATATCTCGGCATACTCCGCGTTTGCCAGTTTCACCTCTGGCGCACAGGCCGGGTAGGCGGAGATCTTGCGACCTTCGATGACATTCGCCGCTGCCAGGAGTTGTGCGCCATGACAGACTGCTGCAATGGGCTTGCCGCTTTGGGCGAAGGCTTGTACCAATGTGATTACTTGGTTGTTCAACCGCAGATATTCCGGAGCGCGTCCGCCGGGAATCAACAGGGCGTCATAATCGCTTTCACTGGCGCCTGAAAAATCTTTATTGAGGGCGAAGAGATGGCCGGGTTTTTCGGTATAGGTTTGATCGCCTTCAAAGTCATGAATGGCGGTTTTGACGGTGTCGCCACTGGTTTTATCCGGGCACACGGCATCCACTTGGTGCCCCATGGCTTGTAGGGCCTGGAAGGGCACCATCAATTCGTAATCTTCAACAAAGTCTCCAGCAATAATCAGTATCTTGGCCATTGGTCATCTCCTGAATTGAATGTGTGTTGGCGAGAGGTGGCTTATATTCACTCTCGAGCGTGTAAATTTCGGTTCAAAATACTCCTGAGGTATAAGCTCGATACATCATAAGAATCTGCCCATATTGATGCGTGTCATCACGGCTCTTAGCCTTTCTCTGCAGGGCTTGTTTTACAACCCAAAAGATATTGGTAAAAACCGGTTTGGCACCTTGTACGTTTACCGTAAGTAATGTTGTCACCCGTGTCAGGTGTGTTTGAGTTCCCAATAAACTCGGGAGTATGATCGTTTGTACGTCAGAGGATGCCGATGAGTTTCCGGCGGCTCTGATGATCCGGCTCACAGGAGAAAACCATGACAACAAACGATTTTATGCGGCGCTGTTGGCCGTTTTTAATGGCCGCTCAATGTGTTGGGGGAGCCGCTGCCGTGCAGGCTGAAGGAGCCGATGTTACAGCGTTGGAGAACACCCGCTGGCAACTGGAGTCCTTCACGCCGGGTTCTCAGACGGATGCGGCCACGGCGGAATCCTCAGACGCTGCCATTTCCATGTCTCTTTATGACAACGGCACGGCGACACTAAAAATTGGTTGTAACCAAGCCAAAGGTGAATGGCAGGCGGAAGACGGTCGTTTCCGGTTTGATGCTCTGGTTTCCGGCAGCGACGATTGTGGTGCTGAACCGATGGAAGCCGATTTTGTGAAGCGAGCAGAGAGGATCGACAGCTTCTCGATCAATGATGGCAAGTTGGTGCTGTCGTTGATGAACGATCGGGGGCAATATCAGTGGCGACCACTGTCCGCGCCGGCTCCGCTCGCTAAAATTGAAAATACGCTGGAGCCTCAGCAGGAGCCCGAGCGCCCGGCTGCGATTCCTCAATCCCTGGTGTCTGCACCTCCGTCAGCCAGTGATGGTGGGCCGAGAGTGTGGCAGGTCATGGGGCGTACGGAGTTTCTGGCCATTCGTGAGCAGGCCAGTGCCGAAGCGGAGACCCTGGCTGAGGTGAATCCCGGCAGTGTGCTGGATAATCTCGGTTGTGAGCAGGCAGAAAAGCGAGTTTGGTGTCGAGTGAAATCTCTGGATTCCGGCATTGAGGGATTTGTGCCGGTTTATTCGCTGATGGCGGTGCAGTCAAGCGATGGCAAAGTCATTACCGGCCCGGCTAATGCTCCGGAACGTTTAGCCGCGGGCCGAATTGATGCCAAGGGGAAATTGCCCTGTGCTCAGGGACTCTCTCAGCCGATGGTGCATTGCAGTTTTGCGGTGGCGCGCGCAGGGGGAGGTGATACCAGTGTGGTGATTCAAACCGGTGATGATCAACGTCGTGTTGTGCACTTTCGCCTAGGGCAGCCGGTTGCGGTAAGCGGTAAAGATGGCGAGCGAACTTTTGCGGTGTTGCGGTTGGGTGAGTTTAATACGCTTCAGGTCGATGACGAGCGCTACCAGATACCCGACACGGTGGTATGGGGCGGTTAGGTTAAGCAATCGCATCCTATGAACTGAATTAACGGCAGGCATTGACCTGCCGTTTTTTTTCAAGCCTACTCAGCCTTTTCGACCTTGCGACTGTGCAAGGTGTTGTTGGGGGCCTTTCCACGCATGACTTTCGAACTCTGGCTGGCGTTTCTTGTCGCCTCTGTCCTGATATCCGTTTCACCTGGCGCTGGCGCCGTTAACACTATGAGCAACGGTTTGCGCTTCGGCGTTAAAAACACGCTGCCGGCGATTTTGGGGTTGCAGCTTGGTTACGGTGCTCAAATCATCATGGTCGGGGTTGGACTGGGGGCGTTATTGGCGTCTTCTGCGCTGGCGTTCGAAATCGTTAAATGGGTTGGGGTGGGTTATCTGGTATGGCTGGGCTACAGGAAGTGGACGCAGCCGCCACTGTCGTTTGATGATAGTGGATCAAACCTTCAGTCCAGGTCCCGACAGTTTTGGCAGGCCGCGTTCGTCAATCTCACCAATCCCAAAGCGACGGTGTTTTTGTTGGCGCTCTTCCCGCAGTTTATTAACACTCAGGCGGAAACCCATATGACCCAGTACCTGGTTATGGGAATCACCTTAATTGTCGTCGATATTTTTGTGATGATTGGGTACGCCAGCCTCGCGTCTCAGTTGTCGCGCTTTATGAAGAGTGAGCGTCATCAACGTCTGCAAAACCGCATCTTCGGCGGCATGTTTGTCGCAGCCGCAACCTTGATGGCAAGTTATCGTAACGCGTGAGTACGAGGCTTAGGTGCTCCGTTGACGCCGACAATGTTCGGTGTATCTCGCCAGCGCCCTTAAAAGGGTTAATTGACGAGACTCTGAATCGGCGCAGGAATGCGGCCGCCGAGTCGCACAAATCGATTGTCTTGATTGCCCAGGTTAACCGCCATTACGGGACCTTCACCCAATAACCCGCCATAGACCACATGATCACCTGCCTGCTTTCCTGGAGCGGGAATCAGTCGTGCGGCCGTGGTTTTTTTATTGATGACGCCGATGGCCATTTCATCGGCAATGATGGCGGATATCATTTCGGCAGAGGTATCGCCGGGTAGAGCAACCATATCCAGTCCGACCGAACAAACCGCCGTCATGGCTTCCAGTTTTTCGAGAACCAGGGTGCCTTCTACTGCCGAGCGGGCAATGGTCAGGTCTTCACAAACGGGAATAAACGCGCCACTTAATCCGCCCACATGAGAGCTGGCAAAGGCGCCGCCTTTTTTCACGGCATCGTTCAGCATGGCGAGGAATGCGGTACTGCCCGGTGCGCCGATGGCTGGCAGGCCAACCGCTTCAAAGATTTCGCCAACACTGTCGTTGGCATTGGGGGTGGGGGCCAGAGACAGATCGACAATGCCAAAGGGCAATCCAAGAATTTCAGCGACTTCGCGGCCGACGAGTTCGCCGGCTCGAGTGAGGCGCGCGGCGGTTTGTTTGATGACATCGGCAGCGCGGCTGAGGTCGACGTTTTCCTCTTCGGCGAAGGCGCGTTCCAGGGCGGCTTTGACGACGCCGGGGCCGCTGACGCCGACGCTGACAACGGCATCGGCTTCACCAATACCTAAATAAGCGCCGGCCATAAAGGGAACATCCTGAGGAATGTTGGCAAAGACTACCAATTTGGCTGCGGCCAGACCATCGTCGGCAGCGGTCATTTCCGCGGCCTCTTTGATTTTAGTGCCCATCAATTTGATCGCGTCCATATTCAAGCCAGCTCGGGTGCTGGCGACATTGACGGAGGCGCAGACGCGCTGACTTTCGGTAAGCGCTTGGGGCAGCGAATCGATGAGCGCGCGATCGCCACTGCTGATGCCTTTTTCGACCAGAGCACTGAAACCACCGATAAAGTCGATACCAAGTTCGTTGGCGGCTTTGTCGAGTATCAGTGCGATTTCGACCATCTGATCCCGGTTGAAAGGGGCGGCGACGACGCCAATCGGGCTGATGGAAATCCGCTTGTTGGCGACTTCGATACCGTAGCGGCGCTCAATGCGTTTACAGGTGGTGACGAGATCACCAGCGGTGCGCATGATCTTGTGAAAGACTTTGCGTTTGAATTTTTCAATATCATCGCTGACACAACTGGTGAGATTAATCCCCACGGTAACCGTACGTAAGTCGAGGTTTTCTTCCCGCACCATTTGCAGGGTAGAGACAATTTCTTTTAGATTTGTCATGAATATTTCCGCGGTAAGAGGTGGCGATCAGGTCAGAATATTGCTGACAGAATCAAAGATTTTGCGATGTTGCAGATTGATTTCGAGTTCCAGCTTGTTGGCACTGGTTTGCAGATCCGTCCGTAAATCGTTCATCACTGTGGCTTTGGGGATGTCGATTTCGAACACCATCAGGCTGTCGAGTGGCCGGTCGCCGCCGGTAAAAGATGCGTGCAGGTTGGTGATGTTGATGCCGTGGCGAAACAGGCAGTCTGAAACTTCGGCGATCATGCCCAAGCGGTCTGGTCCGATCACTGTGACGATATAAGGCTGAACCGGTGGCGGCTGCTGGTGCCATGAGCTGGATTCACCGGTCCAAGGATAGACGCCTATAAACAGTTTTTGTGCGGCTCCGGTTTCTTGCAGTGCTGATTGCAGCGCGGTACAGTCGGCGGAGGTAGGCATGTCGACCTGTAGCAGTGCTCCGAAGACCTGGTCCAGCAGGGTCTGGCTCAGGTTTTCGATATTGCCCTGATGCTCGAAAATAACTTTGGATACACTGGACAATATACCGGGTTGATCACTGCCCAGCACTGAAATTAGAACTTTACTCATGGTCAATTTCCGCAGTCAAAGCGGCATTGTAGCGTCAGCGCTTTGCTAGTGTCTTGTCGCATTGAGGCGAAATCGGATATGAGGTGGGTATTGTTGTGTTGGAGTGTCACTATTTTTCCAAATAGCAATATCCGGATGTTTGGTGTTAGATGCATGATCAAGACGAGTACAAAGCCGTTTTGGTCTGGAGCCTCCCTCAATTTTGATGTTCATATATAGTGCATACACTATTAAGTGCGCCCTCCAAAGGTGCAGCTAGATTATTTTTTTGCACTTTGTCAATTATTTTTAACGTCAAAACAAAAAAATATTTTCATATAAAAATAGATGAGTTAGTCTGATTTTGTTCGCTATATGCATTGATAGATTGCGGTGTTGCGTACCTCGCATACGGTTAGTTCTATCAACGGGTTTAATGGCTTTTTAATCTCATAAATAGCGTATACACTTTATGCATTATTTCGAATCGCCGGCGATAGTTTGGTGGAATCACAATCGCAAGGAGTAGTTACGGCGTATTTTCAACTCAATAAAGGCCTTATCTCGGCAAGATCTGCATTACTATTTATTGCAATCCACGTTGTAGCTCAAAATGTGCATGCTGAAGAGCAAGAAGAAAGCCCCAGCGAGGGTAGTACAATTAGCCGCAAAGTTTTATTGGAGGAAATAATAGTCACAGCTACTCAAAAGGAAGCCGCTAGTTTCTTATGTTTTTAAGTTGTGTTTTAGAAGTTCCCCAACGTTGTAAATTTGCACTTTAAGTACTCTTTAGGGTGCCGTGCGGATAGCTATTTGCCGTTCAATTTTTGATGGATAGATTATGTTTCAGAATGTTGTAACTAATGATTCCAATCAGGTCTCTGATGAGAGCAAAGCTTTGTACTCAAGAATTATGTGGCGACTATTACCACTTCTTAGTCTTGGGTACTTTGTCGCTTATTTGGACAGGGTTAATGTAGGTTTCGCCAAGGTGACCATGCTTTCCGAAGTTGGTATGAGTCAGTTCTCCTTCGGCCTTGGGGCAGGCCTTTTTTTTATCGGTTACGTTCTTTTTGAGGCTCCCAGTAATTTGATATTGGAGAAGATCGGGGCTAGAGCATGGTTAGCGCGTATCATGATTAGTTGGGGTATCCTTTCTTCATTATGTATGTTCGTTAACCAGCCTTGGCATTTCTATGTATTACGTTTTCTTATAGGTGTGGCTGAGGCAGGATTTCTTCCTGGAGTGCTGTATTATTTGAGTCTTTGGTTTCCCAGCCACCGGCGCGGCAGGATCTATAGTCTTTTTCTGCTTGGCCTGCCTTTGGCTGGGATTTTTGGAGGCCCAATTTCAGGATTTATTCTCGATTATTTTAACGATTATATGGGGCTTTCAGGCTGGCGATGGTTGTTTCTAATAGAGGGTATTCCCGCCGTGATTCTCGGCGGCGTGCTCATCGCCTATCTTCCAAGTTCACCTCAGCGAGCAAAGTGGCTTTCAACTGAAGAGAAGTCTTATATCCTTGCGGCGTTATCAGAGGATGATAATGGAGGCCATGGGTCTTTTCTGGCGGGTGTTAAGAACCTGAAAGTGTGGCTACTGGGGCTGATTGATTTTGGGATTCTTCTGACGACATATGCCTTGGCATTCTGGCTACCAACACTATTAATGAATGCGGGAATAGAGAACGCCGTTAATATTGGTTTCTACACGGCAATACCGAGTATTGGCGCTCTGATTGGTATGGTGGCTCTAGGTTATTCATCCGATTATTATAGGGAACGGAGGTGGCATTTGATGGGGCCATTTACGGTTGGCATCGTGGCTATCCTTCTCATTCCTTTGTTCGATAATAATGTAACTGGTTTAATTATTTGTGCTACGGTTGCTTCAACTTTTATCATTGGCGCGGTACCGGTTTTTTTCAGCTTGCCCGCAACTTTTTTAAGTGGACCTGCAGCCGCAGCAGGGTTCGCCATTGCCTGTTCGGTAGCAAATATCGCGGGGCTCTTGTCGAACACCATGATGGGAATTTCTTTGGATGTTACTGGTAGTGCTGCGACAGCTATGGTGCCATTTGCATTCTTTATCGCACTGGCAATACTTATTGTAAAGTCGCTACCGGCTGAGCTCGTGAATCGGTGACGAGTTTTTATGGCGTTTGCTATCTTGATGTTAGCTAACCACCTGCCCCCTAAATTAAGAGTTATTTAGCCTCCTTTTTGGGGGGCTTTTCCACCACGCTTTAGTCTAACAGGTTTTTATTGAGTTGAGTAATTTCTCGTAAAATCCTGTCAGATGTAAAAGGTATTTGTGTCAGTCTCACACCTACCGCATCAAAAATTGCGTTGGCGACAGCCGGTGCGCATGGGAGTGACGCAGACTCTCCAACCCCCAGCGGCGGTTCAGTCGGTCGATTAATTAATTCAATGGTTATATTCGGAATCTCCGGAAATTTTATGATAGGGTATCCCCCCCAATCTAGACTTGACGAACGACTCATTTCGAAATTTACTGATTCTTTTAGCGTTCTACTCAGCGTCTGTATTATGTTGCCATGTACCTGATGTTTGACACCGTCTGGATTAATCATCAGCCCGGCATCTTGAGCAACGTAGATGTGTTCTATATTGAGAGAACCGGTTGTCGAGTCGACTGTGAGATCGACGACCCAAGCAGCCATAGCTGCCCCAAAGCCCGGAAATCGACTGTGCACGTACTCCGCTATTGCGATTCCTCTCCCTCGCAAAATACCTTCAGCTGTCTCTTTTTTCCTTCGTCTTTTTGAGCTATCCCACTTTGTCACTTCTGCTAATCTTGCTAGCAACGCTTTCATGCGGTCGTTCTTCAGGTGGCGCAACCTGTATTCAAGAGGATCGATGCCTGCTAGGAAGGCAAGCTCGTCGATCATGGACTCATGGGCAAAAGTATTCGGTAGTGCGGAAACGCCTCTAAGCCAAGACGATCGAACAATGGGGGCGCAGTCATCACAGGCGATGTCCATATTTTGATACTCATACGGCGGTATCGCTGTTCGGTCTCCCATCTCAAAGACACGGTTAGACGCGTCTAATTTCCCTGTCAGAATTGAGGCGAGTAAGGGTGCGTCATTTGAAGGGTATCTTGTTGTAAATTGGTAGCCCAGTAGTCCATTGTTTTTACCCAGCGCTGCAGTTACCGTCATAATTTGTCCAGTGCCTTTTGGCTCCCAGCCACTCTCTTGCTGCCGGCTTAGTTGAACTCTGACGGGGGCGCCAACAGACTTTGAAAGGAGTGCCGCATCCCCGCAAACATCGTCGGCGCAATTTCTACCATAGCAGCCTGAGGCTTCCATTCGAATGATCTCGATATTTTCTTCTGAAATCTCCAGTAAGTTCGAGAGATCGGTGCGAAGCTTATGTGGGTTTTGGGTTCCGCTCCACACCGTTACCCTACCGTTCGGGTTGTAATCGACAACGCTACAGGATGGTCCGATTGAACCATGAAGTTGGTATGGCCAAAGGTAGGATCTTTTGATGGTGTGTTTAGCATCCTTTAGCGCTTTTTCGAGATCGCCTGCTACCTTAAGCTCTCTTTTTGTGGCCGGTATTTCCTCCAAGCACGGTTTGAGATCTTTCAGATTGGTATTATCGGACTCGGTTTTCCACTCTATTTTTAATTGTTTTGCGGCTTTGACGGCGTCTTCTTCCCGCTCGGCTACAACGCCCACAAAGTCATGTTCTACAAGGATATCAACGAAGCCATTGAGATGGCGGATTGACTCAGGGTGAACCCGCATCAAGGAATTCCCAACAAAAGATCCGCTGTCTTTACCGGTATAGGGAGGTCGAATAACTCTCCCATGGAGCATTTTAGGAATGCGTACATCATGCACATAAACGGGCAGTCCGCGAGCCTTTGCAACTAGATCAACTCTCGACGTTGATTTTCCGACGACGGTATAGGCAGCGGGATTTTTGCATTTCGAATTTTCGTCAAGATCGAGATCAATGCGACGGCCGCCCAAGAGTTGTCCATAGGTGATCATGGGCTCTCCGGGCACACGAAACCTACCTTCTTCAATAGTCAGCTTCCCTGGTTCGCAGCAAAAGTGGCGTTGAGCAAGTTCAGTCAGCTTCTGCATTGCTTGAGCAGCAGCTTGTCGTAGTGGTTTGGCGGAAATTTGTATCGTTGCGCTGGCGATGGTTGGGCCCTGGTTAGGCACGTCATTGGGATCACCCAAAATCATCGTGAGCTGGTCGGGGGCTACATTAAGTTCCTCAGCGACGATCTGCCGAAGGGAGGTCCGAATACCTGTGCCCAAATCAACATGTCCATTAAAGGCCAATATTTGATTGTCTTGCAAAATGGCAATAAATAACTCCGGAAGCTCTGGCACGAAAGTCGTTTCGTTACCAGGCTGTCCTGGAGCGGGTGGAGGTGTCGCTTGCGGCGTTCGTTTAACAGTCAGAATACCAGACATATTGGCCAGTTCTGCTCGCGTCGGCACCGACTTACCATATAATGTCATGACGATCCTCAATCTATAAAATTGGTAGTGGGTACGCTATTAATATGCTCATAATCGCCTTATAATATTGCAGATTCGTAGTGTCTGCACTTTTCCTGTGCTGTAAAATTGGATTTTCGGACCTCAAAGATGGATAAACAGAAAGCGATGTCGGGTGTATCGAAATCTTCTCGACCGACTAAGGCGAAGGACTATGTTGTCACTGATCAGGTCGGTCACCTGATTCGAAAAGTGCATCAACGCCACACTGCGCTTTTCCAACACTATAGTTGCGACAAACATCTTACCCCTCAGCAGTTTGCCACGCTTTGTATCTTGCAGGATTATGGCCCTAGCTCTCTAACTGATCTGGTCAATCTTACTGCGATCGATCAGGCAACTATTCGTGGTGTTGTCAGCAGGTTAAAAAAACGAGAGCTTATATTTCTGGATTCTGATTCAAAGGACCAGAGAAAAGTTATCGTTAACGTGACCGAGCAAGGCCGTCAGCTGATATCGGACATGATTCCTTGCGCAAAAGTCATTACAGAAAAAACCTTGGAAAAGCTCAACGAACCAGAGCGCATTGCTTTGAAGGTTTTGTTAAACAAAATGGTCTAACGCCGTTGGGGCGAAAAAAGGCACCTCTCAATACTCATAGATCTGTCTCGCCACTGTTCCTCAGGTAATTTTCGTAGTCTTTTAGTGATACTACATCGCCATACTTGCCATTAATATCAAATAGGTTAGCGTCGTGAGGCGCCTGGTGCCGATCACCAACACAGTCTCGAATTACAATGACACGATAACCATGCTGTACACCATCTACAGCAGTGGCTCGAATACACCCACTGGTTGAACATCCGGTTAAAACAATGGTATCGACGCCCTGGCTGACGAGCGTACTCGAAAGACTTGTTCCAAAGAATGCGCTAGCATATTGTTTGCTAACGGTGATTTCTTGCTTTTCGGGAGCAACTTCTACGCAGAATTCTGCTAGGGGGTTGTCCGATGTCATTGCCTTCATAACCGGCGCCTTTTTGAGCCACATTCCACCATCGATGAAAGCGTCTGATTGATAAAGGATATTGGTATGGATAATCAGTTGGTCCGCTTTTCGGGCAAGTTTAAGTGCTTGGGCTGCCTTCGGGATTGCTGCAACGACGCCGGGTGCAAATAGAGGCGAGCCTTCTGTCACATAGCCTTTGAGGAAATCGATAGAAAGCAGGGCTGCCTTTTGTCCAAACCCTATGGATGTATCCCACACGCCCTGATAATTTTCTTTTAGCCCGCTATTCGTATTCGCCATTTTCTTTTCCTCAATATATTCCAGACAGCAGTGCACCCGCGCCGGGAGAAACTGCTTCCAGGTCTAGAGCCTTAAGCATCTGGTAGGTTGTTGCCGCGGCTGCCGTGACCACGGGCTTTTTTGTCAATGCTTCGACGTAGGAAATTGCACTTAAAGAGGGCATTTGAACGCAAGCAGAAAGGACGATGACATCCGCATCTTCATAATTCATCGATGAAACAATGCCCGGGAGCTTATCAGTATCATGACGGGCAACGTCAAGATTGTCAGGTATCTCGAGCGCTCTGTAGTCGACAACCTCGAAACCCTCACTAGCGATGTAATCCACGACCATATCTGTGAGGGGCTTCATGTAGGGAGCCACTAACGCTATTTTTTTAGCGTTCATGATTTGCAATGCTTGAACCAAGGCGCCAGCGCTGGTGACGACCGGTGTATTGAGACCTTGATCTTTCGCTCTTTGTGTCAGTCGAGCTTCAGACTCCCGATGATAGCCGACACCCATCGACATAATGGCGACTAGGCAGGCATAGCCCATGACGTCAACCTGTGCGTCACTCAACTCCACTGCACAGCGATCTGATTCTTTATCCATCGCTTCGAGCTGCTCTTTACTGACCGTCTTCATTCGCATGCGGCTGGAGTGAAAGGTAAATTTTTCAGGGCGAATTGCCTGGCGAGCGGTGAACATGGCGGGTATTTCCGTTTCCATGGTCAGATTGGAACTAGGCACAATTTGTCCAATTCTATAAAGAGTATTCATCGGTTCTTCCCGTGTTCGCAAATTTTTAGCGCGTTCGTTATAGGCGTGCGTTTAGAAAGCTCGTTAGGCTAGCGAAGAAGCCATCTAGGTCGTCCCAAGGAATCATGTGTCCAGCCGCTTCGACTCGCTTGATGTCGAGATCTTTGATCTTTTCTCCAAACTCTCTCTCATCCTTTTCGAGAATTACGCCACCTTTTCCTGCGACGACGAGGAGCGTTGGTATCGTCAGGCCGGGTAGGTCCTTGTGAATATCATCTTCATGAAAGCCGTTAAAGGCAGTGACAATGGCGGGGGTATAACACGTGTGTAACCATTCAGCGCGAAGCTGAAGCTGCTCGTCGGTCCAGGTCGGGCAGTACTCTCTCATACGACTCACATCGCAACCTTGCAGGGCATCCTTGATCGAGTCTACATACCATGGCAGCTTGCTCGGGTATTCTCTTCGGCCTGGTCCAGAGACTGGCGGGTCAACGAGCACAAGGCGCTCTAATCCGTCAATACCACGGGCGGCAGCTCTGATACCGAACCTGGCCCCCATGGAATGCCCAAGCAAAATAAAGTCTTGCAGGTTTAGCTGTTCAGAGAACGCAATGATGTCGTCGGCACAGGTATCTATGTCATAACTCAAATCCGGTCCTGAGGAGCTGAGTCCTCTTCCGCGTACATCGAGAACATAGGTGTCGAATACCTTACCCAGTCTTTCGGCAACAAAGCCCCAGGTGATTGCCGGGCTGGTGATACCGGGAACGAGGATGAGAGGTTGACCGGTTCCGCCGTACCTTAGAAAGTGCTGTCGGATACCGTTGGCTTTGATATTTGCGCCGTAAAGGTAGGTAGAGTTCATGCGGCCGTCTCGCTCTTCAGCTCCTGCCGAAAGACGTCATGACCGTAGACCCAGGCGGGGTCTTCTTGTGTTCTTAGAAACGTGTTCGCATTTGAAACTGCCTGAACTTTTGTTGCTCGTCCTTTGCGATTGTTTTCATAGAGCTTAAACGCTGTGTCGTAATTGCTCAGGCCGGTCTCTTGAAGGCACCTGGCAAGCATGGCGGCATCCTCAATGGCCATACCAGCACCTTGCGCCATATGAGGCTTCATGGGGTGGCAAGCGTCTCCCAATAACACAAGTCTACCCCGGCTCCAGAGGGGGAGAGGGTTGCGATTATTGAGAGGCCACTTGGTGATTTCTAATGTGCTCTCAATCAGCGCTTGGACAGTCGAATGATATCCCTCAAACGTATGGAACATTTCTTCTTTACTGCAATCGATAAAAGATCCTTCAAATTCTAGCGTTTCTTGCGGGACTCCCGTGACAAAATAATACTCGTCTTTTTTGCCTGTGGTGTAGTAAACCATCATGTGTCGGTCATCACTCCACCATTTCACGCAATCCTCAAAATCCAATTTATATTTCTCAAGGGCTTTACCGTCGATGATCGCTCGATGGGCAACCCATCCGGAATAACTCGGTGCTTCTTCACCTAGAAGTGCTTCGCGTATTCTTGAATTAATCCCATCGGCACCAACGACAATATCGGCTTCCGCTGTGGAGCCGTCCGCAAAGGTCAAATGAACTTCGCTGCCGGAGTCAGATACATCGGTGAGCCGCTTACCGTAATGAACGCTTCCTGATTGAAGTGATTTGATTTGAACGGCATGCATATCGCCACGGTGGATCGTAATGTAAGGCGCTCCATATTCTTTGAGTGCATATTTTCCAAGGGGAATTCGGGAGAGGTAATCTCCAGTTTCGCCATCCCGGCTGAGCCAGAAATCAGGGTGGCAACCCATAGCGCTGAGTTGATCGGCAATACCTATGTGTTCAAAAATCTTCATCACATTAGGGCCAACATGAATCCCTGCGCCTAGGCGTGTAAATTCATGCGCTTGTTCGTAGACGTTTACGTCGTATCCAGCCCGTTGAAGCAGTGCCGCCGCTGCTGCACCACCGAGACCCGCACCCACGACTGCGATGCGCTTGCCAAGGTTGCTCATAGTTTCCCCCACGATAATTCGGTTGCGTCTGGTATGTCAATTCCCATATTTAAATAGTGTATACGCTATATGATTTGTAAGTAAAGCAGAATGTTTCGTCGTATAAATAAGTAAGAAATATACTTCCATAAAAAATTAGCATTGCATTAAAAGTGTATACGCTTATTATGGGCGAAGTCGCTTGCTCTCACATTAGCGCGGTAATAGGTGTCGAATTTAATCTACAGAAAGGTGAGTCGAGAGGAATTTATGCCGGTTAGAAATTCAGAATTAACCCAAATGTTTGAGCGGGTCTTAGCGCTCTCTAATGTTGATTCATCACAGAGCGTCGCGATTCTTAAAAGCCACTATTCTGATCCAAGAACGGTGCATTCTGCTATGGACGCTGCGCTAAGATTGGGCGCTAAGGTGTTTGCTGTTGAGCTTCCATCATTTAATCATCCACTTGCGATGGGTAATGATTTGACGGCCTACTGTGGAGATACGGCATTAACCGGTAATCTAGCTGCGCAACGAGCACTTGAATGCGCCGACCTGATTGTGGATACCATGATGTTGCTTCATTCTCCAGAGCAAGAGCAGATACTTGCATCCGGTACTCGTATTTTGCTTGCCGTTGAGCCTCCCGAAGTTCTTGCAAGAATGCTTCCTACCGAGGAGGACAGGCTGCGGGTGGAGGCGGCAAGTAAATTGCTCGAGTCTGCCAAATTGATGCGCGTGACGTCCAAGGCGGGATCCGACTTCACGGCTGCTCTTGGGGAATATCCTTGTGTGATGGAGTATGGTTTCGCCGACAAGCCTGGCCGTTGGGATCATTGGCCAAGCGGCTTTCTTTTTAGCTGGCCCAATGAAGGAACGGCAGAAGGAACGCTGGTTATCGACCAGGGCGATATTCTTCTTCCTTTCAAGCGGTATGCGAGGGATAGAATCACTTTGGAAATTGAAGCGGGATTTATTACTGGCATTATCGGCGGTTTTGAAGCGGAATACCTACGAGAGTATATGGCTTACTTCCACGACCACGAGGTTTATGGTATCTCACATATTGGCTGGGGTCTGCAGCCTAGAGCGCAGTGGACTGCGATGGGGCTTTACGATAAAAACGACGGTATGTGTATGGATGCTCGCGCATTTTATGGTAATTTTTTGTTTTCGACCGGACCCAATACAGAAGTTGGCGGTAGTCGAAAGACGCCATGTCATATGGACATACCTCTGCGGCGATGCAGCGTCTTTTTAGATGACAATGCTGTCGTTATTGACGGTGACGTTGTTGCCCCTGAATCTTCAATTGTGACCCGATAGGTCTTATCGGCCATCAGGAATGCTGTGAATAAGTCAATTTCTCTTTTCATCAACGATCATGCCGTAGAGCTACAGTTAGCACCTGAAACACCCCTTCTGTATATATTGAGAAATGACTTGGGCCTTAATGGACCCAAATATGGCTGTGGTCTCGGCCAATGTGGTGCTTGTTCTGTTCTGGTTGACGGTCTGGTTGCACGGTCTTGCGTCTTGCCTTTAGGGCGAGTCGAGAACCGGCATATCACGACGCTTGAAGGTTTGAGTGCTGATGGCGAGTTGAGCTATGTACAAGAAGCGTTCGTTGAAGAGCAGGCGGCCCAATGTGGATATTGTCTGAATGGAATGATCATTGGCACAACCGGATTGCTGACTAAAAATTCCGCACCGAGCGATGACGAAATCAAGGAGGCGCTGAAGTTTAATCTTTGTCGCTGCGGGGCGCATCAAGAAATTCTCTGTGCTGTACGTAAAGCAGCTCAAAGAAAATTGGCGGAAGAAAGTGATTCGTAATTTCTTAGAGGTCGACCAAGCTTCGATACAATCGCTGGAGTTAGATGGTCTTCTTTATGCCATTGTCATTAGGCCTCCAGAATTCTTGTTAAAAGATGAGTATTTTACTTCGGATGCGCTCTCTGCAGTTTCTCTAAATAGCGAAGGGGCTCAGCTAGTCGTCGAGGGAAATTTTGTTGCCGTCGCGGCGCCATCCTATGATGCCGCGAGAGCTGCAGCTCAACAGGTTGAGATTTCCTGGATTTCAGAGAGAGAGCCTCAAGGGTTACCACTCTCTGGAGCCGCTACGAACACGATCAGTGATTCCTGTAAGGATTCTCCAGATTTCTTTGAGCGAGAATACAGCAAGCCCAATCGGTGGAGTTGGGGCGTCCGTCCGCAATGGACAGTTGCGCGAAAACGTACTCATAAATGGACTATTTGGGCAAATACAGGAACAGAGAACATTCTTTCGCGCGACCTGTCGGATCTGCTCGATTGTGCGATAGCGGATCTGGAGATTTGTGGTGGGTCAAACAAAAGTTTTGGCCGGACTTGCGTCGATGATGCTGCAGCAGATGCGGCTTTCATTTCGTCAAAGTTGGAAAGGCCCGTCGCGGTGTTGCTCGATGATCAGTATGACGAGGTTGCGCAGCGTCTCGGGTATTCACACCAAGTTAGAATATCCAGCACTCATGATCCTGCGGATAGTGTGAAGGACCAGTTGCTCAGCGCCTGGAGCGGGGCTCCTGTGCTGGCCTTGCTGCTTACCAATTCTTCCGGGTTTACTAAGGCTCATCAGTCGCGACAGCACTGGCCCTATCAAATTGCTCACACAGAAGTGTCCGATCTCTCCAAGGAAACCCCGGTTTATTGGGATTCTTTAGCTGCGGTTCAACACGACGTATTTGCTAGAGAGTCCTTTCTTGATGAGTTGGCGGATTCCGGGGCAGCATGTCCGATACAGTTCAGGCTCGCTCGAATGACCGATCAACGCGGGCGTGACCTTCTCGAATCCTGCGCACAACAAGCCAGCTGGCAGTTTTCACCTTCCCGTCCTGTCTCAATTAAGCAACAAGACCTAGTGTCGGGAAGAGGGGTGGCCTATACCAGTACCGCATCGTCCACGCTCGGTAATGAAGCAACTCGCGCGGCGTGGATTGTCGACGTCGACGTAAATACGACGACAGGTGATGTGAATCTAACGCGAGCCGTCATTGGCCAAGACGCCGGCCCTATGCGCGAGCCGCGTTTTATCCAAAACGATTTAACGCAAGAGCTTATTCAAAGCGCGGGTTCGTTACTGCTCGGAAGCATGGACTATGATCAGTGGGGGAACGTTGATTCTTGCTTTGATGGTGAATGCCACGAGCTTGTTTCAACGAGCGATTCGCAACAACTTTCAGCACCGCCTGGTGCTCAAGTGCAACAGACATGTTCCAAAGGTCTAGTATCAGAGCCTCTCTCGATGGCCCCAGGTCTCCTCAATCCGGCCGTTGCCGCTATTGCAAATGCTATCTACAACGCAACAGGCGTTAGGTTTCGTTCTCCTCCTTTTTCTTCGCATCGCTTACGGCACGAGCTTTCTCGCGATATAGCAGGGCAAGCTCGCAAAGTAAAAGAAAAGAATACTCAGCGGGGGAGGATATTGGGAGTCGGCGTCGCGATAGTCGGGGCAGCTGCACTGTACCTACCTTGGCAATCGGCCATCTCACCAGTATCCAGACCGGCGAGCAACTTGTATTCCGATCAAACCATTGAACGTGGCCGCTTAGTGGCTGAAGCAGGAGATTGTGCTGTCTGCCACACTGTCACTAACGGTAACCGGAATTCTGGCGGAAGACCTTTTGAAACACCTTTTGGTACCGTTTACAGCACGAACCTAACGCCTGATGAAGCCAATGGGATAGGGCGGTGGTCGTTTGCTGCCTTTGATAGAGCTATGCGGCAGGGGGTAAGTCGGGATGGTCGTCATCTGTATCCGGTTTTCCCATATACCGCTTTTGCAAAAATATCCCATGCTGATATGCAGGCACTTTACGCGTATTTGATGGCTCAAGATCCAGTAGATTCTAGTCCTTCTGAGAACGACATGCGCTTTCCCATGAACTATCGAGGACTGCTTGCTGGATGGAAGGCGCTCAATCATAGCGATGCTCTATTTAAGCCAGATGCCTCTCAATCGGCACTGTGGAATCGCGGCGCTTACCTTGCAGAAGGGTTGGGGCACTGCAGTGCCTGTCACACACCTCGTAATCTGTTGGGCGCAGAGAAACAGGGGGTATGGCGTTATTCAGGAGCGATGGTTGATGGATGGGAGGCGCCTGCATTAAACCAGCTCTCCAGATCACCGATACCCTGGACAGAGGACGACCTATTTGTCTATCTGAGTGAAGGGCAGTCTGAGCGGCATGGCGTTGCCGGCGGACCTATGATGCCCGTCGTTGCAGGATTGGCCGAACTTCCGGAGTCGGATGTTCGCGCGATAGCTCACTATGTGGCTTCCTTGAGTAATTCGACCCTGCCTAGATCTGAATCTAGGCAGGGCGAGAATACTGGCCGCCAGACGGCAGCATCCGATCTGATTTCTGAGGGTGAGGCGATCTTTGAGTCAGGATGCAGTTCCTGTCATGGGGGAGGGGAGACCAGCATGTTTACCGCGTCGGTAACATCATTGGAAAGAAATACCAATGTTTTTAGTGCCACTGCGGACAACGTTATACAAACCATACTCTATGGTGTTCAGGACGATACGTTTAGGCTTTCATCGCTGGGTGTCATGCCAGGGTTTGCAGAAAGCTTGTCTGACGCTCAGATTGAAAAATTAGTCCATTTTATCCGGTATAGATACGCGCCTAACTTGCCTGCCTGGAGTGCCGTTAGAGAAACGATTGCCCGTCAGAGGCAGCACACTGTCAGTTATTAATTTATGCAGATGGTTGGCGACCTCGAGCTTCCCATCAGTACCTAGTTTAATGAGTGTTTAGGGGTGCACCAATAAAAGTCGCTTGCAACACGCTGGTGCGAATAAATAGCGCATACACTACATGTTGATTTTAATATTATAAGTAAATTGATGATATATATATATTATTTATTCTTGGCGTGTTTTTTGTTTGGTGTTTAATTAGTGTGTACAGGGTAAAATTTAAATGTGCTACCAGTCGAAGGGGTGAAGAGTGAACAAAGATCAGCTCGCAGATTTTAACAGGAAGGAAACGGTTAACGTTTTGGAAAAAGGCTTGATGCAAGGTCGCGTAACCCGACGATCTTTTATCAGCGCTGCCCTTGCGGCAGGTTTTAGCGTAGCGACAGCCAACTCCATGGCCGCGTTTGCTGAAAAAGCTCGCGATCAACAGGCATTAAATAGGAAAAATCTTAAAACTAAATACGACTTTATCGTCTGTGGCGCCGGCTCCGCCGGTTGTGTTGTTGCTCGTCGTCTCGCTGAAAACCCAGAAGTCAATGTACTGCTTCTGGAAGCGGGTGGTACGGATCAAATACCGGAAGTTCTGGATGGAACGATTTGGTTTAAGAACCCAGGCACGGAGAGAGTCTGGCAATTTAAAGCTCAGCCCACACCAACTTTGAACGGCAGAACGCCGGATCTTCCTATGGGTAAAATATTGGGTGGAGGATCCAGTGTGAATGGCCTGGTCTGGGCGAGGGGCCACAAAAACGATTGGAATGATTGGGCTTCATTTACCAAGAATGACGCTTGGGGCTATGAATCGGTTCTGGACATCTATCGCCGAATCGAGGACTGGCAGGGACCTGATAGTCATTTGAGAGGTAAAGGCGGCAATGTAATCGTTGATTTACCTCGTGGAGATATCAATCCCGTGTGTACCGCGATGATTGATGCGGCGAGAGATTTCGGCATGCCAACGCCCGTTGATCTTAATGGAGAGATTCAAGAAGGCATTGGCGGCGCAGGTCTGCCGAATTTAATCATGAAGGATGGTCGTCGATGCTCAATGTCGCAGGCCTATGTGAACCCTTACCTGGATCGACCCAATCTGACGGTTCTTCTGGGGGCGGAAGTAAATAAGCTGAAAATATCGAACGGACAGGCAAGGGGAGTAGAATTCGAATACAACGGGGAAAAAAAATACATCGAAGCAGATATGGAAATTATATTGTCGGCGGGTTCAATAAATACGCCCAAGATAATGATGTTGTCAGGTGTTGGTCCCGAAGCTGAGTTAGCAAAGCATGGGATCAAGATTCAACACAAATTAGAAGGCGTGGGCCAGAATTTCCAGGATCACATCCTTCTAGGTGGATGTATGTACGAATCTCCTGAGCCGGTCATCGGTTTAAATAATTCTGCTGAGTTCACTTATTTTTGGAAGAGCGACTCCTCCGTTAAAACGCCGGATATTCAACCCTTCCTGGAAGAATTTCCATTGTCCAGCGAAATTACACGGAAGCAGTTTAACATTCCTGAGCACGCCTGGACATTTGCTGCGGCTATTGTGAAACCAACGAGTCGTGGCCATGTGACCATCGCAGATAACAATCCACGATCGTCGACCCTTATTTATCCAAACTTCCTGTCCACAGAAACCGATATCAAAGCGCTGGAAAGATCAATTGAGATTTGCCGGGAGCTCGCCGATTCAGACCACATTAAACCTTTCAGAAAGAGGGAGGTTATGCCTGGCAATTTGAAAGGAGAGGATCTCGTTAACTTTATGAGAAATGCAGCCGGTACCTACTGGCACCAGGTTGGAACTTGCAAAATGGGCGTTGATGATATGTCTGTGGCAGACGGAAATCTAAACGTGTACGGCGTAGATAAGCTGCGTATCGCGGACGGTTCTGTAATGCCTGAGACGGTATCAGGAAACACAATGGCAGCCTGTGTCGTGATTGGTGAGCGATGCGCTGAAGAAATTAAAAAGCAATACAGCCTTTGAGTAGCGGTATAGGAATAACGAGAATGCAAAAAGATTATTATGCAAATTATCTCTCGCAGAAAAGTATTGATTTCCTCTGCCGAGAACACCAGCTTTTTATTAACAACGAATGGGCCGAGTCTGCATCCAATAAATCTATTGAAGTATGCGATCCTGCGACTGGTAGTTATCTAACGAGCATCGCTGTAGCCGAGCAAGAAGACGTCGATGCTGCCGTTTTAGCAGCGAAAAATGCGCTGTCAGGAGACTGGGCGTTGCTCAGTCCTATCGAGCGCGGAAAATTGATTTCAAAGCTTGCTTTTAAGATTGAAGAGTTATCTGATGAGTTGGCAGAAATTGAGGCCGTTGATTGCGGCAAATCTTTATCTCACGCTAAATATGTAGACCTCGATCTCACTGCCAAAACCTATCACTACATGGCGGGATGGGCGAGTAAGATTGCCGGCGAATCTGTATCGATTTCTGGCGGCACCCAGCAACACACCTATACCCGTAGGGAGCCAGTCGGAGTCGTTGCTCAAATCATACCTTGGAATTTTCCTTTGGTGCTTTTAGCGTACAAACTAGCTCCTAGCCTGGCTGCCGGGTGTACAACAGTGATTAAGCCAGCAGAAAATGCGTCTCTGAGTATCTTACGTTTAGCGGAAATCGCAAAAGACGTAGGATTTCCGGCAGGTGTCATTAATGTCGTGACAGGCTACGGACATGAAACCGGAAGCTGTTTGGTGAAACACAAAGATATTTCAAAAATCGCTTTTACGGGATCCACCAATGTGGGTAAGAGTATCGTGAAAGCATCCGCGGATGATTTGAAACGGGTTACGCTCGAGCTAGGAGGCAAGGCTCCAATGGTAGTGTTTTCAGATGCGGATCTGAACAAAACGATTCCGGGTCTGGCCATGGGTGCTTTTTTCCATCAAGGACAAGTTTGTACAGCGGGGGCTCGATTATACGTTCACGACTCTATTCACGATCGTGTTGTGGAAGGTTTGAAAGAATATGCTGAGAATCTCAATGTCGGCCACGGTATCGATCCAGAAGTATCTTTTGGACCACTTATTTCGCAAGCTCAACTCGATCAGGTATCAAATTTTGTTGATCGGGGCGTGGCCGCCGGAGCGCGCCTCGTTTGCGGAGGCCTGAAAATGGATCGTCCAGGGTTTTATTTCTCGCCAACGATTCTAACCGATACTCACAACAACATGGAGGTTGTAAGGGAAGAAATATTCGGACCAGTGCTCTGTGTCATCAAGTTTTCCGATGAAGACGACTTAGCCTCTTTAGCATCTCAGATCAACGACAATCAATACGGTTTGGCTGCGAGTATTTGGACAGAAAATTTGAGTCGTGCTCATAAAATGGCTGCCCATATTGAGTCTGGCAGTGTTTGGGTCAACGCACACCACGCTTTTGATCCAGCCTTACCTTTTGGTGGATTTAAGAACTCCGGCCTCGGAAGGGAGCAGGGATCGGAAGCGATCAGAACATTTACTGAAGTGAAATCGGTTTGTATTAATCTCTAAGTTAGGAAGGAAGTATTCTGATGTTTAAAATGGATTCAAACCTGAAGAAGTTGTTATCACTGGCTCCTCTTGTATCTCTTTCATTTACCGCTGGAGCAGCGGAAATCGCCACAGATTTCGGAGATTATCAGCCCGCGCCCGCTGGAGTAGATCTATTCCTTCTTTATGCACAGGCGACTCAATTTGATAGTTATTATGTGGATGGTGAAAAAGTCGATGGCGATTTCGATATGGAGACAAATATTGGGCTGCTGAGGTGGGTTCACTTCATCGAGCTCGGTGGCTATATAATAGATCCCCAAATTGTTGTCCCATTTGGTGAGGTCAGCTTGAACAAAGATTTTGGCGCTTTGGAAAAGTCATCCTCCAGCGGGATAGGTGACCCCTTAATTGGCGGGACAATTTGGCTTTACAACGACACAACCACGAAACGCTCGTTTGGTTTAACGGCCTTTATGAGTTTACCTATGGGTGAATACGACGGGGATCAAGGCGCTATCAATATTGGCTACAACCGTTGGAAAACGATTTTCCAAGCAGCTTACGAAACGCCAATAACTGATAATATCTCTCTTTCATTACTGGGTGAATATAATATTTATGGTAGGAATGACGATTTCTATGGTGAAGAGCAAACTAAAGACGATTCGTACGGGTTGCAAACCCATTTAGCCTACCTGTTTTCCAGTACTACAAACGTTTCTGTATCGTATTACCATGATTTTGGTGGAGAAACTTCTGTAAATGGCGTGGATCAACGCGACGAGATGGACAACAGCCGATGGTTGCTGTCCGGTTCAACTTTCATAACGCCATCAATACAATTGAAACTTCAATACGGGAAGGCGCTGGATGTTGAAAATGGAGCTTATGAGGATACTCGTTTTCAATTCCGAGTTACCAAGGTATTTTAATCTACAGTTTGGTCTAGTCTACAGTAGGGTATGCAACTCCAGTCACTTTTATTTGTAGTGGCTGGAGTTTTTCACGACTAACTGCGGATAGATTATCCAATCTCATTTCTCCCTGACGTTTTGCTATTCTGGGCTCTCATCGGAAAAATAGCATGCATTTTCCGCTATAGATAAGAGAAGGGCATATATTAAGGTGTAGTTTTATTGTCTTTAATGGGGTTTGGGGCGTGATTGGCCTCATAAGTTCGAGTAATAATGTGATCGCTTGAGGTCTTTTAGGACTTCTTTACATTTTTACTGTGAGTGGGCGGGGCGCGAAACCGTTACTGGTTGATTGTCATGTGTTGGAAAGGGACTTAACGGGATCTTGGGCAGCGAGATTTACTTGAGTCCCGGGGCTGTTTATGCTTCCTTTAAAACCAATATCCAATGCCAATTCCGGTTCTTGCCAATAATTGTGGTTCGACGCTCCTATTCATGATCACTACGCTCATCCAGTCTTCTCCCGTTCGTGTTTTGCTTCTGCTGCTCTCATTTTCTACTGTGTTTCTTGCCGGTTGCGGGAGCGGTGAATCCCGGGTGGAGCAGGGCAATCGACTGGGCGAGTTCCACTCAGGTAACGGTACGGAGCCTCAGACCCTGGATCCACAGATCAGTACCGGGGTGCCTGAAAATAATATCATCATGGGATTGTTTGAGGGGCTGGTCAGTAAGGATCCTCGTGAGCTGACGCCCGTTCCCGGGATCGCGGACCGTTGGGAAATCAGCGACGACAAACTCACCTATCGCTTTCATCTGCGTGACGACGCCAAATGGTCCGATGGCAAACCAATGACTGCCGAAGACTATCGCTGGTCCTGGAAGCGGGCTCTCGATCCTAAAATGGGTAACGAATACGCCTATATGCTGTTCTCCATTAAGAATGCCGAGCCTTTTGGGACCGGCAAGCTGGACGACTTCGACCAGGTTGGGGTTCGCGTTATTGACGACCAGACCCTGGAAGTGACCCTGGAAAATCCGACGCCCTATTTTTTACAGTTACTCGATCACCATGCCTATTACGCGGTTCCCAAACATATCATTCTACAACATGGCGCCATGACCGATCGTTACACGGATTGGACGCGTCCCGGTATCATGGTATCCAACGGTCCGTTTCGATTGGCAGAATGGAAGTTATATCACTACGTCAAATTGGAAAAAAACCCCCTCTATTGGGATGCAGACAGCGTCAGTCTGAATGCCATTTATTTTTATCCGATCGAAAATTATTCCACTGAAGAGCGTATGTTTCGGGTGGGACAGTTACACAAGACTGAAGAAGTACCGCTGGATAAAATTCCGGAGTACAGGGCGCATCATCCGGATCTGTTAAAGAATAATCCCTACCTGGGAACCTACTATTATCAATTTAACGTCACCCGTAAACCCTTTGACGATGTACGGGTAAGGCGGGCTCTGGCGTTAGCCATCGATCGGGAATCGGTGGTGAATTCGGTGATGTACGGTGCGGTGGATCCCGGTTATACCATGACGCCGCCGGGCGTTGCTGGCTATGAGCCGCCCGTATTATTGAAATTTGATCCCGAGGAAGCCAAGCGCTTACTGGCTGAAGCGGGCTATCCCAATGGCAAGGGTTTTCCTGCCGTTGAACTGTTATACAACTCTAATGAATCCCATCGCAAAATTGCCGTTGCTGTGCAGCAGATGTGGAAAACCAACCTCAATATCGACATCACACTGACCAACCAGGAATGGAAAGTGTATCTCGACAGTCGCAACCGGCTCCAGTATGACATCGCCCGTGCCGGTTGGATTGGTGATGTGGTCGATCCGATGAATTTCCTCGACCTTGGCTTATCGACCAACGGGAATAATCGCTCGGGTTATGATCGACCGGAATACGATAATTATATTTTACGTATCATCCCTGGAAGTGACACTCCGGCTGAACGCAATCAACATTTTTATGAGGCGGAAACCATGTTGATGAGCGACATGCCGTTTGTGCCTATCTACACCTATAAAACCAAATACTTGCTTAATCCCAGTGTGAACAATCTGTACAGCAATTATCTGAATCAATACTTCTGGAAATACGTCAGCCTCGGTGACAACTAAATGCTCCGCTTTTTTTTAATTCGGCTGTTGCAGGCCATTCCCGTTGTTCTGGTGGTGATCACCGTGACTTTTTTTCTGGTGCGTTTTGCGCCGGGCGGACCTTTTGACGGTGAAAAGCAAGTCGAGCCAACTGTGCGCAAGGCGCTTGAGGCCCAGTACAATCTCGATCAGCCGCTGTTTATGCAATATGTTTCCTACCTCGGGGATCTGGTACAGGGCGACCTGGGGCCATCGTTCAAGTACCCCGGGCGCAGTGTTAACGAGCTGATTGGTGCGGGACTGCCGGTGACCGCTGAACTGGGATTTTATGCCATTCTGGTGGCCTTAGTGCTGGGGGGGACGGCCGGCGTAATCGCCGCTTTACGACCGAACACTGCCCAAGATTATATCCCCATGTCGACAGCAATGATCGGCATTTGCATGCCTACCTTTCTGTTAGGGCCGCTGTTGATGCTGGTGTTCGGTATTTGGCTGGAATGGGTTCCGGTCTCCGGCTGGGGAGATTTACCGGGGGATAAAATTTTACCGAGTTTAACTTTGGGTGCCGCTTATGCAGCGTATGTCGCGCGATTAAGTCGTGGTGGCATGTTGGAGGTGTTATCCCAGGATTATATTCGCACCGCGAGAGCCAAAGGGCTGCCGGAGTATGTGGTGGTATTAAAGCACGGCCTGCGTGGTGGTCTGTTACCGGTGGTGTCCTATTTGGGTCCTGCGTTTGCCGGTATTCTGTCGGGATCTTTTGTTATTGAAACGGTGTTTCAAATTCAGGGCTTGGGTCGACTTTATGTGCAGGCTGCATTTAATCGGGACTACACATTGATTTTGGGCACAACGGTATTTTTGGCAACGTTAATCGTATTGTTTAATTTGTTGTCGGATGTGTTGGCGGCTTATTTAAATCCACGCTTGCGCACGGAGGTAGGTGGCAAATGACAACCGACACAAGCTCGATTGATAGCTACGAAGCCGGAACCTCACTCTGGGCCGATGCTTGGGCTCGGTTAAAACGCAATAAATTAGCCATTTTTGGATTGTCAGTATTGGTGGTGGCCGGCATTCTCTGTCTGCTCACCCCATGGATCGCTCCCTACCATTACGAGCATCAGAATCTTGCCTTAGGGGCGACGCCGCCATCGGCAGCACACTGGTTTGGTACAGACACTCTTGGGCGGGATTTATTTACCCGCGTGCTTTACGGTGGTCGCATTTCCCTGATGGTCGGCTTGATTGCCACCTCGGTTGCGTTGGTGATCGGCGTTACCTATGGTGCGGTGGCCGGTTATGCGGGAGGGCGTGTCGATACCATTATGATGCGCTTGGTGGATATCGTTTATGCTCTGCCGTTTATGATCTTTATCGTGCTCTTGATGGTGGTCTTTGGTCGCTCCCTGTTCCTGTTGTTTTTAGCCATCGGTGCCGTTGAGTGGTTAACCATGGCGCGTATCGTTCGCGGCCAGGTGCAAACCTTAAAACAGTTGGAGTTTGTTGAGGCAGCAGAATCGATTGGTTTATCCAAGTGGACCATTATCTGGCGACATATCATTCCCAATGCCCTGGGGCCGGTTATAGTCTACACCACATTGACGATTCCCAATGTCATGTTGCTGGAAGCGTTTTTGAGCTTCCTGGGCCTTGGTATTCAGCCACCGCAGTCCTCCTGGGGGGTTCTGATTTCTCTCGGTGTGGAGAGTATGGAAGAGTATCCCTGGTTGTTGATCTTCCCCGGTTTGGCCCTTTCAATGGTGCTGTTTTCTCTGAACTTTCTGGGCGATGGTCTGCGCGATGCTCTGGATGTTCGAGCCTCTAAGGATTGATGGGAGCTGATCATGTCTTTGTTGAATGTCGAAAATTTAGCGGTCAGTTTTCATACCCGTAATGGCGTTACGCAAGCGGTCGAGAAGGTCAGTTTTACGGTAGCGACGGGCGAGACACTCGCCATTGTCGGCGAATCCGGTTCCGGAAAATCCGTCAGTTGCTATTCCATTCTGGGCCTGATCCCCATGCCGCCGGGGCGCATTGACAGTGGACGGGCAGAGTTTTTAGGTAAGGATCTGCTGACCGCCAGCGAAGCGGAAATTCGGCAGATTCGGGGCAATGATATTGCCATGATTTTTCAGGATCCGATGACGTGTCTGAATCCTTATCTCAGTGTCGGTGAACAGTTGATCGAGCCGTTGATCTTTCACAAAAAGATCTCTCGTAAAGAAGCTCGCACGAGAGCGATCGATCTGTTGCGCGAGGTCGGCATTCGCAATCCCGAAACCAGTTTCCATGCTTGGCCTCACGAATTTTCCGGGGGGATGCGTCAGCGGGTAATGATCGCCATGGCGTTGATTGCCGAGCCCAAGTTGTTGATTGCTGATGAGCCGACCACGGCTCTGGACGTGACCATTCAAAAGCAGATTCTGGTCTTGATCAACGAACTGCAAAAGACCCGGGACATCGGCATTATTTTTATCAGCCACGACCTGGCGGTGGTAAAAGACCTGGCGGATAAGGTCATCGTGATGCAGCAGGGACGTATTGTGGAAACGGGGCCAACCCGTGACGTCTTTGATAATCCTAAGGATGACTATACCAAAAAGCTGTTGGCGGCGATTCCCCACGGACCTAAAGAAAATCCACAGCCGCAACTGGATAGAAAACCGCTGTTGAACGTCGATAACCTGTCCATTGATTTTACGGTCAAGGACGGTAAGTTTCGCGCGGTCGATAAGGTGAGTTTTGATCTTTTCGGTGGGGAGATTCTTGGGCTGGTTGGCGAGTCCGGATCCGGTAAATCCACGATTGGTCGCGCCATTTTAAAGCTGGTTGATACCAGTGAAGGTCGAATCACCTTTGATGGCAAGGACATTCAAGGTCTATCCCAGCGGGAATTTGTTCCCTATCGGCGTCGCATGCAAATGATCTTTCAAGATCCTTATGCGTCGTTGAATCCGCGCATGACCATTTACGATACATTGGCCGAGCCGATGAAGCACCATGGCATTGCCAAGGGGGCGGAATTAAACAAAGCCGTTTTGCAGCTGATGGATGACGTGGGTCTGGCCAGAGCCTTTGTGCGGAAGTATCCCCACGAATTTTCCGGTGGGCAGCGGCAGCGTATTGCCATAGGTCGAGCGGTGGCGACCAAGCCGGAGTTTATCGTCGCTGATGAGCCTGTGTCGGCGTTGGATGTAACGATTCAAAAGCAGATTTTGGAAATGCTGGCGTTTCTCGTGGAAAAGAATTCACTGAGTATGCTGTTTATTTCCCACGATCTCAGCGTCGTGCGCAAGCTTTGCGATCGCGTGATTGTTTTAAAACACGGCGAGTTGATGGAGGCAGGGGAGGTTGAAGCGGTCTGGCAAAATCCGACGTCTGAATACACTCGTATGTTGCTGAGCGCTGCGCCGTTGGCAGACTAGTGATCAGTGCTGATTTGAGGTGCTTTCAGTGAGAGAGGAGGGTGTTGCCGGCGGGTAAGATGACACGTCCGTGTGTCGTTAAAGGCTCCAGCCATCCGGAGCCCTCAATTCGGATGTCGCTTACATCAACATGCAGATGGTGTAGACATTTTCTTCGTTGTAAGGCGTGGTCAGTGCAGCATTCGCTGGCGCAGTATTACTTCCAGCCGTTCCCTGGGTCGCTCTGAACTGACCGGCATCGGGTTTGCCATCATCCAGTTGCAAGTCCATAGAGTTGGCGGCTTGTCCAGGTACGTCGGTCATACAAACTTTGGGGCCGGCCAATCCGCCACCCATGGTTTGATTGGTTATTCCCAAAAGACCACCGAAAGCGCTGCGTGGCAGAGCTTCACGACCCTGTTTGCTGGGATCGCCGGTAATAAAACCCGCGGCGCGCAGATGTTGCCAGAAGTTGTCGTTTTCATTGCCCCCTGTGAAGGTCTGAGCACGGCTTACGTTCAGCGTACCATTCGGGTTGGCCGACGCTTGGGTAATATCCGCCCAGGAATTGCCTCGGGCTTGAAGGTCGGCTAGTGGGCCGTCATCTCCAGGCAGCGCGCGATAGCGATCGCGATAGGAATGGTAGGCGGCAATGGTGCCGTTGAGTTCGCTGACCGCACTGCGTACGCGAGCGTTGTCGATCAATGAGGTGCCTGCGAGTACGCCACCCAGCAACAAGCCGATAATGACCAGGACAATGGAAATTTCGACCAGGGTAAAACCGGCCTGTTTGTTCGTAATCTGTATTTTCATAAAAGTCGCCACTGAGTTACTGCGTTTTTCAAAAGTATAGACAAAACTGTGATCTTGGCTGCCAGCGACTGGCTCTATATCACTTCGGCGTCTGCGGGGTTTCCTTTAGGGGATCTCTGATAAATTCCCTGCGTTGCCATGGCCGCCTCGCCGACATTCGTCAGAGCTGTTTTTTTTACCCATCAATTGCTGTTGAGCTGCCCGCTTTGGGCTAACTGATAGAGCAGAGTGGTTGGCGCGATCCAGCGCAATTGATCGTCAAATTCGCTGCCAGTGCCTTCGCTGGTTATTCTGTCTACAAAATTTGTGTCTGCGTCCTGGTTTTCCAGCTGATCTGGGGAAGTTGTTGCCAGGGCACCATCCTCGCCGTCTATGATGATCATTGCCGGAATGTTTTCGGCGACAATGTTGGCTGCCGTGCAGGCGGCGGTCTGACAGACACGCAGATTTGCAGGCGGGGTGTCGCTATCGATGGCTTTGGCGTACGCCCAGTTATCCACGTTGGTGATTTGGTAACGAACGGGATTATTCCAGGCGTCCAATAGGCGGCTGTTATTGTCATAAGCGCCATTCAAGCCCAGTCGCCGCGCGGGAACAAAGCCGCTATTGGTGCTGCAATCGTTGCCTCCCGCACGGGACTCATCGCCGTTGGATGTGGTGGTTGCCGGGCAGGGTAGGTAGCCATTTACCGAGGCAAATCCCAGCAGTGCAGTCTCTATTTCTCGTAATTGCAGGTCATTTTGTTTGCGGTAGCGCAGTTCCTGCTGTTTGGACAAGGGGCCGAGGATACTGCCGAGCAGCAACCCTAAAATCACCATGACCACCGCCATTTCTACCAGAGAAAAGCCGGTTTCGCGTATTCGCTTATAACCCATTACAAAAAGATCCTTATCACTCAAAACTCCGGGGCGATAATTCGGTCGTTTATGGTTGTTCCCGCCTTGTTGCGCAGCTCAAACTGATCGTTGGACAGGGCATTGTCCTCTTCATAATAGTCACTGAGTTGTGAGGAGGGGCGATTTTGCCCCGCGAGCGGAGCGCCAGGCGCCATGACGACTCGTCGGGCGTTTAGGTTTTTGTCTCCGTTAATGGTGAGGCAAGTGCCACTGGTGCAGAACTGGTAGTAGAGTTGTCGGTCCCAGTGTTGCTCTACCCAGCTTGCCAAGCTGGGCGCGTTGGCGCAGGTGGGCTGAGGACTGGATACTGGCAGCCCGCCCTGAGTCAGATTGTTTTGGCTGTTGGCGGGTGTACTGCCAAATGGGCTGGCCCAAGGATAGCTGCCACAGCGGGTACGCCAATCCTCCAGCCAATGATCAACCTCCGGCAGCAACACTTGTTGTTCCATCAGGGGCCAAAAATCGTTGGGCGCAATGCCGAGCAGAATATCGTTAGCGTCGCTGCTGTTGCTGCGTGCATAGGTGTCTTGGTTGGCGTCACCGTTAATGTCTTCCAGCCAACGATTGGCGTTGCCTGAGGAGCGATCCTGGCCGTTGATGTCGTATCCGGCTGCTACTACAACAGCGACCATCGGCATACCGTCCAAGGTGAGAGACGGTTGCAAATCACTGTTGCGTTGGAGTGAGGATAACGCGGTATGCGCCGGATCTACGGCGTACCAAAAGCGCACGCCAGAACTGTCGTACTGATCCGTGAGACTGAGCGTTCGCCAGGGCAGCCAACCGCGACGATTTTGACAGCCTCCGGCTGTGCCGTCGGCAAGTCCATCCGGGGGAAAATCACTATCGGGGCAAGGCAGTGTGCCTGGCGGTTGCTGTGCTAGCGCATAGCCGATCAGTGCTTCTTTGATTAGCGCCAGGCGCCGGGCATCCAGCTGCTGATTTTGACCGCGTAGCTGATTGAGCGACAGAGCTGTTATTGCCACAACGGTCATCGTCGCAGCGAGCATTGTCAGAATAACAAGCAGTGCGATGCCTTGCTGTGGGCGATGACCAATCATTGTGAGTCTGTATCGGCAGATGTCGCTTCAGGCGGAGTGATTGCGTCTTCGGTGGACGCCGGTGTTTTTGTTTGATTGGCAGCAGGTGCCTGATAGGCCTCCTGAATTTTGCCCTGGGTCTCCAGCCATACCTGCCCGGGTTTTAATTCGATACTGGCATCTTCCAGGTACAAGCGAGCGCTTTGCGTGCGTTTATCCGGACGACCGTATCTCACTGGAGCGCCATTCGGACTGAGTTGACTGCGGCCATTGATCCAGACTTGGTAGCTGCCATCGGCACGCATGATAAAGCCGGAAAATTCCAGCCTGCTGTCATCTTGCTGGGCTTCTCCCATTTTGCTTTCGCCGCTTTCACCAAGCTTGGTGTGTGAGAGTGTCCGGCGCTCGGCATAGCTGTAGAATAACCTGCCCAGAGTGGGGGGATTGGTTTCGACCGTGGCACTGTCGGCGAGGCATTGATTGCCGCTGGCCGCGAGTATCACCGACCATGACAAAGAAATCAGAATATGGGGTTTTAGCGTTATCATCGACTGGCAAAGCTCCCCGCGCCCACGTCTTCAACCGTGTACCAACGCAGATCACAATTTCCGACGAGCAGCTTCCGTACCGGAGGTAACTCAGAAACCTCACGATTTAAATCGCAGTTTTCCACATTGAAAAGGCCATTTGCTCGATCACTCAATTGCCGCAAAACGGTAATGAATTCACCTTCGTGGTTGAGCCGGAAAGACACTTGCATCGGCGTCTCTAGGATTTTGAGTTGCCCGTTGTAAAACACGCTACTGGTTTCATCGGCAAGTCGGCTTTCTTTGAGTTGAAATTTGAGTTCCGGCAAATTGAGTTCTTTAGAAAGCCGTCGCAAGGTTTCAATCCATTGCAATCGATCCGGTTCTCCGAGAATGTGCCTGTCTTTCAATCGATAATAGATCGGAAGCTGCTCATCCAACAGGTGAGATGCCTGGTCTCCTCGACGATTTGTCCGCTTTTGTTGGTCTAACAGGTTTGAGCGCATTGCCAGTTGTGACGATTCTGAAAAATGGAATACGCCGCTGGCAACGGCAGCAAGAAAGCAGATAAATAGGAATGCCAACGCAGGAATGTGTTTTCGCCACTGCAATGATCTGAAGATATGTTTCATGGTTGCGCGTCCGCGAGCTGATCGTCAGTATCGGAAGTCGACGGTGTTTTGAGGAGCAGCACCAGTTCAAATCGATCTTTCTGAATGTCTGAGCGATTGTCTTCAATCAGTCCCTGGCGATCTTCAAAGCGTCTTGGCTGACGCACATCGACGGGTATCTGGCGCAGCCCGGTCGCCTCTACCAAAGGGAGCTGGTTTAGGTGTAGTGTCAGTTCCTGAATAAGAGCGACTGTCTCGCGGTAATTGCGTTTATCGCTAAAAAGAAAACCCCGAATGACCAGCGACGGTGTCAACGATGGTTGCGTATCCTCTTCGTAGTATTCTTCTTCCTCTTCGTAGTATTCGTCTTCGGATCGAATAACTGGATTAAGTCCTATTTCAGAGATTTCATTGCGCAGGGTTCGCAAGTCATCGCCGCTCAGTTTTTTAAAATTGATGGATGACAGCCACAGATCGCGGAATTCTCCCCTTGCCAGGATACGCGATATGGGAACGAGATAGACTTCCGGAGAGAGGGTTGTTTCCGTTCGAATTTTCGCGGCCAACTGGTTGGCCTCGAGCATTAGGTCGGCCTTCTCGAGCTGAGTTTCAATCGGCTCGTAGTGTTCACTGTAAAAGGCTGAAAGCAAGCCTTCCTGGCGGTCGGCGTCCTGGTATTGGCGGCGCAGTTCCGCAGCGTGCAGCAGTAGGCCGCCCGCCAACGTCAGACAGCAGAGTCCCGCCAGCAGTGCCGCCTGACTCATGTGGCCGTCTATTCGGGCGCGCAGGTACAAGCGTCGCTGCTGTTCCGTGCCGTAGTGACCTTTGTGATCCGCTTTGAATAACGCCAGGTAGCTAAACAGTGTGCTGGCGTCCATATCTGTATGCGGAACTTTAGCCGACAGCCCGTATCCGGCAAACAACCATTCCAGAGCGATGCAGTTGTATGATTGCCGCTTGCGGGTGCGACTGATGCGAACCGCGTCGTCCTGCAGGGCTTTGGGCACCAGGCAGACAACTTCCAGATCTTCATTAAAGTCGATGATGCGGCGATTGCTGAGGAAGCGCCTCACTTGCTCATCGTCTTCGGTAAGGTAGTCACCGCCTTCGCTGTCGAAATGATCTTGGCCTGTCAGTGGCTTCACCAAGCGCGATAGGAAGACTTCACCATGGTCAAAATAGGTTTCGCGAATGGATACCGAAGTCTCGGGTGCTTGTTGTTGACGCGTCAGCAGCAGCAAATTATTTCCACAGTTGAGCTGAGGTAACAGATGTCGACTGAGGACGGGTAGGGAGTAGATGCGGCGGATGACGGTTTTTTCATTGCTGAGACGCATCAGCCACTCTGACAGTCGCCCCATTGAGGAGAGCGCCGTCATGAGTATTTCATCTTTTTGTTCGGTTTTTCCCTGAGCAGGTTTGGATTTGGACTTAGGTTTTGAGATCCGCTTGCTGTAGACAAAGTCATTGTCCGGATGCAGTCGCTTCACCGTTCGGGCAATGATGGTCTGTCGATCTTTTATTCCGACGTGGGGAATGCTCTCCCGGCGTATATCCTCTTCCAGCAGGTCGACGATAATATCCATGGGCATGGTGCGCGCATTCTTGAGGTACGCCACGAGTGCTGATTCGCCTTCCTCTGTGGCGGCGAACGTCAGGCGTCCGAGCAGTTGCTTGTCCTGCCATTCGTGCAAGCTGAACGAGGTGTCGGTGATCGAAAGTGTGCGCTGCATCATGCGCCGATACTCCCCACCGCCTGCCAGACGGGCCCCAAAACTGAGAACATAATCCAGCCCAGCAGTAATCCCATCGTCACGGTTAATAGGGGATTGATTGCCGGTTCGATTTTATCGATTCGTTCCTGGGCTTCGCGGTTAAAGAAATAACTGACATTGAGCAGCGACTCATCCAGTTTACCGGTTTGTTCGCCCACCTTGACCATGCGGATAACCAAGGGGGGAAAGAGCTTGGATAATTCGAAGCTTTCGCTAATGGTTTTGCCTTCCTCAATGCGCCCTCTAACATCGTTTACTGCCTGCGCCAAAAGGGTGTTGCCCACCAGGGCTTGGCAGATATCAAGCGAGCGCAATACGGTGATGCCAGAGGCATAGAGGAGCGCCATATAGCTGGTGAGTCGTGCGAGCTTTATTTTAAAAATAATGTCGCCGATGAGTGGCAGTCGCAGTTTGGCTCCATCGACCAGCAGTCGAATTTTACGGCTGCGTCTGGCGGCAATTTTGATGGCGGAAATGATAACAAACGGCAGGCACAGCAATATCCACCAAAAGCGAATCACAAAGTCTGAGGTGGCGATTAAAGCCGTGGTATAGGCGGGAATTTCCGTTCCCATTTGCGCGACAAAAGGCAGAATTTTGGGCACCAGATATATCATCAAAAACGCGGCGACCGCGAGGACTACGACACCAACAATGGCAGGATAGGTGATGATTTTTACGGTTGCGGCGACCAGCTCGTCCGTCCAGCGCAGGGTTTTGCCCATGTCGGCAAGAATTTTTGGCAGTTCTCCAGATTCTTCACCAATTTCAATCAGAGCAATAAAGACCGAGTCGAAATCGTTGGGAAATTCAGCCAGTGCCGCAGAAAAGGTTTTGCCGCCTTCAATAGATTCAACGATGTTGTTCATCACATCGCGGAAATAGCCTGGCGGTGCCATATCGCGCAGGTCTCGCAGCCCATCGAGAAGCGGTACGCCAGAGCGTGTCAGCTGCTCCAGTTGAAACACCATGTTGATGAGTTCGGGCCGCTTCAATCGCCGCCGCAGCCAACGCGTGCCTCTGGCCTTGATGGGCCTACAGCTGATCAGCTCCTGTTGCTGCCGTGACAGTCGCAGCTCGATATCCATTTCATTGTTGGCCTGCATGCGACCGCGCACGATATGGCCGTTGGCATCGACTGCCCGATAGGCGAACTGACTCACGATTGCAGTCTCACGGTCAGGTCGACGACGCGGCTCAGTTCCTCCAGTGTGGTCTTACCCGCCAGAACCTGGCGCACACCGTCGTCTGCCATGGTGCGGAATCCCTGTTGTTTTAGCAGTGCTCGCATTTCGTGAAGTGGCGCACGTCGAGCGATCAGTTCGTCGAGCTCATCGTTGATCCGCAGAATTTCCAGAATAGAGCTACGCCCACGATAGCCGGCGCCGCCGCAGTGATCACAGCCAACGGCTGTGTAGAGGGTGACAGGCTCGGAGATTCCGAGAATCGTCTCTTCAAAACTTTCGCTGCGCCTTGGCTGACGGCAGTGGCCGCAGAGCTGTCGAATCAGTCGTTGGCCGATTATGCCGATGATATTACCGGCCAAAATCTCAGATTTGACACCGATATCGAGGAGACGAGGAATCGCGCCAAGGGCGGAGTTGGTGTGCAGCGTGGTATACACCTGGTGGCCGGTCATGGCTGCGCGGAAGGCCATTTCTGCCGTGGCTTCATCTCTGACCTCGCCCACCAGAATAACGTCAGGATCCTGCCGCATCAGTGAGCGGATACCGCTGGCGAAATCCATTTTGGCGGCTTCGTTGATGGACGTCTGACGAATCAGATCCATTGGATATTCAACCGGGTCTTCCAGCGTCATGATATTAATTTCCACAGATTTGCGGAAATTCAGCATCGAATAGAGTGTGGTGGTTTTACCACTACCGGTCGGACCGGTGACAAGAATAATACCTTCCGGGCGACTCATCATGAGTTTTAGTGAGTGCAAAGCATCGTCTTCCAGATCAAGCTTTTCTAAAGGTACGATACCTTTGGCTCGATCCAGTACCCGCAGAACAATATTCTCACCGTAAGTTGTCGGCTGCACGGAAACCCGAAAATCAATGGTATGACCGCTGACTCTCAGTGAGATTCGTCCATCCTGTGGGGAGCGGGTTTCGGCGATATTGAGGTCCGCCATCACCTTAACGCGTACGGCGATGGCGGACCAATAATCCCTGTGGAGGACTCGAATCTGGCGCAACACACCATCGATACGATAGCGCAGTCTTAAAAAACCTTGCTCGGGTTCGAAATGAATGTCCGAGGCTTCCCGTTTTACGGCGTCGGTGAGAATGGCGTCCACCAGTCGCACCAGGGGTTGGCTGTACTCGTCGGTTTCGGTGTTTATGGTGCGGTAGTCGACTTCACCGGTTTCGATTTCACGCAGAATTCCATCAACAGACAATTCATAGCCGTAAAACTGATCGATGGCTGTACGAATTTCACCTTCGGTGGCGAGGACCGGCTCCAGAGCGATACGGTTGTTGAGTGACGCGCGTATCCGGTCTAGAACATGGACGTTGTCTGGGTCTGTTGTCGCTAGGCGCAAGATCAGTTCGCGAGCGTCAAAGCTGATGGGTAAAACGTTAAAGCGTGTTGCCGTGTCTTTGTCGATCAATGCAACGGCATCGGGATCCGGAGTTTCTTTCGACAGATCGATACTTTGCTTGCCCAAGGATTCCCCAAGGGCGTCGCGCATGACCGATTCAGTAACAAACCCCAGATTGATCAGGCATTGGCCGAGAGGATTGCCGCTCTTTTTTTGCTCGGTAATGGCAATGGTCAGCTGATCGGGGGTGATGATACCCCCGTCAATCAGCCGGTCGCCGAGGCGCATCCGTGCTGTCATGGCTGCTCCCCAGCCTGCAGCTGTTGCAGGCGGCGAGATAAATCCGCAGGGGTAAAGCTACTGGCGCTGGTCGGTGCTAATGCCAGTGCCCGCTGGTAATAGCTCGCAGCGGCCTGAGGCTGGTTCATATGATCCAGGGCAACGGCCAGGTTGAAGGCATAGTCTGCTTGCGAGCTATCCGCCTGGAAGGCTGCAAAATACGCTTCCTGGGCGGCGGCCCACTGTCCTTGTTTGGCGTAGACACCGCCTTTCATAAAGTGCAGATGGGCGGCTTCTGGATGGTCTTGTTGTAATGTCTGAATCGAAGAGAGCAGTGAGCTGTCGTTTGTCTGCTGTGCGACGGAGAGAATGCCGGCGCGGGCGTATTCGTCGCGCGGATCGGCGGCAAGACGACGTTGGTAATACCTCAGCGCGCTGGCATTGTCGCCGCGACGTGCAGCGACTGCTGCAGCACCCAGCAGGGCATCGCGAGAGCGGTCATCCAATGCCAAAGCTTCTCGATACCAGCGTTCCGCCGAGTCGATATCACCTTGTTGATATGCCTGGTAGCCTGATTGGATTGCCGCAGAGAGCGGTGTAATTTGCGGAGCTTCGCGACGCAAGATCGTTGTTGTTCTACCGGAGCTCTGAACGTCTGCTGTGGACTGGCGTGGGGCTGTTGTGGGCTCTGCGGTTTGAACTGGAGGAGTAGCAACTGGCGTTGCCTCTGCTTGTGCTAGGGCTGGCGACTCTGCTTTTGGCGTGGATGTGCTGGGAACGGGTGTGCTCGATGCCGCCGTTGGCGCGGTGCTAGTCTCCGCGAAAACAGGTTTTGAAATTGTGTCGGCTGAAGTTGGAACGATCTCTTGCAGTTGCTCACTGAGTACCGGCATGTCGGCGGGCTCGGTCAGTCCGATTGTTGGGTCAACAGCTGGCTGGTTGGCGCGATTGTTTAAAAGCAGTAGATAGTAGGTGGTCAGCAGAGCGATGATCGCCAGCGCCAAAATACAAAAAAATATGCCTTTATTCAGTCCTTCTTTGCGGGCAGCGTTATCGCTAGCTTGAAGGAGGGTTGTTACCGCAGCGGCTGCTTCCGGATGTTTCTCTTCCGGCTGTTCCACCATAGCGAGTGGTTTTTCTGGTGGTGTTAACGGTTCGTCGGTGACTTCCTCTTGGGAAGAAGGGGGGGCTTCGTTGTGTTCTCGGCGCATCGAGTCGTGAGCGCCATGTGTGTGCTCTTCGGCAGCCAGTGGTTGAGGTGTGTTAGGACTGGCGTCAAGTGAAAAGTCATTGCCATTCTCAGCAGGTGCTGTATTTTCAGCGTCGCTCTCTTCTGGCATTTCCCGAAAGTCGGCTTCTGTCCACTTAGGGTGCCACTCGGCGGGCTCAATAAGAGAGGTCCGCTCGGCTTGTTGGGGTAACGACGCCGGCTCAGACTCTTCTTCGCTGCTGGATACGGCCATGAGTTCTGGCTCCAGCGCTAAAAAGCTCGCTTCCTGTGCCTCTACAAGCGTATCTTCTGTTGGCAGATCTGCAGGGGCGGGCTCTGATTCACGATGGAAGGGGTCGTGTTTTTCTGACTCTTCCAGGTTCTGGAGATCCATATCCAATAATTCTGGATCGGGTGAGGGCAGTGGAGGTGTCTCTGTTGCCTCGTTATCGTGGCTGAGATCAAACTCGTCGGCGATCGCATTGAGTTCGTTTGTATCGATGGCTGGCAGTGTCGGCGGTGGTGACGCTGTTTCAATAAGTTCCAGCGAATCATCACTTTGCAAATCCAGGCGCGAGTCGACCTGTTCGTCAGTTTGACCTGCCGTCTGTTTTTTTTCCGCGGCGTTTTTCAGCGCATCCAACAGCAAACTCATGGGCGCAAATTCCGCAGCGTATCCGGCAGGTAGTCACGATAGTCTTTCAGATCGCCATCGAGACTGGCGTGATTGATAACGATGGGTTTGATGAACACTACCAGTTCTGTTTTTTCACTCAGATCATCTTCGTAACGAAACAGAGGTCCAAGTAGAGGCAGGCGTCCCAATAGGGGAATGCCCTGTTGGTTGTTGTTAATTTCATCCTGCATGAGACCACCCATGACAGCGATGTCGCCACTGTTGACGCGAAGTACAGATTCCACTTCGCGTACCTGAATCACGGGGATTTCGCTGACCACATTCACTTGCGCCAGCGCTGGACTGGGATCGCGGGCGTAATCGATAACCCGGGAAATTGTCGGTCTCAGATTGAGAGTGACCGTTTGATCTTTGCTGATGTAGGGCGTGACACTCATGACGAAACCCACGGGGACGGTGTTGATTTCCGTTTCGTAGGTGGCGAACAGGGTGCTGTTGCCGTTGTTGTCGGTAACTCCGTCTTCAATGGTGACGTCGATGGTGAAATACACGAGGTTGTCGACGACTTTCAGCATGGCTGTCTGGTTGTTCAGTGCCATTACTTTTGGGCTGGACATAATGCTGACGTCGCCAAAGGTTTCCAGAGCGCTTAGCGTTGTCTGCAGTAGATTTCCTGCGAGATCTGCGTCGGTATAAGACAGAGCAAAGGTCGGCGTGTCATTCAGAGAGATATCTGTGACGGTCTGGCCCGCACCGACACCGCTGCCACCATTATTGTTAATGACAGACCAGTCGATCCCGGCTTGATAGCGATTTTTCAAACGGACTTCGGCAATGGTCGCTTCAATTAAAACCTGGCGCTGACTGCTTTGACTGATTTCGTTTATGAAAGCCTGAATTTCCCTGTGCTGTTGATGGGTCGCCCGCACCAGCACCACGCCAGTTTCACGATTCACAACAATGTTGTCGGATTTGCCCGGGCTGGAATCGCCGGAATTCTCCTGAAGAATGGCGGCGATATTGGTTTCTAACGCTGTCCACAAGTCGAATTCTGAAGTGTTTTCCAGAGAGGTGCCGGAGCTATTGCCGCCGCTGCTGGACTCACCCTCGGATCCCGTTGAGCCAATTTCCGTCGAGACACTGACTAGACCTTTGCTGGTGCGACTCATGTTGAGGTAGTCGATGCGATAGTGGCGTGGAATGGGGAGATCTTTTTTGACTCGCAATACCTGGTTTTTAACTTCGTAGGTCAATCCCGCCATTTCGGCAATTCGTTCGAGAATGGCGGGCAGCGGTTGTTCCACCGCGTTGAGCGTCACCTTGCCGCTGACGTCTTCGTCAATATCCAGATTGAGTTCGGCATCGCGGGAGAGTGAAAACAGAAGTTCCTTGACCGGCACGTCGTGTACGACAACCGTGTGCGTGGGTTCGGTTCGGGCGGGTTCCGGTATAGGGAGCGCGGGGCCAGACGTCACGGCGGCGGGAATGTCTTGCTCGCGAGCATGACTTTCCGCCTTTAAATGACCATCGGATACGTGTTGATCCGGTTGCAGATTCTCGCAGGCGCTCAGCAAAACGACCGGCAGGAGCGGTGCATATCTCAATTTCACAGACGGGCTCCCGTAGCCGTGGGTGTCGCTCGCCAGAAGCGGAAGCCTGCTGGCGGTGTAAATTGACTGTCGCGGGCGGCGCCACGGATGTCGCCACTTTTGAGGGTATGGCGACCCTGGCTGAACGCGCGCAGCAAAGCTTTGTCCGCAAGGATATTGACGCGCCGCACTAGCCCCTGAGAATAACGATTGATCAGGCGAATGGTGCGGGGCGTGAACAATTCAGGGCCGGTATATCCGGCTGCGCGTAAACGGTGATCCAGATAGGTTCGGATATCTGCTTTGGCCAAAGGGGATAGATAGAAGGCCTGGGTGATGCGCTCACGCAATTGGCGAATCGATACATTGGCGAGGTTGTCATCCAACTCTGGTTGTCCGAACAGGACGATTTGCATGAGCTTTTCTTCTTCGGTTTCCAGGTTGCTCAGCAGTCGAATTTCTTCCAGAGTCTCTAACGGCATGCCCTGGGCTTCTTCAATAAGTACGACGACCTGGCGACCTCTGGCGTGTCTTTCCAAGAGAATTTTTTGCAGTCTGGCGACGATGGTGAGTTTGTCTTCGGTACTGGTGACGGTCACGCCTAGCTCGCGTGCGATGGCGTGCAGCGAGTGCTCTGGTGATAGTCCGGGGTGGGCGAGATAGACCCAGTCCACGGGCAGGTTTCCTGCTTGAGGAAGCATGCGACAGATCATGGTTTTTCCGGTGCCAACTTCGCCCACGACTTTGATAATGCCTTCGCCCTGAGCGATGGCATAGCGTAGGGCTTCCAGAATTGCGCCGCGATCACAGCCTTGGAAGAAGAAGCGTGGATCGGGTGTAATTCGGAAGGGTGGTCGATTTAACCCAAAAAATTCGTGGTACATACTCGCAACGCCATTGTTATGTTGGGCGCCCTCAATGTGGTGTTTACTGGTGTTGGTCAGAAAACCGGCAAATTCTCCAATGAGTATAGGAAGGAAGTGGCGACACTGCATAAATTGACAGAATTTGGCTGTCACGAGGTCCTGGTTATTGATAGGGCACATTGGTGAGCGTGAAATGAGTGAATACAGCGACAGTTTGATAGACGTTTTTCTACCGCTGGGCGATGTTCGAACCCGGAGAATGTTCGGTGGCTATGGTCTCTTTCTGGATGACCTGATGTTTGGGTTGGTGTCGGATGATCTTCTGTACTTGAAGGTGGACGAACGCTCTCGGCAAGACTTTATCGAGCTGGGGCTGGAGCCATTTTGTTATCCGCGTCAGGGCAAACGTGTCGCGTTATCCTTTTATCAGGCGCCAGAAGACATTTTTGACGACCAGGATGCTGCAGTGTCGTGGGGACAAAAGGCATTGGCAGCAGCCTTGCGTTCCCGAACGAAGAGGTAGGCCATGGCTGAAATTGGTAGGGGGTGTTTCACCTTTCAATACCGCTAATATCTGAGTGCTTATGACAGAATGGTATTTCGCCAAAGACGATAAGAATCATGGAGCACAGAACGATGATCACACCGCAACTGCAATTCGTTTTTGAGGCGGGCGGCAAATTGGCCCCACCGTTAACGATTGGCCCAACCTATGAGGGGCAGAGGCGTATCATCCCGATATTGGATGGGCATTTCGAAGGGCCGGACATTCGCGGCAAATTTGTCTCAACAGGTGCCGCTGACTGGCAGTACACACGCACCGACGGCGTCACTCAGGCTGAGGCGACCTACGCCATTGAGACCGATGACGGTGTGCTGATCCAGGTCGACAACTTTGGTCTTCGCCATGGCCCTGAGGATGTCATTGCAAAATTGGCTCAGGGCGACGATGTTGATCCAGCTCTGTATTATTTTCGCACCAACCCACGCTTCAAAGCGCCAGAAGGCAAATATGATTGGTTGAATCGTTATATTTTTGTTGCAGCTGGCGCCCGCTATGCCCAGGGGATTCGGCTCTGGTTTTATAAGGTCTTATAAAAAAGGAGGCAAGTCGTTGCTGGTGGTCTGCGGATAGCGCTGGTACTCTCTGCCCATTGAAATCCGATGGATAGCGGAACACAAGGCCATGACAACAGACACTTTCAAGGAATCGAAAATACCGGTCAATTTGATTACGGGATTTCTCGGTGCGGGCAAGACTACCGCGATACGGCATCTGCTGCGTCACAAGCCTGCAGACCAGCATTGGGCAGTGCTTGTTAATGAGATGGGCGAGGTGGGTATTGATGGCCCGCTGTTTGAGCAGGATGGTATCGCTGTTAAACAGGTCGCTGGCGGCTGCATGTGTTGTGTCAGTGATCTGCCGTCGAAGGTGGCTTTGAACGAGCTGATTCGACGCCAGCGTCCCGATCGAATCTTGATCGAGCCCAGCGGCATTGCCCGACCTCGTACCATTTTAAATACGTACGGCAGTGTCGAGTATAAATCGCTGCTGCAACTGCAGGCCACTGTCTGTCTGGTTGATCCCTGGAGCATTACCCGTCCGGAAATTCTGGAGTTGCCGACGTTTACCGAGCAGATCGAATTGGCGGATGTCCTGTTGGTCAGTAAGGCCGATGTGGCTTCAGAGGAGGAGTTGGCCGCCTTCTATCGCTTTGTCGAGCGCCTGGGGGAAAAGGCTCTGGTGACGGCGATTGCTGATGGCGCCATTGATCCTGCATGGTTGTCGCTGACACGGCAGCCGTCTGGGGGTGTGGCTCATCATCATCATCACGAACACCACCACCATCATCATGCTGAGGATACTGGTGAGGTTACAGAACCTCTGGTTGCCGATGCGGAAGGCGTGATTCGCCGTGAAAATGAAAATGCTGAAGCCTTTGGCTGTGGTTGGCTGTTTCCCAAAAATTGGGTGTTTACATTTACCGGTTTGGAATCACTGCTGATGGAGCTTGAGGTGCCTCGTATTAAGGGCATTGTGCAAACCAATGATGGTTGGTACACGGTTAACCGGATGCGTGAACACTCGCGTTGGGACAGCGCTCAGGCGCCGGATGATGGGGTCAGCGCCGTTGAAATGATCGCGCTGTCTGCCACCGATTGGAAATTGATTGACGCGCAGCTGAGAGAGTTGGCCCGTAAAAATACAGAAGAAGGAGAGGTAAATTGAGTTCACCACTGGTTACCACAGAGTGGCTTGCCGCGCATCTGCACGATGACGACCTACTGTTGCTGGATGCAAGTGTTGAAAACGTTATTGGACGCGAGCCACTGAAATACGACTCGCTACTGACGATCCCGGGCAGTTTGAAGCTGGATCTGGAAACGGAGTTTTGCGATCTCAGCAGTGAGCAGGTACACGCGTTTCCTCGTCCAGAGCAGGTGGCTGTGGCTTGTCAGCGTTTGGGTATTTCTTCCCGCTCGCGCCTGGTTCTCTTCGACAATCAGGGCATTTACTCCGCTCCAAGGGCGTGGTGGATCTTACGGGCGTTTGGTTTTACGCAGGTTTTTGTTCTCGATGGCGGTTTGCCGCGCTGGCTCGCAGAGCAGCGGCCTGTAGTGACAGAGCACTCACATCCTGAATCTTCTGCGGATGCTCTTCATTGTCAGTTGCAAGCGGAAGCTGTTTATCTGCTGCCGGATGTTTTATCTGCCCTGGATGATGGGGCAACGAAAATTTTTGATGCACGCTCCGCGGGGCGTTTTGCGGGCACGGCCCCAGAACCAAGACCCGGCTTGCGCAGCGGCCACATTCCCGGCTCTTGCAGTTTGCCTTTCGCAGACCTTCTAGACGGTGACGGTTACAAATCCAAAGACGAATTAAAGGCCATCTTTGAGCAGTTGGGGGCAGAAGTTACTGATCGACTGGTTTTCTCCTGCGGCTCGGGTGTTACCGCCTGCATATTGATGCTGGGCGCGGCAGTTTGTGATTATCCTTTGTTGAGTCTCTACGACGGTTCCTGGGCAGAATGGGGCGCGCGTCCTGATGTGCCCGTCGAGAAAGGATAAGTGCCTTGCCTGACACCAGCGCTCGCAACCAACTATTAGGGCGGGTTGCAGAACTGCGTCCTGGCGCCGTTAATGCGGATGTGCTCTTGGTACTGGATGACGGTACTCGACTTTCGGCAAACATCACCAATGCGGCGCTTCAGCAACTCGGGTTGATATCGGGAGATAAGGCATGGGCGCTGATTGATGCCAGCCATATTATGATCGCGCCGGGCAGAGAGGCTGCCGTCAGTGTCAGCAATCGACTGGCCGCAGTCATCAAGGGTATTCAGGCGGGCGCGGTTCGTGACCAGGTGACGTTATCGCTGGCGTGTGGCGGGTCTTTGGTGGTCGGTGTAACGAGGGGATGCCTACAATCTTTAGGTCTCGCAGAAGGCGCCGACTGCTGTGCGTTGTTCAGCGCCTCATCCGTTGTATTAATGTCGTTCTGATACGGGTTTCGTGAGCTGACGTGTCAGCTTACCTGGGTAATCCAATCCTGCAGATTGTAGAAGTTACTGATGCGCGCGATTTTACCGTCTTTAACTTCAAAAAATGCGCCGGCAGGTAATGTGTAGGTTTGGCCCTTGGCCTCAGGAAGTCCGCTGTCGGTAGCGACATATTCTCCGTGTACTGTAAATTCGGCCGCTGCTCGGCTGCCATCACCATTAACCATTATGGCGATGTCCGAAAGTTGTTCTTTGTAGTGGTGGTTCATTCGCGACATAAAATCTGCAAATGCTGACTGGCCAATTTCTCTCTCGCCCTGGTTGATGTCGTGAATAACATCATCCGTGAGCAATTTCAAAAAGTCCTGCATATCCCCACGATTAAACGCGGCATAGTAATTTTCGAGTAAGGCCTCTGTCTCTTTTTGCATCTTTTGTCTCTTATTCTTTGTTGAAGTTACTGAATATTATGCGCTTCATTTCAGCTTGGTGACAGTGCGAGGAGAGAGGGCGACAATTTTTTCGCTTCTAGTTGCTACCGGTGGCACTATGGGGTAGTCTTAAATGACCGGTGGCATCGAAAATTTTGTCACGTGGAGAGGCGAGGCTGCCGGACACACATCCAAAATAATTAATAATTCGGGGTGTCAATGGAATCTTATAAACCAACTCAATCTGTTCTCAATCGCAGTATCCTGATGGCGAACTTGGCGCTTGCCGGTGTGTCCTTACCCGCGAGCGCACAGGAAGATGAAACGTCTTCGCCCGCCATGTTGGAAGAAATTAATGTAACTGGATATCGGCGCTCGTTAGAAGCTGCCCGCGAACTTAAACGCGGAATGGCCCATCAAACCGACAGCATAGTGGCAGAAGATATTGGCAAGATGCCAGATCTGAATCTCGCAGAGTCCTTGCAGAGAGTGCCCGGCGTTGCGATTACCCGTGAAGGTGGGGAGGGGCGCAATATTACGGTGCGCGGGCTGGGGCCAGGCTTTACCCGAACAACATTGAACGGTATGGAAGTGCCCGCCAGTACAGGTGGGTTGGATTCTTCGGGCGGCGTAAATCGTGGGCGAGATTTTGACTTTAACGTTTTTGGTGCCGAGCTGTTTAATCGGATCACCATCAATAAAAGTTCTGTTGCTCATATAGAAGAAGGTGGGCTCGCGTCAACCGTAGAGCTTTATTCCCGTAAGCCCTTTGATCAGCCGGGTCGAACCGTGAGTTTAAGCGCACAGGGTTCTTTGAATTACGATGCCGATGAGTTGGATCCCCGTATGTCGGCGCTGTTTAGTCAAACCTTTGCTGACGATACCTTTGGTGTTCTTGCAGCGGTTACCTATTCTGAGCGAACCGTACATCAGGAAGGTTTTGGCACGGTGCGATGGACATCGCCATTTGATAATGGGGGGCGTTCCTGGGTTGGAACCGATGCTGATGTCGTGATCAATGGCACGCCGAATCCCTCTGCGAATTATCCCGGTGAGGCCATTGATGGGGCGCAGCAGTTGGATTATATGTGGCATCCCCGCCTACCAAGAATGGATTCTTTCAATCGTGAGCAAGATCGTACTGGGTACACCTTGTCCTTACAGTGGCGACCGCAAGAGCGCATGGAGTTAGGGTTCGATCTGGTCGGTTCCAAATTGGAAGCCGATGTGACTTCCTACAATTATTTTGCTCAATTTCGAAATCTTCAGGACAGTATTTCACCCACGGAAGTCACGCTGGATCCTTCGGGACGCCGTATTACTGCCGCGACCTTTGATAACGTTCAGCCGCGTTCGGAAAGTCGGGGACAGTTCAGTGAAACCGACTTTCTGCAGACGGTTATCAACGGGCGTTACGATCTTACTGATTCCGTCACGCTTAAAGCCATGTACGGTCGCGCAGAGTCAGATCATCATGAAGAGCAGTATCGATTCAACCTGACCGCGCTGGAAGGTTATCCCTTCAGCTACTCTTTTGAAGATGACAGTAACATGGCGGCGATGAGTTACGGTTTCGACATTCTCGATACGGCTAACTATGAATTTACCGGGCCTGTGTTCAGGCTTGATGAAGTCAATCGGGAAAATGACACCTTTCGCCTGGATTTAGAGGCCATGGGGGATAATTCAGTTGTTCGCACTGGCGTGATTTGGAATCGACGTACTGTAGATTCCAAGTTAGGTGATCCTGTCGGTATTGCGGATACCGCTTCCATCGCTGTTACCGAGGAAAATACACGTCGTCTGAGTCAGGTGGTTGATAATTACGGAGATATTGTCGATTCGCCTTCGGGATTTCCCACGGACTGGCTGGTTGCAGATTTCGGAACGGCAATTGATCAGTTTAACGCGGGTTCTTTTGAAATTAATCTCGAAGATCCGGCAACGTTTGATATTGAAGAAAAAACGTTGGGTGCCTACGTGGAGGCAGAAGTTGAGACTGAACTTCTCGGAAAACCCTTCACTGTCAACGCCGGGCTGCGCGTTGTGAAAACCAAATTGAGTTCGGAGGGAGTGGCGCCCGATGGTTTGGGCGGATATGTGGCCACGCAATTTTCTCAAGATTACACCGAGTATCTGCCGTCGTTAAATATGGTCTGGGAGACGATGGAAAATGTTCTCTTACGACTGAGTATGGGACGCAATATTTCCCGTCCGGGACTTGGCGGTCTCGCCGGCTCTGTCAGTGTGACGCCAATTAATGGGAATGTCAGTGTGGGCAATCCGGATCTGGAGCCGGTGCGCGCCAACTCTATAGATGCCGGTGTCGAATGGTATTTTGCCGATGAGTCTTTGCTCAGTCTGACCTTTTTTCATAAAGACATTGAGAGCTTTATTACGGGTGAGACGATACAGAATCAACCGCTGCCGGATGACGTCTATGCCATCGTTGCCGCACGGCCTGAGTATGATCCGACCAGTCCACTTTACGATCCCAGTGTCATCTCTCCAGACAGTACCGATTGGAATATCACCACGAGTGTTAACGGTGAGGGTGCCGATTTGGATGGCTATGAAATTGGTTATCAGCACGCGTTGGATTTTATCTTTCCGGGAATTGGTGTATTTGCCAATTACACCCATGTGGAATCGGAAGCTGAGTTTGGCAACGGGGTTGTCGGGTCGCTCGAAGGGTTGTCAGAAAACAGTTACAACGCTGGCGTTTATTACGAAAACGATTTGTTCGGTGCACGTGTCGTGGTTAATGATCGGGACGATTATGTTACGGATCAAACGGGTTCCAATGGTAACGCCTCACACGCGACGACAGGTCCCACACGAGTCGATCTGTCAGCATTCTGGAATGTTACTGAATCTTTGAAGGCGACCTTGGAAGTGATCAATCTGACCAATGAAGAAGAGCGCCTTTATACCACAGGTCCATTGGGTGATATGAATTTGGTGCGGGAATATAACGCGACGGGTACGGAAATTCTTTTTGGTCTTCGTGCCAACTTTTAGTCGTTGAGATTTTGACGTGAGTGGAGGCGCGTCTGTCCTTTAGATCAGCAGTACAATATTTTTTTTATCGCTATTGAGTCTCTCTGAACATCGCAATGATTGGTTTCTGACATGAAAGAACTGAGCGAGTACAGCTCTGACGTTGCCAGTATTAATCAGAGGTTCCTAGGTTTTTAGAGAGGCTTTTTGTTTCTTATGAGAGGGATGTTTTACGTTGTATGGATGGTTTAAGAGTTTTACCTTGGTTGCTGTTGTTGTGTGTCGGCGCGGTTTGCGCTTCTCCAGAGTCTTCAAACAATTCAGAGAAATCGCCTTTGACGCTTTGGTATAAGAAACCTGCGGCGTCTTGGGAAGAGGCCTTGCCGATCGGAAATGGACGGCTGGGTGCGATGGTATTTGGTGGCACTGACGAAGAAGTCATTCAGATTAACGAAGATACTTTTTGGGCGGGAAGCCCCTATAACAATTTTAATCCGAAAGCCCAACAGGCTCTGCCGGAAATGCGTCGTCTTTTGGATAACGGTGATGCATCCGAGGCGGCGGAATTAGCAAAGACGGATTTCGCCAGTCAGAAGGGTAATGGCATGCCCTATCAGAGCGCTGGTGAATTGACCTTGCGCTTCCCCGGTCACGAGAAGGCGCAGGACTATTACCGGGATCTTAATCTCGATACGGCGGTGGCAAGCACTCGTTATCGTGTCGGTGACGTCATTTATCAAAGGCAGGTATTCAGTTCGTTTGACGATCAGGTGATTGCGTTACAGATCACCGCGAGTGAGCCTGGCGCGTTAAATTTTACAGCGGCGCTAACGCACCCTGATGGGATGCAGACCCGCGTAGATGGTAAAGCAGCAAGCTTGCGTTTGACGGGCACTGGCCGCAGCCATGAGGGCATAGAAGGCCGGGTGCGATTGGCCGATCGTGTCGATATTCTTATTGACGATGGCCGGGTGAGCGAAGAAGGCCAGTCTTTGAGCGTCGAAGGTGCCAGTCGAGCGACGATTCTGATTGCCGCCGCGACCAACTTTGTGACCTATCAAGATATTTCTGGCGATGCCCAAGCGCGAGTCGATGCTTTTATGAAAGACGCGCGCGCGCAATTCGATGGCGCATCGGAAGCCTTTGCCAGGTTGCGCGATGTGAACAGCAAGCGCCATCAAGAGCAGTTTCGTCGGGTGTCTTTTAGCTTGCCTGCGGCAGAGGGCGCGCCAAAGGACTATGCCGCGATGACAACCCGTGAGCGTATCGCGGGTTTTGCCGATAACTATGACAATGCCTTCGTTCCACTCTATTTTCAGTTTGGCCGCTATTTGTTGATTGCCTCTTCTCAACCAGGTACGCAGCCGGCGAATTTACAAGGTATTTGGAACGATAAATCGGTACCTGCCTGGGACAGCAAATACACGCTCAATATCAATGCGGAAATGAACTATTGGCCGAGTGACGTCACGAATCTCAGTGAGTTGAACGAGCCTCTGATGTCCATGATAAAAGAGCTGTCTGTTACAGGAAAAGAGACGGCAGAGAAGATGTATGGCATGGATGGTTTTGTGGTGCATCACAACACCGATATCTGGCGGATGACAGGCGGTGTTGATCGCGATTGGGCGCCCTGGCCCATGGGCGCCGCTTGGTTGTTGCAGCATGCGTGGGAAAAATATCTCTTCTCCGGGGATCGGCACATTGTCGAAGAGTTCTATCCGATTTTAAAATCGGCCTGTGACTTCTATGTGGATTATTTGATCCCTCAGAAAGATACCGGGTGGTTAATTGCCTCCCCGTCGATCTCTCCGGAAAATGCGCCTAAAGCCAGAGGTAAAATGGTTTCTCCGGGGGTGGCGATGGATGGCCAGCTGTTGTTTGATCTGTTTTCCCACACGCTCGTCTTTTCGCAAATCTTGGGGGAAGACGAAGACCGTCGAAGCGAGTGGCAGGGGGTGATCGATCAATTACCGCCACCTCAAATTGGTCGCTATTATCAAATTCAGGAGTGGTTACAGGACTGGGATGACCCTCAGGATCATCATCGCCACCTGTCTCATCTTTACGCCTTGCACCCCAGTAATCAGATTTCTCCCTGGACGACACCGGAATTGTTTAAGGCGGCTCGGGTTACGATGGAGCAGCGGGGTGATCCATCGACCGGTTGGTCGATGAACTGGAAGATCAATCTCTGGGCGCGGCTATTGGATGGCGATAGAGCGCTACGTTTGATGCGAGAGCAAATTTCTCCTGCCTACTCAGATCAACCGATGGATGAACACAGCGGTGGAACCTACCCCAATATGTTTGATGCTCATCCGCCCTTTCAGATAGACGGTAACTTCGGCTTTACGGCCGGTGTGGCTGAAATGCTGGCCCAGAGCCACGATGGTGCGGTTCATCTGTTGCCCGCGTTGCCGCAAGAGTGGCCTGATGGTGAGGTGACCGGTTTGGTGATGCGCGGCGGATTTGTGGTTGATATGCGCTGGAAGCAGGGGCGAGTGGTGGAACTGTCGGTAATGTCGCGGTTGGGGGGGAATCTTCGCCTGCGCAGTTACGATCCGCTACCTGCCGCTCACGGCTTCAAAACCCGGTCGGCAAAAGGTGAAAATAGCAATGCATTCTATGCTCGACCACAGGTGAAATCCGTGCAGATCAACACTTACAAGAAGATTCCTGGCATGGTTGCGCCCAGCGTCTACGAAATTGATGTTGCGACAACGGCGGGTGAGCGGTATCAATGGAGAGCTGCGGAGGTTATGCAGTAAAGGCATTGGTAGTGCAAATGCTCTACAATAGGCAGAGTATTCCCTCCAGAGTTACCTGCTATGACCTTGCCGTTACCGGAGATTGAACCTCTCCATCAGATTCTTCCCGATGAACCGCTTTTGATGATGGGGGCGGGGCCTGTCCCTATCCCCGACTCTGTGTCGGCGGCCAATGGCATCGTCATAAATCATCTGGGCGAGACCATGGCGCGAGTGGTTGATCAGGTTAAACGTATGGGGCGCTACATTTTTCAGACCGAGTCACCCTGGCTGTTGGGTGTCGCGGGACCTGGGTCTGCCGCGATGGAAATGGCGGTGGTGAACCTCGTTTCTCCCGGTGACAGAGTGCTGTCTATTTGCAATGGGTTTTTCTCTTCTCGATTGGCGGAGATGTCGCGCCGTGTCGGTGGTGATGTCGAGATCCTTACCATTCCGGATGGACGCAGTGCTCAGCCGGAAGAGTTGTTGGAGGCCATCCAACGCTTGCGCCCGCGTGTGCTGACCATGGTCCAAGGTGAAACCTCAAATACCACCTACAATGATCAATTGCCGGAAATCGCTCGTATCGCCGCCGAGAATGACTGTCTGGTGATTGTGGATGCGGTTTGCACCCTCAGCACCATGCCTCTGAATATGGATGAATGGCAGGTAGATGCGGTGATTACCGGGGGGCAAAAGGGATTGAGCTGTATACCCGGTGTCTCGCTGGTGGCCTTTTCAGAAAAAGCTTGGGCACAGATCCAATCGCGGCAGCAGCCGGTTGCCCACTGGACGTTGGATGCGAAGCTGGCAACGAATTTCTGGCATAAAGCCTCCTACCATTACACGGCGCCGGTCTCTGGTTTGTTGGCATTGCATGAGGCCATGCGGCTGGTGTGTGATGAAACTCTGGAACGCCGTTTTGATCGCCATCGCAGCTGTTCTCAGGCATTGCAGAAAGCAATCGAATCTCTTGGTCTGCAATTACACGTGCAGGGATCTGCACGTTTGAATTCGGTTGTCGGCATTCGTTTACCCAATGGCTTGAGTGCGGCCGAAGTCTGTGGGCATATCTCCAGTCATTATCGAGTGGAAATCGCCGGATCCTTTGGTCCGCCCATCGTTCGTATTGGGCAGATGGGCGAACAGTGCCGAGCTTACAATCTGTTTCGTGGCTTGCATGCGCTGGGATCGACGTTTCGAGATCTCGGTGTTTCCGTTAGCGTTCCTGAAGCGATGGCGGAACTGGAAAATCAGCTGCAAAAAAGCAAAAAATCGACCCTGTAGCGACCAATTACTGTTAAGAGCAATTCTTAAAACAGTGGATTCGGGATTCTGGCAAGGGAGGGCTAAGCGAGCGCAACCCTGACGTTGCCAGAATTCATAACGTGTATTTTTCGCGATGTCCTTACATCATTTGTCTGGGTGCCAGCCTCGAAGTATCTTTTCCGGGGTGTACTTGCTGGCTTCGTCGGCATCCAGTTGGTGGGACCAGGAGACGCGCTTGCTATTTTTTGCACCTGCACCAGTGTTGTGGTACTCGCCGTAAAATACGCTGGCTTCATTGGCGGGATCTCGCCAGTTATCCCATCCCTCGGGTTTTATATGAGCGCCCAGTTCACTGTTCATAAATACCGTGCGCGCGTATTTTCGCCAGGGGCGCCCCAGATAAACCTGTGTGATATCTTTGGCTGCGGTAAGTTTGCAGTGTTGAAAGACAAACCCAAAGGCCTCGGTTTCAGGCGTTGATGCTGCCGTCACGTAGGCGTTTCCGAGCGAGTGTATCTCGCAATGATCGAAAAAGGCTGTACCACCACCAAAGATAAAATCAATGGTGCCTTCGATGTAACAGTCTTTAAACCAAGAGCGGTGACCTTCGCCTGCGACATAAAGTGTGTCTTGATGGCCTTTCAGCGACACATTTTTAAAATAGGCACGATCCGCTTCCACGTGTAGCGCAACCGCTTGACCGACGGGGCCGGCGGAGTTGATGATGGTCAGGTTTTCTGCCCGAAAATCATTGCCACGTACACGCATGGTATAAGTGTGAAACGTGCTGTTTCTGCCGAGATCTACGCTGTCGAAGTGATCTCCGTAGGTAATAACGGTGCCGTCGCGGCTTTCGCCAATCAGCGAAATATTCGGATTCCAGTCGTAGACATCGACTTTTTCATGATAAGTGCCGTTGCGTACATCAATACGAATGGTTTCATAGGGAAAGGTCTTGCTTGCGTAGATGGCTTCTTGAATGGTTTTAAAGTCACCGCTGCCGTCTTGGGCGACGACAAAGTGGGTGGGGTAGTTCTGACCGAAGGCGAGAAACGAAGCCAACATCAGCCCCGTCAGTGTGAGTAGTTTCATAGCCGATTATCTCTGTTAATTCATTGGGCTTGACTACGCATAATCGTTTTTTGTGGCTATGATAGCCGCTGCGCCAGCGTAATGCGAACTTATATCGCCTTGCGCTTGAAAGTACGTTGATTGATTGTAAGTGTGTCGTGAAAACAATGAAGATTATTTGGTTTTGGAAATCGTTCAACGCCCTGACAGGGGCTGAAATGCATGAGCTTCTGGCGTTGCGCCAACAGGTTTTTTCGGTTGAGCAAAATTGTATTTATGTCGATCCCGATGAATTCGATAAAGAGTCAATACACCTTTTAGGCAAAAATGACAGTGGGCTGCTGGTGGCCTATGCAAGACTCGTCCTGCCTGAAACCAAGTATCCCGAGCCCTCCATTGGAAGAGTGCTGAATCGAGCGGAAGTTAGAGGGCTGGGTGTTGGTAAGGCGCTGATGACGGAAGCCATTCGCTACAGTCTTCGAGAGTTTCCCGGTCAGGATATTAAAATAATGGCGCAGGCGTACCTGGAGCGCTTTTACAGTGAGCTTGGCTTTAAAACCATTAGCGAACCTTTTTTGGAAGATGGAATAGAGCATATTAATATGTTGTTTACTGCACCTTCGAAAGCGTCGTAACGGATTATTTAAGCGTTCACTCTGAGTCAAGGGGAATATAATCTCAGTCAAACGCGTCTAATCGACCTCGTTGGTGGTGATTGGTCAGGTGAGTTTATGATAATAAAAATAACGTCGAATACAGTGAGTCTCTTTTTCGTTGTGGTGGCATTGATGAATTCCCCCGCGATGGCAGCTGGCAATCCACAGAGTGAGGTTGCCCCTCAATCAGAAGGTGAGGTCTTGGATGAAAGCTTTTATCAGGCCAAGCCCAAAATCCAACTCTACAGTGCGTATGCTGAATTCAAGATGGGAAATTATTCTGCTGCGCGCACTATGTGGGAAGCCATCAACGGCCAGGGGCACAGTGAAGCTGCGTTCAATTTAGGAATTCTTTACGAGCAGGGGCTGGGCGTCGAAGCTGATCCTGCGAAGGCGACCCATCACTATCTGAACGCCGCTCGCTTGGGCAGTCGTGCGGCAGCCTATCAAATCGGTTTGATGCATGATCGACAGCCCGAGTTAGTCTCCGCTCGTGAAGCCGCTCTCTGGTTAACCGCTGCCGCCATGGATGGTGATAGGGATGCCGCAGACGAGCTTTCACAGTTTTCAGCAGAGGATGCCAGCCCGGCACTGACAGCGGTGTGGCAATTGTTAAAACGGGGAGATCTTCAACAAGCTCTGGCTAAACTTCAAAGCGCGTCGACGACGGACTCTGTTGCCGCATCTCAATTAGCCTGGCTCTATCAGACGGGGCTGGGTGTCAACGTAGATACAAAACTGGCGCAGATAACTTTTCTTGAGGCGGCTCAACAGGGTGACGCCGTCGCTCAACACGCCCTCGGCATTTTATTCAGCAATGATGACACTAGGCTGACATCAGCGACAGAACCTCGGCAGTGGCTGGAATCCGCCGCAGGTCAGGGTTACCCGCCCGCAATACGGGATCTTGCGACACATCAATAAAGTTGATTCCGTCATTTGTTCTTCGTTTTCGCTTGGTTAATATAGAGCGTGAGAAGGACGTCATAATTATCCAAGGAGTTTGGGGTGCTGAGAATTTTTCCGATTTTATTCGTGCTGGCGCTGAGTGCCTGTTCCGATAAACCTGCGCCTGAAAGCCAGCCGCCCGAAGTCTTTGTGATTACCGCTGAAGAAGGCAGTTATCGGCCTCAGCGAAGCTTTAATGCCCGTATTGCTTCGAGAACCGATGTCGATATTGTCGCGCAGGTGAGTGGGCGCTTAATCGCTGTACACTTTCGGGAAGGTGACCTTGTTGAGTCGGGGGAGCCTCTGTTTGATATCGATCCGGCGCCTTTCAAAGCTGCGTTAAATCAAGCTCAAGCGGGATTGTCCCAGGCCAAGGCCAGCCAAACCAATGCACAAAAGAACTTTGCTCGCGCCGGTGAGCTGATCAAACAGGGATTTATCTCTCAGAAAGAATATGATGACCTGGAATCCAGTGCTCTTGCTGCTGACGCCGAGGTAGAAGCTGCCAAAGCACAACTGGAGCGGGCCAGAGTCGATCTGGATTACGCCAGTATTGTGGCGCCTAGCGCTGGAAGAGTAGGCCGTTCGGCGCCTGCGGTTGGAGACATCGTCGGTCCGGATTCTGGGCCGCTGACCACCTTGGTGGGACTAAACGACATGGAAGCCGTGTTTCAGGTGCCCGAAGCGACCATTATAGCCTTGCGAAACAACCCGGATTTCTCCGACGACGATATTGACGTTCATCTACAGTTGCCAGACGGTAATCGCTATCCCGAAGGTGGCAAAATTTCTTACATATCAAATCGCGTAGACGCTAGCAGTGGGACCGTTGAGGTGCGAGCCTCTATTGCCAATCCGAGAGATATTTTGCGGCCAGGTATGTATGTGCAGGCTAAGCTGCAATTGGCGTATGACTTGACGGGCTTGATGTTGCCGCAAGCGGCCATTCAGGTCGATCAGCGGGGCACTTATGTGCTTGTGGTCACCAATGACAGTATGGTGACGCGCAAGAATCTCACGACGGGTGAGCGCTTTGGCGAAGAGGTACAAGTTGTCTCAGGATTGGACGCTGGCGCTCAGGTTATTATTCGCGGGATTCAAAAGGCGCGGCCAGGTCAACAGGTGAAAACCTTGCCCTATACCACAGTAGAGGACGATAGCCCTCCGGCAGAGGATGGTGACCAGGGGGTGGAGACGACCGGCCAGGAGGGCTGATTATGATAAGCGCGCATTTTATCAATCGCCCTAAATTTGCCATGGTGATCGCTCTGGTCATCTTGCTTGCCGGTGGTATATCTCTCAATCTTCTGCCCGTTTCGGAATATCCGGAGGTCGCCCCTCCGCAGGTAAAAATCAGTGCTCGCTGGCCGGGCGCTTCTGCCACGGTGATGGAAGAATCCGTCGGGCAGGTGATTGAAGATGCTGTCAACGGTGTTGAAGGCATGGCTTACATGTCTTCAAATTCTGCCAATGATGGCAGCTATTCACTGACAATTACCTTTGGCATCGGTGACGATCCGGATATGTCGTTGGTACGAGTGCAAAATCGCGTAAAACTCGCAGAACCCTCTCTTCCGGCTGAGGTTCGAGCACAGGGATTAACCATCGATAAAATCTCTCCGGACATTCTTTTTACGGTGAGTTTTTATTCTCCCGATGAAAGCCTGGATGAATTGTTTATTGCGAACTACGCGCTCATCAATGTAATTACGCGGATCAAGCGACAGCCCGGTGTTTCTGATGCGGCGCTATTCAGTACCGCCGACTATTCCATGCGCTTGTGGTTGAATCCGCCGGAAATGAATGCGTTGGGAATCACCACCGACGATATTACAGCGGCACTACAAGAGCAGAATGTACAAGTCCCCGCCGGAAAGATTGGTGCGCCGCCTTATTCTGGGAATCTGAGCACCGAATATACGTTGCAGGTAAAGGGTCGGTTAAAGTCGGCGGCGGAATTTGAAAACGTGATTTTACGAGCGACAGATTCTGGAGCCATCGTGCACCTTGGTGATGTTGCGCGGATAGAGCTGGGGCAGCTGGATTATAAAATCAGCGGCAACTATCGAGACAAGCCCGCCACGGTGATGGCGGTCTATCAATTGCCTGGTGCCAATGCGCTGGAAACGGCCACTGGCGTTAAAGCCGAATTGCAGCGCCTCTCTCAAGATTTCCCCATGGGTATGGAATACGAAATAGGCTATGACACCACTCGCTATGTGACAGTAGCGATCAAGCAGGTGGTCATCTCCCTGATTCAAGCCGTGGGTTTGGTCATTCTGATTACCTTTATTTTTCTCGGCGACTGGCGTCCAACACTGGTGCCGACCGTGGCCATTCCTGTATCTCTTATCGGCACTTTCGCGGTTATGTTGCTGGCCGACATGACCATAAACACGGTGACATTATTTGGTCTTCTATTGGCGATTGGAATCGTCGTCGATGATGCTATTCTGGTGGTTGAAAATACGGATCGGCATTTGCGCGAGGATCCGAACATCGACAGTCGTCAGGCGGTTCGTCTGACTATGGAAGAAGTCAGTGGACCGATTGTCGCAACGACGCTCGTCCTGTTGGCGGTGTTTGTCCCTGTTGCTCTGTTGCCTGGCATTACGGGTGTGATGTATAACCAGTTCGCTGTCACGATTTGTGTGGCCGTGGTTATTTCATCAATCTGTGCTCTATCCCTTAGCCCCGCGGTGGCTGGTTTGGTGTTGCGTCGTACGGAAAAAGACGCACGTTGGTTTCAGATCTTTAATCGGGGCTTCACAGGGGTCACTCATCGTTACAGTCAATTGGTGGGGTTTCTGTTGCCCCGGCGTGGGCTGGTGCTCATCTTCTTTGCATTCATTTTGGTGGCATTGTACTTCGGCACCCGCTGGCTGCCTGGGGGATTTGTGCCGGTCGAAGATAAAGGCGTGTTACTGATCAACGTACAGTTGCCTGATGCGGCGTCGATCACTCGCACTCAGGCTGTGATGAGTAAATTGCAGACTTTGGTTGAAAAGGATCCTGCTATCGAGTCAGCCACCTTCCTGTCGGGGTATTCGATTTTAGCCGGGGCGGCACAAAGTAACAGTGGTGCTGGCTTTATCGTTCTCAAGCACTGGCAGGACAGGCCCGATATGAAAGACCTCTCTCTGGCCGTGTCACAACGATTGAATCGCACTGCTTTTTTGGCAATTCCCGAAGCGCTGGTGCAATCCTTTCCGCCGCCCTCTATTCCTGGGATGGGTCTGGTGGGCGGCTTGGAAATGGCGCTGGAAGATACTCAGGGGCGCAGCCACGAGGAGTTAGCGGGAGCATTGCAGACACTGAGTGCCGCTGCCAACGAATCCCCCCTGATTGTCGATGCCTATTCCACCTTTCGAGCCAATGTGCCTCAGTATTTGGTGGATATCGATAAAACCAAAGCCAAAACACTGGGTGTTTCGCTAACCAATATCTATGCAACCTTGCAGGCGCAATTGGGTTCGTCGTACGTCAATGACTTTTCATTGTACGGACAAACCTATCGGGTGATGATGCAAAGTCAGCCGCAATTCCGGCAGGCGTTGGGCGATATCAGTCAGCTATACGTACGTTCCGCAACCAATCAGATGGTGCCTTTAGATACTCTGGTTCGTGTTGAGCCGATTCTCGGTGCGGATGTGGCGAGTCGCTATAACTTATTCCGGGCTGCCATTCTGCGAGCCAGTGCCGCGCAAGGGGTTGCCAGCGGTGATGCCATGGCTGAAATGGAGCGCATTGCCGCCGAGGTTTTGCCCGATGGCTTTCAAATTGAATGGACGGGAATGAGCTATCAAGAACAGCAGGCTGGCAATCAGGCCGTCATTGCGTTTGCTCTGGCGCTGATCTTTATCTACCTGTTTTTGGTTGCGCAATACGAAAGCTGGTCGATTCCTCTGGCGATTATTATGGTGGTCCCCTTTGCTATAACGGGGGCGATATTTGGTTTGTTAATGATTGGAAAATTAGGAATTCCCCAGTTGGGGGCGCTGGATCTGTTTGCTCAAGTGGGCTTGGTATTGTTGATTGGCTTGGCGGCAAAAAATGCCATTCTTATTGTTGAGTTTGCTCGAGAGCGGCGTGAGGTTGGTGGCTTGGATATTAACGATGCTGCCGCAGAAGCCGGGCGCTTGCGATTCCGTGCTGTGTGCATGACGGCGCTTTCGTTTGTGCTTGGCATTCTTCCTCTGGTGTTGGCATCTGGCGCGGGCATGTTCAGTCAGATGTCATTAGGCCATACCGTGCTCTGGGGGATGCTGGCAGCGCTCCTGATCGGAACGCCTCTGATTCCAGCATTTTTCTCAATCATTCAGTCGACGAGAGAGTCTTTAAAACGGCGAGTTTGAATCGCGTATATCACCTGTCACTGATTCAAGGGCGTCAAGTATCGCTTCGGGTGTTGCTGGTGCCCGCAATTGCGGGCTACGGCCATCTCCGGCAGCCGCGATCGCATCCCGAATCGCAAAAAATACTGAGAAGGGAAGTAGCAGGGGGGGCTCCCCAACGGCTTTCGAGCGCAAGACGGTATCTTTCACATTTGGGTTGTCGTACAGGCGGGTGATGAACTTTTCCGGGCAGTCACTGGTTCCGGGAATTTTATAGGTGGAAGGCGCGTGGGTGGTTAACTTGCCCTGTTCATTCCAGCAGAGTTCTTCTGTGGTCAGCCAGCCCATACCCTGGATAAACGCGCCCTCAATCTGACCGATGTCGATGGCCGGATTGATGCTTTTGCCAGCCTCGTGAAGTAGATCGGCCTGTAGCAATTGCCATTCGCCCGTTAAGGTGTCGATTTGCACTTCTGCAACGGCGGCGCCGTAAGCGAAGTAATAAAAGGGGCTGCCTGTTAGGGTCGCGTTATCCCAACTGAGATCTGGCGTTTTATAGAAGCCGTCCGACCAGAGTTGAATTCTTTCCTGATAGGCTTTCATAACCAGCTCTGTAAACGGCAGGCTCTGATCGTCGAGGTAAACCTGGTCATTCTGGAAGACAACGTCATCCGGCGAGCCATTTAAAAGTTTGCCTGCTAATTTGGCAAGACGCTGTCGAATTTGAATGGCTGCGTCTGCGGCTGCCTTGCCGTTTAAGTCAGATCCGGTGGATGCAGCGGTTGCCGAAGTATTGGCGACTTTACTGGTGTCGGCCGCGGTGGATCTCACCCGATCAAATGAGATACCCAATTCATGGGCGACCACTTGTGCGACTTTGGTATTTAACCCCTGGCCCATTTCCGTACCGCCATGGTTAACCAAAACGGATCCATCGGTGTAAATATGGACCAAGGCGCCCGCCTGATTAAAGTGTTTGACGTTAAACGATATTCCAAATTTACAGGGTGTGAGGTAGATGCCCTTTTTCAGAATAGGGCTCTGAGCGTTGAATGTCTGAATTGATTGACGACGCTGACGATAGTTGCTTTCTGCGACCAGTTGCTCAACCAGCTCGTGAATGACATTGTCTTCGACGGTTTGGCCATAGGGGGTAGTGTTGCGGTCGCCCGTACCGTAGAAATTTCTCTGGCGAATATCGAGCGGATCAGCGCCCAGCTGGCGGGCAATGTCATCAAGGGCATATTCCATGACCAGGGCGCCTTGAGGTCCACCGAAGCCGCGAAACGCCGTGTTACTTTGGGTGTTGGTCTTGCCGCTGTAAGCGCTGATTTCGACATCGCTAAGATAGTAGGCATTGTCGACATGGCAGACCGCACGGGTTGCAACTGGGCCAGAGAGATCCGCCGAAAAGCCCGCTCTGGTCATCATCTCAATATTGGCTGCTTCAATGCGGCCGTGTTGATCGAAAGCAATATCGTAATCGTACGAGAAGCAATGACGCTTGCCAGTGATCATCATGTCGTCGTCGCGATCGGGGCGAAGTTTGACGGGGCGCTTGAGTTTCCACGCTGCCAGTGCAGCAACCGCGCAAAAGAGTGCTGACTGTGATTCTTTACCGCCGAAGCCACCTCCCATGCGACGCATTTCCACGGTCACTTGATGGGCTTGCAGGTTCAGCAGATGGCAGACCACCTGTTGCATCTCTGTGGGATGCTGAGTGGAGCTGTATACAAAGAAGCCATTGTCTTCTTTCGGCAGCACATAGGCGATCTGTCCTTCCAGATAGAACTGCTCCTGGCCTTTAACATCGAGACTGCCCTGAATTCTCTGGTAAGCCTTGCTGAGTTTTTCCCTGGGAGATCCGCGGCTGAGTTTTAACGGCGGCAGCACATAGGATTCAGCCGCGCGAGCCGCTCTGGGCGAGAGTATTGCGGGCAATAGTGCATAGTCGATCTGTGCCTTGCGAGCGGCGTGTCGAGCAATGTCACGGGTTTCGGCGATCACCGCGAATAGCGGCTGGCCGAGATAAAGAACTTCGCCATTTGCCAAGACAGGGTCGTCATGGATGATCGGACCACAGTCGTTGGTGCCGGGTATGTCGTCGGCCGTCAGAACGGCCACTACGCCAGGTGTCGCTCTAACGGCGGATAGATCCATGTGTTTAATCGTTGCGTGCGCCTCTTCAGATAGGCCCAGCGCAGCGTGCAGAGTACCTTGCAGCTCGGGGATATCATCGATATAGGTCGCTTCGCCTGCGACATGCAGATGGGCAGATTCGTGGGCGAGCGGCTTATGAGCAGCGGATGTCGGTTGACTCATGGTGTGGCTCCCTCCGCGAACTGGTTATAGGCGCGGGTACTTGATGTTGGCAGTGGGCTGTCGGGTCGAGTTTCGAGCCAAAAGCGACGCAGCAGGTTGCGAGCGACTTTGCGCCGGTAGTCGGAACTCGCTCGCATGTCGGACATGGGTGAGTAATCCCCGTCCAAAGCCTGCATAGCCTTCATGAGCGTTGTTTCTGTCCAGGGTTGTCCCGACAGTGCCGCCTCGCAATCGTAGGCTCGACGACTGGTGGCAGCCATACCGCCAAAGGCAATGCGTGCGCCGCTAATCCTATCGCCGTCAAGAGTGAGTGCGAAAGCGCCGCAAACGGCGGAGATATCCGAGTCAAACCGTTTACACACCTTCCATGTTCTGAAGACTTGTTGGGAGGCTGGTGTGGGAATCTGAATGTCGAGCAGAATTTCACTGTCGCTTCTTACCTGTTCCATATACCCGGTGTACAAATCCTCCAGAGGGAGCACTCGCTGTACCTGAGTGCTGGCAAGGGTAACCTGTGCGCCCACGGCAATAAGCCAGGGCGCGGAATCACCAATCGGAGAGCCATTGGCGAGATTGCCACCCAAGGTCCCGGCGTTGCGAATCGGTAGTGACGCAAAACGTTCCCACAGCTCTTGAATTTGCGGGTAGATTTCTGCGAGCGCTTGATAGGCGTCGGTTAGGGAAACCGCAGCGCCAATGGTGATACTCGTTTGCTGTCGCTCAATTCTTTTAAGTGCCTCGACCTTACCTGTGTAAATGATGGTTGGCAGGTCACGCAGTTGCTTGTTTACCCACAGACCCACGTCTGTGCCACCGGCAAGCAAGGTGCTGTCGGGATGGTCTCGGCGTAGTTCAAGCAGCTGGTTGAGCTGCGTCGGTGCATAGTAACTTCCCTTTGCTGTCGAGCTGGCAAGGGGATCTGACTGGCTGAGGTCGTCGAGTCTGGAGAGTGCTGCCGTGCGATCTAGTGTCTGTGGGGCCGGTTCGAACATTTGGACACCGGCATCGAGAATAGGGCGATAGCCGGTGCAACGACAGAGGTTGCCAGACAAGTGGGTTACCAACTCCTGGCGATTGGGTGCTTCACTCGTTGCCTGTTTGTCTTCGTAGTAGTTCCAAAGCGACATGATAAAACCCGGTGTACAGAAACCGCATTGGGAACCATGACAATCAACCATCGCTTGTTGTACAGGGTGAAGCTCGCCAGTCTGCTGTTTTAGATATTCAACGGTATACAGCAGCTTTCCGTGCAGCGTTGGTAGAAATTGTATGCAAGCATTCACACTGCGTAATTGCAGTTGGTTGTCGTTACGCTCACCAATAACGACGGTGCAGGCACCGCAGTCGCCCTCGGCGCAGCCTTCTTTGGTGCCCGTCAGGTGTTGATCTTCGCGTAACCATGCCAACAGTGATTGGGTGGGTACAAAGTCTTTCAGCTCGATCCGTTGGTCATTGAGATAAAAACGCAACAGCTGTGTCGATTCCGGCATGATTTTATGATCCTTTGGTGTTGAGCTACTGGTTACGGATTTCGGTCGTCGTTTTCCCAAACCGGATCAAGATCATCTTCCTGGATCAAAGGATAGCGAGTCGCCAGTAGCAACAATATGGTTAAAATCAGGTAGCCCCAGACAATTTCATTGTGGAAGCTAAACCAGTGCAGACTGCTGTCGTGAATGATGCCAAATCCGGTCAGCAAGGTGGCGGCAGCAGTGATCATGGCTGCATTGACGATTTTTTTGTCCACCAGAAAAACCGCAAACGCTCCCCACAACATCCCGCTGATAATCGCCCCGTTAGACAGTGCTGATTGCCCGATAACATGAGCGCCCTGGGTTTGCATTGCGCCGACAAAGGCTTCGTCCAGCAGGCCGGGGACCTTGTCCAGTCCCATATCGTTGAGGGCCCCTAGAACCGAGCCCCATTTGGTGACAATGATTGCGGAGACATGGGGCAGAAACGCCACGGCCACGGCAATGTGGTGGCGAGGCGCCACAGAGCGAAACGCCGTAGCGATGATCGATATGCCGACGAACACGAGAAACGGCGCAACGGCAGCCTCGGGAATCAAGTCTCCGAGAAAGGCGACCAGACCAAACAGTGCGCCGATAAAAAACACCAGGCCCACACCCAGTGCATAACCGGTTCCTGCTTTCATGCGCTTGTAGGCCGGGTGGCCGATGTAAACCGTGGTAGGGAACGGCGAGCCAAAGAGGGCACCGATCATGGTTCCGCAGCCGTCGGTGACCTGGCAGATACCGACGGGATAGCGGTCACCAACGGTTTCAGCAGACTCAACATTGTTCATGGTTTCAATGAAGTTGTAGATCTGTACTGGAATTAAAACCGCTAGAATTTCCGGGTGCTCGATAATGTATTGAATACCCGTCCAGAGATCTCCAAACCAGGGTAGTGGTGGGTAGAAGCCAAAACCTTCGACCGAAAATTTGGCATCGCCCATTGCCAGTGCCAGCAGGGTGCCGGCAATCAGTGCCATCAGTCCGGCGGGAAAGTTAAAAGGCAGGCGATAGCGTCCCACCATGCCCCAGAGGACAAAGGCGAGTGCCGTAAAGCCAACAACAGGGTGCTCATATATTCGTGCGAGAGCCACGGTTGCAATAAACACCAAGGCGATGCCCGCCAGCGTGCCCAGCATTCCGGCGCGGGGCATCACCCGCTTTAGCCAGGGGCCGATGATTGCTCCGCAGGCTTCAATCAAGCCGCCAATCACTCCGGCGGCAATGCCCACTTGCCAGGCCAATATGGCATCGTTGGTAGTCCAATAAATTGGCCCTATCACCCCAAACAAATACACGAACATAACCGGTGTACTGATGCCGTAGGGAAGCGCGGTGACATCGCTGCGGCCTTCTTTCTGTGCGAGCTTTTGGGCCATGCGCACGTAGACGGCGACACCGAGAAGAATGGCGATTGCTGCGCCGGGTAAGATCCGCCCGAAAACCACTTCGTCGGGCATGCCAATGACGAAACGACATATTGCTGAAATGATCAGCAGGTTGGCCAGGTTATCGGCGAACAGGGCCCAAAAAGCGCTGAGATCATTCCGAGAAAAAAGCGGGTATTGCATGGTGGGCGGGTAACTCCTGTCATCTTCTGGTGCAGCGGAAGCTGGCGTGCACTCGAAAGCACCGCCAAATTAGCCAAAACTCAAGACTTAACCATTTGGTCAAGTATTTTTCCGGTTAGAGCAAATATCAATCCAAGACGGAGGTTGTCATAAAAGTTAATCCTCCTGGCGTTAGATTGATCATGTTGCAATGATATTATCCTTATCTGTCCGGCTAAGGATATTTTCGCAAGGAGAGTGGCCCAATGAATTTTCCCGTTATCGGTCGCCTGTTACTCGGTGGCTTAATGTATTCGACGCTAGCTCAGGCAGATACTGCAAGTCAGGATCTTGCGTCAATAATCCCGGCTTCTGAGCGCAGCGTAAAGCGCGCCTGGAAGTCATTCAGTGACTGTGCCACAAAAGATCCGGAGAGTGCCATCGGGCGCTATAAAGCGACCGTCGAAGAGGCCGCGGCTTTTGTGGTGGCTGAGCCGAGACCAGATACGCGCGAGTTGCTCGCAGACTTTACTCGGCAGTTGATTGTTCATGTGAGTGAAAATGCGAATAAATCTTGCCGCTCACTCGCCGACCTCTGGGGCAAGAGTGATCCATTTATTAGAAAGATGCCCGAGTTGGGACTCGGATTGTCAGAGGCGGATATTGACGCTGCAAAACGGCTTGATGAGCTCGGTAAACCTTACTGGAAAGAAAAGCCGGAGCTGGATACCAGAGAAAGAGTTTTGGCTATGTGGGATAGTTACGACCCAATTGAAGATTCGATTCCGCAATTGTATTTAACGCGGCTTAGTGCTTGGGTTCCGGCCGTCGAAGCGGCCTGGGAGCAGTTGAATGACGAAGAAAGATACCTGGCCACGCAAGCCACGTTTAGTAAGCTAGTGCCGGATCCGTCGGGTGTAACACTAATCGTGGGGCACGGGGAAATTGCCGATTGGGTCGGTGGCTTACATTTTAATAGTGATCTCGATGACGTGTCTGTCTACAGTTCGGTGATTGCAGTCATTGAAACGGGCTTTTTCGGAGGCCATTACTACATACAACAACAGAACACCGGACAAATGGCCGCCGAAACAATGAGGCTAATTGGTACCTCTATAACCAACTATGACTTTCTGTTCAATATGATGGATATAAACGCACAGAACTTTCAAAACTGGTGAGGTTCAGAGCAGGATTTTTAAATTACTACCTCAATCAAGCTCAATTAAATTGCGCTTGATTGATATAGTGGCCGTCTTTCAGTTCTGAAAATATATGTGGCACCAGTGGATGCTCGACAGGCTCCTGGCTAATGTCGGGGAACAGATTTCTCTCTGCGGCATAGGTGTTGTGAACCTGACCGTCCACCAATATGTGATACCAGGGCTGATCTTTCGGGGGCTGGGTTTTGGCATGCCCTTGATACCAGTCTTCGCTTCCCATATAAATGGGATCAATATCGACGATTACGCCGCGATAGCCGAAGAGTCGATGCACAATTATGTCGCCGATTCCGTAACGAGATTCTTTGATATCGAGTTTCAACATTCCTGATTACCTTAATGGTTGTGCATCCAATTGAAATTTAGGTCTTATACGTCAGAATTTAATATTGGGCCCTCAAACGCAACTTCAATACACCTTACCCATTTTGAATATTAAGAATTGTTTGCCTTAAACAAACGTGAATCGGTTTCCTCGGGGAGTTGTTTTCACACGAATGTTTTTCCCCAATAGATCAAAGTGGAGCCATTTTTCGTTGCAGTCGGATGTTGTCAGCGGTTGCGCAGCTACGAATCTTCGTTGTGAGCCGTCCCTGCCAATAATAGTAATAATTGGGGGGCGACGCTTTGAAAACAGTATCGTGTATGTTTCTATCCTTCCCTCTGTATTGGGCGATGATAAACCGGGCGGAGCCGGTCTACGGTCGATGTCGTTCTGAGCGTCAGAACTGTCCGTAAGACGAAACTTTGTCGGGCGACACGAGTATATGCCCGCTGAGTATTTCGATAGGACGCCGCCATTTGCGCCAACGTAGCCAAATTGATCCGTTTCTTTTCTCAGTATTCTGGCCATCTGGGCAATGGCGTGCATTGAATAGTTGTTGCCTGCGCCGCCAAAAAACGGCAAACCTCCGGTAATGGAGAGCGGTCGAGACCCGTCTGACGGCAAATCAAACGCGTCCGTAAGATTAAAAACGGCGATGGGATAGCAGCTGTAAAGATCAAAAAAACCAAGATTTTTAATCGTGATCTGTGCGGATTTCAGCGCGAGCTGCGTCGCTAAAATGGCTGCCGGCGAAGTGCCAAGGTCCTGTCGTTCTAAAATATTGCGCTCGCACAGATCACTGTAACCATGCAAATAGACCCATTTTTCCTGTGGGATACCCAGCTTGCGAGCGTAATCTTCTGATGTGATAACCACGGCCGCCCCTTGATTCACTTGATCTCTGGCAATTAAACGTCGGGGGTAGGGATCCGCGATTAGGCGATTGTCGCTGTCGATTTTTGCCAGCTGGCTTAGGGTCCAGGTTTTATGGGACATCGCGTGGGCATTTTTCGATGCGATCTGAGAAAACGGCGCGAACAGTTTCGCCATACTCTGTCGGTAATCTTCCGGGGACAAGCCCAACCTAGCCCGGCGCGCGTTTTCGCAAAGACCATAGGCGGGTGGCGTTGCGAGAACATAATGACGCCATAGTTCGCGAGTTATGACGCCGCCAAATTCTGCGCCACGGTCTTCGAATGTTCCGTCAGGGTGATCCGACCAATCTCGGGATTCGCCTTGTTGTTGCAGCCAGCGCAGGGTGGATATGGCCTCGGCGCCAACCAGCAGACAGAGGCCTGAATCACCACGACTTACTCGCTCAAAACTGTCGTTGACCAGCTGTTGCGGACTCTGCCCGCCACCAACCGCGAGGATCGGGTGTTTGGGATTAATGCCCAGTGCGTTGGCGATGGAAAGGGGGAAAGCCGATGAGTGTCCGAAGGCACCGCGCAACCAGGGCGATAGGTCATCAAAGGTACGAATCGCCGCCAAGGTATCGACGTGATCGAACTGGGTGTCGGCTATACCGGCATCGTATAAGGCGCTGCGAGCGGCGCAAGTGGCAAGTTCGACCGGAGAACGAGCTTTATAGTCCGAATCATCAATGCGTTCGCTGACCTCTCCAACACCGACCAAAATGGGGTTTTTAAAAGCCATGGTCGCCTCTCCGTTTTCAAGTAAGCCTATACGCTAGATAGAGAGCTGTCACGAAGGTTTGAGGAACATTGGATTGAAAAGGGCCGGACCCGGGGGAGGGAACCGGCCAGGGAAGAATCCATAGATCTGGATTCAAGGTAGGAAGTCGAGGTTCACGGCTCGCGTGTGTTCTTCGCAAGCCGTGATAAATAGCAATGAAGCAGTGTTAAATTGTTTGGTCAATACCGCTGCTAGGCGACCTAAACGTCGTTTGATATTTGGGGGAATAACAATCGTTTAAATCTACGCCGCCTGAGCGATTTGTATTTTCAGCGGATAACTAGGCCGCCTGTTCGTGATGATAAATAGCTTTGAAAATATCACCAAAATGAGGTTGTTTCTCGATGCGGATTGGTAGCTTTAATTTTCTGACAATATCACTGGCAGAAATAATTCCGCGAATTTTATGGGTGTCATGATCGATCACCAGACAGTGTTGTTGACCACTGCTTTCCAGCGCGTTGATCACATCGCGAATGGAGGCTTTGTTGAGCTCTTCAAATGAAAATGCTTTTAACGCGTTGCGAGGACGCATAAAGTCTTTCACAGACAACAATTCACGTTCGTGGCCCGCGCTTTGCTTTTGCATAATCGCCTGAGCGTTCAAGTCATCAAGGCTGACGACGCCGATAAAATGGTTGTTCGTATCGACAACAAATTTTAATTTTACGTGGCTGGTCAGCATGGCTTGTTCAGCATCTACCGCCGACGCACTGCTGCGAATGGTTTGTGGGTTGTTAGATGCAAAATCGGTGAAGACTTCCATCGCACTGCTTTCTTCAATGACCCGGCGAATGTTTTCGGGATGCTGAAGTTCATCGTTAGGGTGTGCGCTGTACAGATTTAACTTTTTCATAATGACGATTCCAAAATTCCATTTCCGCGGACAAAAGAGTGGCTCTATTGCCGAAGAACAAAGATCAGTAGTCGTGGTATCAACCACAGTTTTTAGTCAAAGAGACGAAAGACTGCTAGGTGCAGTCGTGCTGATCACGCGAGGAAAGGAGGAGCTCTGGAATCGTAAGAGCGGGAAAGCTGGCGAGGGACGCCCGTAGTATCGGTGTAAACAAACTCTGTGCTTTCAATTTCGCCGACTTGAAGCTCGGGAGCAACGAGACATGCATCCGTTTGATTGTCTTCAACGGTAGCAGGATCTGTCTGTGCTTGATCGACAAATTCAGGAAAGCTTAGATGAAGAGGGCCGATCTCTCCGGTGGCTGATGCGAATGAGCTGCTCAGTGCAACGAATAATGCCGCCAGCGAGAAGAAGACAGGAAAGCTCAAACGCACCAACCAAAGACTGCTGGCGGTGCAGCGTCCTTTGACAAGTTGGTTGATGGAGAGAGCGTTCATGACTGATAAAACCGTTACTTCAAAAAACTATGATGGTGTGTCAGCTAATAATCGAACAACTGAGCACACCTTGTAAATGCTTTAGATGAAAAAATTTGTTAATCGTTCCCATCAAAAAAATTGATCGAAGGGAAAAGGCGAGTCGCTGTAGTTTGTCTCGTCATCCCATAAGATCGCGTACACCTAAGAATACAAAAAGCAAAATAGAGACCATAATAAGCACATTAAATGTAATGCTATTGCGCAGGTCGTTTGGCAAAAATCGATTGTTCAAATACAGCAGTGTCGCCGCCAGAAATGGCATAAAAAAGGCGCCGGCAACTGAGTAGAGAATCACCAGCCATACGGGCTTGCCTAGGAAGAGTAGCAGCAGCGGTGGAATGGCGATAAAAAACAGAAAGCCACGATACATCGGAGAGTTGGTATCGACCGGCGATGTCACGGCGGGGTCTTCTTGTCCATGTCGAAAATGGACGTTCGCGAAGTCGGCAAACAGATAGGGGACACCCTGCCAAACCCCAAGCATTGAACTGAAAACAGCACCCCAGAACCCAGCCAGAAACAACCACCGAAAGCCGGATCCAAGGTCTGTACCCAATTGATCGGCAAGAGCAAGAATGATCGCCGTACCCTCTGTCATCTGGGGCTGGGCTCTTGCGGCAAGCACCATTATGGCCATGCCAAACAGTCCCGTCAGGGCGTAGGCTAGCGTCAAGTCCCAGCGGGCGGTGCTCAGTAAAGATTGGTCTTGCCAGCCCCGTTCACGCATCCAGTAGCCATAACAGAGAACGGTGACACTGCCGCCGATACCGCCGATGACTCCTAGAACGAGGGCCAATCCTCCCTCCGGAACTTGAGGGATAACGAGAGGCTTGAGCAGCGGAATATTGGATAAATCCGTTAGTAACATGGCGCTGACAACGGTCAGAAACATCAGGCCGATGAGGCACTTCATGGCGTTTTCAAACAATTGATAGCGTCCCCGCAGTACCAGCAGTAACGCAACGGCAGAGTGGATGGCTGCCCAAACATTGACGGAGAGCTGGGGCAGCAAGGCGTGAGCTGCGAGTCCGCAAGCAGCCATTAGCGCCGCTCCGACCAGTACTGCCCACAAGCATAAAAACGCAAGAAAATACCAATTAATCCAACGTGGGAGGTGCGCGCTCCAACCGGCAATTAGAGTGGTGCCTGTAGCAAGTTGCCAGCGTACCAAACCTTCGTTCAATACCCACTTCAATGAGGCGCCAATCAACACGGCCCATAAAATGGTCGTGCCAAATTTTGCTCCGGCTACTGTTGCTGCAACCAGGTCGCCGGCTCCGAGACCCGTCGCTGCGACAACCAGTCCTGGTCCGAGCATACTCAAACGCTGAATGAATTTGGGCATGGGGCATTTCCTTATTGGTATTGTTTTGAAACGTTTGCCTCAGTTAAACCGAATTCGACTGCATTGTTAAGGACATTTCATAAAATTCCTTCTGGAAAGCCGTCGTTGAGCAAGCGTTCTACAAGGCTGGCCCGAGATTTGATAACCCCCGCTACAAAGAATGAATAATTGATCGCCAGTTCCGCAGTTTGCGGTGGTGTATCGACGATTTCTCGTGGTTGGTCAGAGAGGCAATTCCCTTGGTTTTTACGTATCGCCGTGATACTTGGTGTGTCGCGTTCCTGCGTCGAGCAGTGAATCGTTTATCCGTTTTAAGTCGCAATAGCGTTTCGATATCTGGAAAAAAACGCCGTCAAAATGTAAATGTTACAAGCGATGATGTTGCTGGAGCAGGTTTGCGATTCGCGTTGGCCTGGGGGCTGCTTGTCAGTATTTTGCTGGTATGCGGTGGTTGTGCCACCAGCCCCCAAAAGGGCGCTCCAGACAAAGCACCTTCTGATGCGGAGACATTGCCAGAGTCGGTAAATGTCTTGCCTGCGGATGAAGCGACGGTTGTTGCCTATCCCGAAACCGAATTTCACGACCCTCTTATGGGATTTAATCGGGCGATGTTTACGTTTAACGATGTCAGCTATCGCTATGTCATGATCCCTGTCGCCAAAGCCTACAATTACACGCCTCAGGGATTTCGTACGGGTGTGGATCATTTTTTTGCGAATTTGAAATCACCAAAATCCATCGTTAACCACCTGTTGCAAGCCGAAGGAAAGCGCGCCGGTGTTACAACGCTGCGGTTTCTCGCCAATACCACGATTGGGCTACTCGGCATTTTTGATCCCGCGGACGCTTGGTTTGGTCTCGAGGCGGACACCACCGGTTTCAATGACACACTAGAACGCTGGGGCGTCGGTCGTGGCCCCTTTCTTGTGTTGCCGTTTTTAGGGCCTGCAGATTTGCGCAGTACTGGAGGCTTGGTTGGCGATTTCGCATTAAATCCGGTGCGTTATATCACCGAACAGCCTGCGACGACCCTGGTAGTCAGCGCTGACGCTGAGCAGGAATTCGCACCTCAGGCAGAGCGCTACGACACTTTGCATAAGAAAACGAAAGATCCTTACATCTTCTTCCGCAACATGTATTTGCAGGGCCAGTTAAGGGATGAGCAGTACAAAACCATCGCAAATACCAGTGATCGAAGTCGCCGTGTTCAAGAAGATGAGCAGCCGCCTGAAACCGATAAAGATCAAGACAAGAGCAAGGCGCCCTAGGTATGTTGAATCGGATTTTTGCGCGACCGGGGCTTATTCTCCTGTTGTTTTTCGGGCTGGTGGTGTTTTTTGGCTACCAGGCTCAGAAGTTTGAAATTAACGCATCTGCGGATACGTTAATTTCTGAGGATAACGAGCAGTACATTCGCAGTCGGCAGGTGAGCGATCGCTTTGCTCCGGAGGAGTTCGTACTGATTGCCTTCCGGCCAAAGGATGGCAATGTGTTTTCGTCTGAAAGTTTGGATACGATTCGCAAACTTACTCAGCGTGTTGAAGAGATTCCTCGAGTGGCCTCCATTCGTTCGATACTGAACGTTCCGCTGCTTTCAAAAGCTGACGCCCTCAGCGCCGATCTTGATCCATCCGCTTTCACCCAAGAGAAGCTGCAACTCAGTGAGTCAGAATTGGCGGCAACCTTTCGAGGCCATCCGATTTACGAAGGTCTGATTATAGACCCGGAGCAGCGTACCACCGGCCTGCAAATTCTGTTTAAGCCGAATGCTGAGCTGGCTAAAATCCAGGCAGACATCCTGTCGATAGAGGAAAAAAGTCTGGATGGCGAGCTGTCCAAGACGGATCGTGAGGATGTTAAGGCTCTCAAACAGAAAGCCGCTCCACTGGAAATATCCTTACAGGAAACCCGTAATCACGAAATTGAAACCTTGCGTTCCATAATTGATGGCTATCAGGGCTCGGGTGATCTGTATCTCGGTGGTGTACATGTGCTCGGGTACCAGCTGATCGAGATCATCCAAAACGATTTGTTAGTCTTTGGCGGCATCATTGCGGTGGTGATTTGCGCGATGATTCTGTTGTTGTTCCGCAGACCTCAGTGGTTGTTGATCACCATGACGTGTTGTGGTGCTAGCTTAGTGATGACGGTGGGCTTGTTTGGCTTACTCGGCCTGCAGGCGACCGTGATTTCATCCAACTTTATCGCGTTGCAATTGATCCTAACGCTGGCGGTGGTGATTCATCTGTTGGTGCAATATCGGCAGGATGCGGAAACTTATCCGGATCTCTCACAGAAGGATCTGGTTTTGCGGTCGCTGCGTGAGAAAATCGCGCCCTGTTTCTTTGCGGGTTTGACCACATCGGTCGGGTTTGCCTCGTTGGTGTTCAGCGGTATTCGTCCTGTAAGCGCATTCGGCTGGATGATGGTTATCGCTATGGGGGTATCGGTTGTTACCACGTTGGTGCTTTTCCCCGCACTGCTACTCTTTTTCTCCCGTCCACGGCAAGTTGCGTCAAACTCGTGGATTACCCGACCTATCGCGTGGCTGAGGCGGTTATGTCTCAGCCACAGCGGCAGTGTACTGTTGGTTGGCGTGCTGTTGTTGGTGGCCAGTGTTGTCGGTGGTTTGCGGCTGAATGTGGAAAATAGCTTTATCAATTATTTTGCCGATGATACAGATGTTCATCGTGAATTGACGTTTATCGACCGGGATTTCGGCGGTTCCACTCCGCTGGATATCATTTATACACCGCCGACCAATAACGACAGCGATCTGGTCCTGCGGGCGAAGGATGTGCAAAACACCCACCGTATTCAGGATGCTCTGGATTCAATCCCGGCCATTGGTACGACACTGTCGGTGGTCAATTTTACGGAGTTGGCCAAACAGATAAACGACAATAAACCTCTCACAGAATATGAGTTGTCAGCGGTTTACCTGACTTTGGATGAAGGTATTCGCAAGAATCTCTTGGGCAGTTTTTTTGTTGATCCACCTGCGCAGTTGCGCATTAGCACGCGTGTGAAAGACAGTCTGGAAGGGCTTGATCGAAGTGCGCTTTTGGACGATATCCACAAAAAGATCGAAGCCCTCGGAATTCCTTCGGATCAAATCGAGCTGACCAACCTGTTTGTGATCTATCAGGCGATGCTGCAACAGTTATTCGAGTCCCAGATTCTGACCCTCGGCATTGTGTTTGTTGCCTTGGGGCTGACGTTTTTGCTGGTTTTTCGGTCGCTGCCCGTTGCATTGGTGGCGATGGCACCCAATATTCTATCTTCATTGGCCGTACTCGGACTGATGGGGTGGCTGGGAATCTCACTGGATTTCATGACCATTACCATTGCGGCGATTGCGATGGGGATAGCAGTTGATGACACCATTCACTATACCCATCGTTACCTTCGAGAGCTGCAGGATCACGATGCGGATACCGCATTGAAACGCGCACATCACAGCGTTGGCTTTGCATTGGTGTACACCTCTGTCATTATCGCCATCGGTTTTGGGCTGTTGGCTTTTTCAGACTTCGTCCCGAGCGTGTATTTTGGCCTGCTGACCGGTTTTGCCATTCTTATGGCGTTGTTGACAGATCTGACCTTACTGCCGGTTCTGTTGCGTAAATTTGTGCCAGGCAAGCATCCTGCCCGTGAGCTCGAGGCGGATGCGAGCCGTAAAGTGTAGTGATATTCGTTTGGCAGATATCCCGGTGAGATCGGGTCCTGCTGATGGTTTAGGTAAATTCATAGGAGTCTCCCGATGTACGAAAGTCCATCGCAGGCTGTCAGTTCGGCCATCCGTTTTGCGTCAAAAACCCGCGATCCGGCGCTAGTACCTTTCGCCAATGGTGCTCCCTGGTGGCGCAATGGCGTTCTGTATCGCATTTTCCCCCGGCATTTTTTCGATGGCGATGGGGACGGCGTTGGGGATTTCTCCGGTATCGATGCCAAGTTGGATTATCTCGAGCAGTTGGGTGTCTCCGTGGTGCGCATCAGCGGTCTCTATCCTCTGCAGGTGTCCGGTTTAGGGTTCGATATTGAAGATCACCAGTCCAATGATCCGCAGTTGGGAGACCGCGAGTCCTTTCGGCTACTCGTGGACAGCGCTCATCGGCGCGGTATACGAGTTTTAGTCGATCAAACCTGGGGTTACGTTTCACGCCAGCATCCATGGTTTCAGGCTCTTAAAGAGCCAGGCAGTCGCACTAGGGACTGTTTTATCTGGAGTGACGGCGACATTGTTACTGCTAGGGGTGGACAACCGCTACTGAACTGGCGTCACCCAATGGTAAAGATGTCGTTGCTGGCAGCGTCTCGGCATTGGTTGCAGTTGGGCGCTGACGGGATTTGCCTGGATCGCAATGGTTTCGATGTTCTGTATCCCAGCGGTGAAGAAGCGTTGGCGGAGGTTTTCGATGGCCTCGTTACATTGTTACAAGAGTTTCCTGCGGCGCTAGCGCTGGTTGAAAGCCAGCGTCTGCCCGTTTTTTTGTCTCGATCTATGCTCAGCGAAGCCCTAGGTAGAGCCTGCGGACGACTGCAGTGGTTGGTGTGCGAAGCACTTGGGGTTGACGAGGGGAAAGGCTGGCAGGATCTGATACTGCACACACACGGCCAGTTTCCTCACACGTGCAGCTGGTCTGGACTCAGTCGTTTATTGGCGTCAGCGGTTGATCGAGATTCCGAATGCGCCAGCGAGAACAATACCCAGCTCGCCAACCTACTTGCTCTGTTGAAAATAGCACTGCCTGGTTTTGCCGTCATCGATCAGGGGGATGAGCTTGGATTGGACGTGTTGGCCGCTGATTCTGGTGTAGCCTTACACAGAGATACTGATACCGTGGCGAGAGTTCGACGCCTGCCTTGGAAGCACGATGTTAATTTGCTGGGGTTCAGTGCGACAGGGCAAAATCAGCTGGCAAGTCCGCAGCAACCTTCCTATTTGTCGGCGGATTTGCAGGCATTAAACGAATTCTCTGTGTTGCGCCGTTTTCAGCAGTTGTTGCGGTGGCGCAAAGGTGAGCCTGTGTTGGCGGAAGGTCATGGGTTTTCTCTTTTGCCCAGTGGCGCTGGTGTTTTGGCGTTCCGACGCGATCACGAGGGCTATAAGTCTCTCGTTTTCGTGTTTAACCTGACGCCCAATTCGATTGTGCAATCGTTGCCAGAAAAGCTGTCTCTACAAGAGGTCGATGATTTGCCGTGGCAGGGCGTCAGACAGTTGCAAAATGCTCTGGAGTTGAAACCCTATGGTACGCTCGTCGCCAGAGCCAATTGATGGCTAGTCGAGGCGTTGAAATAGGGTATATTCAACGTCGATAGTGACTGCCAGGTCTTGTAATTCGGCCAAAATAGCTTTGCCTTGTTGGGTAGCCCGAAAATAGTGAGGTGTCATCAGGAGCAGATCGGCAATGGCTTCTTTCCCCTGAATGAGGGTGTGATCGGTGAGGCGGGCTTGTTCGATGAGTGTGAAGCCGGCTGGGCATTGTCGTTCTGTTGGTTCCGATGACATCATCTTGTCATAGATGATGTTGCGCATTTCCTGCAAGTGCAGGGGGCCAGCGTCCACTTGCACATAGAGTCCCTTTGGTTTCATCGTCCGATGAAATTCGCCATAAACGGGAAAACCAAACAGACACAACACAATGTCCAGGTTCGACGATGGCAGAGGAAGATCTGCATTGCTCGCCACCAGCCAGCCGCAAGACGAATCGCGCTTGGCGGCTGCCTGAATAGCCCATTTTGATATGTCCGTTCCAACTGCGCTTATATCGTGATGGGTTAGGGCTTGCCCCAATTGCCTCAAATAGTAACCTTCACCACATCCTGCATCCAGGCAGTTTATTCTTTGGGAATCTGGCGTTAAGTGTGCCTGGATAAGCTCTGCCATTTTGACAGCAATGGCCTGGTAATAACCGGCTTCCAGAAAGCGGCGACGAGCCGCTACCATGGCCTTACTGTCACCGGGATCTTTAGATCGCTTTGATTGAACAGGCAATAGGTTTAGGTAACCCCCTTTACCTATATCAAAACTATGACCGTTTTCGCAGCGCCAGCTGTTGCCATGTTGCTCCAAGGCATGTCGATCCAGAGGGCAAAGCCATTGGGAAAAAGGTGTTACAGACATAATCAAGAGGGGGCAGTGAGTTGGCTCGCAGAATAACACGACTGATCCGCATTTGCTGGGCTCGGGAGAAACCTACCGGGTCGACCGTGCGTAAAAGCCATAGATTAGATCGTTCAGCGAGACGCTATGTTTAAAAATTTCGGCATTTCATTGGTGTTATTTCTGGTTCTGGACTGGATCTGGTTTCAGGCGTTTATGCAGAACTTTGCCAGAGAGCAACTCGGCGGATTGCTACGCTTCAGTGGCAACGAGCTCGATGTGCGTCTGTGGAGTGCGGCCCTGGCATATCTTTTTATGACGCTGATGGCGACGGTTTTTCTGGCGCCAAGATTAAGCGGGGTAAACCTGCCCTCAGCCATTGCACTGTCAGCCCTGATGGGATTACTTGTCTTCGGTGTTTTTGATTTTACCAGCTATGCATTATTTCAGGGATACCCAATAAAATTTGCATTGGTCGATACACTTTGGGGCGTATTTTTGTTTGGAGTTGTGGGCGCTTGTCTGGCACTCTTTGGAGAATAATTCTTAGATTGATCGGGCAGCGGAGGCTCAATGACATTTTTCGCCTTAAGGCGTTCACGCCAAGTTCTTAATAACGTTTACCGTTTTACCCTTTGGATGATCTTGCCCACACTTTCTCTACCGGTGTTGGCGACGGAGTATCAGGTGTATTACCTGGGTGGTCAGTCAAATATGGCGGGCTATGGCGAAAACTCGGAACTTCCCGAAAGCTACCTGTCTCCCTTGTCGGATGTGCGGATTTTTCAGGGCAATCCTCAGGGGGATTTTAAAGCCGGTGGCGGGCTGGGCACTTGGGATAGTTTGCAGCCTGGCATGGGCAGGAAATTCCACTCAGACGGCGAGAGCAATCAGCTGTCGACCCAATTTGGACCCGAATTAGGTTTTGGGCATCGCCTTCATCAGATCTTTCCTGATCGCCATATTGCCATCATCAAATATTCACTGAGTGGATCTGCCCTCGGCTACGGGGTTCGCGACAACTGGTTTCCAGACTACCGGCGCGGCAATGGTATTAATCAATACGATAATATGCTGTCGACCTTCTCTAACGCTTTTTCTGAAGTCGACATTGATGGTGATGGCGAGAGAGACACCTTAACGCCAGCCGGTATAATTTGGATGCAGGGTGAGTCTGATGCTTACGACAGTCAGGCAGTTGCGCAGCAATATTTGGGCAATCTACAGCGCCTGATGGGATTGATCAGAGCCTCGTTACGTCAGCCTGATCTTCCGATTGTTCTGGGACGGATCACCGATTCTGGAATGGACCCCGACGATGGTCGGCGCATGGATTTCGGCGAATGGGTACAGCAGGCGCAACTTGATTTTGTTGAGCAGGATGTCTGTGCCGATCTTGTAAAAATTACGGAGACTTTCCAGCATTTACCCGATGGTTGGCATTATCGGTCTCAAGATTATATCGAGCTGGGGATAGCATTTGCTGACAGTATTGCTCTGTTGCAAGAGCAGTGTCAGCCGTCTGCGTAATGCATATAGGCATTTCTGCAGTATTTTCGCGCTACCTGGGTAGAAAATACCTCACACCGTGACTCGAATTAGGGGTAAATTCTCAACCTCTAATATTGGCATACTAATTGTTAATACCCCAATGGCGCTTGCGAAGAGCCACTAAACTGACACAGCCCTAGGGCTTGGATCTTAGTGTGTTTTCGCGAGTAAAAGTTCGATACATATCCTTGGGGAATAAACACATGAATGCTCAGAACATGAGTGAAGGCGATCAAAAGGTCAGTTGTGTTAAAGACCCTGTTGAAATCGAAAATCCAGCCAAAGTGCGGCAAATCGCGATACGTAAATTGAATAAACACCGACGTATCAAAGAATATGTGCCGATGAGATTTCTGTCTGACGGCCAAGTCGACAGTGTCGAGCTGGAGTGTCAATCCTGGCGGGATTTATACATCCATGCCCGGCAACTGGATATTGACGGTCGTGGCGACATGACCAAAGAAGAACTGGTCTGGGCCATTCGCCAGCACCAGATCGGCCAACAGCAATAGTATTTTCATGAGAGGGGCCATGACGCCGTTTGGCCAATGTCTTGGATGTCATAGCTAGCTGAACGCTGCTCAGCCTCTCTAATTATCGCTAATGGTTTCTGCGATATTTTCGCCGGCACTTTCTGCCATATCGCGGATATCGTCTTTATTTTCCTCGGCGTAGCGGCCGATCGCGCTTGCTGCGTCCACAGCTTTCTCCGCTGCATCCCCCGCCAGTTCCCGACTTTTAGCAATGATGTCATCTTCATTTTCGACGACATAGTTGTGCAGGGCGGTGGCCGCTCGGTTCCAGCCCGTAGCGGCCAGGCGTAAGCCGTCGTTTTCAATCTTTTTTTCATCGAATTGCACGCCCGTTGCGGCGATGCCAGTAACAATAATGGCAACGATACCGGTCTTGAACATAAATTTAATCATTGGTGCTCTCCTTGCGTGGGCAACTCTCTGATTAGACGGACAGAACGCGGGAAAAAGTTCCCAGGTGTTAAATTGACGCAGATCTAAGCCAGAAAAAGCAAGGTATATTGATTCAGGAAAAAAGCCCTACGGTACAGCAGCAGGGCAGTCCTTCTGGAGGCAGGAAAAAGACAATGTTAGACATTGCTAATGTGCACAGTAAAGCTCTTTGACAGGTAGCTGTCAATAAAGTCAACGGCAATACGAAGTATTGCCGTTCGTTAGATTTAGCTGGCAGCGGACAGATCGGCCTCAGCTTCAGCCAACATATTGAATTCTTCCTCTGGTGTCTTCGCGACCAGTTTGTTTTTACTGTAGAGGAAGTAATATGCAGCACCGATGACAAACAGAATGATAGTGTAGTTAAACGCCCGCGGGTCAAAGGCATAGACGCCGGTGAGCGCAACGATCGACAGGACCAGGGCGATACCTGAGGTCACGATGCCGCCAGGCGTTTTGTAAGGACGAGGCATTTCTGGATGATTTAAGCGCAGCAAAATATGACTGAGAGCCATCAGCGCGTAAGAGACTGTAGCTCCAACTACCGCCATGCCCAGCATTAAATCTCCCTCTCCCGTGAGGGACGCCAAGAAACCCAAAATACCTGGAACAATCAGTGCGCGCGAAGGTACTTTGCGGCTGCTGGTAACCGAAAGGCTTTGTGGCAGGTATCCCGCTCGAGACAATGCGAAGACCAGGCGGCTGTAGCCGTAAATGATTGAAAAGAATGAGGCGATCAGTCCGGCGAGCGCGAGGACATTGACCAGCGTTGCCAAGGTAGGATTACCGGTAACTTTCAAGGCATCAACCAGTGGAACGGCGCTTTGGCCAATCGCATCTGCACCGGCTGCGCCTGCCAGCAAGAACACGACAACCGTGGCGGTAAACAGTAAAAAGATCATTGCACCAATGATACCCTTGGGGACGTCGCGGGCAGGGTCTTTGGCTTCTTCGGCAGCCAGTGGAACGCCTTCCACAGCCAGGAATAACCACATGGCGAATGGCAGTGCGGCCCACACACCGTACCAACCAAAGGGCATGAATTCAGTGGCGCCGGCGGCGTCCGTCGGTGCGATATCAAACAGCAGGCTGGTGTCGAAATCGCCGATGAGTGCGACACCGGTGGCGATAATGGCGATAACCGCCAGGGCGCTGATAACCATCATCACCTTTAGTGCTTCACCGACGCCTGCGAGATGAATGCCGATAAAGACCGCGTAAAAAATGGCGTAGACCAGAGGACCGTTGAACCCCAGTAATTCTTCGACCGCCGCGCCGATGAAAATGACGATGGCGGCAGGAGCCAGAGCATATTCGATCAATACCGCGAGCCCCGTCAAATAGCCACCCGTCGGGCCCATAGCCTGGCGCGCAAAGCTATAGCCACCACCGGCGGCGGGAATAGCGGCAGACATCTCCGCCAGCGATAACACCAGAGTCAGATACATCAGTCCCATAAGAATGGCCGCGACAAGAAAGCCGCCCCAGCCAGCTTCGGCAATACCGAAGTTCCAGCCTGCGAAATCTCCGGAAATCACATAGGAAACTCCCAGACCGGCAAGCAGAATCCAGCCGGCGGTCCCCCTTTTTAGCTGGCGTTTTGCCAGGTATTCCTGATCAATGTGTGTCGACATATGAGTTTTCCCCTTTACTCAAGATGCTATTTACCCGTTTACAATGGTTTGCTTGTGGGCGTTTATGAAGTTCCGATTACTGTGGCCTCAGGAACCGGATACCAAAAAGTTGCGATTGATGTTGTCTCCGTCCAGCTGCTCATCGCTGGATCGGTCTTTCAAGTTCACCCCGGACAAGCGCCGTTGACGAGCTTCATTCAGCAGGTAGCAGGTGCGGCGGCTGGCCTCCCGGTAGTCGAGGCCGGCCGCGCGGACGTTCGATATGCAGTTACGCTGGGCGTCATGGCATCCCTTGCGAGGATTCCAGGTTAAATACACACCGAGGCTGTCGGGTGAGCTCAAGCCTGGGCGTTCGCCGATCAAAACCAGAACACAACTGGCATTCAACCCTTCGCCGATAGGGTCGCCGATGGCAACCCGTCCCTGAGCTACAAAGCTGATGGGGGCTAGTCGCCAGGGATTTTGTCCCCCGCGCAGAGACGGCAGCAGATGTTGGAGAAACGGAATCAGATTCTCCTCAATTGCGAAGGCGGACAAGCCATCGACCACCGCGATGGCCAGGTCATAATCTGCGGTCATTTGGGTTTGTTGTTCGCGCAGCGTTTCTGTGGAGACATCGCTCAATTCACGACCCAGGTCTGGACGCTGCAGATACTGCGCTCGGTCTTCAGCGCGGCTCTGTAACGCAAGTGTTGGCAGATCCGCAGCCCAGTCATGTTTTTGCAGATTTGCGATCAGGCCGTCGATGTCCAGCGGTGAGTGCACCGCATCTTGAGCGCGTGCGTGGGCGAGCTGAAATTCTAAGAGGTGTTTGGTCGGTACACTGATACCGGCGCGGCCGAGTCCAATACGGGCATCGGTAAATGTGCGCAGTCGCTCCCAGGGATTGGCTGTAACGGCGGTTGCTGTTTGATTTTTGTTGTCGCTCACTGGCCACCTCCCAAACGTTGTAGGCTTTGCTGAAAGACTGATGGCAATTGATGATTGAGCCGGTAGCTGCTCTCTTCGTGGAAAATCTGAGTTTCTCGTAACCAGCGATCGAACTCCGGAGCGGGTTTCAGGTTGAGTACCTGGCGGACGTAGAGCGCATCGTGAAACGACGTGGTTTGGTAGTTGAGCATAATGTCGTCTGAGCCGGGTATGCCCATGACGTAGGTGCAACCTGCAACGGAGAGCAGCGTTAGCAGGTTGTCCATGTCGTTTTGATCCGCTTCGGCATGGTTGGTGTAGCAGACATCGCACCCCATGGGTAACCCCAAGAGCTTGCCGCAGAAGTGGTCTTCCAAGCCTGCGCGGGTAATTTCTTTCCCGTCGTAGAGGTATTCTGGGCCGATAAATCCAACCACGGTGTTCACCAGGAGTGGCTCGAACTTACGGGCAACGGCGTAGGCTCTGGCCTCACAGGTTTGTTGGTCGACGCCATGGTGGGCGTTGGCTGACAGGGAGCTGCCCTGGCCGGTCTCAAAATACATGACGTTGTTACCGACGCTGCCGCGATTGAGCGAGAGGGCGGCTTCGCGTGCCTCCTGCAGATTGGCGAGATTAAAGCCAAAGCTGTCGTTGGTGGCTTGCGTGCCGCCGATGGACTGAAAGACCAGATCAACAGGGGCGCCGGCATTGATCGCTTCGATGGTATTGGTAACATGGGTGAGAACGCAGGATTGAGTCGGAATCTGATAGTGCTCGATCACGTCGCTCATCATTTGAATCAGGCGGCATGCTTGGCTGACGTTGTCGGTCGCAGGGTTGATGCCGATAACGGCGTCGCCATTGGCGTAGAGCAGGCCATCGAGAATGCTGGCCGCAATGCCTGTGAGATCATCGGTAGGGTGGTTGGGTTGTAAGCGCGTGGACAAATGACCTGGAAGGCCAATGGTGTTGCGAAAGCGGGTCACCACCTCACATTTTTTGGCCACCAGAATCAGATCCTGGTTGCGCATAAGCTTGCTGACCGCCGCAGCCATCTCCGGGGTTATGCCTGCCCGAATGTTTTGCAAAAGCTGTGGGGTGGCCAGGTCACTCAACAGCCAGTCGCGAAAATCCCCGACAGTCAAATGAGCGATAGGGGCAAAGGCGGCTTTGTCGTGTTCGTCGATAATCAGGCGTGTGACTTCATCGCTCTCGTAAGGCACGACAACTTCTTCCAGAAATTCCTGCAGTGGGATTTCGGCGAGCGTAATTTGGGCGATGGCTCTTTCTTCCGCGCTGTCTGCTGCAACGCCGGCAAGTCGATCACCGGAGCGAGCCGGTGTTGCTTTGGCCATGAGTTCGGCGAGATCGCGAAAGTGAAACGTTCGGTCACCGGCGACATGTCGATAACGATAATCTGGCTTGGTCGATGTCATGGATTTCCCCGGGGTGAAGATCAGTACAATATTTGCACGTTTAAATTATTCGCTGGATAACCTTGAAAGGGTTATCGAATATTGGCAAAACTAAAAAAACTAATACAATCAATGATTTATTATTATTTTTTGCTTTTGAGAGGAAAGCTTAGGGCTCGGAGGGGTGCATCGTGATGGGGGAAAATCAGCGGTCTGCACCAACGAGTGGCATTACTTTGTGTAAAAACGAAGCACATGACGCACACTTGCAAGCGGATAATCTGACCAATTGGAGTCAGGACTACGCGCAAATCAGTGGGGGAGAATTCTACGGCTCCATCACCGAGCTGCCTTTTGACGATCTGCAAGTATTCCGTGAGCGAACCAGTCAGGCGTTACAGCAGCGCTGTGTTGTTTGGCCGGATTCCGTATGGTTGGGGATTCCTCTGGCCGCACAGGAAGATTGCCGTATCAACGGCTTGTCGGTGGGAGGGGCTACCATCATGAGTCGTCCCGGAGACTGTGAGTTTGGTTTGACGACCCCGGAAAATTTCGACCTCTACGGCCTTGTGGTAAAACGCGGCACACTCACAGAAATGGCCGAGCGCCAGGGTGTCGTGTTGGATTGGGAAGAGATTGGCAATCACGGTCGTCTGCATCTGTCCGAAGAGCTGCTGGGACAGGCCCGCTTTGTGCTCGGTCGTTTGCTCGATGAGTCTGCGGATCACATTCGAGCCAACCGTCTATCCCGAGATCTGGCGTTGACCGTGGCGATTGAGCTGCTACAAAAAAATCGCCCGGAACCGGTGCGTATGCCAAGTTATCATCAGCGTAAAAAGGTCGTGGACATTACCTGCCACTACATCCGTAATCATGCGGATCAGGCGCTGACCGTGGCAGATCTCTGTACTGTAGCCCATGTCAGTCGTCGCACCTTACAATACAGTTTTGCTGAAATTCTCAACATGTCTCCGGTTCAGTATCTGCGTGTGACACGACTCAATGGCGTGCATCGTGCGTTGCTTGCACGTCGGGCTGATCAAGGCGTGGGTGAAATTGCCGCGCGTTGGGGGTTTTGGCATCTGAGTCAGTTTGCCAGGGATTACCGTGAGCTGTTTGGGGAGCTGCCGTCGGAAACCTTGGAGAAAGCGGGGCGGGCCAAAAACGATGCGGTTCGTGTTTAGGACTGGCGATCCACCAGTCGCAGGTATTTTTCTTCAAGAGCCTGCAGCTCTTTGCGAAGCGACAGTATTTCCTCATCCTTGGCAATGAGCTGGGTGCTCTGGCCTTTTAGGCGAGCGACTTCGTTGCGCAATGACAGGTTTTCATTTTTCAATTCATCGACCGATGTTTGCAGCTTGCCTTTTTCCTGCATGAGAATTTTAGTTTGCTCTCGAATCTGCTGGGATTCATCCCGTCCAGAGGAGAGCTCGTTTTGTTTGGCCCGTAGAGATTCCTTGAGTTTTCCCGCCTGCTCCGTTTCGTCTCCACCGGCGATTTCCATGGCCTTGTCGGCGGCTTCGAAGAAAGTGCTTTCCAGTTCCGCCTTTTCCGCGAGGCTGTTGAGAAAGAGCTGCTCTTCTTCGGCGGAAACGTTGGTGCCGAGTTTGTTGATTCGTTTTTCCAGCTGTTCGATTTCTTTGTTCTTTTCCGCGAGTGCTTTTGCACTCTGATCGAGAATGGCCTGAAGCTGTTCTAAGTTAACCTGTTCCTCCCGAGAGGTGCGCTCCATTTCTTCGATTTTCTTTAGACTGCTGGCGGCGAGATCTTCATATTGCTGAGCGATGGTTTCACACTCAGTGCGCAGTTGGTTAATTTCTCTTTCTTTTTTACTGAGGTTGGTTTCCAGCTCTTGAATTTCTGCAATTTTGACGGTGCCATGGGGTGAGCTGCCGTGAATTTTATTGCGAATCTCGTCGAGCTCTTTGCGATAGATATTGGCTTCATTCTTGAGTGCGATTTCTGATTTCTCCATTTGATCAACGCGCTCTTTGTAGTGCTCCAATTCTTTTTCCAGAACGGCGGTTTTGGTCGCCTGTCGGTTGGCGGCTTCGAGTTCAAGCTTTAGGGATTCTGTCGTACCTTCAAGGAAATGGACAGAGGCTTCGAGTTGCGAGCGGACATCCTGTTCGAGCGAATATTTCTCAGTAATTTCAGAAATCGTGTCTTTGAGTGTTGTGATGGCTTCCGTTTGCTTGTCGAGCAGCTGTTGTAATTCGGCGAGGCGTTTTTCCTGTTCTTTCGCGTTATCCAGCTCTTGATTGAGACGGTCATCCAGTTCGAAATACAGCTTGCGGAAACGCTCTAGGTTTTTAATTCTTTGGTCGCTGACGTCTGCGCCTTCATCGACCACTTTGCCTGCTTCACTGGCATCGGCTTTGGTCTGCGCCAATTGTGCCTGTAATTGCTTGATGAGGCTTTCCTGCTCTTCGTTCGTTTCGGTTAGAACCTGAACTTGACGTCTTAGAACGCCAACCCAGGCGACGAACACCACCAGCCCGACGAACAGTATTTCGGCGGTGATCAACAGTGGTAGAGGCAGGTTGTCCAGCAGGCCGTTCATTAGACGCGGCCCCTGAATTGCGACCGACTCGCTGGGGGGGGATCCTGTTGTCTGCGGTGCTCCATAGACCTCTTCCGGCGATTCAACGCGTATTTATTGTGAAAATGAGTTGACTTGACGAAAGTATAGTCTAAATAGCGGCTTACGCCGGAAAGCTCAGGGGCTAAAAACCGTGGCAGTTGCGTTGGTTAAGCGCTCAGTGAGGAGGGGCAGGGTGGCGCCGCAGTCTTCTACGGCGCATGGGAGGGGGAAGCAATACTCGGTCGATTAGGGAACCGTTGCGGCCACATCTTCATCCGAAGTGGTTGTCACACCGGAAGGCTCCTGGGCGCCAGGGTCTGTGGCGCGAATATACTCCTCCATTTTGGCTTCGGCCTCGTCGCCAAACAGAATCTCGCAGGCTTCGCGCAGCCCCGCGGTATTTATGATGTCTTCACGTCTGACCACCAGAGAGATTTTGGAGCGACGACGCATAAAATCTTCAAGTTTGGTCACCATTTCACGGCTCGCGGCTTCCTCGATCTCACAGCGAAGGTATTCCGCATTCCCGAAGGCCAGAGTGCTGCGGACGGGGTCCTCGCGGATTTCCTCTAGCAGGTCGATTGCACGGGCACCGTAGCGACGCCACAATCGCTGTGTGAGGGGTTCTGAAGAGGTGGGTGCGGTCATATCATCCAGGTTCATCAGGCGTGCCTGGTGCAGGAATTCCTCCCTGACGCTGGCATCTGGCTCGCCGTACCAGACTTTATCGGCGTAGGGCAATTCGATGCCCAGCTTTTTAACTTCGCGCGCGATTTCATCGCCGACGTTAATACAGTCTGTCAGTTTGCCGCCAAAGATACTCAGATGCTTTGCTGTGGGATTGATATCTACGGCATGTTTGCGAGACAACTTCACCCAGTCTGCGTTGCCGCCTCTGCCTTTTTGTGCAAGAGGCCGCACGCCACAGCGCTCAGAAATAATATCCTTGGTTGTGAGTGGCGGGTCCATGTCGAGCAGGCGATTGACATTGTCGAGGACAAATTGTCGGTCCTCTTCGGTGACGCCCACCTCCGGTGAGGCAACTTGGTTATCGGTGGTGCCAATACAGGTTTTAGGGCCCATAGGAATCACAAAGAACAATCGGCCATCGCTGGCAAAAAACGCCAACACTTTGTTGCTTTTGGTCAGTCGGTCGACAATCAGGTGGATACCTTTTGAGAACAGGTGGTGATGTTCTGTCTCTTGCCCAGTCATCTCATTGTGCTGATCCACATAGGGGCCACAGGCATTGATGAGAACCCGGGATTTGATGGTAAAAGTCTCCCCGCTGATGTTGTCCCGCGCTGAAATCCACCAGAAACCATCTTTACGAACGGCCTGAGTGGATTCTACATAGTTGGCGGCAATGCACCCGTAGTTCATGCTGGCGCGAATAAAGTTAAATACGAAGCGGGCATCATTGTCGTGTAAGTAACAGTCTGAGTACTCGAAACCTCCAGCTGCGCCACTCGTGTTGATGACCGGCTCGATGGATTCAATCTTACTGGTTTTCAAGTAGACAGGCGGCTTGGTGAAAAAGCGTCCAAAGAGCCAATAGACAATGGTGCCGAGATAGACGAACAGGGGAGAGAAACGAAATCCTTTTTGAATCGTTGTCAAAAAACGGATTTCTTTTACCGTCGATGGGTATTTGCGCATGAGCTGATTTCGGCTCTTGCACAGCTTGTTGACCAACAGGTACTCGTGGCTCTCCAGGTATTTTATCCCTCCCCAAGCCAGGTTGGAGGAATTTGAGCTGGTCAGGCCGCCGAAGTCCCCTTTGTCGATCAGGGCGACGCGCGCGCCTTTGGCTGCGAGAGAGGCGGCTGAGACGGCCCCATTGATACCTCCCCCGAGAATTAACACGTCAAAAGGGGTTTCTCGAAGTTTTTTGAGATTGCTTTGTCTTAATTTCATCGGGCTAAGAAAAGTCCTGTCGCTGTATGAATGGCAGACGGTATTGGTTGCTCGAGGCAGATCGCGAAATGTGCCTGCTGCAAGCGAAAAAATGGGCCTATAAATCAGTCATATTACCGATGAGAAGGGCGGCATGGCTAAGCGATCCTTTACGATCAAAACGCTAGGCCACAGGTTTGCTTTTATGCACTTTATTCCCTTTAAAGGCTTAAATCTGATACGTCTTTGCTTGACAGCTTGTTCACCCTCATCCTCTCGAATTCGAACCATGGATGCAACTCGCGTCACGACAATCATTTTATAGATTGTTTCCCTTCTGTTAAAAATAAATGAACGGGACAAACGCGCTTTCTATGAGTACACTGCCGCAGCCCATGTCAACAGGAGGTATCGTGAGCAAGGTGTCAGATTCCATTTCTAATGAGCCCACAGGTTCATCTCTGTTCAATTTCAAAACGATTGTTTTGATTTGCGACATTGTTTTGTTTTTTCTTCTTTATAACTTGCTGCCATTCGACCCGGATGTTGTTGTCGGCTTGTCGATCCTCGTGTTTGTGGCGGTCTTGTGGCTGACCGAGGCTCTGCACGTCAGTATTACCGCGATTTTGGTGCCTGTACTGGCCGTAGCCTGTGGGGTATTTGAAACAAAGGCCGCGCTGACTAACTTTGCCCATCCGATCGTTTTTCTGTTTTTGGGCGGTTTTGCTCTGGCAGCGGCGCTGCATGCGCAGCAGTTGGATTTGGCGTTGGCCAGAAAAGTGATTGCGCTGGCGAAAGGGCGCCTGGATCTGGCGGCTTTGATGCTATTTGGTGTGTCTGCCGGCCTTTCCATGTGGATCAGTAACACGGCCACAACGGCGATGATGTTGCCTCTGATTCTCGGCTTATTAGAAGAAGTTAGAGGTGGTGATCGTCACCGAACTCGAGTGTTCTTCCTCTTAGGGACTGCCTATTGCGCAAGTATTGGCGGCATTGCGACTCTGGTGGGCAGTCCTCCGAATGCGATCGCAGCGGCGCAGACCCACGTCGACTTTTTGCAGTGGATGCGCATGGCATTACCCGTGACTGTCATCTTACTGCCTTTGGCTGTTGTCGTTCTGTATCTTATCTTGAGGCCTAACCTCAGTCAGCGATTTGAAGTCGAAAACGAACCCTTTGTTTGGACGACGCCCAGACTTCTGACGCTAGTGATTTTTGTCATCACGGCCCTGGCGTGGATTTCCAGCAGTTTCCTTAAGGGGCTGTTACCCAACATTTCCGATATGGATACCGTCATTGCGCTTTGCGCCATTCTGTTGCTGGGTGTTGCCCGAGTGGTTGATTGGAAAGCAATTGAGCGTGCAACAGACTGGGGTGCCCTGATTTTGTTCGGTGGCGGGCTTTGTCTGAGCGCCATTCTAAAGACGACGGGCACCACGGTATTCCTGGCCGACGTACTCAGTCATTGGCTGGGGCATGCAGGGCCACTTACCGTACTGTTGGTTATTGTCGCATTCGTTGTCTTTTTAACAGAGCTTGCCAGCAATACCGCGAGTGCGGCGCTCCTGGTACCGGTTTTTGCCGGGATCGCAGAAAGCTTTGGCCTGCCTCCCGTTGTATTGGCGACAGCAATTGCGGTAGCGGCATCTTGCGCCTTTATGCTACCTGTTGCGACACCGCCTAATGCTATCGTATTTGGCTCAGGTATGATTCGTCAGCGGGAAATGATGTGGGTCGGTTTCTGGTTAAACCTAGTCTGCATTACCGTTGTCACTGCGTTTGCCCGTTGGGTTTGGTAACCCGCGACATCAATCATAATATTTAACTTTGATTGTGATTGATTTAATATGCGTGTGTTTGCCCGTCGCTGTGACGGGCATCATTGCATGAGGCGAATCTGTGCTGGAAAAGCAAAGACATCAGTTGATTCTCGATTTACTCGACGAACACACCTACGTTAGCGTTGCTGAGATGTCCGAGCAATTAAAAGCGTCAGAAGCAACCATCCGGCGAGACATCATTAAGCTCGCCGAACAAAAACTCATCAAAAAAATTCGCGGCGGTGCCGAAGTGATGGGGACGAGGGACAACCGACCTCGTCGTCAGCACTTAAAAGGCTCGGCTTTTCTTGTTGATCGGGAAAAGCAAACCGATGTCAAAAAGCTGATTGCCATGAAGGCCGTCGAAATGTGCGAAGACGGTGAATCAATCATTATTAACGGTGGTAGCTCCACCTATATGATGGGTGAGTTTCTCTACGAACGGCAGCTGCGAATCCTCACCAATTCTTTTTATCTGGCGCAAGAGCTGGCGATAAACAGTGATAACCAGATAACCTTGCCTGGTGGTGAACTCTACCGTAAGCAGGGCATTATTCTCAGTTCTTTTGAAAAAGATACGATTCAGTATTACCACGCCACCAAGATGTTTATGGGCACGCCCGGAATTGGTATCTATGGCGTGATGGAGTCTGATCCGCTGTTGATTCGTGCAGAACAAAAGCTTCGGAAACAGTCTGATACGCTGGTTATTTTGGCGGACTCGTCAAAAATCGGTGCACGATCAAACTTCATCTTTAGCCCTCTACAAGACGTCAATGTGTTGATTACCGATAAAAACGCGGACGATAAAGCGGTCGCATTATTTGAAAGTGAAGGCATTGAAGTCGTTATTGCCGATGAGCATGTTGAGTAGATAACGGTAACTCAACGTCTTTTAGGTAATCAAAATAACCGCCTGAGCCCTTGCGGCTCAGGCGGTTGTCCCATCACATACTGTAGGTAAATCCCAGTGCAAATTCCCGCCCAGACCACTGAAGGTCAGATAGGCGGTGTGGGCCGGCAGTAACCAATTTTTCTTGCTCGGTTAGATTTCGGGCATCCATATAAACTTTCAGATTCGAGTTTGGCACTGTAAACGAAATTTTTGCATCAAGATAACCTGAGTCATCCACAAATACCGGGTTGCCGGAGCGATCGCTGGGCGAGACTAGGTATTCATCCCGGTAATTATAGGCGAGTCGAGCACTAAACAGATCTGCCTCGTAGTAGACGCTGAGGTTGTAACTGTTTTCTGATTGGGATGGAAATGGCAGTTCTTCGCCGTTGAGTTCGTTAAATAAGCCAACATTGTCTGCGGTCATATGTGTGTAGTTGACGCTGCCGCCGAAGCGGTCGAATGGCGCTGGTAGCATGCTGAAAAAAGTCGACGCCTGAAATTCGATGCCTGTGGTGGTGACGCCCTCGCCGTTGATGGGTTGGGTGACATCGTAAAGGTCGCCGTCGCCAAAATAGTCAATTTCAAACTGCTCAATGTCATCGAGGATGTAGCTATCGATTTTCTTTTCAAAATACGCAATAGAGAGCAGTGAGTCGGCGTTCGGATACCAACTTAGGGCGACATCAAACTGATCGGCGCGATAGGGATCAAGGTTCGGGTTGCCGCCTTTACAGGTATTTTCGGTCTCATCAATGATGGCTTGGGTATTTTGATAGATGGTACAGGTCGCTGCCAGGTTTAGGTCGGTTACTTTGGGTCTCGCCATCACTTTTGCGGCGCCGGCGTAAAGAATCAGTTGATCGGGAATTAAGCCTACACTGACGTTGACGCTGGGTAGAAAGTCACTGTAGTCAGTCGAGACAGTTCTGCGACCAACAAACGCCAGCGGGTTGTCGGGATCATCGACGCCGGAGCCGGGGATCACATCACCGTTTTCATCCAGTGCATCGACAATCACATTAACGACGGCATCGCCAGTGGTTTCCGTTTCTGTTCGCACGTAGCGGGCGCCAAAGTTCCCCCATACTGGAAAGCCGGCGATTTCGGTTTCGAAATCTGCCTGCAGATAAATTCCCTGGGTTTCCATACCTACGTTGTAAAATATAGGGTATGTAATATCGGTATCGCTTTCCGTCAGGTTATCACCAACCATCGCGAGAAAGTCATCGATAAAGCCTTGCGTACTGATAGCTTCGTATTGTCCTATGGTATCGACGCCGAGATCAAAACCGTCAAAAAGCTCGTCAGTCAGTGTGGTATTGCCTGTGATCAACGCGATCTGGTCTTCGAGGGTCCACTCGACGCCGTTGTATAAACTACCGACCTGACGTGTAATTCTCTGACGGCTGCGAAGTGCCTCTGCGGTTTGATCGGTCGCGCGTAGACCGGCGTGTAGTTTGGTGATCAGACCGTCATCAAAGGTGTAGGTGACATCCAGCTGTACCATGTCTTCATCGGCGGAGTCATTCGTAGGTTGATGCAGATAATCTGACAACTGCCAGTAGCTGGCGGGATCATTGACATCGAAGCTGGTGGGCACTGCGTCGTCTCTGGTCTCCCAGTCAAAGCCTTGGTTGAAATCCCAGCTGGGGGCGCCATCGCTATTGAGTGTGACGGGGACGCCACCCACTCGATCAGCGCGAACATTGGTATCCCGTGAATCGATAAATTGTTTTTGGCGCGAGATGCCGACCAGGCCGGTGACATCCCAGTTGCCGTTGGTGTAATCAAAGCCGGCGTCAAAAATACTTGTTTTCTGTTCCCAGTCGAAGTTGAGTGTACGGTTGTTCACGGTCGCTTCGGCGGTCGTAAAAGAGGTGACATTGTGGTCGGCGTCAACGGTCACGGAATCAGCTTGAACTCGAGCCTCTGAGGGGACTTCGAGATGCAGGTTTTGATCGTTGGCAACTTTATCTCTCTCGTTATAGGTATAGCTCACATGGCCTGATAGATTGTCAGTAAAGTTGTAATCAAACACTACGTTGGCACTGATTCTTTCTTCATCTCTTTCCCATATGCCGTAGCGTGGTACCCGCGGTGAAAAGTCATACCACTGGGATTCACAGTCTGTATCTGGACAGTCTGCTGCCGTCTCAATGCCAGCGTAATCGGGATCTGAAAAGGTTTTTTCTGGAGAGTTATCCCAGTCAGATAGAGCGACCCACTCGGTATTGCGCAGCGCGTGAATCATGGTCTTTTTTTCGGATGCCGTGACATTGAGTAGGGCGCCGAAATCTTCACTGAATTTGTAGACCCCAGTAAAGTTGGCTTTAGGATCGTTGTTGTCCGACAGGTCGTTGTACTGATTTTCGAGATTAAATTGCAGATAGTTGTTGTCGAAATCGTTCGGCTTACGCGTGATAACTCTTACGGTACCGCCGACGCCGCCTTCAGCGATACGCGCTTCCGATCCCTTGATAACATCCAGCGCTTTGACCAGTTCTGATGCCATGTCTCTAAAGTCGACGGCGCGTGTTCCTCCGTCGGGATCAGACATACCCAAGGCGCTTACGCCATTCACTTCTACACGAACCAAATCTGGCTCCACGCCACGGATACTGATTTTTGAACCCTCTCCGAAGTCGCGATCGATTTGCACGCCGGTGACTCGTTGCAGAGCTTCGCCGACGTTTTTATCTGGAAATTCACCGATGTCTTCAGCCACGATGGAATCCGCCATGGTTGCGGCCATCTTCTTGCGTTCAATGGCGCTGCGCTGGCTTGCACGGATGCCTTCGACGGTTAACTCTTCCATCAGGAATTCGTTACTGTCTTCCTGTTCTGCTTCCGGGGTTGTTGTTTCTTGGGCAAAGCTACCGGTGGCATAAATAAGGCTGGCTGAAACGCTTGAGTAGAGCAATGCCTTTATGCTGGCGGTGAGCGGTTGGGTTTTAAAGTGTCGTGACGCCGGTGGCGCCTTTGAGGTAGAGCTGTTAACTGGTGTCTTTATCATTATAAGTCTCCCACATTCAATTTACTGTTGTTTTCATGGGTAGCCAGACGGCGAGTCACTTCGCCTTTGTTACATCCTTGGCTGGCGAAAACTGTAATTCGGTATTTCAGTGATTGCAACCAATAAACATCATTAGTGATTAAAATAGATCAAATGTGGTCAGGTTAATCTCGCTTTGTTATGGAGACTGATCGTTTTTATTCTCTCTTTTCTGGCGGTAACAGGTTCTGCCGCACCTATGGCATCAAATTCTTCTTTAATATCTCATGGCGGCATTGCTACGGTCGTTTTATTTCCAGAAATTTCTTTCACCGCCCTATTTTCAGTTGATATACATGATGCTTACTTGATAAGACAGCATGCTGTCTTATTGCTGGCGCCGCATAAATGACAGCGCTGGACAGGATGGTGTAGGTGTCGATGCTGATGTTGTCGTGGCGGGGGAGCCGATAGTTTGCTCGTGGAGGTTTCCAGAAAATTCGTTTCATACAAAACAAATCAAATGGAATCATAAATTGTCATTTGTGATTGTCTGTGATAGCTTCTTCGCTACCTGAAATTACAAGCATAATGTTAACGGGTAGAGAACCGATCATGGATAGACGCGAATTCCTGCGGCGGGGTGCGATGACAGCAGCCCTGCCGATGTCCCTGCAGTCAACCGTAACCGCTGCAGCAGTGCCATCTGACAAAGGTGGCCACCTTCCTTCGACGAATGCGCCTTTACGATGGCTCGATGGGGTAGAACCCAGCATTAATTCTGGTCATGTCTGGGGTTATCCCTGGGCGCAAGGGGCCCTGACCTCCGTCGATGTACTCGACTTAATTTCGGAAAATGGTCAGTCGCTCCCAGTGCAAAGCTGGGTTACGGCCTGGTGGCCGGATGGCAGTATCAAGTGGACGGCGCATGCGTTGTCGGCCAAAGTTGCCACCGGTGGCGGATTTCGCTTTGAGCAAACACGGACAACGCCAACGTCGCTGAAGCAGCAGGTGTCTCTGCAGAGTGATGCCGACAGTATTTTGGTTGATACTGGCGTCGTTCAATGTCGAATCCCCACCTCCGGTCAATACCTGTTAACTGATATGTCGCGTGGCGGACGAGTCATCGCTCGCCACGCGCGTTTGATCGGCCAGGTGCAAAACGCGCCTGTCGCGCCCGCTGACATCGAGACGTTTGTTTCAGAATTGGGGTCTGTTGAGGTGGAGCAGAGTGGCCCCGTTCGCGCCGTCGTTCATCTCCAAGGAAAGCAGCGGCGAGAAGGCGGTCAGGACTGGCTACCTTTTAGTCTTCGATTGATTTTCACTGCGGGCAGCGACGCGATAAAGGTTTCCCACAGTTTCATTTTCGACGGTGACGATCAGCAAGATTTCATCTGTGGTATGGGGTTGCGTTTTGAGGTGCTGCAAGTGGATGCGCCCTATGACCGCCACATTCGATTTTCCGGTGAAGGCGATGGTCTCTGGGCAGAATCCCCTCAAGGTCTTACCGGTCTGCGGCGCGATCCGGGGCAGTCTGTTCGGCAAGCCCAAATTGACGGTAAAAAAACACCTCCGCTGTCGGAGTGGAGTCCCAAAGTCAGTGAGCGTTTGCATTGGGTTCCCGTTTGGAATGACTACACACTGTCGCAACTGTCGGCTAACGGTTTTCAGATTCGCAAGCGTACTGCTGAGGGCCAAAGTTGGATTGATGCTGCCCAGGGGCACAGATCCAGTGGAGTCGCTTATGTCGGCGGTGTTTCCGGCGGTGTATTAGTCGGTATGCGAGATTTCTGGCAACTGCATCCCACCCAGATTGATGTTCGTAACGCCGGTGCAGAAGAATCTGAAGTGACGCTATGGTTTTGGTCTCCGCAGGCGCCGGCAATGGATGTGCGTTTCTACCACGACGGCTTAGGGCAGGAAACCTATGAAGATCAGTTGGATGCACTGAACATTACCTATGAAGATTACGAAGAGGGATTCGCCACGGCCGTGGGGGTCGCTCGCACCTCCGACATCACACTGGTTATCAAGGCGGCGACGCCAAGCCGACAGGAAACCGCTGAGTGGGCGAGGGTGATTCAGCAGCCGGGCCAAATTGTCGCGGCGCCGGAAATCTATTTGCAAGCGGGGGTCTTCGGCGGTCTGTGGAGTTTACCGGATACCAAGAGTGAAGCATCGCGCCGAATTGAAAAGCGTCTCGCCTGGCAGGTCGATTTTTATCGTCGGCAGGTCGATCAGCATCATTGGTACGGGTTCTGGAATTATGGTGACGTCATGCATACCTATGATGTCGATCGTCATGAGTGGCGTTACGACGTCGGCGGTTACGCTTGGGATAATTCGGAATTATCTCCGGACTTGTGGCTGTGGTATTCCTTTTTACGCTCGGGTGATGCTGCAACCTTTCGGCTGGCGGAAGCCATGACCCGCCATAACCGCGATGTGGATATTTATCACTTGGGGCGTTTTAAAGGCTTGGGTTCCCGGCATAACGTTCAGCACTGGGGGTGTAGTGCAAAACAATTGCGGATTAGTACGGCAATTTACAAGCGCTTTCATTACTTTCTCACAGCGGATCCACGCACTGGTGACATTTTGCAGGAAGTTACTGAGGCTGATGTTGCCCTGGCAGCTGTGGATCCTACCCGTAAGCTGAGTGATCGTTTACCCATGCCCGGGCCTGAACGCATTCAGGTCGGAACAGACTGGGGATCCGTTGCTGCCAATTGGCTCGCGGCCTGGGAAAGAACCGGTGATCCCCAATACAGAGATTGGTTAGTTGCCGCAATGCAGGTCATTGGTCGACATCCTCAAGGTTTTTTTGCCGGTAACTTTGGCTACGACCCGGAGACCAAGCGGTTTATTGCTCCGCCGGATCAAGGGCCCCAGGTCTCCCATCTTAGCGCTGTGTTCGGACTTGTCGAAGTGAATGCAGAATTATTAAAGCTTATTGATGTGCCCGAATATCGCGACGCTTGGTTGAAGTATTGCCGTCTCTATAACGCCAGTAAAAAAGAACAGAAAGCGGTGCTTGGCGAGGCCTTTGGAAATAATCTTGCAATGCCGCATTCTCGCCTAACGGCCTTCGCCGCCGCACAAGATGGTGACAGTGAACTGGCTAAGCGCGCCTGGCAGGAATTTGGTTTGCCACAGGAATTTTCACTGCAATGGGATGGGCGTAAAGAAGCCGTATTACAGGTGGACGGTCCCGACGTTCTCAATCCGGTAACGGAAGCGCCATGGCTTTCAACCAATGATGCATCTCAATGGGGGTTGGCAGCAATTCAAAACCTCGCTTTGATTTCCGACAGTATTGATAACAGCTAATGATGATCGGCAATCGGTGCCGAGTGTAGAAAGGATAAATTTATGCCGAATTTAGTTTATGACATTCCCTTGGATACGGTTACGGGAAGTATTGATAGGCTGATTGATAACCTGGTTAACATTCAGGATGAAACGGGAGAGTTTCTGCTCAAGCTTGAAGACGGCCGCGTCATTGATACCAAAGGTTGGGCAGGCTGGGAATGGACTCACGGAATTGGTCTCTACGGTCTTTTGAAATACTGGGATATCTGCGGCAAAGAAAAACCTCGGGAGATTATTGAGCAATGGTTTGCTGATCGCTTTGCTGAAGGCACTCCCACTAAGAATGTCAATACCGTATCTCCATTTTTGACTCTGGCCTATCTGCAGGAGCGCACTGGTGAGCGCAGTTATCTCAGCTATCTGGATGTTTGGGCGGAATGGATTATGCGCGACATGCCGCGAACCCGAGAAATGGGACTGCAGCACATTGTGTACAACTCTGAAAACTATCAGCAGCTTTGGGATGACACCTTAATGATGAGCGTGTTGCCTCTCGCCAAGATCGGGTTACTGCTCAATCGGCCTCACTACGTTGAAGAAGCCAAGCGCCAATTTATGCTGCACGTTAAATATCTGGCAGATCGAAAAACCGGGCTCTGGTTTCACGGTTGGACCTTCGACGGTAATCACAATTTTGCTGATGCGCTTTGGGCGCGAGGCAATAGTTGGGTAACCATCTCAATTCCAGAGTTTATTGAGTTGTTGGATTTGCCAGAAACCGATGGTTTACGCATGTTCTTACAGGAAACTCTGGCGGCGCAAGTGGATGCACTACAAAAAACCCAACATGAAAATGGGCTGTGGCACACACTGTTAGATGATTCTGGATCCTACCTTGAAGCTTCGGCGGCAGCTGGATTCGCCTATGGAATTTTAAAGGGTGTGCGTAAAGGCTATCTGGATGAATCCTATCTTGAGACCGGATTAAAAGCCGTGAAGGCCGTCTTGGAAAACATCAGTTCTGACGGAGAGCTGCAGCAAGTGTCGTTTGGAACCCCGGTGTTTGACGATCTTCAGGGGTATCGAGATATCCCGTTGACGTCCATGCCTTACGGCCAGTCGATGGCCATTTTGCTGCTGGTTGAGTTTATGAATTTCTATATCTAGTTATCGACTGCCGGTACCTCTCTCAGAATTAACTCGCCGTTAAACGTAAATCTGGTGTGGTATGAGATCCGGCAGCGTTTGCTAAGCAATACCTTTTTGGGATTGTTGCATTAGTCTATCTGGTTCAGGGAAATATAATGAAAAAGCGCGAACTGAAACCTGTAAATTACGTTGCCTACGGCCTCAACGATGTGTTGGGTGCTGGCTCCATGGCTGTTATTAGTGGTTGGATTTTATTTTTCTATACCACCTTCTGTGGTCTAACCACTGTCCAGGCGGCGTCTATCTTCGCCATAGCACGGATCCTCGATGCGGTTGCCAGTCCGTTGATTGGCCATATCACGGACGGATTAGGTTCTACCCGTATCGGTAAACGTTTCGGACGTCGTCGTATATTCCTCATTTCTGCGATTCCTTTGTTGCCGAGCTTTGCATTGATGTGGGTGTCTGGTCAGGAATATTTGTATTACCTGATGACTTACGTCTTTTTCGAGCTTCTCTATGCCGCAGTGATTATTCCATACGAAACCCTGGCTGCAGAGATGACCGATGATTTTGCCCAGCGTGCAAAATTGGCGGGAGCTCGCATATTAACGGGCCAGATCTCGGCAATTTTTGCTGGCATTTTGCCCGCTTGGATTGTCAGTGTGGTCGGGGGTAAGGATTCCGCGACCACGTTTCTCATCATGGGTATCATCTTTTCGGTTGCCTTTATGTTGGTGGTTTTTGCGGTTTGGGCATTCACCTGGGAACGCTCTCCCGAAGATATTGCGGCATTGGAGCCAGATAAACCTGAGTCATCGTGGAGCCTAGTGGGGACGTTAAAAACCCTGTTTAACAATTTGGCATCGACCTTAAAGATTCGGGCATTCCGCCTGCATCTCGGTATGTATCTTGGCGGTTATATCAGTCAGGATATTTTCAATGCTGCATTCACCTACTTTGTGGTCTTTGCTATTGGCGGATCAGTTGCAGCCGCATCGCAGATGATGGGTTTTACCTACTGCGCGCAATTGGTGGCTGTCGCGGTGGCGATACCGCTTGTCGTGCGTATGGGACCTGCACTGGGTTATCGCATCGCTGTGGTTTTCTATATCCTCGGAATTGTGTCGCTGTTTGCACTGTATCTGTTTGAGGATTCTTATAGCAGTGTGCTGTTGGGTGGAGCTTTGTTATTGGCAGGGTTGGGACGCGGAGCGTTAAATTACATTCCCTGGAACACCTACAACTACATGGCGGACGTGGATCAAATCGTCACCGGTCAACGCAGAGAGGGTAGCTTTGCCGGTGTTATGACGTTTATTCGCAAAGCAACTCAGGCAGTCGCCGTTATGTCGGTGGGGATCGTGCTCGAAGCTGGGGGATTTATCTCGGGGGCCGAGGTGCAATCGAGCGGTGCGATATCCACCATTGTCGTGACACTGGTGGTCGGACCGGTTTTGGTTTTATTGCTGGGCTTCTGGATTTCCACGCGTTTCAGAATCAATCGCCATACACATCAGGTGCTAATGGCGGAGATTGAGCGATTTAAGCATGGAGAGCGCACGCCAAGTTCGCCGAGCGCTCAAGCCATCGTAGAAGATCTTTCCGGTTGGGACTATGAGTACCTATGGGGGAATAATGACCTAACACGGCGTCACGATGCATCGAACATGACACCAACTACGCGTGGAGAGTCCTATGGCATGGCCGACAAATAGCGAAGCACTATTTTCTCTGCGTAACAAAACTGCGTTGGTCACCGGGGCCAGCCGAGGTTTGGGGCAGGCGCTGGCGATTGGATTGGCGCAGCATGGCGCGCGAGTCGTTTGCTCCAGCTCGGCAGCTGGGGGCACAGAGGCTACTCGTAAAATAATTATCGACAACGGTGGTGACGCCGAAGAGATTGCGGCAAATCTCTCCGAGTCTGCTGATGTCCTGGCTCTTGCCGATGCAGCGCTTGAGTCGTACCAATCCATCGACATTCTCGTTAATGCCGGTGGCACCATCGCGCGAGCACCTGCGGTTGACTTTCCCCTGTCTGATTGGCAGACAGTGATTGACGTAAATTTGAACGCGACCTTTTTATTGTGTCAACGACTGGGCGCCGCAATGCTTGAGCAGGGCAAAGGCAAAATTATCAATATCGCTTCTATGTTGTCCTATACCGGAGGAATTACTGTGCCGGCGTACACAGCCAGCAAGCACGGAGTTGTGGGTATTACCAAAGCTCTGGCCAATGAATGGGCGAGTGGAGGTGTTCAAGTCAATGCGATTGCGCCCGGATATTTTCGAACGGATAACACGCAGGCTTTACAGCAGGATTCTGTGCGTAATGCAGAAATCGAAAAGCGAATTCCTGCTGGCTGCTGGGGTGAGCCTGAACAATTAATCGGCGCGGCCGTTTATCTCGCGTCGGCAGCGAGTGATTATGTCAATGGCCATGTGTTAGCCGTGGACGGTGGTTGGTTGTCGAGATGAGATGGTGAGATGGAAAAAATCGCATTTGTTTTGCAGTTAAAAGCAGGTTTTGAAGAGGAATACCAGCGGCGCCACGATGAGATCTGGCCGGAACTGGTGGACGCACTTCACGATGCGGGAGTTTCTGACTATTCCATATTTCTTCATGAGCAGACGGGGCAGCTTTTTGGTGTCTTACAGCGCAGTGAAGGTCATAACATGGATGCGCTGCCAGACCTGCCGGTCATGCAACGCTGGTGGGCTTATATGGCAGATATAATGGAAACCAACTCAGACCAGAGTCCGGTTTCCATTGATCTGCAGCGCGTTTTCCATATGGCTTAACGGTCACCTAATACAGGATTGCACGTCTCAGATGGATGATTCTCTGTCTGTAGTGATCCGGTGATTTGAAACTCGCTGTCTATGGGGAGCGAAGTTTCATTCCCCAGGAAAAAGCTGGTATGGGGTGGCTGGTTATACCCCGCGTTTTGCCAGGCGATGGCAGCCCGATATTGGGGATCCTGCATCAAGGTGGGAAGGCGAATATCTGTAGGGATGGTACTGGCATAAATCAACAGTTCGCTGCTATCTGAATTGCGCCAGATGACTTCTTCACGCCAATCACCGAACAGATCAGCGCTCAAAACCGGTGTCGCTTTTGTACCATTATTGGAAAGCGCACCATCGGAAGACGCATCAAGCAGCCATTCTGATGTGTTTTTATCCGGTTGCCATTTTGCAATATGAGTATCATCGAGCAGTTCCCTTAACAGGTCTCCATCCCAATAGATGGCGAAGTTCTTTTCTTTGGGGACGATATTACTGATGATTTTTCCTGAGGCGGAGACAAGCTCTCCAGAGCTCGCGAAATTTTCATTACCTGGATAGCGGGGATCGATATCGATACTCAGCCCTCGACCAATATCTTCGCCTTTACCGGGCAGGCTCCAGAGAATTTCACCGTCACTCGCCCCGTGCAATTCAATACCGTGGGGGCTGTATTGACTGGGGGATTCGTGGACCATAAAAATTTCCTGGCCCGGGTGTGACGGGTCAATATCACTCATATGCAGTGCATCCCCATGGCCCAGCCCGGTTGAATAGAGAGGTGTTCCATCATCGTCAACGGTCGCGGCACCATAGATAATTTCATCGCGACCATCCTCGTCAACATCGCCAATGGTAAGACTGTGAGCGCCTTGTCCAGCAATGGTTGCATCGGATGCGTCGCCCGACGCACTGTCGAATACCCAACGTTGTTGAAAGTGATTTTCCGTCCAGTCCCAGGCGGCGATGACCGCCCTGGTATAATAGCCGCGGGTCATAAGTAAGCTGGGGTGGTCTTCATCGAGCCAGGCTAATCCCGCAAGAAAACGATCTGAGCGGTTGCCCTCGTCGTCGCCCCATAAGATTAACTCACCTCGCTCGGGCAGGTAGGTGACGGTATCCAGAACTTTTCCTGTTTTGCCGTCGAACATGCTTAAGTATTCCGGGCCTTTTAAAACACGGCCGCGCTCATCGCGATAATCCGCGCCTGGATCGCCGATGACCTTGCCCTGTGAGTCGCTGCTGCCGTCGGCCGTACGAACCGCCAATTCCGCTTTACCATCGCCGTCAAAGTCATACACGATAAAAGGCGAGTAGTGCGCCCCAGCCCGAATATTTTTTCCAAGATTTATTCGCCAAAGACGTTCGCCGGTTAGTGTATAGGCGTCGATAAAGACAGGGCCTGTGACGCCGTCGTGTGAGTTATCTTTGGAGTTGTCCGGATCCCATTTTACGATAATCTCATAGTTGCCATCGCCATCCAGATCTGCGGCGCTTCCGTCGTTTGCCCGGTAGTTGTAAGACGTTGCTGTCTCGCCATCAGCGTCGGGCCGCTGTAATGGAATGCTCAAATAGCGATTTCGCCAGACGCTTGTTTGCTCTAAGGGGGCAGAGCAATTCTCCGCAGCGACAGCGTACTGGTCACTGATGCTGCCTTCTGTGTCCAGGTAAAAACTGGCACCCGTTAACGGCGTTGAATTTATGCGCTCGCCATTGCGATAAAGATTAAACGCTTGATTCTGTGGTTCTGTTGCGAGCAGACGCCAACTTACCGCGATACCTGTATCGGCGGGAACCGCAATTGTGCCTCTGGAAAGATCTTCCATGCGACGTTGAAAAGGGGCGTTCTGTGTTGGCGCCGTTAGAGATTTGTCTGAAGGTGGCGCGGTACATCCACAGGTGGCGATGACAGGCAGAAGACTGAGACAGAAATGTGTTCGATGTGCCATAAGTTCGCTTCCAATGCGCTTAGTTTAGATTTATTCTGATAATAAATGATTGTACATGAATAGAATTGAAAGCCCAGTCCGTTGGTGCTTTTGGGGGCGTAAGAAAATGCAAAGATCACTCGTGTTTGCAAACTCTATTATGGCGAAAGGCATTGCGCTTTTGGGGATTGCCGTTGCTCTGATGTCGTTCGGTCAGAGAGTCGTTGCAACAGCTTCTGACCTGCCCGTGGGGCGATTGCTCTACCACTCAGCGATGGACTCTGCGGCTTCTGTCGACGGTTGGCGAATGGAGGGACCTGGAGAGTTAGCGTTTCGTGATGGCTGGATGGAAGTTTTTTCACCTGAGCAGGCGATGCACCACGTGTTTTGGTGTCCTGAGGATTTTCCGGCATCGTTTATCGCTCAGTGGCAAGTTCAGAATCGTGATACCAAAGCGGGCCTGGTCATCGTTTTTTTTGCGGCTCAGGGAATACACGGTGAGGATATTTTCGACCTCAGTTTAGCCCCTAGGGACGGAACCTTCACTCATTACACGGAAGGGGATATTCGCAGCTACCATATTTCCTATTACGCGAATGCGGCTCACAATCCTGGCAGAGGTTATGCGAATTTGCGCAAGAACAATACGTTTACACTTTTGCAGCAGGGAAAAGAAGGCATTGCGACCAAGTCCGAAGCCATCCACGATATTGTTTTGATAAAAAAGGGTGCGCGGATTCAAATGAGAGTCGACAATCGTGTAGTGATTGATTATGTGGATAATCAACCGATTGTCGAAGGCGTCGACACTGGAGCGTCCTTATCGGGGGGAAAAATCGGCTTTCGCCAGATGCAGTGGACGCGATTTCGTTACCGTGATTTTCGCGTCAACGCCTTGCCGGATATTCCCGACGCCGAGTTATTTAGTGCTGGCGGCTAAGGAAAACCTTATTGTCGTTTTCTCTCTGCACGGTTATGGCAAAGTTTTCCTTCAATACAGCAAGGAGGCTGTCGACATCTCCCGCCTTAAAGAAACCCGCTACTCGAACTTTGCGCAGTGCATCATCGAGAATGATGAATTCGACTTCGGTATACCGACCAATTTCCTGGATAGCGTCTTCCAGTGGTTCTCCGCGAAAAATTAAGTTTCCATTTTGCCACGAGAGCTTAACGGCCAGATCCTCGGGCGTAATTTCAGTGATCCGTGTGGAGACCTCCTCGATTTTCGTAGTATTGTCTACGATTAACTGTTGACCCGCGCTAACCGCAGGTGCTGTTGTGAGTCGCGGAGGGGGAGCATTGTCGGAGTCGCTCTCTGTTATGGGCTGTACTGTGACACGGACTTTTCCTTCCGTAACCAGTAATTCGATCTGCTGTTGCTGAGTGATTTCGACATTAAACTCAGTGCCAACCGCTTGCACGACATTATTGTTCGCTTTAACACTCAGGGGGCGTGATGCGTCTTTGGCCACCTTGATGTGCATTTCACCTTTCAGCAGCGTAAGAAGGCGATAGTCCTTGGTGTATTTTAATCGTACCTGGGATTGAGTATTCAAGGTCAACAGACTGCCATCAGTAAGTGTTAAGGTTGATCGCTCACCGGGTGCAGTTTGGTAAACCTGCTCTTGAGCTCGGGCGAAGAAAGGCAGGTTTGCTATGGGATATTGCCAGAAAAGCCCTCCGGCCATCACAAGTATGAAGACTGTCGCGGCAATGCCGTAATTCAACGAGCGCCGAGGATTAGGTTTGGGTGGCGCTGTCATGGTGCGGGGGAAGAGGCTGCTTAATCGCTTGAGCGCTTCCATATTGTCCCACAGCTCAGCCATCTCAAGCAGGCGCTGCTCGTTTTTGTCATCCGCAGCCAGCCAGCGTTCAAGCTGGCGTTCCTCTGTTGATGACAGGGTGCGGTCAATGCGTGCCAGCCAGCGGCTGGCCTCGTCGCTGCGTCGCTGCTCGGAATCAAATGAGAGGATGTTACTCATCGCTCGGGAGTCTCCACCGAATTATACGATCGAACATGGGAGGGTTTACGGCTTGGTTTCGCGGTTGGCGGTGAGCGGCGGCCATAGTGTTCATCATGCTTTTGCATAAACTCGGCGCAGCGTTTTATCCCTGTCGCTATATGATTTTCCACCGTGTTCATACTGATGCCCATTTCCACTGCAATTTCCTGCTGTGAAAGCCCATATACTTTACGCAAGACAAACGCTCTGCGGCATTGGGGTGGGAGCAATCGAACAGCCTCGCAGAATCGCTCAAAGGATTTCCCTGATGCTACAGAATCAAATGTTTGATCATTTAGGTCGCGGCCACATAGGCTTTCCAGTTCTTCAACATCATCCATCGAATCCGTCAGGCGGACGGCAGCTCTCTTACGGTAGTCCAATGCTAAGTTTTTTACCGTTCTGTACAAGAACGCATGGGGGGACTCAATCGGCTCCGGCTTGTTGATTTGGCAGATGCGAACATAGGTTTCCTGAACAATATCTTCGACGTCTGCCGGGGCAACGAGAGAAGCAATGCTGCCCGCCAGTTTCCTGCGTAACGACAGATAGATCCCCAATAGCTGTTTTTGCTGCGCCATTCTTATTTTGCTCTTGATTATTCCGGCAATCCCGCCGTTTATCAGCTACAACGAATCAAAAGTCGTTTTCCACCAGTCTTAAAAGTTATAACTCGCTTTAATGCCTGCGTAGCGATTGAAGTCTCTGGGTACATAGCCTTGAATCGCAGTGCCACCATAGCGAGAAGATGCATCATTAAGTAGATATCGGTAGTGCTCATCAAACAGGTTGTTTACAAAGCCTGTGACGTTCCACTGACCATCAATGTCAGCTAGACCAAGCGATAGATTGACGATGGCATAGCCACTTTGCTCGGTTGTTGGGTTATGGTCCAGTTGATAATTGACCTCGCTCTGGTAACTTAGTGCTCCCCGGGCGAAGACTTCCAGCGGCAATGAGCCAAGGGGGTGTCGGTAATCAAAGTTAGTATTAAACTTCCAGCGCGGTGCTTGCTGAGGCCGGGTACCACTGAGATCCTGACGAGTTGGCGAGCCAACACAACCCTGGGCTTCTGTCTGACCATAGTAGCAAGGTGCGCCGTCGAAACGGGTAATCTCCGCATCCAGGTAGGTTAGGGATGTGGAGATAGAAAGGTTGTATGTTGGCCTTAGCAAGGTTTCCAACTCGACACCTCGGGATTCCAACTCCCCGACGTTAGTTAGGCGAAAGTTTTGAGTTCCATCATCTAAGGTTTCAATTCCCTGCGCCTGAAAATCTTCGAAGTTTGAGTCAAAGAGCGTTAGGTTAAAGGTAAGTTTGCGATCAAACAGCTCTGAGCGAAACCCCAACTGCAAATCATCAGACGTCTCTGGATCAATCGGGCCAGCATCCGCACGCGCCTGATCGAAGCCTGATGAAATATCATAGGCTTCACCTTTATGGCCCGTCGCATAGGTGGCGAAAATCATAACATTTTCATTGATTCGCTGTTGAATGCCTAGCTTGTAGGTACCAAATTGGTCGTCGCTGTCACCTGAAAAACGGTTATCTGTCTCACTCAGTAAATTGATATAGGAATAATCGATGGTTTCCCGGCTGTATCTGGCTCCGGCAATGAGCGTGGTATTCTCGAAAAGGTCGTATTCCAATTGACCAAATGCCGCGATTTGCTCACTGCCTGTAGATGCCGACCAGTTTGAATTGGCAAACACTGGCCCTCGATAAAAATCTCGATCAATATCGACATCGTTATAGTAGGCGCCAAGGGTGTAGCGAAATGCGTCGGAACCCGGAGATATCAGCCGCAGTTCCTGGCTGTACTGTTCTGTTGAAAAGTTACCATACTGGCGATTGTGAAAGTCTGCAATGGCTGAGTCGTCGCTGTCAAAGACATCGTGAGAGTTGTAGCGATCGTGCGCAGTAATTGATATCAGGCTGGGGCCGTCGTCAAAATCATAGGTGACTTTAATAGACTGAGCGAAATCGTCGTAGGTATTGCCGGTAACGAAATCGTAGGCAACCGAGGTGTTTTCATCGTCTGCTGTAATGCCTGGGGCAAAAACATCTGCAGTATACTCGGGGTTTCCTCGCAAAATTGTACCTTCGTCGAGTTCGATCAATGGTCTTGCAGAGGTGGTTTTTCCGTCTGCATAGTCGATACCGACATCAACTTGCCATTGGTCATTGGGATTCCATCGCAGCTTGTTTCGTGTTGAAAAGTAGCGTTTCCCATTGATTTTATCGTTCGTTGCGACGTTCCTCGCATTGCCATCAAATTCATCGTAATTGATGCTGGTGCGAAATCCGAGGGTGTCACTCATCGGGCCTGAAGCTGTCAGTCCAACTTGCTGCTCGTCATCGTTTGTCAGTGTTGTTCGAATGCCTGCTGTAAAGGTGTCGCTGGGGCCTTTGGTGACGATATTGATTAAGCCAGCGGATGCGGATTTTCCATACAGCGTGCTCTGTGGGCCTCGTAGGACTTCAATCCTTTCGATGTCGGCCAGGTCGGTGAACGCCCGTGACTGAAAGGCTAGGGCGACATCATCCAGGACGACGGCAACACTGGGCTCTACGCTGGGGCTGAACGCCAGCGTGCCCACGCCGCGTATCGAAATATTCGCGTTGGCGGGGGTTTCAGAAGGTCTGACCAAAAGCGATGGCGATACTCTGGACAAATCAGAGAAGTCCGTCACCGAGTTGGCTTCCAGTTGGTTTTCACCAATGACTTGCACTGAGACAGGAATGTCCTGAACATTCTGCTCACGCTTTTGAGCGGTGACAATAATCTCTTCGATTGGTGACGAGTTTTCGTTTTGGGCATGGGCCGTATGAGCTCCGCTGCCACCGATCAATGCGCCGACAAGTGTTGCCAAAAGTCCTTTATTATTTTGCATAGGATTCGTCTCAGTCATTTCAATTCTTAGGGTATTCTGACTGCTGAAAATCCCGGTTAGACCTGTGTCGAGCAAAAGCTGGTTAATAGCAGGTTGAGGCTTTAGAAAGCCTTTTACCGCATTTGCCTTACGTTTACTCACTGTTTCAAATGGAAATACCAACGTCAATCCGGCCTGTTCAGCAAACAGAATAAGCGCCTTGTCCGCACGTTGGGTTGGAATGTCGAAATGAATTCTCGAATTCTTATAAGATGCATTTTCCGCATGCGTGAGTTGTGACGCACTGCTGGTTAGCATCAACACCAGAATCAGAACGAGATTTATTGTGTTATTCCGCAACTGTTTGGGCAAGGTGTAAGATAGAAACGACTCTCTCATGAATTTCCACCAGTGCCGTGTAGGCTATTTTTAATTATTTTCATACCGACGCTTTTGCTTGTTGCGTTAGCTAACCAATCTGCAATATTTTTAAGAAGCTAGCGGGAGCGATCGAGTTTTTCTATAAGTCCACAAAGATCGACATCATAGATTGATATTGCTGTTTGATGAATGTGTTTCTCGCGTTATTGCTACACAGTGTATAGGTTACAACTGACGCAATATATACCCATAGCAGCGTTATAATCGTTAGCTGTTTGGCTTTGATGGCGTTCAAAACAGACTTAACTCGGTCGTTTATCGCGTATAAACGCTCTTATTCTGCCTGCTTTTGCCTTACAAAATCTCTCTCAAAAACGACACTCACCCGTCTATTAGTTAGGGTCAGGCGGGTGAGTTTGGATTGATTATCTCACGATTTACCGAGTAAACGAGTGAGAGATTTTCAGCTGAATTGTATGCACTGCCATTGATATGGCTCAAGTTTAATTTCTGAACCGGGCAAGCGTTTGCCGGTTAAACTGTCGCTACCGGTTTTATCAAGGTAAAGACTGCCCGTGGTATCACCCATATTAACGACCAGGTAAAGCTCTCTACCATCGGAGTAGGTCCTGGGGCACACGACAACGCCTTCCGTCGCCTTGGGTAGCGATTGAATATTGGCGTCGGTGGCGTAGTGTCGGATCAGTTGCTGTAGAAATGAGTTGGCTTGTGGGCCATGAGGAGATGAACTCAGCAAAACAACCTTACCTTTTCCGACGGATTTTTCTGTGATAAAGGCGTAGCCCTGAAGGCGACCCGAGTTGATAGTACCAACAGTCCTGGTGCCTTTCAGCGGGGTGAGCGCTGCGGTCCATCCGCTTAGTTCTACCTCCATGTCTAGTGCCTGCCCTTTGGCGCCTGTGTCTGTCAGGGGGGCGATAAAGTCAGTTTTTACGCCAGCGTAGTTTTCGAGTAGCCCGAGACCCGCATTCGTAGGCACGCTGTGTTCGGCACCGCGCATACCGGTCAGTGGACCGGCGATCCAAATGCCTCCCCCTTGCACAAAAGCATCGATACGTTTTAAAAAGTCTTCAGACACATATGGCAGGCAGGGTGTAAACAGCAGCTTTAAGTCATGAATGTCTGCGCCCTCAAAGCGGATATCCCGATGATAGCCAGCATTGAGAATTTGATGGTGCCAATGCTCGATAATTTGACGATAGCGGCTTGGAAAACCTTCTCGGGCGTCGGGCGGCTCGCTCTCCAGCATGGCGCGAGCCTGGTCGGAATAGGTCACGGCAATGGTCGCGTGAGAGGGCTGGCTTTGGGATAGTACTGGACGCAGGCTCTGTCGGTATAGATTGAGCGTCTCCAGTTCTTTCCAGCCGAGGGTGGGCTCATTCCAGGCGCTGATCACCGCGCTGTGAGAGATCTCTACGCCAGTTCGCTGTTGTCTCCACAGCCAGAAACAGAAAGCGTCTGCTCCCAAACCATAGGTCAGTACGGCTTCGGCAGGCACAAACCCCTCCGGATGAAGTGTGTGGTGTTTGCCGAGCCAGCCGTTATGGGCGACGCTGGTTTCCATCACCCAGTGTTGGGCATCGGGAATTGCCGCTCGGTATAAATCTGACCTGAACACCAGTGATGACCATTGTTCTGAGCTAGGGTAGGCATCGTAGGAAGCAAAATCCTGTGCTGTCATTGAACGTTCGTGGTGTAGGTTGAACGCAGGATTGTCATTGTGGGTGATGGGGGCTTGGGAGTGCCTTTTTAAAATGTCACTTTGGGCAATCAAGAAGTCGGCGGCGGCTTCCCGGCAGAATAAGCGATAGGCCGTTGTCAGTGCCGGACTGTGCATGAAAGGTGTTGCGACCGGGGCGGGAATTTGATCAAACGCCTGATAGGTTTGACTCCAGATACGTGTACCCCAGGCGTCATTGAGTTCTTCTATTGTGCTAAATTTGTCTGCGAGCCATTGGTGCCATGCTGATATCGCCGCAGGGCTAAAATCTTCCGCGACATGGGCTTTAAGTTCGTTGTCCAATTGCCAGCCGATAAGGGAGGGATGCTCACCCAGAGTAGCCGCCAGTTGCTCAATAACATCAAAACAGGCAGACCGAACTGCCGGATGGAAATAGCTCGCGTGCTGTCGAGAACCGTGAGACATAACCTCGCCAGCTTGGTTGTGATGGCAGCGTTCCGGGTGACCGTCGATCAGCCAGATTGGCGGTGTTGCTGTCGGAGTGCACATGACTACCTGGATGCCGGCTTGGTGCATTCGATCCATGACATTTTTCAGTAGACTGAAATCGTAGTGACCTGGCCGCGCTTCTACGACAGACCAGATAAATTCACCCATTCTGACAACATTGATGTCGAGTTGCTGCATCCGCTCTATATCGCCAGCGATATCGGTTTCCGGCCACAGCTCTGGATAGTAGCAAACCCCCATCAACAGTCGCTGCGCGGGTCGCGTTAGAGTCTTGGGCTGTGCAAATGTCCGCGTATGCCCGGTGGCACCATAGCCAGCAATCGCAAGCGTAGACCAGCGGATTACTTCTCGGCGTGATAGCGTTGGCGATGAGTCATCTTGTGTATCTTTGTCGTTCATTGTTCTTCCTGCGGTGCGTTATTATTTTGCGGATTGCACAATGGCTGGGTGAGGCTCAATGACGATCTGAGCCCACGACTGATTCAGTGCGGAGGCGATTAATTCCGCATTGAAAATAGCGCCGTCTTTATTTGTATGGGTGTGTTCGTCCGCAAACATCTGTTCCACGTTTGCGGGGCCAAGGCGGTCGTATTGACGCGCGATAATTTCGTGGAAATCGATAAAACTGATGTGTGCTGTCGTGGCGACGTCTTCGGCCCATTGCGGATAGCTATCTGTAGGGCGTTGAATACTTGTTTGCGCCTCGTTCCAGCGTTTTCTGGGAACTGGGCTGGCCAGTATTGGGGTCACACCTCTGGAAAGGGCGTCGCCCACCATTTCTCTAAGATACCAGCCGTAGGTGTGGACGGTTTCCGGTTTTCCCGTTAGCAGGTTGATTATGTCCTCTTGTCGATTGCCGGTACCTTTAAATGTGCCTCTCGCTCGTTCTTTATCATTGATTGGTGCCGCATCATTGTGCCCGAACTGCAGGAGGACTAAGTCGCCCGGATGCATTTGATTCAGAGTTTGTTGCCATTGTTGGCGGCTGACATAGGTTCTGCTGCTGAAGCCGCCTATGGCGCGATTGACGACCTGGACCTGTTCTGGAAGCGCTAGATAGTTGCCGAGAAAGCTACCCCAGCCCCACTGGCCATCGGCGCCAATGCCTGTGCCATTGCGGACAGTTGAGTCGCCAACTAAAAACAAGGCCCGTTCTGCTTGGTTGCTGCGAGAGGGTAGGCGCACAAAGCTCCAATCGTTGGCAGGGACGGCTTTGCCTTGTTGGCTGAGCGACTCGTTGACCAGCGCTGGTCGCATACCTTTCAAGCCGGCTACGACGGCTTCTGCATGTAATTTTGCTCCCGCGTCGTTGAAGTGAGTGTGATCTTTTGGGTATAGGCTGGCGGTACTTTCTTGACCTAGTCGTTCCAGTTCATCGGCGACCTGTTGGGTAACATCAATGAACTCCGTATTTTTTTCCAGAGCGATTTGATAAGCCCAGTAACCGTAATCTGAAGAACCTCGCTCAATTCTGCCCTGGTCCCAGATGTTTCTTACCGTTAACGACAAGACCACTGGGGTTGCTTTCAGTGCCCGAACGTCATCGATCATTTGGCGTAGGTAGTGGCCATAACTGAAGACTTCCTCTGTCTCGCCCGTCAGTTGGTTGTCGATCACTTGGCTGTTGGCGCCGATACCTTTTAAGCTTCCCCGGGCGCGACTGTCATCATTGATGGCACTGGCGTCATTGTGGCCGAACTGTATTAAGACAAGATCACCAGGTTGAACGTCGCTAATGAGTTTTTGCCAGTGTCCTTCCGTAATGAACGTACGACTGCTGCGGCCGCCGCGGGCACGATTGTCGACCCGCAATTGCGTGACGTCAAAATAATCCTGGAGGCGGGCTCCCCAACCTTGTTGTGGGGCATCTGTGTATTGTGCTGCGGTGGAGTCGCCGGCAATAAACAGCGTAGGGCCTGTTCCAGCAAAACTGAGAAAGGGCCATAGAAGGATTATCGCGACAGCGGCGTTGATCTTAGGGTGACGAAAATTTACCCGTGGCATGGTGGAATCATTCCCTCGAATCGTTATTGTCTTTGTGTGCTATTGATTCTATATAATCTTTATTGATCTTTTGTGATTAAAAATGATTGGTGTGAGTGTGTCAATGGCGTCGTGACTGAGAGCGGTGTTGGCGATGGGTCGCTGGGCTCTCGGTGAATTCAAAACAATAAATGAGGATCACAATGAGCGTTCGATGTTGGCTATTAGGGGTGTGGTTGTGCGCAAGCGGGGCTTTGGCGTATGCCGAGACGGAGCCATCAATAGACCTCTTACAGAATATCGAGGCCCGACAGTCTCAGAGCTTGGATGGGCAGTGGAGTGTGATTGTTGACGCTATCGATGTCGGAGATAAGCGCGAATTTAATCGCGATGTCACCCCAGAAGAGCCGTCTGACTTGGTTGAATACAACTTCGATAGCAGCCGAAAGTTGCACGTTCCTGGCGACTGGAATACTCAGGCAGAGGACCTTTTTTGGTATGAAGGCAGCGTTTGGTATCAAAGGGATTTTAACGTCGATAAAAAGCGCAAGAAGACCTATTTGCTTTATTTCGGTGCCGTAAATTATCTCGCGAAAGTTTATCTTAACGGTGAATTGATGGGTGAGCATGAAGGCGGTTTTACCCCCTTTCAGTTCGATGTGACAAGTCACCTTCGAAACGGAGAGAACTCGCTGGTTGTTAAAGTTAACAACCGTCGTGAGCCGGATTACATTCCGACGATGAGTACCGACTGGTGGAATTATGGCGGTATAACGCGCAGTGTGCACCTGGTGGCATTGGATCCGGTCTACGTATCCGATTACACACTGACATATCTACCGGGGGACGCGCCTAAAATTCGTGCGGAAATTTCAATGGCTGGAAACGTCGATGCGGGTGATCGCGTCGAGCTGTTAATTCCTGAGCTTGAGGTGACAGAACCCATAATTGTGTCTGCCGATGGAAAAGGCTCAGTGACGATTGACGCCGAGCCGACACTTTGGTCTCCCGATTCCCCAAAACTCTACGATGTCCAATTCGCGGTCAATAATGAAGTCATTCACGACCGTATCGGGTTTCGGTATGTCGAAGTCAAGGGCACGAAAATTCTTCTGAACGGGAAGCCAATTTTCTTGAGAGGTATCGCCATTCATGAAGAAAATCCGCGAGGTGCTGGTCGCGCTTGGAGCGAAACCGACGATCGCACTCTGTTGACTTGGGCCAAGGAGCTAAACAGTAACTATGTACGCTTAGCCCATTACCCACACAATGAAACCATGTTGCGGCTCGCTGACGAAATGGGGCTGCTTGTCTGGTCGGAAATTCCTGTGTACTGGGATATTCAATTTGATAATGAGGCCGTGTACAAGAAAGCAGAAGCTCAATACACCGAGATGCTCTCGCGGGATAAAAACCGGGCCTCAATTATTCTTTGGTCAATTGCAAATGAAACGCCTCTGGAAGAGGCCCGCACGCATTTTCTCAGCCGTCTTGTCGATCGCGTGCATGAGCTAGACCCGACACGTTTGGTGACTGCCGCGATTAATACTCAGAGTACAACAGAGTATGGGCGCTTGATCGATGATCCCTTTGCAGAAAAAGTCGATGTTATCGGTATTAACACTTACTGTGGCTGGTACGAAGATGCGCCGGAAGAGTGTGGTAAGTGGCGTTGGGAATCTCATCACGACAAGCCTTTAATCGTGAGTGAGTTTGGTGCTGGGGCATTGCAGGGCATGCATGGCGACAAGGAAAAAAGATTTACCGAAGAAAACCAGTTATTGGTCTATCAACACAACCTGATGATGCTGGAAAACATGGAGGCGCTGAGTGGTGTCTCACCATGGGTACTCAAAGACTTCCTTTCAGCTCGTCGGCCACTGGCAAATATTCAGGACTATTGGAACCGCAAAGGATTGCTCTCCGAGCGCGGCGTTAAAAAGAAAGTTTGGTATTTGATGCAGGACTGGTACGGCAAAATTGCCGATGAGGAAAGTGAGCAGGGCGGCAAACTTGACTAGGGTTTATTCAAAGGGTGTCTGCAAGCGAGGCTCCGGCCTCGTATTCTGGGTAAGGTTTGTCTCCGTACTTTTGTTATTGGTAATAGGGCAGTGTGCTGCTGCCAGCAATCCCGTTGATATCTATTTGCTGATGGGCCAATCAAACATGGCGGGGCGGGATCTTCGCGGCATCGATACGGCAATCGATGACCCCGAAATATTAGTTTTTACCGCTGATGACCAATGGCAGATCGCTCGCGATCCCTTGCATCCGCAAACGAATGCCATGTTGCCGGGTGTGGGGCCCGGCATGGCGTTTGCCCGAGTGATGAAAACGATAAAACCATCAACGACGGTTGGATTGGTGCCTCTTGCCGTGGGAGGCTCTCCGTTGCATCGGTGGCAGCCGGGGGGAGATCTTTACCAAAATGCTGTCAAGGTGGCACGACATGCCATGAGCCATGGCACTCTGAGAGGGATTCTTTGGCATCAAGGCGAGACAGATAGTCGCGATCTCGAAAACGCGAAGACCTACCCTCTCCGTCTTGCCGAGGTGATCCGCCAGTTACGAACAGACTTGGGGGCCGAGCAGCTTCCTGTCGTCCTCGGCGAGCTTGGTTTCTTTATCAGTACAGAGAAATATCCTTATGTGGATCAGGTTCGCAAAGGGCTGCATGACGTGGCTGAACAGGATTCAGAAATAGCAATTGCCAGTGCAGAAGGACTGGGGCATATGGGTGATGATCTGCACTTTTTCTCTGCGGCGGCGCATCAGTTGGGAGAGAGATACGCGAAAGCAATGATTCAGTTGCAGCATCCTCGTTGGCCAAGCATCGCTCGCTTTCCTGATAATCGTCGTGCGGCCATTTCACTAACGTTTGATGACGGTTTGCGACAGCAATTTTCTGTGGCTGCTCCAATGCTGGATTCCTTGGGATTCAAAGGAACCTTTTTTGTTATTCCAGGGCTGACGCCTGAGACTCAGTCCGCCGCTATCAAGAATGATCAAACCGGGGGCGGCTGGGCTGGGATCAGATCAGTTGGCCAGAGTTAGCGTCGCTACAATCACGAGGCCATGAGATTGCTAGCCATTCTGACCGGCACAGAAAATTGACTGAGTTGGCTCCTCACGATCTGGAAAATGATGTGATCGCGTCAAAGCGTATGCTTCAACATCATCTACAGGACAGTCCGGTTGCTTTCGCATTTCCCTACAATGCGATGGATACTCAAAGCCTGACCATTGCCGAAAAGCATTTTCAAAGTGTTCGCTATTATGAGACGGGCACTGGCCCTGAAACTGATGCCAAATGGCTGAAGGATTGGATTCGTGTTCAACAAACGATGGGGCAGTGGGGAATATTAATGGTTCATGGATTGGAAACCCATTTTGCACCTCTGCCTTCTGTAGAAACCTTTCGTCAATTTCTAACAGAGTTAGATCAATTCAAACACCACATTTGGATTGCACCCTTTGGAACCCTCGATCGTTATTTACAACAAAGAGACAAGGCCATTTTACAGAAAGTCGCCGACGAGGGGCAGCGTCAAAAATGGCGACTGATCCTTCAAGATGACCATGCCGTTAATCACCCGTCATCAGAATTAACGGTCATTGTGCCGCGTATTGAGGAAACGTGTTTGGGCGTTGTCCAGGGAGAAGACGTTCGAAACACCGAAATGGTGGGTGATGATTATCTCGTTGACTTAATGCCGGGTCCCGATGTTATTACTTTTACGTGGTCGTCTTGTCAGACGTCGAGAATGTCACGAATGGAACGGCGCAGCCAGACGTACAAAGGATCACCGTGAGTGCGGGGATGCCACACTTGATCAATGTGTATTGGGTCAAGTTCCAGCGGGGGGGATTGTCGATCCAGGTCAGGGCAGTAGGTCATTGCATAGTCGCTGATGGGGCTGAGGCAGGTCAACAACCAGGGGCTCTGCTGCATGAGATGAGGAAGCGCGATAAAACTGGAGGCTCCGGCGACCACCGTGCGTGTTTTGCCCAGCGCCTCCAGTCGGCGATCAACGATGCCAAAAAGATCGCCATCCAATGTGGTGACCAAATGAGGACATTTCAAATAGACATCCAAGGTCATCGGTTGCTGGCAGTATGGATTCCCTTTGCTGTAGAGAACAGTGAATTCCAAGGTTGTGGCGGTTGCTCTGTGTAGCCCGCCAGGAAGATCTCGGTAAAAACCAGCGATGGCGATATCACAGGTGCCGTTGGCCAGTTCTGTGGCGGGAAGTTTTCCGCTGGTATTGTGGGTAACAATCCTTATGGCGGGTGCTCGCTCATGTGCCAGGCGGAGCAGTTTGGGCAAGAGTAAATACTCCACCATGTCGGTGGTATAAATGTGGATGTGGTCCGTGCGCCCCTGAAAGTCTGTGTCATCAACTTCCGCATAAAAGCGTTCCAGTCCCGAGATTAGAAACTCAATTTGACTGGCGAGCTGATCGGCCTTTGGTGTTGGCATCAGCCCGCGCCCGGTGCGCACGAACAGCGGATCGCTAAAATCATGACGCAGCTTATTTAACTTGTGGCTGAGTGCGGGTTGGCTGAGATTCATCAAGTTTGCCGCACGACTCAAATTTCGTTCTCGGTAAAGTATGGCGAATAGATACAGGAGGTTGAGGTCGCGGTTTCTGATGCTCATTTGGCGGTCTGATGGTCGATGGAACTACCCTCATTGTATGCCATAGTCTGGGGGCTTTCAGCTTGGGCGCCTCAATCCTGGTTTCACGACCGAAAACCAACGATAAAATTCAGCGATTTCTGCGCGCTTGCGTCTCCCATGCGAGCGGTAACTGTAATAGGGATCGATTGGTGAATGGGGCCGGTGGTGCAAATACGAACTTTCTGAGCGTTAGATTCCCGCTCGTTTAAATTGATTGGATTTGTTCCGCGCAGGGTAAATGGCAAAGGTACCTGTCTATGTTTGGGATCTGCCTCGATGCTAAGGTGAACGGGACCGCTTGCTGCTTCAACGCTTTCCAGTTTGACTTGAACGTCATTACAGAAAGATTCATCGGGCAGTTGCACATAGAGCCTGCCGCGTTCCCGCTCCACTTCCAACAGCAACTGTGGGCGCTGGGTATAGCCATATGCCAGTGCGCTGGTGGTCAGTGTCACGGCGGTCAGATAGCCCAGTAGTCGGGGGCGCCATTTGGGCGAAGGTTGTTTCGACAGTTCGTTCTCTGACGCGAAGCGAATCAGTCCTCTGGGGCGCGCGAGTTGATCCATAACCTGATCACAGGCATCGATGCAGGCGCCGCAATCAATACAGGCATGTTGTAATCCGTCGCGGATATCGATGCCGACCGGACACACCTGAACACACAGGGTGCAGTCGACACAATCACCGGCGGTTTTCTCGTGGCGATGGCCTCGGGGCTCGCCTCTATGGAGATCATAGGACACGGTTCGGGTGTTCTCATCGAACATGGCACTCTGGAAGCGGGAATAGGGGCAGGCAAAGTTACAGATGTTGTCCCGAATCAGGCCCGCATTTAAATAGGTCAGAGAGGCCATAATCAGTACCCAGACCCAGGCGGCAGACAGATTCAGTGTCAGTACTTGCTGAAGCAGTTCGCGAATGGGCACAAAGTAACCGGTGAAAGTGATGGCTGTGATCAGGGCAACGAGGCCCCAAAGCAGATGTTTGCTGACGCGGCGCAGGCGTTGGTTCGATGTCATGCCCAGAGTATCCATGCGTTGCCGCTGGCGATCGTTACCTTCCAGCAGATGTTCAATCCGGATAAACAGCCAGGTCCAGATGCTCTGAGGACAGGCAAAACCACACCAGATTCTTCCCCAGACCACCGCCACAACGAACAGCAGGAGTGCGGCCAGAATCAATACCGCGGCCAACAGCGGCAGGTCCTGCCAGCTGAGTGTCAGCCCAAAGATAAAAATGCGATGTTCCGCCAGAGAAAACAACAGCGCTGGCCTGTCCCCCCAGGGCAGCCAGACGGCGACCATAAACAGCAGAATCAATGGCAGACTGACCCATCGTCGCAGGCGCTGAAAGCGTCCCTGAACCAGACGGGTATAGAGTTTTCCGTGGTCTTTCAGGGCGGCGGAATAATAAGTTGGGGTGACATCTGTCAGTGGAATGGTGTCGGCTCTCTCTGGGCTGCTCATGGGGCAATCTCACGGTAGGCAGGTTTTACCCGCCAGAATAGGGTATCGGCTCTATTCGGGGCAGGCATAAAAAAGGTAAAATCGATAGGTACAGATGCTGTCCTATGACGGCAGGGAGAGGCATGTCAGACGAAGATTTTCGCTATCGACAACTTGAGCAGCAGCTGCTGGATGGCATAGAGGCGGGGCGTTTTGCGGTCGGTCATAAGCTGCCCTCCATAAGAAGCCTCTGCACAGAGCACGGCTTGTCGAAAGCGACCGTGCAGCACGCATTGCAGCGTCTGGAAGCTCGAGGGCTTATCGAGGCGCGCCCGAAAAGTGGCTACTTTGTTCTGCGTTTGCTGCAGTCTCAGGCGCCACGACGAGTGAATTTTGCTATTGGTGAGCCGCAACCAGCGACAGTCAGTGACCTGCTGCTGGACATCATGCGCCGTGGCGCTGCGTTCGATATTCTGCCGTCGCCGGGCGGCTCTGAGCTGCCGGTGGGTATTCAGCAATTACATCGCAGTATCAGCCGTGCGCTGCGACGTCAGAAGGCCAATGAACACCTGTATTACGATGACCCAGCTGGGCTGCCCTTGTTGCGGGAGGTGCTGACTCAGCATCTGAATCAGCGGGGGTGTCAGTTAATGCCGGAGCGATTGCTGATCACTTCCGGTTGCCAGCATGCGCTCTTTCTGGCGCTGATGGCTTGTTGTAAAACCGGTGATACCGTCGCGGTGGAGTCTCCGGGGTTCTATGGCACTCTACAGCTGCTGGAACAGTTGGGGCTAAACGTGTTGGAAATTCCCGCATCCCCTCAGTCAGGTTTGGATCTGGATGCCATGGAAGCTGCCGTTGCAAAATGGTCCATACGGGCCTGCGTGCTGTCACCTTCCTTCAGCGCGCCCGCCGGAGCGCTATTGCCGGTCGACGCGGGCAGGCGGCTGTTGACGCTGGCGCAGCGCTATGACTTTGCCGTAATCGAAGATGATATCTACGCAGATACCGCTTTCCGACAAACGCCAGATCCGCTCCTGTCTGAGGATACTGATGGACGGGTCATTCTCTGTGGTTCCCTGTCAAAAAGCCTATCCCGGGACTTGCGTCTGGGCTGGATGAGTGGAGGTCGTTGGCACTCACAGATCGAGCGCCTAAAGCTGGTTACCCAGCTGGCATCCAGTCGGGCGACACAGCAGGGTGCTGCCGATTTTATTCAGGACGGTGGCTACGCAGCCCATCTTAAGCGACGGCGTTATCAGCTGCGTGAACAAAGGGATCAGTTGCTGGCCGCTCTGGGAAGCTGGTCGGGTGATCTGAGAGTGAGTCTGCCCGAAGGGGGACTGACGCTCTGGCTGGAGCTGGATGACAGTATTGATACCTTAGAGATTTACCCCAGAGCACTACAGCAGGGTGTCATCATTACGCCCGGGCCTTTATTTTCTGCCTCCGGTCGCTATCGAAATTGCCTGCGACTGAGCTTTGCTCACGACTGGAACAGGGAGCGGTTGGGTGCGTTGAAAACACTGGAGAGGTGTCTGCACAAGATGTTTTCCTCGGGGAGGTAACATCGTCGACCGCTTGGGAAGCCTCTGATTAACGCAGCGATGGCAACGCAGGCAGTGAATCAGAGGTCCCTTAGCTCCTTGCTTCTGATATTCACTATTTTTATATCGCAGATATAAAACATTCATTTTTAATGCCCTCGCTCCTGCCATAGAGTTCTTCTAACGATAACGGGAGGCATCGGCCTGCCTTTGCAAAACGGATGGGTTGAGATGGCCATTGCAGTTCGAATTCTGATGATCTGGAGCATGTTTATGAGTGCAACTGCCTTTGCAGGAGACAAAATTTTATTGGTGGCGACCAGCCACAGCATGATGGGGAATACACATGAGCGCACCGGTTTGTGGCTCAGTGAGCTGACCCATCCCTATGACGTTTTTAAAGACGCGGGCTTTGACGTGGACATTGTCAGTATCGAGGGTGGCCCTGTGCCGATTGACCCGCGCAGTCTGGCGGAAGACAACGAAGATCGGCGGGCGTTTTTAGCGGATTCTGCGCTAATGGCTGCGTTGTATACCACCCCGGCTCTTGCCGACGTCAATCCCGATGATTACCGCGCGGTTTTTTTCAGCGGCGGGCACGGCACCATGTGGGATTTTCCGGGTAACACCGATGTGAATCGGGTTGCTGGAAGTCTCTATGATCAGGGCGGTGTTGTTGCGGCAGTCTGTCATGGACCTGCGGCACTGACGGATATTCGCCTTGCCGATGGCAGCCTGCTGTTAGCTGGACGAAAGGTAACGGGCTTCACCAATGAGGAGGAATCTATTATGGAACTGACCGCCGTTGTTCCTTTCGCTCTGCAGACAAAACTGGAAGCGCAGGGTGCCGATTTTGCTGCTGCCACGCCCTGGTCTGATCATGTGGTCACAGATGAGCGGCTGGTTACCGGCCAGAATCCGCAATCTGCCGCCCACACAGCACAGACTGTGGTTGAGTTATTACGTCGCTGATGATTTGTTCGCACCCAGACTTAATGATGTTTAGCAGGAAACCCCGTAGATATGACTGATTTATTTTCTTCGTTTCACCTCAAAGAGGTGACGTTACGTAACCGTATCGCTGTGCCGCCCATGTGCCAGTACAGTGCCGTTGATGGGTATGTTAATGACTGGCACAAAGCACACTACGCCAATCTGGCGAGAGGTGGTGCGGGTCTTGTTATTGTGGAGGCAACGGGTGTTGCACCGGAAGGGAGAATCACACCCGGTTGTCTGGGGTTGTGGGAGGATGAACAGACACGCGGATTTGCCGAGGTGGCAAACCTGATTCGTCAGGCGGGAGCCGTGCCTGGTATTCAGATCGGCCACGCGGGCAGAAAAGCCAGTGCCAACCTACCTTGGGAAGGCGACGACCTTATCGCTGAAAGTGATCCTAATGCCTGGGAAACCATAGCACCTTCCGCTATTGCCTATGGGGAGAATCTCCCGCGTGTTCCCCGGGCAATGACACTCGAAGACATTCAGCGAGTCGGCCAGAACTTTGTAGATACCGCAAAGCGTGCCCTGGAGGCCGGGTTTGAGTGGCTTGAATTGCATTTCGCTCACGGCTATCTCGCTCAGAATTTTTATTCTCCGCACAGCAACCAACGTACTGACCAATACGGTGGCAGTCTGGAAAATCGCAGTCGGTTTATGGTGGAAACACTCGCTGCGGTGCGAGACGTCTGGCCGCAACATCTGCCGCTGACCATTCGTTTCGGCGTTATCGAGTTTGATGGCAATGATGAAGTGATGGTGCCCGAGTCTCTGGAGGTCTGCCAGACGTTTAAAGACCTTGGTGCAGATTTCGTGAATGTGAGTATGGGGTTTAATACGCCGACCGCGAAAATACCTTGGGGGCCGGCATTTTTAGCGCCTGTCTCGCGTCAGGTTGCCAATGCAACGGGGCTGCCTGTCGCAACCGCATGGGGTGTCGATATTCCCGAGCTCGCCAATGGCCTGATTGAGGAGGGCGCGCTGGATCTTGTTATGGTGGGAAGGGCGCATCTGGCCAACAGTAACTGGACCTATGACGCGGCGAAAGCACTGGGGCGTGAGCGTCCTGCCTGGGTTTTACCTGCTCCTTATGCTCACTGGTTAAATCGCTACGTACCTGCTGGCGCGCAATAATAGAAAGTTAAAAAGAGGGCGGCTTATAGCCGCCCATTGCATAATCATATGCAAGCGGGATTTATCGTTGCGATGTTACGTCTTGGCAGAGTTTGTCACTGTCGTCGGATTCGAAAGGCAGGCTTCCCTTAAGATCAGTAACACAAAATTTTAACGTATCTTTTTTTGAGATTTTCTTCTTGGCAGTCAAAACCGCTATGCCTTGATCATTCGTGCGAGCACGTACGGTTTCTTCTCGATGATTTTTCTTTCGTTCCCAAACGCCTTTAACGTCGACATCAGACTCAGGCTTGCCAGTATTGTCTTGGATGCTGACGGTTGCTTCTGCATAAATCTTTTTGCCGTGCTGCTTAATTGTTGTTGCAATACTGTGTACTCGCAAGTGCGTCGCAGCTTCTTCTGACTCAAAGGCTCCGAGGTCCGGGGCACTTCCTTCGAAGTCTTCGCCAAAGTCTGCACCAGAATCAACCAGGTCGCTGTCGGGTGATAGGTGCGCAAATGTAATATCAGGGAGATCTCCGTTGGGTTTTCTAGGCCTCATCAATTGAGATTCATCCAGTGAGAGAAAATCCGTCGAGTCTATTGTTACAGGAAGGTTGAAATAATTACTATAGAGGTCGTTTTCTGAATCCAAACCTAAATTTATAATTTCAGAATTGCTACCAAACCCCAAATTGTTGCGCATAACGTGGTTGTATCCGGGAACGTCGGTATCGTTGTCTTCTAACGTAGACAGCATGTTGAAGTTGGAGGAGCGGTTGTTCAGCGCCGAATTGTGAATCCACAGTTGACCTCCGACATGGTGGTTCGCATAGAAGCCGGCGGCTTTATTCCCAACGGCCAGTGATCGACGTACCTCGTGAACGGGGACAGGGATTGGATATTCGTCGCCATCACTACCATAACCTCCAGCTTTAAATCCGTTTCCGTCGGCAAGAGGCGTGAAGTCGGTGTCGTATCCGTTGTAAAACGCCCAGCTATTTTCGACGACGACAACAGCGCTCGCACTGATAAAGTCAAAACCGTCATCACTGTTAAACCAAGCTCGGCTGCCGCGAATGATATTTCCGGTTCCCGAGGTCAAATTTGGGTGGACGCCAAAGCCATCGATGTTGCCGTGGGAATTACTGTTCAAGCCTTTGTTGTTGTAGGCATCAACGTTGATCACCTGGTTGTTGCTACCTGATGCCAGGTACCAGCCAATGCCCATTCCGTCGTGAATCGCAAGACGTTCAAATCGGTTTCCATTGCCTTTGTCAACGCGAATGGCGGTTGATTGGGTGCGAGTGTCGGATATTGTGATTTGTATGCCGACAATATCAAATCCTTCGGACACCCAGTCGTCGGCTGATACCAAAAAACCGACCACTCGATAGTTTTCGGGACGTACCTGAGAGAAATCAAAAATGGGATGTTCTCCTGGCCAAGCGATATAGCTGATACCGTCTTTTGAGATATCGTTGACGATAGCTCTCACTGAGGTATAGCTGGAGATATTGTCATCGGTAAGTGGGTAGGTTCCGCCGCGAATATAGACGGTGTCGCCGGCTTCTGCTGCAGCCTGTGCTGCCATTAATGTGGCGAAAGGTTCTGCAATCGTCCCGGCATTGTCGTCCGACCCGTCGGTTGCAACAAAATAATCCAATCCGAATGCTGGCAACGAAAATACGGGTAGAGCTGCCGAAAGGCAGTTGGTGCTGAATATTCTCATTGGATGATCTCTTATAGTTAACGTTATTCGATGTAGTCCTGATTGTTTGTGAGCGTTTTTGAAGGTTTGATGATGCTAAGACCAATCTAATAATTGGTAAAGCCAATATTCAGGTTGATTGCTGTTAAGTTTAGATTTGGTCCAAAAAGAAGGGTGGTTACTTCTGGTTTTACAGCTTAGAGTGTTTTTTGAAGATTTAAGGCGCCAATTACAGGATGGACTGCTTGCCTTGTTTGTAATTGGCTAGACCAAACCGCGTATTATCGTGTGATCGGGTCCGAGGCGGAGTCGTTGAGGTTATGCGCCTTATGGCTCAGGTGTTGATCCAGTAGTCGTGAAAGTTGATGAAGTTTTTCTTTTTGCACCATGGTCATATGTGCGCCATCAACATCAAACGTGGCCAAATTCGTAATTAATTCACGCCATCCCATACTGGGAGCTGTATTTTCAAAAGCCTGGACTTCTTTTGCGCGAAATAGAACCGCTGGGCCTGAATAGTGGTGAGGGGTATAGCTACTGCAAGCGAGGCGGCGGGCGGCTTCACGGATATCCACCCGCTTTTCTTCAATTGGGGTAACAACGTTAGGACGGGCTCTACCAAAGATGGAAGAAACCCGCTTTACGAGATAGCTGGGACCGTGAAGTCGCAGTTGAGTCCAGTGCCGGCTAAGACGCTCGCGAGTGGTTAATTGAAAACGATAACCTGGCCGCCAGGTATCCAACATACCTACAAGGGTTACTGTTTCGCCTTTGTGTTCCAGTAAGCGTGCAGTCTCCAGGGCGAGAATGCCACCGAACGAATGCCCGCAAAGCGTGTAGGGCCCTTGGGGCTGTACGTTTTGAATTGCCTCGAGATAGCGCTGCGCCATTAACGGGATGCTGGAAAAGAGCTTGAACTCGTCCCCTTTCATGCCGTTTTTCAGTAGAGAGACTTCTTCTTCCAAATGGACCGCGTAAATAGAGCGGTCAACGAATAAGCTATCTACTAGCTCTTTGTAAAAGAGTGTTCCATAGAGAAAAAAGACGGGGGTGCCAGAACCCTTCCGCAGAAGAATGCATTCTGTCTCGGATTGACTGGCACCCTTGCGGATCAATTCGGCTAAGCCTGCAATGGTTGGGGCATTAAGCAATTGCGATATCGTCAGTTCTAAATCAAAGCGTTTTTGAATCTCGGTGAGCAATGCAACTGCGCTGAGGGAGTCGCCTCCAATTTCATAAAAGTTGTAATGAATGCCAATACTTTCAAGTTTAAAGAGAGATCGCCAAATCTCCGTAAGGATGTTCTCTATGTCGTCTCGCGGTGCTGTGTAATCGCAAGAGACCAGCATGTTGTCATCGGTTGGTTGCGGTAGGCTATGCCGATCCAGCTTGCCATTGAAGTTAGTTGGCAGTCGATTTAGGCGTACGAATAACGAGGGAATTGCATAATCTGGCAGTTGTTTTTGTAGGTGCGAAATAACACTGCTCAAGTCGATAGGCGCATGTTCAGAAGCAACCAGATAGCCGATCAGGGTTTTATCTTCGTGCCCGATTTTTCTGGCGGCAACAACTGCATCGGTGATGTTCGGGCATTGGCGTAGCTCATTTTCAATTTCCAGGGCTTCAATACGATTGCCGCGGATTTGGATTTGAAAATCTTTTCTGCCCAAGAGGCGAAGTTGGCCGCTGTCGTCGCGAACGCCCAGATCGCCAATCGCAAAATATCGAATACCGTTAAGCCCCACAAATTTCTGGGCATTGAGCTCTGGTTGGTTGAGGTAACCCAAGGCCAATCCTGGGCCGGAAAAATAAACTTCGCCGACACTTCCGTCTGTTACCGGATTGCCATCGTCGTCCACAATGATAAGGCCAACGTCTGGGAAGGGAGCGCCGACCGTGTATGTGTCACCTGACAGGGTGCTGTCTGGTTCGAAGTAAGTGCCCATACAGCTGATTTCGCTAGATCCATAAAGCACGAACACATCGGCATTGCGAAAGGTGGACTTCAGCTCCATCAGCAGGTGAGGGGCCACCATATCGCCGCCACTGGATGCGTGCCGTAGGTTTTCAAAGACTGACAGGTCGGGATAATTTTCATGCACATAGGGTAAGAGCTTTTTCAATAAGCTGGGGCCCATGTGTATAACGGTGGCATCGGTTAGCGCGTGACACAGTTTTCTTGGGTCCAGGATATCGGGTCTAGAAAGAATATGTACGGAGGCCCCACAAGTCAGCGGCAACAGCAGCTCAAACAGACTGATACTAAAGCCAATTCTGGCCACTGCCAGAAACCGGTCTTGAGGACCAAAACCAAATGTGGTTTTGGCTGAGTCTACATAGTGATGGAGATTGCGATGCGTGAAGACAATACCTTTAGGGGTGCCGGTGGTGCCGGAGGTAAAAAAAACATGCGAAATGTCATCGGCGCGAATTTGAGGCAGTTCTTTTCCCGACCAGACGGGTTTGGACAGTAATTTGCCAATGTCAAAACACTGATGTTGCCATTCACCCAGGGCGTCAGGGATGTCGCCGCTGGTCAGGATGAGCTGTGGTTTGGTTTCCGACAGTATACGTTTTATGCGTTCTGTGGGCAGTTCCGGGTCTACTGGCACATAGGTAGCGCCAGCCATATGAATGGCGAGTAAGGCGATGCAGATATCTGCTGATGGCGGCAAAAAAGCAACGACGGGTTGGCTTTTATGGACACCGTGTTCAGCAATTTGAAAGGCTAGGCGTGTGGCTTTGTCTTCCAGCTCCCCGTAGCTGATCTGCAGTGAGTCTTGATAGATCGCGGGGGCGAAAGGATTTTGCTTAACTTGGTCGCGAAAACTTTCCAGCGCTGTAAGCTCCAACTCCAGTGACAGGGGTAGTGTGGGCAATTGGCTCTCGTCACGGATGTCGTCAAGGTGATTAAGCGAAGTTGGCGTTGCCATAAAAGTCCAGTTTTACAAACCTAGTGGTATTTATACGGAGCGGATTGTGTGGTCGGCTGCTTTCCGGCCAATCACCGATCCGTTTGTGGTTGATCGATGCTCAGGTGTACAACCGAGTCAGTTGCAATAAACGCACGAAGTAACAAACACGCCTTAGTTATTTCCAGCTAGGCTCGAAACAGCACCCCAGCTGCATGCGGTGCGACATCGGGTATGCGTTTATTTCAACGGGTAAGTTGGTACTCAGAGATTCCCAAGTAAGTATAGATCACGGTGGTGATAACAAAGGTAGATCTCAGTGTTTTCGGGGATAAGAAGTGCGAAGATGTGACTTTCGGTAGTAAAAAAAATCAGGTTAGCTGGGTATTTTAGAATATAATTTACGCCATTTGTCGTTTAATGCAAGGTCCTGCCTAGAGTAAGGTTGCTCTATAGGGCGCGTTATTTGATGTCTGACAGGAGTAGGGCTGAATAAAACCAACCCTAATGTCGCTTTTTGTCATTTAAAAGGCTGTGAGAAAAGAGACTCCTACGACGCCGACGGCGAGTCCATTTTTCATCTGACGGCGAAAATCTATCCCCTCTTCATTGATTCCTTGTAACCGCAATAGACGAAATTTATGGTAACTGCGCAGTTGTTCGGACAGCGGAATCACTTGTTGACAGTCTGCGCCCAGTTGCTGTGAGTGATATTCAGGCAATTGATACCAAGGCATCATGGGGCGTATGTGGTGCGCATTGTGGTAGCAAAAGTTTAGAACCAGCAGGTTTAGCCACGGGAAACGACGAGAAATCAGATTGGAAAACGTATGTTGCAACTCATAGTCGGCATCACCACGATGAGGGGCCACATAGGTTTTATCTTGCAAGTTAAGAAGGCTGTCATAATTATGCTGAAACGCATCCATAAAACGCAGGACTTGCATCAATATCAGTTGTGCCAGGCCGTAGCCCACAACGGCCAGTGGGGCGATACAACCGGCAGCGAATAACAGACCACCACGTACGACGATTAGCCTCAGAGCACGCGTGCGCTGAGCTTCCATATCAGGGAATAGCCAGGGCCCCAGCATTAACATCACATGCATCAGGATCTCGACAGCGGGGATATGAAAATACTCCAGACAGGATATCAGACGGGTTAATTTAGGGTGTCTAGCAAGAAAAGCCTGTAAGTCGAAACTCAATAAGTCGGCATTATCGCCGTGATGCCTAACGTGCTTTATACGCAACGCAGAGAAAGTGCCATAGCAGCTACCCGTGATCCAGCCAAGGCATTTGCCCAGCCACTCGTTTTGGCTTGGTGTGCGTAAGAGTGAGCGATGGGCACATTCATGAATCAGATAGGCGGCGATGATCATGCTGTGGGCGACGAACATGGTTCCACTGAAAAACGCAAGAATGCCCGTTGCGGTCGCCAGGCTGCTGGTGAGTAGCAGTAGCCAGCCGCAACTGTAGGTTAACAGCACATAGGCGATCGCAGAGCTGTTCCAGCGAGCGTCGCGGCTGTTGCGAAAGAACTTCAAAGAGGGGGGTTGGTGTCTACTCGTCTTCATTCGCGATTCTCCACTGATTGAACGTATCACGTAGATACTTGGCCATCCAGAGGTTGATCATCTTGAGTTCCGCGACAGGGGCATTGGTAAAGGGCAAGGTGTGCAGGTAGCCGTCGGGACCGAATTCTGGTGTCATAGTGACAAACGCTTGCTGTCGCATCATCGCGTTTTCCCAAATTTGCTGCCACCACTGTGTATGGCTCGCCAAGGCCTGTGCGTGCTCTGGGGCGCCGGGGTGTGTTACTTGCGGTCCCTGGTCGTAGCCAACTCGGCCATGAATGTGGTGGGTACGTGGAAATATCTGCTCAAAGACGTCTTGTTCTTCCAACAGGCGTTCACAGACCACGCACCAATGACTCAAGTCGCAGGTAAATCTCAGTTCCGGCAGTTTGAGAGAGATATCTCTGGTTGCCCAAGGATTATAGAGCGAACGGCTGCGGTGGGTTTCAAAACTTGCGCTGACGCCCAATGAGTCCAACAATTGTTGTGCCTCAGAAAAGAACGCAAGCTGTTGCTCAAACGGCCAGGCATCACAGCCGGTGATGCAGTTGGCGTGTAGTGCTCCTAAGGATTTGCCGGTTGCAAAGGCTGAGGCGAGTTCATCCAGATGTTGTGACGGGGAAGCTGCGCGATTGGGCACATAGCCACCTCCGGTGGCGATTTCCTGGATCCATAACAGGCCCTCCGACTCAAGCGTTTGTTGCAGCTGGCTCTGCTCGCGGTCTGAGTGTGGGGCTGGGGCTTCAATTCCGTCAAACCCGGATGACTTCGCGAAAGTCGCCGCGTCGCTTAGTGAGGCGGATTCTCCCCAAAGGGAGTAAAACAATTTGAGTTCCAACGCGGGTCAACCTCGACGTTTCGGCGTTAATCGGCTTCCCATACCTGTTGTGCAGGAAGTATGTGTGTATAATATACATGTAAAATTGCATGTATCAAGGGGTGTTTGTTGCTGGCTTTGTCGTTGTGACACAATGAGCCTCCCATTTTTAAGGCATTCCAGACGTGTCCAGTGATGAAAAATCCCTGCGCCAGGAGCGATTTATTACCGCGTTGATGAGCGTTGATGAGTTGTGGTCCGAGGTGTTCAGCAGCAGCCTGTTTTATGATCTGAATTATTACGATCTTTTCACACGCATGTGGTTACAGAGGGATAGGGCGCTGCGCAAAACAGAGCTGTATGTGTTTATGCCTCATTCCAGTCATCGCACCGCTGTTAAATATGTGCAGCAGGCGATCGATCATGGTTTTCTGGTCGAAGAGGTTGATCCCTCCGATGCCCGTGCCAAGCTGATACGCATTGCCGATGAAACTCGCCGACGCATGGAGACGTTTATCGAGCGATCTATCGAATTGTTTGAGTCAGAAAATTCTGACTGAACCTACGTCGCTTTTTTCATTTAATAATTTCCTTGGAGCTGTCATGTTGGATCTAAATCGATATTTGCAGCGCATAGGCTTTTCCGGAGAGTTAAATGCTGACGTTGCCAGTTTAAAGGCATTGCATCAGGCTCACGTGACATCTATCCCTTTCGAGAATATCGACGTACTGCTGGGACGAGGCATCGATACCTCTCTGGACTCGATACAAAAGAAATTGGTCGATAATCGGCGTGGTGGTTATTGCTTTGAACAAAATACATTGTTCCGCGCTGTTTTGGTGAATCTGGGACTGCCGGTGGAATCTCTACTGGCGCGTGTTCTCTGGCAGCGTCCTGCCGATACACCTGTGCCGCCGGCAAACCACATGGTTCTACGTGTTGTTATCGCTGGGGAGCCATGGCTGGTCGATGTTGGTTTTGGAGGTCAGACGCTGAGGTGGCCGGTGCGATTTACCGAGAATATTGAGCAGGACCAATTTGGTGAATGTTACCGTTTGCTGTCCGCAGTTGATGATGTTTGGACGTTGCAAACTAAGCTGGATGGCGAGTGGGCATCGATGTACGAGGTCGACTTGCGGGCGCGACCTGAGATCGACTTCGAGGTAGCCAACTGGTACACCTCGACCCATCCGGATTCCAAATTTACATTGATGTTAACTGCAGCAAGGGCGACATTGGGCTGTCGCTATGGATTGCGAAATAGTCGCCTTTCGGTTCGTCAACCTGGGCGATCGGCAGAACAAAAGAATCTAACGATTGATGAGCTGTGCGAAGTTCTGGCTAGTTCTTTTGGGTTGCCGGTGGAGCTTGAGTGGCGTTCTGTACTCGAAAAATTTTTGGTTGCAGATAACTAGCAGGCATAAAAAAGGCGCCGTATGGCGCCTTTCCAATCATTCAGCGTTTGCCGATTAAATTTCTTTCAGCATACGCTCAACAGCGCCTTCGCCACTGGTGAAGGACTGATCACTCCAGATGTAGGCCCAGTCGCCGTAACGTCCACAGTATTCGATATTGTGGGCGCGCAGGAAGCTGTGGATGGCTTCGACCGCTTTGGGACGGTCATGATCAAAAATGACCTGGGCGTAAGGGGCTACCCAAGAGCGTTCAAAGCAGACATCTTCTTCTTTTTCCAGCAGACCAATTTTAATTAAGTCGCGGATGGTCTGTTTGGCACCTTCTTCCGGTGTAATATCCATCGGGCGGTACTTGTCTGAGAAATAGAGCTCCGCTTGAACGGCACAGCAGCCCTCTGGGACGGTTTTCGGTGAAAATTTGTGAGGGAAGCTCAGACGGGTAAAGCAGATATCCTGGTCGTAAATGTAGGTCCAGTAGGACTTTGTGATTTCGGGTTTTTTAATGCCTAGGTTCACAACAATACATTTTGTACAGGATAAGCCCGCAGCCGCTTTCACCAGATCCTCAGGTGCACCTTTAATGCGTGGCACTAGCATATCCAGCGGCATGGAACTGATCAGGTGGTTGTAGGGGATTTCTTCTTTCCCGTTGATGGTAAAGGTTTTCTTTAACACATCAATTTCTGTCACTTCGGAGTCGAAGCGGAGTGGAGCAACCGTGGTGGTTTCGCTGAGGAAGTTGGCAAATCCCTTTTTGTTCGGGTAGCGAGACGTTGGAATATAGTGGCGGTTTGGTGATTCCGACGATAGCATGCCGTAGATAACTTCTTCCAGCTCTGGCTGATAGAGGCGCGGCCCCAGCCAGTCGGTGGTCATGTCTTTCGCCTGACAGGTGTGGTATTTGATGGTGTATTCCATTGGGAATTCACGGGCGTAAGTTTCACCGTAGGCGCAGATCAACCATTCCTCATAGTTTTTGAAGGTGCGGCTATCGTCGCGCTTGTAAATAGCGTCGGTGATTTCCATCAAAATCTTAGTGTTTAAGTCGGCGGGCAGGCCGTGCATGCTTGTAATTGCAGGGTGCTGAATCCAGTGGCCGTGCCAGTAGTTATCAACGTAGGGGTAAAAGTCGTTGATGTCGTTGCCGGCATTCTCTCCAAAAATCTTTTTTACGCGCTCATCTTTGGTAAAAGAGATGTGCGGACCGTCATCGAAAATGAAGCCTTCCTCGAATTCAAAGGTGGCACAGTGACCACCAAAGTAGCTGTTTTTTTCGAGGATTGTCGTGTCGACGCCGTGTTCTTTTAGCTTGCGAGCGGCGCCGTATCCGGCGGGGCCCGACCCGATGACATAGACGTCTTTAAGATTTGACATGTTGTTTGCTCCATTCAATCGTTTGCTGCAGACCATCTTGTAAACTGAAAGAAGGCTGCCAATCAGTAACCTGTGCGACCTTGTCCATTTTGGCAAAGACGTAGCGATTGCCGGAAACTTCGGGGTAACGCACGGTCAGTAAATCTTCGCGGTCCAGGCTGGTCGCGATGGTGTGTCCTATTTCGCCAAGGCTTGAGAGTTGGCCGGAGCCAATGTTAAACACACCGGATTGACCTTTTGTGAAAAGGTCCAGCATCAAGCCGCCGACGTCTCTCGCATGGAGGAAATCCCGGTAAATACCACCGTTATTAACGACGGCTTCTTTGCCTTGAATCAAATTGTAAACAATCGACGCGACCAGACGCCTTTCATCTTCAAAGGGGCCGTACATAAAAAATGGTCTGGCCCAAAGGCACTGCATATCGTTGCTTTCGCAGAATGTGAGGGCAAATTCCTGCAGAATATTCTTGCAGCCGCCGTAGAGGTTGGAGCGAGTGGTCGGTGTTAGCTGCTCGTCGCAGCCGCCGGTTTCCCAGGCGTACTGCACGCATGAGCCTGCCACGCATATCGCGTTGCCGCCGTGATGATGGAAATCCCGAATCAACTGCATGCTGGCCGCCAGCCAGTCAAAGTTGGCGGGCAAGTTATAGTTGCTGGGTTCCATCCCCCACGCCAAGTGGAACAGCTTGTCAGCTTTGACTTTGGCGACAGCGGCGCGAGTGGCGTCTGGGTCGAGTAGGTTGCAGGTGATGACTTCGACCCCTTCCAGGGTGACATCATCGCGAGACGTCAGCAGGCTGACATCATAGTGCTGGCGCAGCAGCGGTAGCGTATTCCGCCCTATAAATCCGGTGCCTCCGGTCAGCAGTAATTTTTCCATGGCCGATTCTCTCTGGCGTACGTCGATGAGTTATTGGTTAAAGGTCGCTTCGTCAAAATCCGCGTGGGCGATGTCTTTGTCGGAAAATACATCGACACTGACCGGCCAGTCGATAGCAAACGCGGGATCGTTGAATCTTAAGCCGCGTTCGGCGTTCGGCGTGTAGAACTGAGTCACTGGGTAGTAGACCTCACAGTGGTCCTCTAGGGTGACAAAACCGTGGGCGAAATTTTCCGGCACATAAACCATTTTGTAATTGTCGGCGGTCAACTCTGTGCCAACCCATTCTTTAAAGGTCGGTGAGTCGGGTCGCAGGTCGATAATCACGTCAAAAATTCGTCCGCGAGTGCAGCGAATAAACTTGGTTTCTTGGTAGGGATCAACCTGATAATGCATGCCACGGATCGTTCCCTTTTTTTCTGTGAAAGAGGTGTTGATCTGGCAGATATTGGGGTTGAGGCCGTGTTCGCGAAATTCTTCGGCGCACCAGGAGCGTCCGAAAAAGCCACGATGATCGCCGATCTGTTTAATTTCTACGATGAAAGCGCCTTTCAAGCGGGTTTCGGTAAATTTCACGGTGCTGATGTCTCGTCTGTATCTGAGTGTCTGCCGGAAACGGTGGAAAAACTTATGTTGGGGGTGTGTCTGGCAGGCGGAAGTGAAAAAGGTTGGGTCGTGATGATATTTGAAGCAATCCGCTGATGGGGGCGCCCCATCAGCGTGAGCGTGTCGGTCTTACGACCAGACTTTCCAAGGCGCTTCATTGGATTCCCAAAGGCCTTCCAGCACTTGTTTGTCGCGCAGAGTATCCATGGGTTGCCAGAAACCACTGTGTTTGTAAGCAGAGAGTTTGCCGTCGCGGGCCAGCTGCTGAAGAGGCTCTGCTTCCCAGGTGGTCAGGTCGCCTTCGATATAGTCAATGGCTTTGGGGTCGACAACGAAGTAGCCGCCGTTGATCCAGGCGCCATCACCTGTCGGTTTTTCATGGAAACTGTTGATTTTGGTTTGACTACCAGCGAGGGAAATCGCGCCAAAGCGACCGGGAGGTTGCACAGCCGTCAACGTCACCAGACTGTCCTGTGATTTGTGGAAATTCAGGAGTTCTGTAACATTAATGTCGCTGACGCCATCACCGTAGGTGAAACAGAAGGGCTCATCTTTAACGAACTCCCGTACCCGCCGTAGGCGCCCGCCGGTCAGGGATTTTTCTCCCGTATCGACCAGGGTAACCTTCCAGGGTTCAGCTTTCTGGTTGTGGACTTCCATGCTGTTATTTTCCATGTCAAACGTAATGTCTGAGCGGCGCAGGAAGTAGTTGCTGAAAAATTCTTTAATGATAAAACCTTTGTAACCACAGCAGATCACAAATTCGTTGATCCCGTGGTGTGAGTAGGTTTTCATGATGTGCCAGAGTATTGGCATGCCGCCAATTTCAACCATTGGCTTGGGCTTGACGGTGGTTTCTTCGCTGAGGCGCGTTCCCAGCCCACCGGCCAGAATAACTGCTTTCATGGGGGTCCCTGTCTAGTCTATTGAAGGTCACATTCAATAAATTTGAGTGTAATACACTTCCGTCAAAATGACAGAAGCTCGGCCAGCCGTGGCCGGGGTAAAATGTCACATGGAGAGAGTTGGGTGAGGCAACGCAACACGAGAGCAGAATATCTGCAGTGTCCATCCATGGTGAGAGACGTGTATCCTACCTGCTTTGGAACCGGGAGTTAAGTTCAGCTAACCGAATTGGCCGAATTGATGGCTAAACCGAAGGTTTTTTGCGGTGCATGCTTCCCTCTGAACCCCCCAAACCGGAACCCCGTATTCTTCTGACAGTCTGGAGAGTCTTTACTGATGCGTATTCTTGCTCTTACCTTGGTTATTCTGCTCAGCGGTTGTGCCACCGCAATTGATGGTTCTCGTTATTGGGAGTCGGAGCCCGAGTTTTCCCTGTCGGACTTCTTCTCTGGACCGGTTAAAGGATGGGGGATTGTTCAGAATCGATCCGGAAACGTTATTCAGCGCTTCACCGTAGACATTGTGCCCCGAGGCGACAGCAAGGCGTTGATTCTCGACGAAACCTTTCACTATGAGTACGGCAGTGGTGTGCGTCAGCGTACTTGGCGCATCACGTCAGATGGCCAGTTCAGGCTGCAAGGTGTCGCCGGTGATGTTGTTGATGTGGCGTCTGGGACAATCCACGGCAGTGCCTTGCAGTGGGAATATCAAATGGAAGTTCCCACGGCCAACGGCAAAACCTACGTGATTTCCTTTAATGACTGGATGTGGCAGTTCGCCGATGGCAAAACTTTGGTCAATCGCTCCTACCTGAAAAAGTTTGGCTTCCCCGTTGGTGAAGTGACCCTCTTTATGCAGAGACAGAGTTCGGTAAAAAGTTCTCCCGCGGGTTGAGGGCCTTTGGGTAACCCTGGCCAACTCACCCCGGAAGTCACCATTGAATGTCAGAAAAACAGGGCATATATCAGTGCCGCGTAGAGGGCGTACTGCACGGTGTAATAGAGCGGGCGATTAAACGCTTTTAGTCGTTTACCCGCTTTGCGGATCTGGTAGATGCCGCCGAAGGCTTTGTTCAGCACGCCAACTCGGTCACCATCGGTATTCCGGGTTGCGGTTGCCGCCATCACCGTGCGGGAGAACAGGTTGTTAAACGCATCGACCAGGCTTAGCTTTACTGGGCGTTTTATGTCCAAAAATAGAATGATTCGATCTTTGTCTGTCTGGTTTTCTGCATAGTGAATGTAGGTCTCGTCAAACATCACGGCTTCGCCGTCCCGCCAACTGTATTTTTCTCCGTCCACATCGATAAAGCAGCGGTCATCTTGCGGCGTTGATAAGCCCAGGTAGTAACGCAAAGACCCGGCAAAAGGATCTCTGTGTTTCACCAGACGCGCTCCGGGAGGCAGCATGGCAAACATGGCGCCTTTGATCGAAGGAATGCTTTTGATCAACGCTAATGTTTGGGGGCAATGCTGGCGCGCAGAACCCAGGTCACTTCCATACCATTTTAAATAAAAGCGTTTCCAGCCGGTTTTAAAAAAAGAATTAAAGCCAAGGTCGTCCAGTTTTTCTGATGCCCGTATGGCAGACGCGCCATGTAGGGCCAGAGCTTCGTCACGAATTATCTGCCAGTTATCTTGTAGCGTCTGCAATTCAGGGAACTGTGTCAGGCTAAGATACGGGGTGTTCGGAACTTTTGATGTGCTGTAAAAAAGACAGTTGATTGGTGCCAGTACATTGGCGTGGTCCGTAATTCTGCGGGTCAGTTTTTTGTGTTTTAGACGTCCTCTTGATTGGGTGTAAACCGCGCAGGCCATATAAGCGGAGAGGATCCAGGCTCCCATAACTATTCACCATAAGAAAAAAGGGCGTATGGTCACTTAAAGCTTGTCGAAATAACAAACCCGTTAACAAAGACTGATAAATGCTTACAGAGATTTGTGTTCGCGTGGAATTTTTGCTCAATTTGCCCACTTACCCAGAGCGACTCGATCATTCTTCGGCACTAAAAGTGATTTCATCACAGAAGTGACCGGCATTTTTCAACTTTTCTTTCACGCAAATAAGATTACGATCTACACTGAAGGCAAGAAGCCAGGGTATTGCTTAGTGCCAATGTGATTGGTAACACATCCCTGAGTTTTCTGGCGTACAGGACGTTTTGGGTGAGTGCCTGTACGTATCCATCTCTAACGAGGGGGGTGATCATGCAACTGTGGCCTGATACAAAAGTCTTAGGTGTTGGCGGTTCGAATCTTGGAAGTTTGCGGCGGCTCTCTTGTGAAGATCCGCAATTGCTGGATTTTTTCAGTGGTGTTTCTTCTCAAGGTGCGACAGACCGCGAGAGGCTTTGGGTAGCAGATTCGCAAGAGTGTCGGCAATTTGCCGTGTTGCACTCGTCCTCAAATTACTTTTTGCATCGTATTCATTTTCCAACGTTTCCTCGTTCGGGTGACGGCACGATTCGTTTGCTGCCTGATTCCTCGGCGGCCATGGATTGTTGGCTTGATGGTGTGAATTTCTTAGCTGAGGATTGGGCTGTTATTTGGCAGCAGGCTCGCAGAGAATCTCTGGCCTCTGGTGATGGCTGGATGTTCGATCTCACACGGTTCGTCCAATACGCTGAACAAAAAAACCTCGATCCGTTTTTATTATTGGAAAATATTGACCCTGATATTATTCGGGGGGTTGCGCTATCGGCCTGCAGCAATCATCGTCGTCAGCACGGTGAACTGATTCCGGAAACCGTCTGGAGTTTGCTCGACTGTTTGGTCGCCAGGGCCGATGGCATTTTGGGAATGTGCTTCGAACTGCAAAGTGACGCTCAATATTCCGAAGAAGATATCTACTATCAGTTGCGACGCCTAAGAAAGGTTTGGCACCGTTATTGTTTTAACCTGATATCTCGGCGCAGGCGTCTGGCTGCTTGAGCGATCGGCGTATTGTCTGGCGGCTATAGCAAGACAGAAACGGGGCGGCAATGGAGTGAACTCTGTTGCCAACTGCGAAGAAAATCGGGCAATACGGTTGCCGTTACTTCAGGGTGATTTGCCGTTCTTGGGCTGTCGTGCATCAGGATGATGTCTCCTGGGGTGACTTTTTCAAGACGTCTTTTTACCAAATGCGCCTGTCCCCACCTTCCCCAATCAATGGCGCTGCGATTCCACAGTACCGTGCGCATGCCCAGCTGCCGAGCTTCTTTGATCATCACCGGGTTTATACGTCCAAAGGGTGGCCGGAAGAGGCGGGGGCAGGCGCCGGTTATATTCGCAATGGCAAAAAATCCGCGCCTTACTTCCTGCCTGGCTAGCTTCCCATCCAGATTCCAAGGGTGCTTATGGGAATAGGTGTGGCAACCAAGGTCATGACCTTCAGCAAGAATTCGACGCGCCAGTTCTGGGTGTTGTTCGCAGGCACTTCCCAGTACAAAAAAGGTTGCGTGCACACCTTCTGCTCCAAGCGCATCGAGAATTCGTGGCGTAAAATCCGCGCTCGGGCCATCGTCGAAAGTTAGAAAAATACTATCCAACGCACCGGTCGCGCGTCGGATAATTGGGCAGGGACGAATTTGCCACACGGGTTTTACTCCAAAAGGCCTGTGCACGAATGGTGGGTTTGTTAGAGGGAAGTCTCTCCCTCGCTCGCGATTTCCCGCAGGCGGTAGTTAACAACGGAGCTTTTTGCCGTCCGTCTGTCGGGCGCCTCTCTCGCCAGTTTAGCAACAAGAGAGGCAACATGGTTTGCGCTGTCTGGGTTGCCTAACGCGCAGGCGCGTTGTTGCAGTTCATGTAAGATTTCTGGGGAGCGGAAAAGCTTGTCGAGCGTCAAGGGTATCTCGTGAGGCTTTAACAGACGGCCAATTTCATTGGCTTCCAGGAAGTCGAGATTGTGCTTTTCTTGCCCGCCCAGGCAGCAGGTCGCAAAGAAGGGACGTCCACAGGCGAGCGCTTCGCTCACGCTTAAGCCTCCGGGTTTACCAACCACCAGGTCCGCTGCGGCGAGGAGATTCGACATGTTGGTCACCCATTTAAAGACCAGCAGACGATCACTGTGTTGCCGCTGTAAGTCCTCGAGCTCTGCACGGTTTTCACTGTCACCTGCGGTTACCATGACTTGGTAGCTGGCGTCCATCGTGAGCAAGCTGCGGACAGCGTCGACGATTCCTATGCCGTACTGACCGCCGGTGACCAAAAGTGTCGGACGATCAACGGCCAGACCAAGTTGCTTTCTGGCTTGTACTTGAGTGGGGGGATGTTGAAATTCAGGTTCCAGGGGGATTCCCGTTACATGAATTTGGTCACGTTCCACCCCTTGGGCTCGTAGGTGCTGCACCATTTGTTCGGTGGCGACACAATAAATATCGGTTGTTCCTCTCACCCAGACATTTTGCAATCCGAAATCTGTGACGATCGCCAATGTGGGAATTTCTCGAAAATTGTTGCGTTTCTTTAACGCTGACAAGAGGGCTGCCGGATACATTTGCGTTGCGACAATCACATCAGGTTTGATGGCATTGATTTTTTCGCGCATACGCTTCAGCAGTACCGTTCGAATTAATACCAGTAGGCTGACGAGTTGGATCTTCTGCGAAAAGCGATCCTCGGGTAGGCATAGTAGGCGAATTAAACTGTTGATCATGGCTTTATCGAGATCGCCAGATTTCCTCGGTAGCCAACTTTTTTCTTCCGGATACCAGCGGTTTTGATGTTCGCGCAGAAAGTTCTTGATGCCTTCTGCGAGAGGGCTGCGGCCGCTGAGTTGTTGATAGAAATCCGCGTCCATGTCGTAGAGTTTTTGATACCAGTCCGGGTGCTCCCGGGTCATGCGTAGGTAGCCATCACGAACGGCGTCAGCGACTTTCGTGTCCATCAGCGACCAGAGGTCGAGGTAGTGGCACTCTGCCTTTGGCATTTTTTGCTTTAATTCTTCCTCAACGGCTTTGGCCGCTTTGATATGCCCATATCCTAATTGGGATGTCAGGAACAGAATGCGTTCCGGTTTGGCAGTTGAATATTTATGCATGGTAACTTCCTGAATGCATGGGACTCACGGGCAAGCCCCAGTAGGTCTTGGTGGGAATCAACGAGGATTCCCATTTGTAGTTGGGTAATGGTTGGGTGCGACGGCGAGCGCTTTTTTTCTGCGCTGTCGCATCCACCAAAATGGCAGTAGGCTGGCAATAGCGGTGACAGCAATAAGTGCCGTGAAAGGGGTGGATTTCTCTCCAGAGGCGATCAGAAAACGCCCTGCAAATCCCAGGTAAACCAGTAATAAAGTCATGGGGGCACTACCGATCAACGTGCCGAGAACATAGCGCCAATAGCTAATGTGATGTCGGGCGCAGCCGTAGACGTAGTTGTGTAAGTTAAAGGGCACAAGCGGGTTAAGTCTGAGTAGTGCGATAGAGCTCACTCGGTTCTCACTGATTTGATGGAGAAAGCCGTGGCGTGCGTCAGTATGCTTTTGGTTGTTACTCGGCGTTGAGTGATTTCGCCAGGCCTGACAAGTCCTGGAGATTGCAAAGGCTGCCAGAGCGCCCAGGTTTAATCCAAGGAGTGCCAGCAGAGCTCCTTTCCAAAAGCCGAAAAATACTCCAGCCATAATGGCGAAAGGGGACAAGGGGGCCAGGCAAATTACTGCGACACTGTAAAGGAGTACCAGATTGATTTCGCCGTAACTGCCGGAGCTTGATATCGCAGCTTTAATCCACTGTTGCCATTGTTCTGCGGGCACGCCAATCGCCAGAAATAAAAAGACGACAACCCCCAAGGTTATGATCAACCATTTCAGGGATTGGCGATGTACTCGTGCTAAGCGCATGGCTTGTTCTCAAAACGTAAAAAATGTCGATTGTGATCGACGTAATATCGGTCTTCTTCTGCTGACACATGACGACGTAACGTCAAAGTAACGGCCAGAGAAGTCCATTCACATCTCTGACATCCTTCACCGGTTAGCGTCATTTATTGGCTACATTGGCAAGTTGTATTCCAGTCAGTCATCTGAGCGTCAATTTGCGAATGAGTGCTCTATAAAACATCGTTATGTCGAAATAACGAGCGGAAGTTTCTGTTTAGTGACAACAAATGCTTTCGCTAATTCGATTTCAGTTTTCCGATGAGTCCACACTCTCGCCGTTTAAGTCGTTCTTTTCGACGGACAGAAAGGGTGCCTCGTAAAAGCTACAAGGCTGCCTGTAATTGCTGCAAGTTAGCAGCGACTTAGACACATTTGGCCTCATATCGCGGCTATTTCGTGAAGCTTCTTCAGTGCGGCGGATTTAGACACTCAGGTGCGACAAAGTTCCAAGCGGTGATTCTGCGGGCGGTGACCTAAGCGGATCGCCGTCGACTTGAGTGGGGGGAAGGTCAACATCAGACATCAATCTCAGTCGGTGGTTCCCCGGGTTGCTGAGCAAGAGCCGCGGGTGTCGTCCGTTACCCGTTGTATAAAGTAGACGATCGGTCTAATATTGTTTCATGATTCGAGATGCCGATAACCAAAACCCCGCCCCAACTGAGCCTAAGTCCGTCAAAAAGCGGCGTGGGCGTCCCCCTAAAGTCAACGGGCGCAACGCAGATACCCGTGAGCAGTTGCTTCGCTCGGGTCTTGAGATGCTGACTGAAAAGGGCTATGCGGCGACGGGGATTGACGAAATCTTGCGCAGGGTTGGCGTTCCGAAAGGATCTTTTTACCATTATTTTAAGAGTAAAGAAGCCTACGGCCTGGAGCTGCTCGCAAGTTATGAGCGTTTCTTTAATCGCAAGCTGGATTCCTTTTTATTGAACGCCGATGTTGAGCCTCTGCAGCGTTTGGAGAATTTTGGCCACGATGCCTGTACCGGTATTCTTCGCTATGAATTTCGTCGGGGTTGTCTTGTGGGAAACCTTGGTCAAGAACTGGAAGCTTTACCCATTTCAATGAGAGAGCCTCTGCGACAGGTTTTTTCGGCGTGGGAAATACGTGTGCAGCGCTGCTTGGATGACGCTCAAAGACAGGGGCAGTTGAGTGCTAATCTCGATACCGCAGAGGCTGCGTATGTATTCTGGCTGGGCTGGGAAGGTGCGATCATCCGAGCTCGATTGGAGCGCAGTTTGGCGCCAATGCAAACCTTTATGGCGTTTTTTTTACGCAGTCTCAAACGTTAAAAAATTTATCGAAAAATAGACGATCGGTCTAAAAATGGAGGAGATATGTTCAAAGGTGTACTTATTGAAAAACCAGAGTCCGGCTATCAAGCCACATTGACAGATATTGATGAAGCGGGTTTGCCTGAGGGTGATGTTACCGTGGCGGTCGAGTATTCATCACTCAATTACAAAGACGCACTGGCGATTACCGGAAAATCACCGGTAGTTCGTAAATTTCCGATGGTGCCTGGTATTGATCTGGCAGGTACAGTGAGCGACTCCAGTCATCCTGATTTTCCCGTCGGTACGTCAGTGGTGTTGAATGGTTGGGGTGTTGGTGAAACTCATTGGGGTGGATTGGCGCAGAAAGCGAGACTGAAGGGAGAATGGTTGGTGCCTCTGCCTTCTTCGTTCACAAGTCGACAAGCTATGGCCATAGGTACGGCGGGTTATACCGCCATGTTGTGTGTGATGGCACTTGAGGATCACGGCATAAAACCCGGAGATGGCGAGATATTGGTGACGGGGGCTGCGGGCGGTGTCGGCAGCGTTGCATTATCTTTACTCGCTAAACTGGGTTATTCGCCGGTGGCGCTTTCTGGCAGGGCTCAGGAGTCTGACTATTTGAAAGAGCTGGGTGCGACGGACGTTATTGCCAGACAGGAGATGTCGGAGCCTGGCCGTCCTCTTGCCAAAGAGCGATGGGCTGGTGCTATTGATGTCGTTGGTTCTCACGTACTGGCCAACACCTTGGCGTCAACCCGCTACGGCGGAGCGGTAGCCGCGTGTGGATTAGCTGGCGGTATGGATTTGCCTGCGAGTGTTGCGCCTTTCATTTTGCGAGGTGTATCACTGCTCGGTGTAGACAGTGTAATGTGCCCTCAAGAACAGCGCCGACGCGCGTGGCAGCGACTCGAGCAGGATCTGGATATCAACCTTCTGGAGAAATTGACGGAAGAGTTGCCTCTGTCCACAGCCATAGAGCAGGCGGGTGCTTTTCTGGAAGGGCGGGTGCGCGGTCGTTTGGTGGTAGATGTTAATCGCTAAGCAGGAATGAAAGCAGGCTGTCTATTGATTGTTGGCGGCGTTTGACGTCGCTTTTATTGATACAGGTCAGGCGTCAAACACATAGGTACTTTGGGAGGATTGTGGCTTGTTGGTGCCGTTACTAACCTCGACTCAGTGATTAAACAGCCGTCATGTAGGCGGTTTTACTGTTGAGGAAACGAGATGAAACGCAAAACCATCCTTCCCGTGACTATGGGTGCTTTAAGTATGTTTTCAGCAGCGGTACTCGCCGCTGAAAATGAGTCGCAAGATGTAAAAATGATCAACCTGGCTCAACAAAGTGGCTGCGTGACCTGCCATTCAATTGCTGCGGGTGGTGAGGGACCGAATGGATTAAAGCCCATCGGACCTCCCTGGCAACGGGTGGCGGAAAAGTATAAAGGACAAGAGGGCGCATTAGAGTCGCTAACCACGACGGTATTAAATGGTTCCAGCCCTTATAACAGTCACTGGAAAGGTGAAGTGAGTGGATTTGCAATGCCACCCAATTCGGTTGTTCTGGATAAAGCCCAAGCAAAAGAACTGGTTGAGTGGATCCTGCAGCTCGCTGATTCTTGATTGTTCTTTAGATGGCCGCTGATAAACCTTTGGTTTGCGGCGGCATCCTTCTCACTGTTAGCATTCCATCCGCTTTAATTGTTTAGACGAGATGGGAATGACTGAGTCTGTTGCTATTGCCCCTATCACCAGTCAACAGGATGCCGCTATAGCCAATATTATTCGTTCCGTTGGTGCGGAGTTCGGAGCGATTGGAGAAGGGTTTGGCCCTGGTGATGAAGAAGTTGGTGAAATGAGCCAGTATTACCGGTTGGAAAATGGCAGCTGCTATTTTGTGGCACAGCAGGGGTCGGTAATACTGGGTGGCGGCGGTGTCGCCAATTTTGATACAACTGCAAATGTCTGTGAGCTTCGCAAGCTTTTTCTGCTTCCTCAATATCGCGGAAAAGGCGTTGGCTTGTCTTTGCTAAATGCCTGTCTCGACTTCGCCTGCGAATGGGGATATCACGCCTGCTACCTGGATACGTTATCAACGATGGTCGATGCTATTGTGCTCTATGAAAGAGCTGGATTTCGGCGATTGCCAGAGCCTTTTGTGGCGAGTGAACACAACGGATGTGATGTGTGGATGATACTGGATTTTCAGCGGGGAAAGCGATGACCGATCAAATGCTTCTTGCTGAGCCAGACGATCCACAATTGCTGGAATTATTTGCCGAACTTAGCGATCGCCTGCAACTGTTGACCGGAGATGACGGTCAAAGCTCCTTTGCCATTGATGAACTCAAGGATAGCGGCGCTATGGCGGTGTTGTGTCGAAACTCGGAAGGTCGAGCGATAGGTTGTTGTGTCTTGCGACCTTTTGCTGCTGGCGTTGGCGAAGTAAAACGCATGTATGTTAGGGCAGCGGGTTCAGGAGTCGCTACTGATCTGTTGCGTTTTGTCGAAGACCTGGGGGCGGCTCGTGACTATACGCAATTGGTGCTGTCCACGCGCAGAGTCAACAAGCGAGCCGTCGCTTTTTATTGCAAACATGGATATTGCCCCATCGAGCCCTGGGGTAAGTACATGAATAATCCTCTCTCGATTTGTCTCGGTAAATACGTGACAATGCCTGCCTCTTTTTAACGCCACAAAGGCCTCTTAAAAAGAAATCATCAGCCTTCTAGAGGCTTTTTCTTTTTTCAGGATTGGTTTATGGCCTGGGTGTATCTTGCAGTTGCAATTGTGGCAGAAGTGATAGCCACCTCGGCAATGAAATACAGTGACGGTTTCAGTCGCGTTCTTCCAACAATGGTTGTCTTTCTCGGTTATGGCATTGCTTTTTACTGTATGTCGATCACCATAAAAGAAGTGCCTTTGGCTGTGGTCTATGCGATCTGGTCCGGCACAGGAATCGCGTTAATTACGATCGTGGCTTGGGTATTGTTCGGGCAAAAGCTCAATGTAGCTGGCTTGATCGGAATCGCCTTAATCGCCAGCGGGGTTGTGTTGCTGAATCTCAGTGTGAAAGCCCATTAGCAAATGTCTTTAACCTCTCCTCAAACCTTTCGGTTTGAGGAGAGTGATTGATTCACTGTAATTGCTCCAGCTCGAACATTTTTTCTTCAAATCCAGAGAGATCATAGGCGTTTTGCAGTTCGCCGAGGTCTTTCAGATAGCTTTCAATCTGAAATTCATTCACGAGTTCTTCCACTTGTTTGTGAACTTCCGGAAACAGGAGTTGGCGTAGATCCTCAATGACCAGAGGGCAACTCAAACACACGGGTGGAAAGGGCCATTTAATTGGAATATCTGACGCATATTTTTTTGGCTTGGGGAGATTGGCGATAATCGGCAGGCAGGGGCCGCTGTTGGTGATTTCCCAGCCTCCACTCTCCAGTAAAGCGATTGCTGAGCGTTTTGCGGCTTCGCAAGCTTCCAGGCTGCCTGTTCGTATCACTTGGCTTTGTTGAGTTCCTGACATTTGCGCTGTTATCAGTGCGGAATAGCCAAAGAATTCCGCCCTGGCGAAAGGTGCTAATAACGTTAAAGCGATAACCAAGACTGTGCATTGTAGAAACGGTTTCATGATGTTCTCCCCGTTGTGTTTATTGATTTCAGGTACAGGTTGATCGTCAAAGAAAACAACGTTTGACAGAGAAACTCTGGTCTGTTTGAGGCGGGAGAGCAGTTAAAAACGCACAGGAAAATTGAGCAAATTTGCGCAATTAATTTGGCAATAGATCACAGGCGCGTCTGTCTGGAGAATGCTAATTTGAGTCGTTACAATGTCGAATTCTCTGGCGAGAGAGAGTCGGTTTCTGCGTCGATGTTTGTTACAAGTCTTCCCGAGCACGGCCGCGCTGAATGCGCAAAATATCAGCAACAATCGCGAGTCCGATTTCGGCGGGCGTTTTGCTGCCTAGGGCAAGCCCTATCGGCATATGAATTCGATCCAGTTCAGCATCCGTCAGTCCTCCGATTCGCTGCAGACGTTCACGGCGATTGGCGGATGTTTTTTGCGACCCCATGACGCCAATATAAAATGCAGGGGTTTGAATGGCTTCCATAACGGCGAGGTCGTCATTGCGCGGATCGTGGGTTAGCGCCACCACCGCAGTGTGATTGTGAACATTGGCAGATTGGGCGAGATATTCAGCGGGAAAAACCATTTCTGTCTGAATGCCCTGGAATGCCAGCTTCGCACAGGCTTCTGCGTCCGGGTCACAGGCAATCACCTGATAACCGATGAGTTTCGCAAACTGGGCGCAAAATTCTGCAACCGGTGAGATTCCCGCCAGAATCAGTCGGGCAACCGGGCCGACTCGTATGAGTATGTGTTCAGCATCGGCGTTTTCAACGACTTTGGGTCCCTGCTCGGGGGCTGATACAAACCGGCTCTCTCCGCTGGAAAGACAAATGCGGCGGCAGGCGTTGTCTGGGCCTTTCAGATATTCTTCAAACCGATTCAAGTGTTCCAAGATGTCGGGGGATGGCTCCAGGCGTTCCACCAGAATGCGCAGGGAGCCGTCGCAGGGCAGTTTAACTTTAGCGCTATCCTGAATGCCGCCATTCCCATAGTGGACCAGGGTGGTGGGCTGTTGATATTGACCTGATTGCACATTTTCCAGGAAATGTTCTTCGATACAGCCGCCTGACAGAGAACCGCAATGTTTGCCCTTGGCGTTTGCGGCCAGCATGGACCCGGGTTCTCTGGGCGCTGAACCGAAGGTTGAAAGTACTGTACAAAGCCATACACAGGAATCCTGCTCCAGCCACAGTTTGGCTTGTTGCAGTACTTGAATATCCAGAGGTTGCATGAGGATTCCTTCGGTTTGTGGAACTGGGGAGACAGGGACCTAATGATCTGCCAACACTCAATACTACCGAAACATGCTTGCTGGACTAAACAAATCGTTTCATCGCTGTCATGAGAATCATTCATCCATCGGCTGATATACGTCCCTTCGAGGGAATCTTTACATCTTTTAAGTAGGAGACTGCTGAGGAAAGGGCTATAGTTTGTGTATTCCCATTGTTGGTTTGATCTTCCCGGTGATCCATCTGGGGTCTGATTTTCGAATACCTTTCTTCTCGGCGGGATCCCCCGCAACATAATAATTCACTTATTTTTTTTTATGTTCTCTGTTACTGGCGTGATGCCGGTTGCGGGGGCGTCGTGATTTTTGCTGTTGGAGCGTTTATGTCTGTACCTGCATCTTCCTTGCAGTCGGTGAATGAGTCCCGGCCGGAACTCAGTGGCTGGCCGCTGTTTTTTGTCAAAGTTGCTCTTGCTATGGGCGGCTTTGGTATTGGTACTGGTGAATTTGCCATTATGGGGCTGATGCCGACGGTGGCATCGGATCTGAATATCAGTGAACCTCAGGTTGGGCATTTGATCAGTGCCTATGCCTTAGGCGTTGTGATAGGCGCTCCTTTGTTGGCGATTTTGGGAGCCCATTTGCAGCGGCGCTTTTTACTGTTGCTACTCATGGGATTCTTCGCGTTGGGTAATTTTGCCAGCGCTGTCGCGCCGAGCTATCACAGTTTGATGTGGTGGCGGTTTGTGGCGGGGTTGCCCCACGGCGCCTATTTTGGTGTGGCTGCTCTGGTAGCTGCGTCGCTGGTTCCTGAGCGGCAACGCGCACAGGCGGTTAGCCATGTGTTGGCGGGATTAACGCTTGCGATTTTGATCGGCAATCCGTTGGCGACCTGGCTTGGTCAATTGTTCGACTGGCGTATCGCGTTTGCGCTGGTGGGATCCATTGCCATTTTGACGGTCATTCTCACTCTGGCGTTTCTTCCCGATAATCGGCACGAAGTCCGCAGTGATCCAATGACCGAGCTGCGAGACTTCAATAATACCCATGTTTGGTTCAGTTTGTTGATCAGCGCCATTGGTTTTGCCGGGATGTTCTGTGTTTTCAGTTACGTTGCGCCAACCCTGAAAGAGGTCACGCAGGTGGGGGCAGGCTGGGTGCCGGTTGCCATGGCGGTTTTTGGTGCCGGGACCATCTTGGGCAATATCATCGGCGGATGGATGTTTGATCGGTTTAAATTTGCCGCTGTCGGCTGGCTGTTGCTGTGGAGTGCGGCAATCCTGTTTCTCTACCCGTTTGCGACTGGCTCGATCGTCTCTCTGTTACTCGCCTGTTTTGCCGTTGGTAGTATGGTGTCTTTGTCGCCCGCGCTGCAAACACACCTGATGGATGTTGCGCGTCGAGCGCAAACGTTGGCTGCGGCTTCCAACCATGCGGCATTCAATGTGGCCAACGCCATTGGTCCTTGGATCGGTGGTATGGCCATTTCCGCTGGGCTTGGTTGGCAATCCACAGGTTTTTTAGGTTCTTTGACAGCGTTGACAGGGCTGCTGGTCTTCCTCCTAGCGCAGCGCCGTATCTCTATGGAGCGCCGCTCAGAAGCAGCTGCGCTTGCGGTCAGTGCGGACTGACATTAGAGTGCTCCCCGAGTCTATTTTGAGCGAGGGGAGGTTGCTTGAACTGGTCAGATATTGCGTCCATTGCCGGGACCTTGTTTCTAATTATGGATCCCCTGGGGAACGCGCCAGTCTTTAATGCGGTTCTTTCCCGGGTGGATGCTCATCGCCGCATGCGCATATTGTTGCGGGAATTGCTGATTGCTCTGGGAATTCTGATCGGTGTGTTGCTGGTGGGCAATACCCTCATGGCGTTTCTTGGGCTGTCGCAGCCCTCTTTGAGTATTGCCGGTGGTATTCTGCTGTTTATCATTTCCCTGCGGATGATCTTTCCCAATCATGCCGATACCGGCGATACCCGAGGGGAGGAAGATCCTCTGATTGTGCCCATGGCTGTCCCGCTGATTGCTGGCCCTTCGACCATTGCGGTGCTGTTGTTGCTGTCGAGCAATTCTCCTGAGCGGCGCCTTGAGTGGGGTGTTTCCCTGCTAATCGCCTGGCTGGCGACCTCGGCCATTTTGCTGGCCGCACCAAAAGTACTCGAAAAAATTGGTCGCAGTGGAACCTTGGCATTGGAGCGATTGATGGGGATGATCCTGGTGATTCTGTCCACGCAGATGCTGCTTAATGGTATCCGAGATTTTGTGCACAGTTTGTAGTTCGGCTGGCCTTTAGGGCGCATCGGAATGAATGTCGTTGGGGAAGGGGGCCTCGGTAGTTTCGCCGCAGGTTCCTGTACTGCAATCGGTGCTGCGGGCGGTTTATGATCAGTGATGAGATCATCCCGGAAACCAGCAGCCGTGGTCACCAGGTCTTAGCGAGCTTCAGTCTGATGATTGGGTTTGCCGGAATGATGTATCTGGATGCGACGCTGGGGTAGATCTCAATCCGGTTATGCAACCGTCGAGTTTTTTTGAAAAAAGCTCTGAATCATCGTCCGTGCTGCAATCGCTAACCATGTTCAGAGCTTTCCCGCCTCAATTATCCCGATAGTTTAACGCCGGTTCACGGTCTCCTAATAAAGGTTGGTACTTAAACGCTTTGCCTTGAGCGTTTTCCAATTCACTGTGCGCGGTTTTTAACAGCGAAGGATCTTGATAGAGATCGATTGCTGTGAGAGCCATCACTCGTGTGGCATTAAGCATGGCTCGGCCAGCAGCATCTGTTCCACCTGCAGCAACGGCTTGCCATGAATGTGCTGGGGTTCCTGGCGGCCATGTCGCCGTGGACAGGAAGCCACTGGTGGGCACCGCCCAACTGACATCGCCGACATCTGTTGATGCACTGCTGACCCCAGAGTAAAGCGGAAATACCTTTTTAGTATCTTCGATGGGTTCTGGTGCGCCAGTGTGCAGGGATGCTTGTAATTTTTCTGCGAAGTTTACCTCTTGCTTATTCAAGGTAATGCCACCCACTTTTTCGAGATTTTTCTCATACAGGTGAGTAATGGTTGGATTGGCAAGAGTCGGGTAAACACCACCGGTAATCTCATAGGAAAATTCTGTTCCTGTGCCCAGGGCTGCACCTTCCGCTGCTTTAATGACCCGCTCAAAAATGGATCTGACAACCTCGGGTTCGGGATGCCTAACGTAGTAGTAACTCTCAGCGAATTGCGGGACGACATTGGGGGCGGTGCCGCCTTTGGTGATGATGTAATGGATGCGAGTTTCCTGGGGAACATGTTCGCGCATCATGTTGACCATGTAATCCATGGCTTCCACCGCATCCAGGGCTGAGCGACCTTTTTCGGGACTGCCGGCAGCGTGAGCCGCGACGCCGTTAAAGCGGAACTTGGCCGAGATATTGGCCAGTGATGTTGCCGCGCCAATTTGGTTTCGGTCTCCGGGGTGCCAGTGTAAAACGGCGTCGGCATCTTTGAAGAGGCCCGCGCGCACCATGTAGACTTTTCCGCTGCCGCCTTCCTCGGCGGGAGTACCATAGTAGCGAATCCGTCCTTTGGTACCCGTTTCTTCCAGCCAGTTTTTAATGGTAATTGCTGCGGCCAGGCTGCCGACGCCTAAAAGGTGATGTCCGCAGGCATGGCCGGGAGCATCTTCGTGCAGCGGGTGGCGTTCTGGCACGGCATCCTGAGAGAGACCGGGCAGCGCATCGTATTCTCCGAGTAGGCCGATCACTGGTCCGCTGTCGCCCCACTCGGCGGTAAAGGCGGTGGGAATTCCAGCAACGCCGGCACTGACGGTAAAGCCGTTTTCGCGCAGCAGATCCATCAGTTGCTGGCTGCTGTTAGTTTCTTTAAAACCCAGCTCAGGTTCACGCCAGAATTTCTTTTCCAAAGTGACGTAATTGTCCCCCTGCTCGGCGAGGGATTCATTGATAAAAGAAAGCGGGCTAGCTTCTGAGGGCGCCGCCTGAGACAGAGATGGCAGCAAGCTGATGATGGCACTGGTGAAGATGGTTAAGCCGTAACGCATGGTTACCTCATCGTAGTTTGGAGGGATACTGCGATTCATCATTGAATCGCAGCGGTTGCATAGCGATTATGAGTAGCGATTAAAAGTTACGTTTCAGATTCAGTCCAAAGGTGCGCGGCGCAATACTGAACGTCGATTGCGTTCCGTATTGGCTGCTCGTGCTGACTCGTGTCGCGGAGACTTCATCAAACAGATTATTGACGTACAAGTAAACACCCCACTCAGAATCCGGTGCTTCAATGCCTGCACGTAGATTGGTGTTGGTATAGGATGGTGTTTCCTCGTAATAGTACGCGTTGACATTGAAGTCTGAATAGCTGTTGCCTGTGTAACTGGTATCGAGGAATACCATACCATTCATGGCATCAGAAAGCGGCCAGCTATAACGTGCTGATAACGACGTACTGAACTGCGGAATATTGGGAATGCGGTCACCGTCTTGCCCTTCGGCAGAGACATTGTCGTTAACCTGGTCTTCCGTGAGGCGCGCATCAACATAGTTGCCCGTCCAGCGTAATTCCAAACCTTCCACTGGCGATGTCGCAATTTCGAATTCAATGCCCTCACTTTGCGCTTTACCGGCGTTGCTGATAAACCAGAACAAGCCGTCTGCGGTGCTGCCATTGACCTGCATATTGTCCCAGTCGATCCGATAGATTGCGACGTTGGCCAGGAGCAATCCATCGAGCCATGAGCCTTTCATGCCAATTTCATAGCTCCACAGACTGTCCGCTTCATAGGCCGTTAAAAAGTCGGGCAAGCCGATAATCTGATTCGCACCGCCGGGTCGGAAACCCTCCGCAGCTTGGGCATAGAGCAGAATGTCGTCGGTAAGATCGTAGGCCAGATGAAATTTGTAAATGAATCCATCTTCGCTGCTGGTGACAGAGTTGTAGGGTACCGGCGTGGTGCCGTTCAATACCGTGCCGATATCCACCTGGCCTGCAACCGTGCGTTCAAAGTCATAGTAACGTGCACCGACGGTCAGTGTGGTTTTATCGCTCAGATCATAAGAGACTTCACCGAACATAGCCTGTTGCTCCAACGCATCCCAGACGGTACGGGAATAGCGAATGTCCATGGGGGATGTCAGATAGCCGTTTGCCGTGGTGACAACACGCTGGCTATCGACCGTTGATTCGCGATCTTCACTGTAAATGCCCGTTGTCCAGGCGATGGGTCCGTCGGACAGTGACGTTAGGCGAACTTCGAAGGTATCGTTTTCGACGGTCATTGGTTGGTAGATGATCATGGGCGTCTGGCCCATAACAAAGTCGTTATAGGTGGAAAAATCCTCGCTGTCGCACGCGTTGCCGATATAGGCTTCACAGCGACTGGCACTGTCCAGTGTATTGAGCACGACTTGGGTGTTGTCCCAGGTGCGTAGGGTGTCGCGGCTGTAGTGGGAGCCGGTTGCGGTTAAGTTGGCAAAGCCCAGGTCCCAGTCCAGCGTCAGGTTATAGATGTTGGTATCGTCTTCAAACGGGGCGACCGTGTAGCGGTTGTTTTTATAGGTTCCCGCTTCGGGCAACCAGTAGGCAGAATCCGCGGTATCAGCGCGTTGCAAATGGGCTGAAGCCTGGATCGTCAAATTGTCTGTCGGATAATAGCCAAGCATAAAACGACCGCCCCAGGCAGAGTAGTCATTAATATCTTCCTGATTGGTACGAATGTTATCGATGTAACCTTCCTGGTCTTTCTTGTAGAGAACTGCCCGAGCTGCGAGGACATCTTCCACCAGAGGAACATTGACCATACCCGCTGTCTTGTAGCCGTTGCCACCTTGCTTGGTGCTGCTATAGGACATATCGATCGCACCCTCGTAGAGTGTCGGGTCGGGCTTGTTAAAGATAACTCTTACGGTTCCACCCATTGAGCCAGAGCCATAAAGCGTTCCCTGGGGGCCGCGCAACACCTCCAGTCGTTCAACGTCGAAAAGGTCTAAATCCGGCATGCTGGAGCCAGCATCACTGGTCGTACCCGGTGAGCCGGTGACCGGCGTTTCGTCATAGTAAAGGCCGACCTGAGCTTCACCGGTGCCCTGAATGCCGCGCAGTGCCAGTCTCTGTTGACCGGGGCCGTTATCGACCATTTGCAGGGCGGGCACTGAGTGGATGTAATCGGCGATGTTGGCTGCGCCCATATCTTTGAGCAAATCTTCACTCAAGGCAGAAATACTGATAGGCGTATCCAGCAGAGAGGTTTCCCGCTTCATGGCGGTAACCACAATTTCTTCCAGTCCTGCGCGGGTTGATTCTGAGCTTTCCTGTGCGTTGACGGTTGTACAGCAGGCGAGGGTTATCGCGGCCACAAGAGGACGCGGGTAGGTGAGGGCGCGCATGTCATCATTCTCCAATTCATTACAAGCCATATCGACATAGACGCAGCGCCTGGCAAAACCGGAAACATTTTTTTAAAAAACTTTGCGAGCGATTCTGGTGCTTTTTAGACTTTGCGTGTCTAAGACTGGTGCATCAATGAAGATGGTTGTGTTCATATTGCGAATAAGTGTGCGCAATGCGACTGGTGGTGTGAAATTTGCGTGTAGGCTGATGCATTGCGGCGGGCGCTCGTGCCCATAACCTTCATCTGCCAACCCAGAGTTTCGCCTTGGAGAGACATAAGCAGCCTCCCAACTATGTTGGGGGAACCACGACGATTGATCCAACTCGCTATCAACCCCTACTAAGGCGACTGACGCGTGAGCTACCCAACCGGGAGGATGCCCACGATCTGCACCAGGACGCCTATGCGCGACTTTTGCATTACCAGCGGGAGCATCGGGTAGAGTCCATACCTGCGTTTCTGACGCGAACCGTTGCCAATTTGATGACAGATCGTTATCGTCGGCGCCAAACTCGTGGTGAAGACCGGCATGAATCGATCGACAGTGAGCCACTGTTACCCAGTGACGGCCTAAATCCGGAGCAGATTCTGAATCGCCAACAGTATTTGCAGTTGCTGCACAGGCAGTTGCAGCAATTGGATGTGAATCATCGTAACGCGTTGATCTTGCATCGCTTCCACGAGCAGACTTACGAGCAGATTGCCGAGACGATGGGTGTCAGTGTCAGGACCATTCAAAATTATATCAGCCGCGCGATGGCGGAACTCGCGGCGACCATGAGACCCTATTTGTGACATCACATTCCAAGCCGGCAGACGCCGCGACCTCCGAGGCCGCTGAGTGGTTTGCCTTATTTCAGGCGGGTTCCGTTTCCCCGGCGGAGCGTGAACGCTTCGAGGCATGGTTGAACGACCCAGAGCACCGGCGGGCCTATCAGCGAATGCAGGTACTGTGGCAGGACATGGGGGATATCCCTCAGCCTGGAAAACAGGGCGCTACGCCTGCAAGAACTATCGGACGCAGGCGCTGGGCAAGTGCATTGGCCATCGCTGCCTGCCTAGTGGTTGCGCTGCTTGTGGTTGTCTATCCAAAAACGGCTCCGGAAACCTTCTCCCAGCGCTATTTTACAGGTGTTGGTGAGCGTCATGACTGGCGATTGGACGATGGTACTCGCCTGTCGATGAACCAACGCAGCGAAGTTTTGGCCCGTTTCGATGGTGAGAGCCGGTCGTTAAAGTTGTTGCGAGGGGAGATTTATCTCGATGTGGCTCATGACACCTCGAAGCCCTTTATCATCGATACCGGATTGGTCCAGGTAAGGGTCGTCGGAACCGCCTTTAATGTTCGTAAAGATCCGGATATGACGGTCGAGGTCGCGGTAGATCGCGGCGCAGTCGCTGTCAGTGGCAACGCCCCTGAAGCGCCTCCGGAAGTCAGTCTGCAGCCCGGTGAAAAAGCCAGTGTGGCCACGTCGGGGATTATTGAAGTCAGCGAGTTTCAGCCAGGGCATTCTTCGGATTGGCGTTCCGGTCGACTGTCCTTTGATGATGAACTTTTATCCGATGTTATCGAGGAGGCCAATCGCTATTTGGACATTCCTCTGGTTATAGAATCTCCCGAGTTGGCTGACCTCCGCTTCAGCGGTGATTTCCTGATTGAAGACTTGCCCATGCTGGCGGTAGCGATAGAACGGTCTCTGTCCATTGAAGCCAGACCATCACCCGATGGCCGCGAGATTGAGTTGATAAGCCGCGAGTAAACCGTGCGCAGACCCAGGTATCTATGCACGTGCGCGCTGGCGGGGTTAATGTTGAATATGGCTGCCGGCGCCGCAACGGTAACCGATCCTGATCGAATAGAATTCCTCATACCGTCATCCAGTCTGGCGGAGTCTCTACGGCGGTTTTCCCGTCAGGCTCATATGAGTCTCGTATACAGCAAGCAGGCCAGAGGGGCGATAAAGACTCAGTCATCCTCGGGTTTGAAGGGAATGTGGACGGTCGAAGACGGCCTGCGTCGCTTGTTGCGTAACAGTGGTTATCATTTTGAACGTCTCGGGCGGCGGGTGTTGCTGATTTCCGCTGATGAGACCGTACTGCCAGAAATACCAGAAACACCCCAGGACGCATCGCCTTATGCCGAGATCGTGGTTACGGCGTTAAAGCGTGAGACAACCTTGCTGTCGACGCCCATGGCGATCAGCGTCATCGACGATCGCACCTTGGCGTCAACAGCGGGAGATGCGGCGCAGGAAATCAGCCGTCGGGTGCCGGGCTTATCGGTTATTGATCTTGCTTTGGGGCAACGTCGCCTCGCTGTTCGAGGCATTCAAGCCAATGGAGAGAATCAGGTAGGTTTGTATTACGGCAGTGCACCTGTGCCCATGTTGCCGGGAACCGCGAATGACGCCAGTTCGTCGGTGCCTCCGCTGACGCTGGACGATGTTGATCGTGTCGAAGTTTTAAAAGGTCCACAAGGCAGTCTTTTTGGGGCGGGATCCATGGCGGGGACGGTAAGGGTTATACCTGCCGCGCCGCTGTTGGATCAGTGGCAGTTGAGCGTGGGGGGTGGCTACCAAAATACCGCCGGAGGAGACTCGGGGTATCGGGCAAATATCGGTTTGAACCTGCCTCTTCTTGAGGATCGTTTGAGTTTGAGGCTCGCCGCTTCTGATACGGAAACCGGCGGTTATATCGACAATGTGCGATTGGGTGAGCAAAACATCAATCGCTCTCGCTTTTATTCCAACCGCATTGGCTTGCGCTACGAGCCGGACCATCGTATGCGCATGGATGTGACTTATTGGCAACAATCCTACCGCCAGGATGATGCCAGTTATTGGTTGCAAGACCTGGGTGCTTATCACAGTGATCTTTACGTCGCGACGCCTCAGGAAGACGACTTGTGGCTCGCCAGTTTCGACATGGAGTTGGCGTTTGAACAAGCGCTGCTGACCATCGGTGCGGCTCGTTCGGGCCGGGATGTTTTGCGAACCTACGATAACACTGCTGCGGTACTGGAGGCGCTCAATGATGAAACACGTTGTGAGGCTTATTTTGCGACGAGTTGCAGCCCTGTGCAGATGGCAACCTACAATGATTTCGTCAATGGCCAGGTGCCCACGCTGCAGTACCAACCTATGTCGGTGGACAGTCACACTCTGGAAGTCAGATTGGCAGACAGCTGGGCGCGCCAGTGGCACTGGACGGTGGGCGTCTTTGCCGAGCGTCGCGACAGCCACATTCTCAGTCAGCGGCGCTTAGCCGATGCGTATGGCCAGTTGTTGGAACCAGAACAGGTCACCTTTTCTCGCTACGCGGATGATCGGCTCACTCAGAAGGCGCTCTTTGGCGAGCTGAATTGGCCCTTGTCTGAATCGCTGACATTCTCCTTTGGTGGCCGGTATTTTTCCTATCGAAAACGTATTTCCGGCGGCGTAGAAAAAGGTTCCGTGTTGAATGGCACCGAGGCAAACAGTTGGCTGGATGTATCCCACCATGAGTCCGGGTGGGTATTCCGTTATCAACTGGGCTGGGAGTGGCGTGAAGACAGCTTAATTTACGGACAAGTTGCCGAAGGCTTAAGGCCCGGTGGCGCGAATGCGATTGCCAAGCTTAACGCGGAGGACGTGACTTACGGTGCGGATTGGCTGAGAAGTTATGAGCTTGGGTTAAAGTTTCAACGCAACGGTGTGCTGTTCAATGGCGCGCTCTATCGTATTGACTGGCAAGATATGCAGAGCGTTGAACGTACCGCTGATGGCCTGTTCAGCTATACCGGTAATGCCGGAGATGCCGTGATCCACGGGGCTGAGATATCGTTGCAGGCTGCGCTGACGGAGTCGTTATCAGCGACGCTTCTTCTCAACGGTAATTCCGGTACCTTGGTCGAACATCAATACAATGGTGTCGGCCGCAAGGGCGATGACATCCCTTATATTCCTCACCTGACATCGATGGTCGCGTTGCGGTGGATTCAATCGGTAGCGCCAGGCCGTATCGAGTTGGAAGTCAGTGGCAACTACAGTGGCGATTTCTATTCTGACTTCAACGACTCGAGTGATTATTACGAGCACACGCCGTCGCAAATTCGCTGGGATCTACGTTCAACACTGGCAGCTCGCCCTTGGACACTGACGGCCGGTGTCACCAATCTTTTCAATCGTCCGCTACCTTCACAGATCAACAGCGCTCCACAGCTGGGGGAGCGGGCTGTCTTTTCCGGAATGCCGAGAACGCTCTATCTGCGCCTTTCCTACGATTTTCGCTAGCCCCTCACCAAGCATTTATCTGTCAGCTTAGTCTTCATGTTGAAGTCTTTTTTATGATGACAAATTAACTTTGTGCACGCGAGGCTGCTGAATTCTGTGAAATATTCACATTTTCTTTGCGCAAAATATCACAGTGGAAAAGTCGCCTATGATGGTCTAATGAACTTGCTTTCAGGGAAAACGACACGCCAATTTATGTCGAAAGCACGTTTCAAGCTCGCTGTCGCGGTGTGTTTTGGAGCATGAAACGCCAAAGGATGGTGTACCCAGACCTGGGGGAGGATCAGAATAGCCGCATGGTTGTTCAGAACTCCGACAGGGTGATGAAGGTGATGCGAGGGGCTGGAACCTGCATGGACGCCAATCAAATCCGATGGATCGGGACCTGGGTTTAATTCAACAGCGGGATTTGTGGTGGATGTGTTCACCACTGCACAAGGATGTGCAATTCAAAACCTCTTTCCGATCTTGGCCGGAAAGGGGTTTTTGTGTTTCTGGACCTTGTCAAACTTCTAGAAATTGGCAAATGGCTGAGACTGAGTCCGCCTCATTCAGTAGGGGCGCATGGCCTCGATTGGGGATTTCCCGATAATTCAGTGTCGGCATCATTTCCTTCATTCTCGAAACACAGCTCTCGGTAATAATGTCGGAAAATCCACCCCTGATCAGTAATGTGCGGATGTCTTGAATCATTGCAAACTGTGCCCACAAATCTGGAATGGGGGCGTCGCTGTTGGCGGGCGGCTTTCCTGCAATGGCGGGATCGTAATCCAATTGTGGCAGCCCATTGTCATCTTCACGATACAGGTTACGAGCCATGGCTAACCATTCTGAATCCGACATGCCGGGTAGCTCGCGTTCATTGATGGCTCGAGTCTGTAAAATGGCCGCATCCCAACAGTCCACTGGTTCGCATTTACCGACGTAGGACTGAATGCGCTTTAGTCCCTCCGGATGTATTTCGGGGCCTATGTCATTGAGAACAATTGCGGCGATGTGGGCAGGGTGCAAGGCGGCGTATATCATAGAGACCAGGCCGCCCAAAGAAGTCCCCACCAAAATGACCTGTGAGAGCTGCTGGTCGGCAATTAAGGTGGCCAGATCCATGACGTAGCAGCCGGGTTGATAGTTTTCCGGGTTGGGGTCATAGTCGGATCGGCCGCGGCCGCGTAAATCCATGCACAGCACTCGGTAGCGTGTTGCCAGTATTGGTGCCAATTCACTGTAGTCGGCGGAATTGCGGGTTAATCCAGGAATACAAATCACGGTAGTATCGCTGGCGTTTGGCGACTCCGGCCGGGGATAATCGCGCGCATAGAGATTCAAGCCATCGGTGCTGGCGTAATTAAGGTGCTGGTAATCGGTCGTATTAGCAGTCATTAAGTCACATCCGAAAACGTGGAATTATCGGCACGACAGGACTCTGCCGGTCTCTTTCGAAACCGGAAGAGGCGATGTCGGCGATTGGGGTGATTACATCCGCTCTATAGTTAGAACTGATACTTCACGTTTAGCATTGCCGTGCGTGGATTACCGTAATACCCAATGACGGAATTTTCCAATCCGAGGCCATAGAAATTATAGCCACCCACGCGATACTCCTCATCGGTGAGATTTTTGCCGTGCAGGCCCACCGTCCAATGTTCGTCGGCGGAATACCAGACGACACTGGCGTCGAACAAATTAAAGCTCTTCTCATCCACCAGAGATTCCACCTGTGGGAAGATGCGAACCGCGCCTCTGTGAGACGTCGAAAGGCTCCATGCCAGGCTGCCATAATCGCTGAGTGATTGCTCGTAATTGAAACTCAAAAAGGTGGTCCAGTCCGGCGTAAAGGTGAAGCCCCAGTCATCAGAGACATCTTGTGGGCCAGTGGGGGTATCAGTAATCACTTCGGTAAAATCGGCGTCGGTATAGCCGACCGTGCCGACCAGGCTGAAGTTGTCAGTGAGTTGCGCCATGGCTTCCAATTCGAATCCCTGCACTTCAGCTTCACCGGCATTCATCACCGCACTGACAAAGTTGTCTCCGCTTGAGCTGGCGGATTGTACGGTAACCTGTACATCATCGTAGGCCGTGTAATAGGCTGCCATATTCAATCGCAAGCGGTTATCAAACAGCTCCGATTTCACGCCGACTTCAAAGGTATCAACGGTTTCGGGATCGTAGCCTTCGGTCGTTTCCGGATTGACTGTGGCATCGCCTCGCATATCAAAACCGCCGCTCTTGAAGCCGTGACTGTACGAGGCGTAGCTCATAATGGCATCGGTAAACCGGTAGTCGACGCTGACTCTTGGCGAAAATTCGCTCCAACTGTCGTCGTTGGTGTAATCCGTATTGACCCCGACAACAAAGAGATCCGTTCCACCGAGAATGGACGATGTCCCATCGACAAACAGCGAAGACTTAAAGACGTCGGCTTCTTTGTCATCGACGGTGTAGCGGGCACCTAGAGTTGCCGATAACCGTTCGTTGAAGTCGTAGGTGGCGTGAGCATAAATGGCGTAACTGGTGGTATCTACGTTGCCTGCGGTGACCGCATCAAAATTGCCATAAACACCGGAACCGTCGCCGAGTAAATCGGGATTGTCGAAGGCGCCTAAAAGAACATCAAACGCGCCTTCAGCGGTGCCCTCATAATAGTAGAGTCCGCTGACCAGATGAAAGTCCGTGGCCTCGTAATTGAATTGAAATTCTTGCGTGAACTGGTCGTCTTTGTAGTAGGCGGGTACGTGTAACGAGGCGAATGAGGTGTTATCGAAATCGATATTGGTGTCGGTTTCACCTTCGCGGTACGCGGTGATCGACTTTAGCGTCACCTTATCGTTGACGTCCCAGCTGACGGTCAAAGAAGCCCCAGAGCTTTCGACACTGTTGTCGGTATCCATATCGGCCCAGGAATCAAAGACATCGCTGGGCGCGGCTTCGTCAGGTACCAGCAGGCTGGGGGTGAGTCGATGACCGCCTTTTGCGTTGGAATCGTCTTCGGTCATGTCGGCACTAAAACGGACCAGCAGTGTGTCTGTGGGGGTGAACTCGAGGCTGACTCGTGCCGCCATAATGTCTTTGTTGTAGTTTTCGTCCCCGTTCAGTAAAAATTCGCCATAGCCGTCTCGTTGCAGGTAGGCGACTGTTGCTCCTATGGCCAGGGTGTCCTCGATAATTGGCGCCTGACCGGCGACGATCAGATCGTGTTGATTGTAGGCGCCGACTGTCCCGTTAATGCTGAGTTCGTAATCGCCGGTGAGGCGCTTGGTGACATATTTAACGGCACCGCCAATGGTGTTTTTGCCATAGAGAGTGCCCTGTGGTCCGCGCAGCACCTCAATTCGTTCTACATCGTAAACGTCAAGTACGCCGGCCTGTGGTCGGGCGAAATAAACATCGTCAACGTAGAGTCCCACACCGGGTTCAAACCCCCATAAGGGGTCTTCCTGACCGACGCCGCGAATAAAGGCCGTTAACGTGGAGTTGGTGCCGCGGCTGACGGTCAGTGTGGTGTTGGGTGAAACTCTCTGTAATTCGGTGATATCGACCACACCATTCTTTTCGAGGGCGTCGGTATTGAAGGCAGTGACGGCGACAGGGATATCCTGCAGAGACTGTTCACGGCGCTGAGCGGTAACAACCACCTCCTCAAGAGTCGCGTCGGCGGCGTAGGTCGCTGAAACCGGAGGCAGAATCAAGGTGGTGGCCAGAGCTAAAGGGTGGATACGAAGCGGCGATTGCATAGCTAATCCTTCTTATAAGACTTATAGGGACGGACGGGCCGAAGAGCTACTACATCTAAGGTCTTTTTTATTCATGGCAGGCGTCGATTTCTTTCGCAGAGTGTTGGCTAAAAAGTTGAATTCAACGCCTGTTGAATCTTTCATCAGGTTATTCAACGGCTGTTGAATAGTCAAGCCTCTGTTTGGACATTTTGTCGTCCAAGATTGGTTTTCTCCCGGTGACGATGCCACCATAAGCTTCCCAATCCCAGTCCCAGAGAACTGAAGATGGCGTAGGTGGCAGAGACCGCTGGATTGGTGACACCCATGGCCAGGTTTAACCAAAGGTGTAATAACAAACCCAATAGGGCGGGACCGGCAACCACCCAGGCGGGCACTGAATCTTTTAGCAACACGCCGAAGAGAAGGGGGGTGGCTGAGGCAGCAGCCAGACCGTACACCCCTTTTTGAGCGAAGAGACCAATCAGCTCAGGTGGTTGCCAGGCGAGCATGCCACCGATCAATCCGATCGCCACTAATACAATACGCGACCAAAGGAGCCCATGCCGATCCTGGCCGCTGAGTGGGCGTACGATGTCGTTCACTACCATTGCCGACAAAGAAACGAGGATGCCATCCAGTGTGCTCATCCCTGCAGCTAAAAGCGTGATAAAGATAAACGTCAGCAGATACTGGCCGCCCGCGGATTGGCTGAATTCGTGGATAAGGTAATCTCTGACGACCAGATCTTGTTGGGGAATGTCCAGTCCGGCGAGTCGAGCATAAAATCCGACCGCCAGAATCAGTGAAAATCCGAAACCGACGATCACGGTCGTCGCGATAAAGCGGCCGATGTCTCGATCACTTTTCAGGTAGAGAATTTTCGTAAGTATGTGCGGTTGCAGCATCAGTGCAAAGGTCACCACAAAGCCGCTGACAAAGACAGAAAAAACACTGGAGTAAAGTTTACTGTCGGGGTTGATCGCTGCACTGTAGGCGTCTCCGATGCCGCGTAGAGAGCCACTGATATCGCCACCAAAATAATGAAATCCCTGCACAAACAACAGCACAGCGATGCACAGCATCATCAAGCCTTGTAGCGTGTTTGTGTAGGCGTGGGCGTAGGTGCCTCCCATCAGTACATAGGAAAATACAAATACCAATATCACGACTAGCGCCGCTTTTTCACTGATCGGAAAGAGGCCGCTCATCAGTAGAGCACAGCCCACAAGGATCAAGACGACGAAGGTGATCGACAGTAGATTGATAATGGCAAAGAAAAGGCTTAACGCGCGATTGTTGTAGCGGTGCCATATCCAGTCGGGAATGGTGAGGGCGCTGTGTTGATTGCCGAGTCGCAGAAAGCCTTTGCTGAGGGTTAAGAACGCCGTCAAAATTCCGAGTGATGCAGCGACACCGTAGTGGAAAAATGCGGCTACGCCGTGAACATAAACAAAGCCGGGGTTGATGACAAACGTCGCTGTCGACGCGATTGATGCCGCCAGGGTAATACCAATTAAAACCGGGCTCATGTCCTTATTGCCAATAGAAAACCCTTTGATATCGCGGGTTCGACGCATGCCGATCCAAGATAGCCAGTAGATCAGCACCACGTAAAACGCGCACAGCAAATATTTGAAGACTTCCGGTGAAAAGAAAGACATGGAGCGGCAGCCTGTTTTATCGTTGTTATGATGAGTTGTCGCAGCTTTGCCGTCGGGCAGTTGCACGACACCGAATAGATCTACTATATTCAACGCTTGTTGAAATGGCAATGCCGCCGTATACCCAAAAGAAAACCTACCCCATGGCTAGAAGAAAATCTAAGTCTACAAGCGCTGCTGTTTCAGAAGCGACTGGTGTGGAAATCAACAAAAAAGACCGTATTCTTGATGCGGCAGAGGAGTTATTTGCCCTGCATGGATACGATGCGGTCACGATGCGCCAAATAGCCACCAAAGCCCAGGTGGACGTTGCCCTGGCGAGCTACCACTTTGGTAAAAAACTGGACCTGTTTCACGCTGTATTCGATCGTCGAGCAGAAACGTTGAATGAAACCCGGCGCTCTGTACTTTTGAGTAACCAGGGTAAACAGCAAACGCTGGATCTGATCATTGAGGCGTTTTTGTTGCCTTTGAAGATGGCACAAAAAACCGGCGATCCCGGCTGGCGGAATTATCTAGCGTTGGTTGCCTACGTCATGGCATCGCCAGTTTGGAATCGCGAAATGATGGCGAAGGTCTATGACAAGCGGGTTGGTGAGTTCATCGATGCGTTAAAGCAGGTGCTGCCAAATGCCGATGAAACCCGTTTGCACTGGTGTTACCACTACACCTCCGGTGCGATGGCCTTGACCTTGGCGCAGACCGGGAGGATTGATCGCCTCTCCGGGGGCCTCTGCCATTCGACGGATTTCGATGCCGCCTATGAATTGATGGTGCCTTTTGTCGCGGCAGGTTTTCGAGAGGTTTGCGGTTAACGGTCAGGAGGACGGCAGCGCCAAGCTCGCTGGGGCTGTTTCCTCTGTCGTGGATTCGTCCCGATACTCAGATTGCAGCACCGCGCTGCGGTTATAAGGTAGCGGTGCAAGAAATTTATCAATCTCCATGGCGACCTCTGTGGTTCGGGTATGGTGAAAAGCGTGTCCTGCGCCAGGAAAGTTAACGCGTTGGCTGTGGGGTATCTGCCGTTCCAGACGATCAGCATGATTCCAATTAGGCACCAGGTGATCGGCGAGTCCGGTGAGCATTAATACCGGCGTTTTGATGTTCGAATAGGCGTGGCGCTGCTGTTCCAAAAAGGGGCTGAGCTCGCGCATGTCTTCGGCATTATTTAGAAAGCACTTCGGCCGCAAAGCCAAGGGCGCAGCGGTTCTCTCTGTGTAATTGTCAGGTACAGCTTCGGGGGCAAAAACCTCTCTTACAGCATCGGGTAACAGTCGCTTGCCAACAGGTCCAACCAATGCGGCGGCGAAGGCTTTGCCCAAAAAAGGAATGCCTGCTAGGGCGTTGTACCAGGATACACCTGTCGTCCACGGTTGACTGGCCGCGGCCAACAGAATGGCCGCTCGAGTGTGTTGTGGGTAAGCCAGGGCGAAGGCTAATACCACAGAGCCGGCCCAGGAGTGCCCGAGAATGGTTGCTTCAGAGATGTTCAGTGATTGCAGGAGCTGCAAGATAAGTGTTGCCTGACGATCCGGCCCGGCCCACGGGCCGGGTAGACGATCACTGTAGCCGTGGCCGTGGCGATCTATCGCTATCACTCGGTAGCGATCGCGAAGCGCCGGCATCAGGCTCTGCTGAAAATCCTGCAGGTTTCCGCTGGCGCCGTGAATCATCACCAGGGCAGGAGCATCGTGTGGACCTTCGTCCAGATAGTGGATGCGGCTGCCTTGCAGGGACATAAAATGGCCGACCGGAGGAAAACGATTTTCTAAATCGCGGGTGAGTCTAGGTCGGTATGCCATGGTTAAACCTGCACAAATGGGAGCCTAACGGCGTTGCGTGATCGCTTGCTGCAAATCCCCATCTATGGTTTTCGCCAAATCTTGTAGGGCCGTGCGCAATTGTTCAAGGTTTGCGCGTTGGGACGGCTGGCCGACGCCACTGAAAAGCTCTGGAGCTGTTTCAGCCAAGAGTAAGACTTGTTCAAATTGTTCGGAGATGTTGTCGGCAAGCTTTCGCTGTTTACGATCTTCTTTAAGATAGTCGACGACACCATATTTGCCGTGTCCTGTGTAAAGTCGCTGGGCAGCTTGCAACCTGGCTTTTAGCAGCGTGGTCGATGAGCGGCTGCGCCAGGCTTCAGCCAGGTAAGGGTTGGCCTGTGATTTCCCCAGCGGTGCCTCGAGTTGTTGGGTCAAACTTGTGTTGACAGCCCACTGCAGGCTCTCGTAGAGGGCTTGAACTCCGTCTGAGCGGTGTTTGAAGCCAGTGTGATCGGGATTGGCGTTGGCAAAGGCTACGGCATAATTGCCGCCACTGGCTGACCAGGCTCGAAATAAATTGCCCGCATTGAGGCGGATTTGTGCGGCAATGGTTTGCAGCAGTTGACACTGTCTGCCCGCGTTGTTGGCCTGCGCCTGATAGTTTTCTAGGCGACCGCCCTGAGGATCAAATAACAGATATTCCACTGCCGAAAGCCCCTGTACCGGTGGCCCCGCCTGTTTGAGTCGTGCTGGTGTTAACGCGACGGAACTGGTAAGCAAGGTGGCCAGCTGGCCAGCCAGCTGATCGTTAACATCTGGCCAGAACTGGAGCTTTTGTGCAGTTTCACCCTGGGTGACTGGACCAAATTGGACAATGGACACGGCTTCCCAGGCTTGCATGGTGGCCTGCCATTGTTTGCGGATCTGTCCCATGGATTCGCCATCAGCAGCACGGCAAAAGTTGTCGGCTTCCATCGACAATCCTTCTGCAGCCGTAGCGAACTGTTGCAAATCCGGAAGGATGATTTCGTTCGCCACGCTCGTGAGTAATTTGGTCTCGGGCGACGGGCCAGAGTGGCAGGCTGTTAGAAAAACGGATAACAACAGCCAGAAGCTGATGCGGTGTAGACGGGGAATGGTTTTCAACGACAACTACTCTCTACTTCAAAAACACAGGTTTTATGGTTACGGCGGTGGTACTAGAGCTTTTTGGGGAAGGTGGCGACGATCCCGACCATTCGCAGCAAAGCGATATCCTCTCAGGTGACTGAGAACAAGACAAGTTCCCAGCACATGAGCGTTATTGTCGAACCTTCGGCAGAGGTCACTCCAAGATGTCGATCAGCCGTGAAAGGCCGCCAGCCTGCCAGTAGCGAGATCCCTGGAAGGAAGTCTGTAGGCTGAGGCCGCTGTCCGTGAACTGATAGATACTAATGCCATCTCTGGCAGAGACTGCGCTGCTGCGTGCCTCGCCAAAATCGGATACCTTGGCGGCAATGTCTGCCTGTCCGGAGATATCCCAGGTGCCTTCGATAAAGCGACGGAACGCCTGATCATTGTGGAAGATGAGAATGGTGCGATAGTGCTTGAAGCCGAGGCCCAGTCCGACACCGGCGGCCAGCATGTTCATCTGGCGCTCTCGACCGTTGGAGATATTGTGAATGATTCCCTGGCCACCGTTGGCCGATAGAAAGGCCAAGTTGACGCCAACATTGGTAAAAACGCCATAGGCGACGGCGGTTTCGAGAGATTTACGGGCATAGGGAACTTCGAGGTATAGCTCTTCCAATGCCCCCCGGCGCATATCATCCAGCTCTTCAAACGACATATCTTCCGCAGCAGCTGGCGCCGCATTACTGCAGAGCAGCAGCGCAGCCATGACTATCAGTACTGCACTGCCTCTACTACTGAGAGCAGAAAGTGTTTTCTTCATGATCGGATTTTTGTCAGTTGTTCCCATGGCCTAAAACTAAAATCATTGCAGACAGTAAGCTGACGTACTCTGAAGTCCCGCATTCTCTGATGTTTGGAGACGTGAAATGGCTGTGAAAGTTCCCGACTTGCGTCAGTCCGCGTCGCCTGGATTGACATAAGTATAGCTCGCCTCTAGAGTGCAAAAATCACTCGTTTTACTGTATTGCCCTGACAGAGTGCGCAGGGTAATCGCCATGTCACCTCTGTCAGACACTTATAAAATTGGTCCAGCAGGAAAACTAAGACGTATACAGCTGGCTGTTAGGTCATTGCGTTGTTTTCCTGTCGAAACCACTTCACCAGACTCCAATTGTACCGCAAGGTTGTGCCTAGAAATGGAAGAAACTGATAAGAAAGCTCAAAAACACAAACGAGCAATGGAAAAGCAAAAATCCAAGGTGGACGCGAGAATTGCTGAAGCATCGACCGAGCGAGGCGTTGCGCTATTGCTGACGGGCAATGGCAAAGGTAAGTCAAGTTCAGCCTTTGGTATGGTCATGAGAGCCCTTGGGTATGGCCACAAGGTAGGCGTAGTGCAGTTTATTAAAGGCCAACAGCTATCCGGTGAAGAGATCTACTTGCGTGACCATTGCCCACAGGTGGAGTTTTACCAAATGGGTACGGGTTTTACCTGGAACACTCAAGACAGAAGCGGCGATATCGCAGCAGCGGAAAAAACTTGGCAGCATGCTGCCGCGATGCTGAAGAACAGTGACTTGAATCTGGTTGTATTAGATGAATTGACGTATATGTTGGCGTACAAATACCTCGATGAATCTATGGTGATTGAGGCGCTAGAGCAGCGGCCTGTCGAACAGAGTATTGTCGTCACCGGGCGCGGCGGTGGCTCGGCGCTGCAGGAGGTGATGGACACCGTATCTGAGGTTAAAGAGATAAAACACGCGTTTAAGTCGGGTATCAAAGCGCGTCAAGGTGTTGATTACTAAGCTTTGCATAGAAGATCGGTATTACTCAGTGGCAAATCTGAGATAACCGGTCATGCTGTCTTTAATAATTTCAATTTCGTTAACACTTTCTTCCTGTTCCAGGGATGGTATTTAGAGAGTCGGGCATGCAGTTACCACGTCAGCGTTCGGTGTGGGTCAGTCAGTTGTTTTGTATACCAATCGTCTTTGTGGCGATATTGGTTCTGTGGGGGTGGTTGGTTAAAAACCCTTACATCATTACGGTGTTTCCCGGCTCCGCGCCAATGCAGGATACGACCGCCGGCAATTTTCTTCTGCTGACAGCAGCGGTTTTTCTTATTGCGAATAATCGCAATAAACTGGCATTAATTCCCATTGTTGTGTCGCTGATGATTAGCGGCGCCACACTGCTCGAATACGCTGCCGATGTTGACCTCGGTGTGGATCGCCTGTTTTTTCAAGACTTTGTGTTGGCCTCGCTGCGTGAACATCCCGGTCGGATGGCTCCCAACACGTCGCTATCGTTTTTTGTCGGGGGCTTGTGTCTCCTTATCGCGGGCTCCCATCACACCCGCGCCAGTATCTGGATGCTTCTGTCTGCTTCATTTTTGACAGGTATCGCCGGGGTTGCGTTGCTCGGCTATCTGCTGGATTTAGGTACAGCCTATGGCTGGGGTAATTTTAACCGTATGGCTGTGCACACAGCGACGTGTTTTACGCTGCTGGGTTTATCTCTGCTGACGTTGACTTATCGGAAGATGCCCAAAGAAGGCAGCGCGCTTAGAAACTGGTACATCGCCAGTGTCCTGCTACCTTGGGTGGTGTTAACCCTGGCTTTTTGGGGGGCGATGACCGCTTGGCAAAATCGGTCCATTCATCAGGCTGTCTCACAACATTCTTCGGCGTTGAGTAGCGCCATCGTGCGTGCTGTAAACGAGCAACGAGATGTTCTGAAAAACAAGGCGGAGCGGTGGGCACAGCAACAGGGGCTCAATCGGCAGGTCTGGGAGTTTGACGCAAAAGGGCATATCGAGGCGGCTCCATACATTGCGGCAAAAGAACATTATTTGCCGATGACCCGTGAACGTTGGCAGGTGTTTAATCAGAGTATGGCCCGAGAACACTGGCGCCTGGCTCCGCTTTGGTGGCAAGTTGACGCATTGGGAAGTGACGGCACGAGAGATATTTTCTTTGAGGCAGATGGTGCGGAGCAGGATTTGCTGTTGGATATCCTCGCACCGGCCGTTGATGGCGATCATCTAAAAGGGGTGTTTGTCTCTCGAATTGATTTCAGAAGTCTGCTGGAACGCGTGACCAATCAATTTCAGGATGCAGAAAATTTTACGGTACAGATTGATATTCGTGGTCGCGACCTTGATGTCACTATGAAAAACAAGCCAACGGCACCGATGGCGATGAAATTTGGTGTGGCGGAGGAGCTGGAACTCTACGATTACCTCTGGCACATCGAAAGCTTCCCGACGGAAAAATTGCTGACTATGCGGCAAAGTAATATTCCGCGCGGCATATTAGTAGGGGGATTGGGGTTCGGAAGCGTCCTGGTCATCCTGGTGTTGCTGTATTGGCAAAATCGTGAAAGAAATCATCAGCTCAGAGAAGAAATTACCCATCGCAAAGAGGCTGAGGCTCAGTTGGCTCGAAGTAAACAGCGCCTAGAGTCGACGTTGCAGACGATGGCGGACGGTGTGGTTCTGGCCGATCAAGAGTTAATGATTTTGGGGTTTAACCGTGCTGCTGAATCAATGTTTGGCTATTGTGCGGATGAAGTCTTGGGCAAAAGCGTTGAAACATTGATGCCGCCATCAATGCGTCCAGATCATCACTCGTATTTGCAGCGTTATCTCGGCGGCGGGGATCCCGTCATTGTAGGGAGCTCGAGGGAGGTCGACGCCATGCGTAAAGATGGCATGGTATTCCCTATTGACCTCTCCATTGCCGACATGGAAATTGACGGGAAACACTATTTCTCTGCGTTGATCAAAGACATCAGCGAGCGGCGACAGTATGAGTTGCAGTTGCAACGCTACAATCGTGAGCTCGAGCGTAGTAATGAGGATCTAAACAGCTTCGCCTATGTGGCCTCTCATGATTTAAAAGCGCCCCTCCGGGGTATCGCGCAACTGGCCGGCTGGATCCGGGAGGACTTGGAAGAGCATTTGGACGAAGACAGCCGCAAGAATTTTGACTTGTTGGAAGGTCGAACCCATCGTCTCGAGGCGTTGTTGGACGATTTATTGGAATATTCACGTGCTGGCCGTAAGCATGGGGATTTTGAACGCCTGGAGCTCGAAAGCTGGATTCAGGGCTTGTTTGCCATTTTGTCGCCGCCACCATCCGCTCAGTTAACGATAAATTTAGCGGTTAAAGAGCTGCGGACACTCGGTGTGCCTCTGGAGATGATTCTCCGTAATTTGTTGAGCAATGCGATTAAGCATCGAGGTGATCACGATGATCTGGTTGTGAATGTCAGTGTCCAAACCATCGGATCGCGACTTCAGTTCGTGGTCTCGGACAATGGTCCGGGCATTCCGGAGCAATATCAACAACGAATTTTTGGACTGTTTCAAACCCTCAAACCGCGGGACGTGGTCGAGGGGAGCGGCATGGGCCTCGCAATCATTCGCAAGCTACTCGACTTTTATGGCTGCAGCATTGCTGTCGCCTCCGATGGCGAGCATGGCAGTCGTTTTACCTTTGATTGGCCGTTGGAGAACGAATTAGCGATGGCGATCGAGGGGCAGCAAGACTCGCCTCTCACCGAGAATTAAGCGCCCAGTTGTTGAGAATGATGCTCAAGGCGCCGTTTTAACGAAATTGCCGCCAGAATAATGAAAGGTTTTGTTGAGATGTGAAAGAAACGCAAAATTTTAAGGACAAATGCGGCGATTTCGCAGTAGCCATTTCGTATTCTGCTAGACTTTTCGAGAGTTGCAGTATTTCTATGTGATCTGGCCGGTCGGTTGTTCGATGACTCAAAATAAGCACTTTAATGACACTGATAGGGTGCGTGATGCCGAGCCAGAGGGCGACGGTGAATCGCCGTTATTTCCAGGATTGCCGCCGGATAGACGAAAGAACGCCCTGCTGAGAGAAGCGGTTGACCAGCTGCGGGCGAATCTTTTTGAGGTGCATCAGGCCGCAGAGATCTATCAGCGCGTTTTAGCGTGTTCTGCCGGTTTTACGGATTCCCAATTTGGTTTGGTGTTAGAGCGGGACGAAACCGTTGATCGATCTCGGTTTCTGATCAGCGCAGTTCATTATCCCGAAACGGGTGATAACGGCTGGGTTGATGAGCAGGGGCCGGTCTTTTTTGACGTGGTGGAAGAAGTCTTTCGGACTCGTATACCCAAATTGCCCTCGGTTGATGACCGAGTTGAAATCAATCGTGCGTTTCCTCGTCTGCCCTTAATCAAGCACCTTATTGCCATTCCATTGTTAGACGCCAACCGAGTGCATGCCGTTATTTTACTGGCAAATGCACCCAATCCTTTTTATATCGGACTCGCTCGACAACTTAATCCTTTGTTTTCAGTTGCCGTCTGTATGTTGCGCCTGATCAACGGCAACAAGCCTTTGACACGTGAGGGGATTGCCTCTGAGAGAGTTGAAAACGACTGGCAGGACGTATTGGCAGCCCTGGAAAAGGACTGCCCGATAGGTATTGTTCGTCTCGATGACAAACTCAATATTGTACGGATTAATTCGGAGGCGGAGAAAATTTTTGGCATTGAAGCTCGCCGTGCGCGAGGCCTTGGGGTCGGCGAGCTGGTGCCAGAGCGATTTACCAACGAGCATCGCACCCAACTTTTTGTTACGGCATTAATGCAGTCGGGTCCTACAAATAAATTGCAAACGCAAGGCCGCAATTTTGCCAGCGGTGCCGTGATTAACCTGAACATCTCAACAGTGTCTATCTCTATTCAGCAAGAGCGCTTTTATCTGCTGTTCGTGAATGACATTACTGAGGTGGGTCAAATTCGCGCTGAAATGGAAGAGTATGCGCAACGCTTTAAAGCCGTCTCCGATTTGGCGCCCATTGGCATTATGCATGCCAACGACGGTTGGGAAGCGGTATATTTTAATGGCAGTTGGTGCGATATCTGTGATTTGCCCGGTCAGGATATGCTGGGGTTGGGCTGGATGTCCATTCTCTTCGGGGAAAATGCTGAAGAGGTTATACGCGATATGCATGATACGTTGCAGAACGGCGAAACCTTTTCCCACCTGTGTCACTTTGCCAACTCCAAAGGTGATCTGGTATGGGCAGAGTTTTTAGCCCGGCCGATGTTCGAGCGCAACGGCGGCGCCTCTGGTTTTATCGCCACGCTTACCGATCGAACCTATTGGCATATGACCGAAACCCGCTTGCGGGAAATTGCAGAGAGCGATGCTTTAACCGGTTTGGCAAACCGTCTGCGACTGGCGGATCGCTTGGAACACGCACTCGAGCGGGTAGAGCGGCACAGCTCCCTGGCGCTGTTATGTCTTGATCTGGATGGTTTTAAGAACGTTAACGATACTCTCGGTCATGATATCGGTGACAAGCTCCTGATTGAGATTTCCCATCGCCTTCTCAATTGTGTTCGAAAAGAAGACACGGTTGCTCGGGTTGGCGGCGATGAATTTCTCATTTTGATTGAGGACCTTGGCGACGCATCTGTTGTGGCGGATATTGCCAACAAAATCCTCGAGACGCTAAGGCGCCCGACAATACTTCAAAGTCAGGAAGTTTTTATCAGTACCAGTATTGGTATTGCATTTGCCACCCGTGGCAGCAGAGTCGACGCCCAGAGCCTGATCAAACAAGCAGATATCGCCATGTATCGGGCTAAGAACAGTGGTCGCAACAATTACCAGTATTATTCCCCGGATTTAGAGGAGGAGTCTCGCGACCGATTGGAGTTGGGAAACAGCCTTCACAAGGCTTTGATTCATGGGGAGTTCCGCCTCCACTATCAAGCTCAGTCGGATGTTCAGTCGGGAGCAATTACCGGAATAGAAGCGTTGCTCCGCTGGCAACATCCCGAGCGGGGACTTCTGCAGCCGGATGTCTTTATTGAGTTGCTGGAAGAAACCGGAATCATTGTTTCCGTCACTCGCTGGGTAATGGGGCAGGCGCTCAGAGATTTGGCGGCGCTTCGGCAGCAGGGCAAAATCTCACCGGATTGTACTGTGTCATTAAATTTTTCGCCGCGCGTATTGCGAGATAATTTTATCGTTGAAAATTTGAAGAAGTGTCTTGCTGAGACAGGCACGTCCGGTGAAAGTTTAATCGTCGAAATTACCGAATCCTCTTTGTTAGAGGATTCTCCAGCCATCCACAAGGTCTTAGATGCCATTAAGGGCATGAACGTTCGGATTTCTCTGGATGATTTTGGCACTGGGTTTTCATCTCTAACGTATATCAAACGTTTTCCCATTGATGAGATTAAAATCGATCGCAGTTTTATTCGTGATTTGGCAACGGATTCAGAGGATCAGTCCATCGCTCAGGCAGTTCTGGCACTGGCGCGTTCACTCAAGCTATCATCCGTGGCAGAGGGGGTAGAATCACCTGAGTGTTTAACCCTACTAAAAGACTGGCAATGCACCAGTTTTCAGGGCTATTGTCTTAATCGGCCTCTGCCCCTGGCTGATCTTAAAAATTTTCTGGAAGGCTATCAGGGACTGCAACAAATTACGTTATGAGGTATCTTAGCGGCTGCTGCAAACTCGGCCTGGAAACGCTATGGACCAACCTGATAATACTCAAGACACGGATGACTCCCAAGAGAATCCTGACACTGCCAACAAACTGCCAAAATTCTATATTGCGGTAGGTGCTTCAGCGGGCGGGCTCGAATCCATACAAGAGTTTGTTTCACGAATTCCTCCTGACAGTGATGTCGCCATTATTGTTATTCAGCATCTGTCGCCAGATTTTAAGTCTGTGATGGCCGAGTTGATCAGCCGCCACACGGTTATGCCCGTGACGGCCGCAACACAAGATATGCTAATGTTGGCAAACAACATCTATGTGATACCGCCTAAGGTCAATATGACGGTGGTTGACGGTCACCTGCGTCTCGAGGAGCAGCGTAGAGAGCAGGGCTTCAGTTTTCCAATTGATATCTTCTTTATTTCGCTGGCTGAAGACCAGGGCGCGAAAGCCATCGGTGTGATTCTCTCGGGAACAGGAACGGATGGCTCTCGTGGTATCAAAGCGATCAAAGAGCATGAAGGCTTGGTGGTTGCGGAAAACCCGGATACTGCCAAATTTAATGGTATGCCATTAAGTGCGGTCAATACCGGACTGGTGGATTTCATCGAAGAACACTCGTATATCCCGGGGCGAATACTGCGCTACATTAATCATCCCATCGTCTCGGAAGTGGCAGGCTCTCTCACAGAGGTCACAGAGATCGACTACTCGTTGATGGAGATTTTTAAACTGCTGCGAGATGAGGTAGACATCGATTTCAGCAGTTATAAAAGTACCACGGTCGTTCGACGAATTCAGCGACGAATCGGTGTCCGTGGTTTAAACCGGGTGCAGGATTATCATTCGCTCTTGCAGCAAGATAGCGCTGAACTGACCATCCTCGCGAAAGACCTTCTGATCGGTGTGACTCGTTTTTTTCGGGACGAAGGCGCCTGGAAAATTCTGGAAAACAAAGTCGTTCCCGAGATCTTACGGCAAGCGCCTGAAAATGAACCCATTCGGGTTTGGGTTGCCGGTTGCTCCAGTGGTGAAGAAGCCTACTCTATCGCGATACTCATCGATGAGTGTATGCGGCGCATCGGTCAGAGTCGTGAGGTCAAAATTTTTGCCACCGATGTTGACGGTGATGCAATCGCTGAGGCAAGCGCAGGGCGATTTAACTTAAACAGTCGCGCCGACTTGTCTCCTGAAAGGTTGAACAACTATTTTCAGCAGACCGATAAAGACATAACGGTTACGCCGTATTTGCGTAAGATGGTGGTCTTTGCTACACATAATCTACTGATTGACCCCCCATTTTCCAACACGCATTTGACACTGTGTCGTAACGTTCTGATCTATTTTCAGAAGGCCGCTCAGCAGCGGATACTGTCCATGCTGCATTTTTCGTTACAGAAAAATGGCTTTTTGTTTATGGGGTCGTCGGAAGCGTTGGGAGACTTACAGTCTCATTTTGAAATTATCGATAAAACCCATCGAATCTACAAAAAATTTATCAGCACACGCCTATTGCATGAGCGCCCAGAGCTCACTGGTCTTGCTTACGATGTGCCCAACGTTGACGCTAATACAGGCGTGAAAGCTATGCCCACGAAAAGTCGGATATCCGCCGATCAATTGATTTCCAAATACCATCGATCCCAGCGTCCAGCTCAGGTAAATAAACTTTACGAGCGTTTGATTAATGATTATGCGCCTCCAGCAATCATTATTTCAGGCAGTCTCGAGGTGCAACATGTCTTTGGTGATGTTTCGGTTTACACCCAAAAGCTGAAAGCAGGGCGTTTTTCGCAGTCGATTTCAGATTATCTTGTACCGGAACTGAACCTGGCGGTTTCAACTGCGGTTAGCAGTGCCAACAAGAAAGAAGAAGACGTCGTCTACCAAAACGTACAATTTACGGGAGAAGACGGCAATCGTCACTCTGTCGATTTGCGTGTCTGTTACGCGGGCCCGAAAGGATCTATTTCTCCCGAGATGGTGATTATCTTTGATAGCGGGAAAGCGGTTGAGACGTCATCGGAAGATCGGCAGGCGGTGATCTACGATGCGGGTGATCAGGTCCACCAACGCATTCAAGATCTCGAGTCTGAATTACAGAAAAACCAGGAACACTTGCAGGTCACAATTGAAGAGCTGGAAACGACAAACGAGGAACTTCAGTCGTCCAACGAAGAGCTTTTGGCTGCAAATGAAGAACTGCAAAGTACCAACGAAGAGCTGCAATCGGTAAACGAAGAGCTGTACACGGTTAATAGCGAGTACCAATTAAAAATTGATGAATTGACCCGGCTCAACATGGATCTGGACAATATTCTCAAGTCCACGGAATCCGGCTTGGTGTTTGTCGACAGTACCATGTTGATTCGCAAGTTCTCACCAGCGGCGACCAAAACCATCAATTTCTTACCGACCGATATCGGCAGGCCTTTTCATCACATATCCCACAATTTGGTGTATGACAATTTGCTGAACGACCTGTCTCAGGTCATCAGCAATAATAAGACCATCGAAAAAGAGATCTCAACCACCAGCGATGAAATTGTGCTGGTCAGCATCAGTCCTTATTTTGACGAGCGTGATACCAGTGACGGTGCGGTGATGACGATCACCGATATCACGGAGATTCGACGCTTGGAAACCAAGCTGATGGATTCTTACAATCAGTTAAGAGAGACGGTCAATACGGCGTTTTGGAGTCGAGCCAAAAACATTAAATTACTTCTGGTTGATGATGACGAAGTCGATGTGCTGGCGATTACCCGAGCGTTAAAAACTCGCCCCATGTACGGAACGGTATACGACATCGTCACCGTTAAAGATGCTGACGAAGCCGCCTCTGTTCTTACGAAAGAGAGCTTTGACGTGTGTCTGATGGATTTTGCACTTGGTCCGAAAGACGGCTTTGAGGTAATTCGAGGGCTTGAAGGGGCCAGTCGTCTGCCCGCGTTTATATTGCTCTCTGGAGTGATTCGCGAAGATATGTTTGACGAGGCGATTGCCTTAGGTATCTACGATATCATTGATAAGCGCGATATGACGCCGCAACTGTTGCATCGCAGTATTCGGTATACCTTGCGCCACAAAGAAACCGAAGTCTATCTGGCCAATGCGCCAGTCACTTTGGATGGTTAAAGGTTGTTGCCGCTAGAGGGCCTGAGTAGGCTCTCTTTCCCCATACGAGACACAGCTTGAGACTTGGAAGTAGAGAAAATTTCGGAGATCAGAAGGTTTCGATAGAGGTGCTGATGTTTGATCTGAAGTTTTCATCCCAGCTTGGAATCAGACATTTCTAAGCTGGGATGAAGAGAGATGGTAGCTAGGGGCGGACTTGAACCGCCGACCCCAGCATTATGAGTGCTGTGCTCTAACCGGCTGAGCTACCTAGCCATCTTTTCGAGGGTCGCTATTCTGCTCACTTGCTCCGGTGCTGTCAAGGGCGATTTCGTGCTTAAACGTTAAAGCGGAAGTGAACGACGTCGCCATCTTTAACGATGTAGTCTTTACCTTCCAGGCGCCATTTGCCGGCTTCTTTAGCGCCCTGTTCGCCATTGCAGGCAACGAAATCATCAAAGCTGATGACTTCTGCACGAATAAAGCCTTTCTCAAAGTCAGTATGGATTTTCCCAGCCGCTTGCGGAGCTGTTGCCCCCACTGGAATAGTCCAGGCGCGAACTTCTTTGACTCCGGCGGTAAAGTAGGTGTGGAGGCCTAGGAGCTCGTAGCCGGCGCGAATGACGCGATTCAGTCCGGGTTCGTCCATGCCGAGTTCCTGTAAGAATTCGACTTTTTCTTCGTCTTCAAGCTCGGCAATTTCTGCTTCCAGTTTGTTGCAGATAACCACCAGGCTGGCATTTTCATCATCGGCGATGGCCTTAACCGCATCGAGTAGAGGATTATCGGTAAAGCCGTCCTCGTCAACATTGGCAATGTACATCGTTGGCTTGACTGTCAGCAATGTGAGTGGCGCTAACTGAGCCAGCTCGTCATCACTGAGGCCGAAGCTGCGCAAAGGGCGGGCTTCATTCAGGTGTGGAAGAATTTTCTCTAATAGAGTTTTCATCACCTGAGCGACTTTGTCTTGGCCTTTCGCCGCTTTGGTGTAACGCAAGAGAGCTTTTTCGCAGGTTTCCAGGTCTGCCAGCGCGAGCTCGGTATTGATGACTTCAATATCGGCGCGGGGGTCGACTTGGCCTTCAACGTGAATGATGTTGTCGTCGTTAAAGCACCTTACGACATGAGCAATGGCATCCGTCTCACGAATATTGGCGAGAAACTGGTTTCCCAAGCCCTCTCCCTTTGAGGCTCCTGCGACTAAGCCGGCGATGTCGACAAATTCGATCGTGGTGGGCACGACTCGCTCGGGCTTAACGATGGTGACAAGCTGATCCTGACGGGGGTCTGGAACGGGGACAATGCCAGAATTGGGCTCGATGGTACAAAATGGAAAGTTTTCCGCGCCAATTCCCGCTTTGGTTAGTGCATTGAAAAGGGTGGATTTGCCAACGTTGGGAAGCCCAACAATGCCGCAATTGAAGCCCATGACGATAACTGCTCTGATTCTGGTGACTGGAGGTCGACAAGGTCGACGAGAGCGGCATTGTACTACAGAATCGACGCTGTGCCTTTGTGAGACCCGCCGATGTTAGTACACCCACCTTTGCAGGTGGGTGGTTTGAGGTTAGGTGTGGCTTAAAGCCCTTTGCACCAGGCTTCCAGATCGTCTGCGCCGCCAATGCAGGCGCCGTCAACGAACACTTGCGGAGTTGTCCCTTTACCACTGATCGCAGCCAGGCTGCTGTAGGTGATACCTCGGGTGCCAAGCACAATTTCCTCGTAAGAGAGATGCTTATCTTTCAGGAGGTCTTTTGCGCGAGCGCAGTGGGGGCAACCGGGCTTCGTCAAAATTGAAATGCGTTTGGGCAGAACCGCCTGCGCATTCATGTAGTTAAGCATGGTGTCGGCGTCGGAAACTTTGAAAGGGTCGCCTGGCACGTCTGGCTCGATAAATTGCTTTTCGACGGTGCCGTTTACCACGAGCATCGAATAACGCCAGGAGCGTGGACCAAAACCAAGATCGGTTTTTTCCACCAGCATGCCCATTCCCCGAGTAAAGTCACCGTTGCCGTCGGGAAGAAAATGAATGTTTTTAGCGCCTTGATCTTCTTTCCAGGCATCCATTACAAATGCATCATTGACCGATAAGCAGATGATGTCATCGACGCCTTCTTTCTTGAATACCTCTGCCAGTTCGTTGTAACGCGGCAGGTGCGTAGAGGAGCAGGTAGGCGTGAAGGCGCCAGGAAGAGCAAAAACGATCACTTTTTTGTTGGCAAAGAGTTCGTCGCTTGTGACATCCACCCAGGCATTATTGACGCGGGTTTTGAACACGACGTTCGGGACTTTCTGGCCTTCGCGGCTCTCCAGCATGGTGGTTTCTCCTGTAACCTGTTTGATTGAACTGCAGGTTATCTCAGAAGCCGATGTAAATACACTGGATTGCTTTGATCGCGAGATTCGAAAAAATCAATCGACGGTGTGGAGACGTTTCATCGCGTCATTCCAGGCGCCTTTGGTCAGCTCGGGAAGAATATTAATCCCTCTCTGAATGGCGTCTTCGATATCTTCAAATTCGGCTTTGGGCGCTTTTTTCAGAACATATCCAGTAACTTGTTTGGCATCACCTGGATGACCGATGCCCAGTCGCAAACGGGCGAAGTTGCGATTGTTTCCAAGGCATTGAATGGTGTCGCGTAAGCCGTTGTGACCACCGTGACCACCGCCAAGTTTCAGTTTTGCAACTCCAGGTGGCAGATCCAGTTCGTCGTGAACGACCAAAATGGCTTCTGGTGGAATCTTATAAAATTGAGCGACGGCGGCAACCGCTTTACCGCTGCGATTCATAAAGGTTTGAGGGTTTAGCAGGTGAATTGATTTTGTGCCGATCAGGGCTTTGCCATAGAGTCCAAAGAATTTTTTGTCGAGGGCAAGATTCCCGTTGAATTGGTTAGCTACAGATTCAACAAAATCAAAGCCGGCATTGTGCCGAGTCTGCTCGTATTCTTGACCGGGGTTTCCCAGGCCGACAATCAATTGTATTGGCGTATCCATTCGTGTTAACAGACCTTATAGATTCTGGAGACCAAAAAAAACGGCCGTAGCATAAGCTGCGGCCGTTTCGACAGGGGATAAGTACGCGGGGTGATTACTCCGCGGAATCCTCTCCTGCCGCTTCTTCGCCGTCTTCGTCTTCTGCTGCGCCTTTCGGCTTGTGAACAGAAACAACGGCGCCATCGTGGTCGTCACCCAGAGCCAGCTCTGTTGAGGTTACGCCAGAAGGCAATTTTAGATCGGAAATATGAATGATCTGGTCGATTTCAACGTTAGCCAGATCTACCTCGATGTACTCGGGTAAGTCCTTGGCCATACAGCTGATTTCCAATTCCGTCATAATGTGGGAGACTTTTCCGCCACCCATTTTGACGCCAACGCAGCTCTCTTCGTTGATAAAGTGCAGTGGCACTTTAACGGTAACTTGCTGAGTCTTGGATACGCGGAAAAAATCAGCGTGCAACAGTATCGCCTTGGAAGGGTGACGTTGCAGATCTTTCAGCAGGACGCTTTCACTGTCACTACCGATGTTGATGGTAATAACGTGAGAGTAGAAGGCTTCGTTCTCGAGCTGCTTCACCAGGTCTTTTTGCTGCACCTGGATGTTCAGCGGCTCTTTGTCGCCTCCGTAAATGATACCCGGAACGGCACCTTGCAGGCGGCGCAGGCGGCGGCTCGCACCTTTCCCTGCATCGTTCCGGAGCTCGGCATTCAGTACAAAATCTTCTGCCATGTTGAGTTCCTCGTTGGTTAAAGGCTGTCATGTTCCGCGACCAGAAACGCGACAGGGTTAAAAAGCTGAAGCCTGCAGGCACGAGGCTTTGCAGGCTTCAGCGAAAAAATCACTTAATGAGAGGTCTGGCGGTGAAGTCTGTCTCGCCAGCCCTGATTATTTGCCGTTCCAGCGGAACATGGCGCTCAGGGATTCCTCGTTACTCAAGCGCCGTACAGCTTCTGCAAGCATGTTGGACAGCGTGAGCTGGCGGATTCTACCACAATTTTTGGCGCTGTCACTCAATGGGATGGAATCGGTGACAACAAGTTCGTCCAGCACGGAATTACTGACGTTTTCAATGGCTTTGCCTGACAGGACGGCATGGGTACAGTAGGCAATAACAGATTTCGCGCCAAATTCTTTCAGGGCTTTTGCTGCGCCACAGAGGGTGCCGGCGGTGTCGACCATATCGTCGACAAGAAGACAGGTGCGGTCTTTGACATCCCCAATGAGGTTCATGACTTCTGCAACATTCGCTTTCGGGCGGCGCTTGTCGATGATGGCCAGCTCAATGTCCAATTGCTTGGCGAGTGCTCTTGCCCGAACAACACCGCCGATGTCGGGGGATACAACAATCAAGTTTTCGTAATTCTGCTTTTGAATGTCGTCGAGAAGAACCGGGGAGCCATAGACGTTGTCGACAGGTACATCGAAGAACCCCTGGATTTGTTCGGCGTGCAAGTCAACCGTCAGTACTCGGTCGATACCCACGCTAACCATCATATCGGCGACGACTTTGCAGGTAATGGGTACCCGAGCAGAGCGAACGCGGCGATCTTGGCGGGCGTAGCCAAAGTAGGGGACCACCGCGGTAATGCGGCCGGCAGATGCGCGACGTAATGCATCTACCATTACAATGAGTTCCATAAGGTTGTCATTGGTTGGGGCGCAGGTTGATTGCACGACAAAGACATCTCTGCCGCGAACATTTTCGTTCAGTTCAATGAATATTTCGCCATCGGAGAACTTGCTGACTGTGGCATCGCCCATGGGTATTCCCAGTCGATCCGTAATCAAGTGGCCCAGGTCCGGGTTGGCATTGCCGGTAAAAACCATCAAATCAGCCATGCGAGTTTCCTATAGTGAAGACAAGTTAATCGTGTTGGCGAAGTTCTGCTTCGAGCTGCTGAGCGGAGCAAAACGTGTATATATCTTAGTGCATACCAGTCGGCTTTGAGCTGGTTTTGACTGCAGATTGGACGTGTCAGTCGGCTTTGTGACAAGGTCGACACCGTCGGCAAAATTCGCTGCTGCAGCTTTTACTAAAAGGAGGATGGGGGTGACGTTTAATCGATTATCGATTGAATCAATCAGAACGTGATAGGCGAGTTCGTGAACGCGGTTCATCATGTGCAGTTAAAGCGTGTGTTCCCAGATCGCTGAGGATTGAGAATTCTGACCGTTGTGTGTTCACTGGAAAATGGCTGGGGTGGAAGGATTCGAACCTTCGCATGACGGGATCAAAACCCGCTGCCTTACCGCTTGGCTACACCCCAGTGTCAGAGTCTCAAAAAAGCTGTTTGTGAGCGGGTGAAACGTTGACACCTCGAGCGACAAAACCGCTAACAGACTCGGGCATTTCTGCCAGAACTTCACGAGCTTTTTGCTGGGAATCAAAGGCGGCAAACACGGAAGCTCCGGTGCCGGTCATCTTTGCTTCGCCATGCTGATTTAACCAATTTAGCAGATCGGCGACCTGTGGATAAAGACTACAAACCAGCGGCTGACAGTCGTTTCGACCACCCTGCTCGAGAAAGGCCGCTACTGTAATGTTCGGAGTGTCTCTTGTCAAATCTTTATGACCAAAGATTTTGGCTGTGGAAACTTCACAGTCTGGTGTTAGGACAACGTAGTATTTTTCAGGCAATTCAATCGGTTGAAGCTGTTCGCCGATGCCTTCCGCCCAAGCACTTACGCCGTTCACAAAGACCGGCACATCTGCGCCAAGTTGGCGCCCAAGTTCAGCCAATTGGTGTATCGACTGCTGACAGTCCCAGAGAGAATTGAGTGCCAGCAGAGTCGTTGCTGCGTCGCTACTGCCGCCGCCGATGCCTCCGCCCATAGGAAGCTTCTTTAAAAGGTGGATATCGACACCCAGTGCCGAGCCGGTTTCGCTCTGCAGGAGACGTGCGGCTTTGTAGATCAGATTGTCTTCTAGCGCGACGCCGGAAATTTCCGGCGTTATCTTTATTTGCTTGTCGGCACGTCGTGTAAAGGTTAATTCATCACCGAAATCCAGGATTTGAAACAGCGTCTGGAGGTTGTGGTAGCCATCATCCCTACGACCGGTGATGTGTAAAAACAGGTTGAGTTTGGCCGGAGCTGGGAGGGTTAGTTGCTCAACGTTGGAAATTGCCATTGTTTGATAATCACTGTCAGTGTGGCGTCCTGGTTGGAAGCCTTGAGTTTTTCGGGGAGGTAGGTGAGATCTGTACTCTGGTAGCTGCTATAGGTAATGTCCCAGCTGTTCTGGCTTATGCTTTCCAATAGTCCTCGGTCGTCATATTGATAGTTTTCCTGGTCACTGTCAGGGGCAGCGATGCCGCGAATCCAGTAGCGCAATTGCGATACTGGGAGTGACCAGCCGAGAGTTTCGTACAAGAGATCTTCAGCACTTGCGGCCGTGTAGGGCTCTTGACCGGGAGTCGTCAAGGTTGCCTTAGAGTCATCGCCGCTGATGGAGAGGTTGCCTTGTCCAAATGGACCTTGCAGGCGAATGGTGTAGTTCTCGCCGGATTGGCGCCAGTTCAGATAAGCGCTACCGGAATCCGCTGGCGTACGGAAGCCGAGTTTGCCGTTAAATTCCCAGGTGTCGATAGCCGCAATCTGTTGGCGATGGATGTCTGGATCTATTTCGGTATTTTCCGGAGGTTGCTTTTGCCCCAGAGACGTACAGGCGCTCAGGAACAGTACGGATATAAGAAGCCAAAGTCGTCCAGCCCTTGGGAACCAAGTGCGGGCTGCTGAACTGGCCACGCCTTGCAATGAAATGGCTGCTTGCTGACTAATGGTGGATATCATGGAGTTCGGTATTTCGAGGAATCGTCGTTGCGTAAACTGAGAGCCCTAGGGCTTCTCAGTTGTCAGCTCCCAGCCGAGAGCGAGTTTCTTTGATGATGGCGCTATTGGGATTGAGCTCTAAACCTCTTTTCCATACGGATTCGGCTTCTTGCTGGTTTCCACTGACCCAAAGAACTTCGCCCAAGTGGGCGGCAATTTCATGGTCGGGAAAAGCCTTCATTGCTTCGCGCAGTCTCAATAACGACTCTTCGTAATTACCGAGACGGTATTGTACCCACCCCATGCTGTCGATAATCGCAGGATCGTCAGGTTTAATACTGAGCGCGCGGGAAATCAGATCGAGCGCTTCTTCATAACGAGTGGTGCGATCGGCCAAGGTGTAGCCAAGAGCGTTGAGCGCTGTCGCATTGTTGGGATCAAATTTGATGATTTGGCGCAGGTCGGCTTCCAGCTGAGCGTTGTTGCCGAGTTGCTCGCTGATCATAGCGCGGCTGTATAAGAGCTGTGTGCTCTCGGGGAACTTAGCAATGGCTTGTTCCAAGACAGAAACCGCATTTTCATAATGTTCGTGCGCGCTGAGTACTTCCGCCTCTAATAGGAAAAAGCGCTCTTCCTTAGCGGGGTAGGCGACTCGCGCTGCGTCCAGACGTTCGTGTGCGGTTTCCAGTTCGCCAGCTTTGACAAGAATTTGCGTCGTTTGCAGCAGGGCAGGTAGGTAATCCGGGCCGGGTTCAACTCGGACATAATTTTCCAGTGCGGTTTGCCAGTCCTCTTCTTGCTCTGCGAGGCGGCCGAGATAAAAATGCGCGGATGAGCGGTGCTGATCAAATTTCAGCAGTTCCGTAAAATATTGCTTCGCCTCATCGTGCTGTCCGCGTTCGTTGCTGATCAACGCCAGAGAAAACAGCAGATCGCCGTCGCCCGGAGATTCTTCCACCAGCTGTTCGAACTGCTGCTGGGCTTTTTCCAGATCGATACCTGCGAGCAGTCGCGCATACTGAAGCCGCAGAGATTGGTCGTCGGGGTGTTCACTCAGGAGAGAGGAGAGCTTTTGTATTGCTTCATCAGGCTTGCCCTGGTCATCCAGAAGTCGAGCCTCCATGACCGCTGCTGGGATTTCCTGAGGATCCTTTTCGAGGATGGTGCGAACCAGGCTGAGCGCTTTATCGTAATCTTCTTGTTGCTGGTACAGCATGGCGAGACCGACAATCAACTCTGCATCATCTGGGTGTGCGGGAACTTGTTTTTCAAATTCCGCGATCAGAGTTTCCCGCTGTGTATCCGTTGCTCTCAGTGCCCTGGCGGCAATACTGCGATAAATGGGGGAGCTGTTGAGCTCAAGCAGATGATTTGACTGCTGCGTCGCTTCGAGCAGCCGATCGTTATAGGTCAGTTCGGATGCGGCGATAAACCGCGCTTCGGGGTTTTCCGGCTCGATTTCAATCCACAGCATGGCGGTGGAAAGTGCGGCTTTACGAGCGTTCAGAAAACGTGCGATTCGGGTCGCGCGGGCGACAACACCAGGATCCCGTGTCTTGTAGGCTTGTTGGATATAGTTGCCAAGGGCGATGTCGTACTGCTCGCGACTGCCTGCGAATTCAGCGACCAGCAGGGCGTAGAGTGTTTCAGCCTTGAATGGGGTTGCTGGAGGTTCGGGAATTTCAGCCGGCGGTGCTTTGGCTTCCTCCGTGGTTTCGCTTGGTAGAGGTGCTGCAGCTTCCTCTTCGGTCGTTTTAGGGAGCGAGCTACAGCCATTCAATACCAGGGCTGCACAAAGCAGCGCGAGTGGTAGAGGGCGATTGTTCGTTTTTCCGTCATTAATCATGTATAGGTTCATTCGTATTCAGGCCTCGATACCAGGCTCTCAGACCCGAATTTTCTTAAAAGGTTGACGGGAGAATAGGGTTGGAGAGGAAAACTCAACGCGATTCCTTAGACCAAAGGACATTTAACACGTCCGGAAATAGTCAATTCCGTACACAATTTCAGGGTATAATGAGTCATTAAATGCTTCGCTTTATATAGCGAGTATAACAGCTCGAATAGTCTCAGGTAGGGTGGCAGTCGGTAATATTGCTCCTTTTGACAGTGGTTTCTGCGATAATGGGACGTTATCGTCGGGACTCTGCCCCTGGAAATCCGGGCGAACGACACACTGCAACTCCGGTATTTTCGCTTCATGCCTTTCGTTGTCTACGGCATAAATCACAAAACAGCACCCCTCGATGTTCGCGAGAGGGTCGCCTTTGCGCCGGAGCAAATACCCGATGCCTTATTGCAATTGAGCGGAATTCCCACGGTTAGTGAGTCTGTGCTCTTGTCGACTTGCAATCGCACCGAAGTCTACTTGGAGATCAGCGTCCCGGATTCCGGACAGGAAGCGCTGCAGCAGTGGATGGAAACCTACCACAACTTGCAGCATGGCGTTCTGGCTGACTGCAGCTATGTGCATGAGGGCAATGAAGCCGTTGCTCATATTATGACCGTTGCTAGTGGACTCGACTCATTGATTCTCGGTGAACCACAGATTTTCGGGCAAGTGAAATCCGCCTATGCGGTTGCCAATGAGGCAGGGACTGTTGGGCGTTGTTTACACGGAGCCTTTCACAAGGTCTTCGCTATTGCCAAGCGTGTTCGTACCGAGACAGCAATCGGCGAGAACCCGGTATCGGTTGCCTACGCGGCTGTCAGTCTGGCGCAACAGATTTTTTCCGATCTTAAGCAAGACACGGCGCTGTTGATTGGCGCTGGTGACACCATTGACCTGGTGGCTCAGCATTTAAGTCAGCAGGGGGTTGGTAAACTATTGGTGGCGAATCGCACCCTTGAGAGGGCCAGTGAACTGGCAGATCGATATGGCGCCGAGCCGCTACTGCTTGCCGATATTCCGGCTCATTTGCATCGGGCTGATATTGTAATTTCATCAACTGCCAGTCAATTGCCGTTGCTGGGCAAGGGGGCCGTTGAATCGGCTTTGAAAAAGCGCCGACATCGCCCTATGTTCATGGTAGATATCGCGGTTCCGAGAGATATCGAGCCAGAAGTAGGTTCCTTGGATGACGTCTATTTGTACAGTGTGGATGATTTGCGTGAAGTGATTGACGAAAACCGTCGCGCTCGCGAAGATGCTGCCGAAAAGGCGCGTGCGATCGTTGCAGCTGGCGTGAGCGAATTTGCCAGTGACCTGCGTGCCCTGGAGTCGGTGGCGACCATCAAAGCCTATCGCCGTAAGGCGGAAGACATTCGTGATCAAGAATTGGATAAAGCGCTTCGAGCCCTCCAAAGTGGGGCTGATCCTCAGTTGGTGGTTTCGCAATTAGCCCGTGGATTGACCAATAAACTGTTACATAGCCCGACTACCCAGCTGAAAAAGGCTGGCGCCAAGGGTGACAGTCAGCTCATCGATCTAACTCATCAGCTATTCGACTTGACCGGACACCGTAAGGATATATAGACAGGCGCTGGTTGCGTCAGCCTGTGTGTCCATGGTCAGCGTAACCTTCGAACGATAACCCTAAGTACCTATCAGATAGAGTTGATCGCGCTGGCGGTGGTGACTCTCGAGTAAATTATGAAAGACTCAATTCTTCAAAAACTGGATAACCTGCAGGACAGATATCAGGAAGTCTCTGCTTTGCTGAGTGATGCAGACATCATCAGTGATCAAAACCGTTTTCGGGAGCTTTCTAAAGAGTACGCTGAGCTTGAGCCAGTGGTAAATTGCTTCAATGATTTTCGGCAAGTGGGTGAAAATCTGGAAGAGGCGCGCCTGCTGCTGCAAGATGCTGACCCAGACATGCGTTCGATGGCGCAAGAGGAAATTCGCGACGGTGAAGAGCAGCTGGATAATCTGGAAACAGAGTTGCAAAAGTTGCTTCTGCCCAAAGACCCAAATGATGACAAAAACGTCTTTCTGGAAATCCGTGCAGGTACTGGCGGGGACGAAGCGGCTATTTTTTCCGGTGATCTCTTTCGAATGTATTCCCGTTATGCGGAGTCCCGCCGCTGGAAGATCGAAATTCTCAGCGAGAGCGAAGGTGAACACGGTGGCTATAAAGAAATAATCACGCGTGTCGTCGGTCAAGGTGTCTATTCAAGTTTGAAATTTGAGTCTGGAGCCCATCGCGTGCAGCGGGTACCAGAAACGGAATCCCAGGGCCGAATCCACACGTCGGCGTGTACTGTCGCTGTAATGCCAGAAGCGGATGAAGTGGAAGAGGTAGAGATCAACAAGGCCGACCTGCGGGTGGATACGTTCCGAGCGTCGGGAGCGGGTGGACAGCACGTCAATAAAACCGACTCTGCAATTCGAATCACACACCTGCCTACAGGCATTGTTGTTGAGTGTCAGGACGAGCGTTCACAGCACAAGAACCGAGCCCGAGCCATGTCATTGTTGGCGGCGCGCTTGAAAAATGTGCGCGAGGAGTCAGCGGCAAAAGAAGTGGCGGACGAGCGTCGCAACTTGGTGGGCAGTGGTGATCGTTCCGAACGCATTCGCACCTACAACTTTCCCCAGGGACGAGTTACCGATCATCGAATCAATCTTACCTTGTACAAACTCAATGAAATTATGGCGGGTAGCCTCGATGAAGTGATTCAACCCCTGATTAACGAACATCAAGCGGATCAGCTGGCAGCCTTGGCGGAATAACATGGCGGAGGCTTTGACCATCGCGGACGCTCTCAAGCTGGCGGCATCTCTGCCGGGCGATACACCTCGCCTGGACGCCGAAGTACTTCTGTCCGATGTGCTTCAAAGAGACCGCGCCTATCTCTATACCTGGCCGGATAAGTGTCTCAATCACGATGATGCGAGCCGCTATCTCGCCTTGATAGATCGTCGTAAACAGGGTGAGCCAGTTGCCTATCTGACGGGCAAGCGCGAGTTTTGGGGGCTGGAATTCATGGTCACCGACGCCGTATTAATTCCCAGAGCAGACACTGAGACACTCGTCGAGGCTGCTTTGACATTTTATCCGGCTGACGATCCCATAAGGGTGTTGGATTGGGGAACGGGTAGTGGTGCCATTGCTCTGGCGTTGGCAAGCGAGCGACCTGAGTGGAAAATCACCGGAATCGATCAGTCCCGTGCTGCTGTTGAAGTGGCGCGCTCCAACGGTCAGGAACTGGGGTTTCCGGGCGTGTCATTTGACGTGGGATCCTGGTTTGTGGGTGTTGGATCTGGGACGTTTGAATTGATTGTTGCCAACCCTCCTTATATTGATTGTGATGACCCTCATTTGACGTGTGGAGATCTGCCCTATGAGCCAATCACTGCCCTGGTCGCTGGAGAATCGGGATTCAGTGATTTAAACGCGATTGCGGAAGACGCATTAACACGTTTAACCCCTAATGGCTGGCTGATGATGGAACACGGTTACCAACAAGGGCCGAGAGTAAGGAATCTCCTTCAGGACTTGGGATTTGCCTCTGTCCAATCATTGAATGATTTGGCGGGACAGGAACGAGTGACCTGCGGGCAATTACCAATAAGTAAAAGAGACGCGTGATGAGCGGTGGTGAGTTTCCTAACCTGAACGATACTGAACTGCTGCGGTACAGTCGTCACATATTATTGAATGCGGTGGATGCGGACGGACAAGCTCGTATCATCGCCGGTCACGTGCTTCTCATCGGATTAGGCGGCTTAGGCAGTCCTGTTGCTATGTATTTGGCAGCTGCAGGAGTGGGGCGGTTGACGCTGGTTGATGATGATAAAGTGGAGTTGACCAATCTGCAGCGACAGATTGTGCATCGCGAGTCCAGGCTCGGCACTGATAAAGTCGCTTCGGCGGCGGGTTTATTGTCGGAGTTAAATTCCACGGTTCAGTTACAGCTCATTACCTATCGTTTGCAGGGAGACGCTTTGCGTCAGGCTGTTGAGGAAGCCGATGTGGTCGTAGATTGCACGGATAATTTTGCCACCCGCTGCGCGATCAATACGGCCTGCTTGGAAACCCAAACGCCTTTGGTATCAGCGGCGGCGATTCGGTTTGAGGGGCAGATGTCAGTGTTTGATTCCCGTCGTGAAGACAGCCCCTGTTATCAATGTCTGTATCCGGCGCTCGATGATCGAGCGCTCAGCTGTTCCGAAAGCGGTGTATTTTCTCCGTTGGTGGGGGTGATTGGCTCGATGCAGGCCATGGAAACGTTAAAACTGCTCAGTGGTGCCGGTGAGCCAGCCGTTGGCAAGTTGCTTTTGTTTGATGGCTTGACGACATCCTGGACGGAATTGAAATTACCCAAAAACCCCCATTGCCCTGCCTGTGGTGGCGCCTGAACTCTCTATCCGCCTTGGCTAGCTAGGTAAAACCATTCCTCATATCTCTCGTGGTGTAACGCGCGCCTTTTCCTTAACCCTAATTTACTGATAGCGATCGGTTATATACCGGTTTGCCCAACTCTGCGCCAAGCATTCTCTATTAGAGGTGCTATCTTTAAAGTCAGGCTTCTGATTTTGTGCCGTCTCAGTGGTTGATCTGCCGATGTAACTCCTGGGCAGTTTCAGGTTGCTGAGACCTTTGAAATAGACGGTAAATCAGGTGTGGCCAAGATTCTGGTGAACGAGGAGATACCGCCAGCGGTGCAGCCATCGACAGAAAAGTTGTGCCCCCGTAGCCAGGACAGCAGATACCGGGAATATGAAGTGAAGTCGTGACTTTATGAAATTCGAGCTCTTAGGTGCTGATTCGGAAAACGTCTCAGAGTCTGATTTAGACCAGAATATTCACCCAGTACATCGGGTGCTGGCTGACTTGTTTCTGAGCTGGGGTGGTATTGCCCGGGTGGTGTTATTAACTCGGCGGGACAGTGAATCAGATTGCCAAGTTGTTTTCGACGCATCTCGCCAGGGGTTTACTACCGTATCTCGCCCTCTGTTTGATTGTCCTCAGCTACCTGTGGATGTTATCGCGAGTTTGTTTCGCCAGCCAGAGGGGCTGGTATTGCCGATCGGCGCTAAATCATCGGAAGGTGAGATAAAGCACGCCCTGATTCAACCCATCGGGCTGCCGGTTGAGTTGATGTGGTATTGTGAAGTCGTTGCCGATACGGATCGATGCCAGGCTCTGGTCGACGAGCTTTTACCTCTCTGGACGTTATCCGGTATTTTGTTCTCTCGCTTCAATTCCAACTCCGGGCTTGCGGGGAATGCGGGATTGCTGACCAGCGCCTTGTACCTTGATACCATCCTCAAACACTCCTCAGCCTTGATTTCCTTTAAAGATCTGGAGGGAAATCTGGTGCTTGCCAGTCATGGTTATTGTCAGCAGTTGCTACACGAGTCGGGTGGAGAATATCTCGGAAAGTCGGTTTTCGACCTCTTTCCATTAAAGATTTCCAAGCATTTGTGGGATGCTGATCTCGCCGCGTTGGAAGCCGATGAGATTACTCATTGTGAGCTGGATATGCAGCACAGTGATGGTACGCCTCACAGTTATAGAATAGTTAAAATTCCTTTGCGCGATCACAGCGGTGATCTCTTCAGGGTTTGCTCTCTATGCTTCGACATTACAGAAAGCAAGCGCGTAGAAAGCGTCATCAAAGAGAAAGATTCCCGGCTGAATTATCTCGCCTTTCACGATTCGCTGACAGGGCTACCCAACCGGGCGCTGTTCTACGATCGAATTGAACACAGTTTGAGTCGCGCCAAGCGAAGTGGTAGCTGTGTTGGTTTAATGGTGTTGGATCTGGATCGATTTAAAAAAATAAATGATAGCCTCAGCCATGATGCTGGCGATTTGCTGCTCAAGGCGATCGCGCGACGATTGCAGGATGCTGTCCGTGAAACGGATACTGTTGCGCGACTGGGAGGGGATGAATTCGTCGTTGTGCTGGATGACCTCAACACCAGTGACGACATCAGTAAGGTCGCTTTAAAAATTCTCAGTAGTATCTCTCATCCCGTCACCATACAGAACCACGAAATATCAACGTCTGTAAGCATTGGCATTAGCCTCTGTCCCGACGACGGTGCGGTTGCCGATGAGCTGCTGAAAAATGCCGAAGTGGCAATGTATAAAGCGAAAGAGAGCGGCAAAAACAATTATAAATTCTATACCGATGGTATGAATTCCAGTGCCGCGCGTTTTCTTATGTTGGAAAACGATTTGCGGAAAGCCATAGAAACCGACCAGTTGACACTGCACTATCAGCCTCAATTTGATCTTATTCAGGGCGAAATGGTCGGCATGGAAGCCTTGGTACGCTGGAAACATCCTGAATCTGGCATTATCTCGCCCGCACATTTTGTACCACTGGCAGAAGAGTCCGGCTTAATCATCGCGCTGGGCGAATGGGTTTTGCGGCGCGCCTGCCGCGATGTAAAGCGCTGGTTGGATGCCGGGCTCTATTGCCGAAAAGTGGCGGTGAATTTGTCGCCACGACAATTTCGCAAAACAGATTTCACCAAAACACTCGCAGAAATTTTGCGAGAAACTGAGTTTCCCGCAGCCCATTTGGAGTTGGAAATTACAGAGTCTACTGCCATGGAAGATGCTGGCAGAGCCAGCAAAATGATGGGAGAAATTAGCGAGATGGGTGTTTCGCTGGCCATTGATGATTTTGGCACTGGCTACTCTTCATTGGCGTATTTAAAGCAGTTTCCGATTCATAAATTAAAAATTGATCGCGGTTTTATTAAAGATATCACCACTGATGATAACGATGCTGCCATCGCCAAATCGATTATCAGCCTGGCCCACAACATGTCTTTGCAGGTCATAGCTGAAGGTGTGGAGTTGGAAGAGCAAGCGCTTTGGTTGCGCGAGCGGGGTTGCGATATCGCCCAGGGATATTTGTATTCAATGCCGTTGCCGGAAGATCGCTTGTTAGAGCGATTGCAAGAGAATCCCAAGGCGAAAATGCCGATTACCAATGTCAGTCATTGAGGTCGGTTAATGTCAATTAGCCGTGGTTCATACGGTTGCTTACATGAGTCCCGCACCCGGCCAAAATAAGGTCGCTCAGTTCATCCCAGATATTGCCCGGAATCAGGCCTTTGGTCATGCGGTCGATATCAGCAAGTTGATGTAGCAGCTCTTGTAACTGAGACAGAGGAAGCCTTTTTAACGCTTTTTGCACCAGCATTTCACGGCTTTTCCAAAGCCGGTGTTCCTGTGCCAGCCGCCGCCAGGGGGCGCCCTGCTCTAGAGCCGATTGGAGAGTGGCCAATTGGCGCAACTCTCGGCTCAGAGCCCAGACAATTAACGTGGGTTCCAAGCCTTCCAGTCGCAGACCTTGAAGCGTTTTAATGGCAGACAGGGTGTCGCCGCTAAGCAGCCGGTCGGTCAGTAAAAAAACATTGTGTCTGGAGCTGTCGGCAACGCTTTCGAGAACGATATCCCGGGTAATCTCCTGGCCACGGTAAAAGAGCTGTAGTTTCTCGACTTCTTGGCTAGCCGCCAGCAGATTATTTTCAACGCGCTCGGTCAGCAGCATTAAAGCCTCACGGTCGATGGTCATTTCGTAGCCGAGCAAGCGTTGTTCAATCCAGGCTGGAATTTGCTGAGGGGTGAGCGCGCGATATTGTACAACGGTCGCGTGCTCCTCGAGGGTTTTGTACCATTTGCCTCGCTGGCTGTCTTTGCCCAGTTTGCCGGCTGTGATTAAGAGTAAGTTATCCGGTGACGGGGACTGGCAATATTCGACAATGGCTTTGCTTCCTGCATCGCCAGGCTTGCCTGAATCCATCCGTAATTCCAACAGCTTACGTTCAGTAAACAAAGACAAACTGGATGCGGCTTCATAGAGCTGTCCCCAGTCGAACCCAGCTTCAGCGTGAAACACTTCACGGCTATCAAAGCCTTTTTTGCGAGCCTCCGCACGGATGGCATCGGCAGCCTCCTGGAGTAGCAGAGGCTCGTCACCGTAAAGAAGATAGATGGTGTCGAGCTTCCGGTTAAGCGTGCTCAGCAGTCGCTCAGGGGGTAGCTTCGCCATTGTCTTCACTTATCGCTGCGTTTTCATCCGCAGACATGTTCGTGCTCAAGAAGCGCAATTGCCGGAGAATTTGATCCGCTGCTGCTTTGCGCATCTCACGCAAGATGAGCGTCTGCTCCTGCCCCTGAGACGCCAGAGCATTGCGATCATATTGATAGGTTCTCACGACCTCTGCACTGGTGGCAGGAATTAACAGCTTGCCTTCTCCGTCACTGATTTGATATTTCACTTCAAGGGTTAGCTCGTACTCGCTGGCTAAAGCGTCAGAGCTTACAGAGGCGACGCGCCGGGACTGATTTTCTGATAGGAGCATAACCTGATAGTCAGCGGCAGACGCTGTGTCCACCAAGTCGCTTTGGCTCTGTTCCAATACCTGGCGAAACTCCATGTAAAAATCACTGTAACGGTCATTGGAGAAGAGGTAGATGTTACCAACATCCAGGGGTGTGGTTCCCATGCCGCGCAAGTGCCATCCGCAAGCTCCTACCTGTAAGCACAGCAGGGCTACTAACAAAGTTCTCAACATCATGTCGCTACCTATTTAACGGCAAAGGTGACCAGTCGGCCGGGAATGACCTTGCACATTTTAATCTCTTTGCCATCCAAGAATTTTTGTACATTGGGGTCAGCTTTTGCTGTAGCAAGGATATCGTCCTGGCTCGCATCAGCAGGTACTTCAATCTGCGCACGAATCTTTCCATTGACCTGCACTGGGTACTGTAGCGAGGATTTTTCCAGAGCTGCGTCGTCGACACTTGGCCAACTCGCATCGACGACGTTGTCGCCGTGACCCAGAGCCTGCCAGAGAGATGTACAGATATGGGGGACCACCGGGCTGAGCAACAAGACGATCGTTTCTAGCGCTTCGCGCTCTACGGCCAGGTGTTCTGGTGTTGAACGATCCGCCAGCTTGCTGACATCGTTGAAGAGTTCCATGACGGCGGCGATTGCGGTGTTAAAGGTTTGGCGTCGACCATAATCATCGCTGACTTTAGCAATGGTTTCGTGTGTCTTGCGTCGTAGGTCCTTTTGCTCACTGGACAGTGAATCAGGGGCGAGCTGAGAAGGGGTTCCCGCCGCAAGATGTGCATTTGCAGCCTTCCAGAGTCTGCGTAGAAACCGGCTGGCACCTTCAACGCCGGATTCACTCCATTCGAGCGTTTGTTCCGGTGGTGCAGCGAACATGGTAAAGAGTCGCACGGTATCAGCGCCGTATTGATCGATAATGGTTTGCGGATCAATGCCGTTGTTTTTCGACTTCGACATTTTTGTGACGCCGCCGAATTCCAGTTCCCCGGCGTCGGGATGGGTTGCTCCGGTGATCTGTCCCTTGCTGTCTCGTGTCAGCTCGACATCTGCGGGACTGTACCAGGTCTTACTACCATCTTCGTTGGCGCGGAAGAAAGATTCTGCCAGTACCATGCCCTGGCAGAGCAAGCGCTTGAAGGGCTCGTCGCTGCTGACCAGTCCTTCATCACGCATGAGCTTATGAAAGAAGCGGGCGTACAACAGGTGCAGAATTGCGTGTTCAATTCCCCCCACATACTGATCGACGGGCAGCCAGTAGTTGGCTCGGTCCGCATCCAGCATCCCTTCAGCAAAATCAGGACAGGTGTAACGAGCGTAGTACCAAGACGACTCCATAAATGTGTCGAAGGTATCTGTTTCGTGCTCTGTGCCTGCGCCGTGCCACTCCGCGCGTCGCCATTCAGGATCCGTTTTCAAGGGCGAGCCGACGCCTTCCATCTGCTCAACTTCCGGCAGAAGAACAGGCAGCCTGTCGGCAGGTACTGGAATTTCTCCACCATCGGGCAGATTCAGCATAGGAATAGGCGTACCCCAGTAACGTTGACGTGAGACCCCCCAATCCCGGAGGCGGAAATTCGTACGCACTTCACCCTTGCCGATTTCAGACAGTTTTGCGGCGATCTGTGTAAATGCCTGATCAAAGCTCAACCCGGAATAATCTTCGGAGTCTATCAGCTCAATATCCGTTTTGCGGCCATACCAGTCCTGCCAAACTGTGGCATCGAAGTCCGCGTCACTGTCATCTGTACTGCGGATAACCTGGTGGATGGGCAGTTGATATTTATTGGCGAAGGCGAAGTCGCGTTCGTCATGTGCAGGAACTGCCATGACAGCCCCGGAACCGTAGTCCATCAAGACATAGTTCGCGACCCAGACAGGCACCGTGGCGCCGGTAAGTGGGTGAATGGCCGTCAGCCCGGTGTCCATGCCGAGCTTTTCCATCGTTGCCATATCGGCTTCAGCGACCGACTGGCGTTTGCATTCTGCAACAAAGTCGGCCAGTTTCGGATTGTTATCCGCCAGCGCCTGCGTAATGGGATGTTCAGGGGCTACGCTGATATAGGTGACACCGAATAGCGTATCGGGTCGTGTGGTGTAAACCTCTAATGAGGAAAGTCCGGCTTGCGGCGCAGCAAGATCAAACTGCAGATTGACTCCTTGAGAGCGGCCAATCCAGTTGCGCTGCATGGTTTTAACCTGCTCTGGCCAATCGGGCAGTTGATCCAGTGAGTCCAGCAGCTCTTCGGCGTAGTCCGTAATTTTGATAAACCACTGGGGAATTTCTTTGCGCTCAACTTTGGCGCCAGAGCGCCAGCCGCGCCCATCAATGACCTGCTCATTCGCCAGTACAGTCTGGTCGACCGGGTCCCAGTTGACGGTGGCCATCTTTTTGTACACGAGGCCTTTTTCGTAGAGTCGAGTAAAAAACCACTGCTCCCAGCGATAGTAATCCGGTTGGCAGGTGGCCAGTTCACGCTGCCAGTCAAAGCCAAAGCCCAGGCGCTTAAGCTGTGACTTCATGTAGTCGATATTTTCCAGAGTCCACTTGGCGGGTGCCGTCTTGTTTTGGATAGCGGCATTTTCTGCCGGCAACCCAAACGCATCCCAACCCATTGGATGCAGCACAGATTTTCCAAGCATACGTTGATGCCTGGCGATAACGTCGGTAATCGTGTAGTTGCGGACGTGTCCCATGTGCAATTTACCGCTCGGGTAGGGAAACATGGCCAGGCAGTAGAATTTTTCTTTATCGGCGGATTCTGTGGCGGCAAAAGCGTTTTGCTGATCCCACTCATCCTGGATCTGCGGTTCAATCTGGGACGGGTTGTATTGTGATTCCATTGGTTCTCTGGCTGGCTGTTTTCGAAACGGTTGGATGGGTGTGTGGCTGATTGTAAGCGGCGACATTATAGGCGGGGTGCCGACATAAATCGATGTGGCAGGGAGTCTAACCTTTGTTTTTCCTGACTTTTATTCTGCGATGACGGCTGAATATGGCTTTTGGTGATTCGGTGGGTCCAAAAAGCCTCCCATTGAATGCCTTATCTCGGAGCAGACTTGTGATTTTAAACAGTAGTTTTGCACTGCCGATTTGCGAGTAAATCTTATTTAGCGAATAGATTCCGTGTGGTTACGCGATAGGCTTTCCATAAATGTTATTTCGGAGTGCAGAATTTACATTGAATGCTGTGTGATGGTGCAGGAATATCTCCTTGCTATGCCGGATATTGCCTATGTTTTGGTGGAACGAACTTTGCTCAAGACCTGTGATCAGATCTAGTGAGTTCCTTCGTTAGAACGATTTTTGCTCTGTCGGCCAAGTGTACTGCTCGGGAAGCGCTCAGTCGTAGCCGTCGAGAATTGACGTGTTTGGAGCAAATTGTTGCGGCTTAGATAATGCCCATTCCTTCGTCCAGACTGTCACATTGAACTGTTAAGGGAGCGCCGTAAGGTGAGCCAGGGTATACCAAAGATTACTTTAAACGGGCTGGACATCCGCCCCCGCCCCGCAAACCAGCCAGACCGTATGAAAGAGTTATCCGCTGTTACAGAGACTTACCGTGAGCGCCACTCGATGGTCGTTATTGTGCGGCTATTGAATCGGTTGATTAGTGCGGTTCAGCGTCATCGTGGGGTCAGCCTTGCTCACTTAGCGGGAAGTGGACTGTTTATGGAAGACGTTAACTTGATCCAGTCCCAGGTTAATCGTCGTATTTGGGTGCTGAACCATTGCTGCGAAAATTTTGACCAGCTGGTGCCGCAGCACTTGCAGGACAACTTGCAACATAGCTGGAATACGGTTTGTCACGATTGGGAAGGCGATTCCGTTCTCGAAAATTTCGAGTATCACTCTTTTCTCATCGATCAGATGATACAGCTAAATGCCGACTTGGTTCAGCGCTTGTCGGAACCGTTTGCTGTCACTTGCGAGCTGCCGGAAACAGAGACGTCCTCTCCTCAGCCAGACCTCCTCTCAGAGTGGGTTATTCAGTTGGTCAGCAAAGAGCTGCCTCGTTTGGTTGAGCACCTGGCGAAGATTCGTGGTTTGTCGACTCACGCTGCGGTCATAGGCAAGTGTGATGAGGAGCACGACAAAAAACTGCGCTTCTGGATACAGTGTGTGGAGGATGCAAATCGCACATTATTACGTCAGATTGATGTTGTTGATCCGGCGGTGAAAAGTCAGTGGCGTTCACTGACAGAACTCAAGAATTACGAGCTGAAGTTGGCGTTTTTTTTGAATTCTATAACTCGAGACATCCTTCACGGTGATTGTGAGCAGGCGGATGCACGTAATTTGTTTACGTTGGGCAGCGAGATAATAGAGGCTTTTTTTGAAGCGGTTGACGGAGGAATCTACCTCCTTGAATCCGCTATGGAAACCGACATGGAATCTTGGCTGTCAAGTCGATGACAGAGGTCATTGGCGGTGTGGCGGCGAAATCCTGATTTCGTGTCTATACTTAGTTGGCTGTATTTGGTGCCAATCAGTTTTTAACCGCGCCAGATGAATTTTACACCCTGAAAAATATTGGAGAATCTGACAAAATCGGCGTTCGGCATTGAGCTGGAACAAGGCGCGACCTGACTCTGAGGCTATGCTTGCGAAGCATTTTCAAAGAGTAAAAAAATTTTCATTAAGGTCGTAGATAATAAATTCGTATAAACCTGGTCTGATATCACTGTTATGTCCATATCATTACATTTTCCCGCAGAAATTATTCGCCTGAAAAATCGGCTTGGGCGTCTTATCACCTTGCAGGTGGGTTGTTTATTTCACAACTGCCGGTATTCCGTCATCTTAATTGAAGCGCCGGATAGCCCGCCGCGTCAGCTCGGCAAAAATGCCGAGTCGATTGCGCACCAGGTCGTTGAGCGCCTCAATGTCGATCCCTCGACAATTGACTTTTTTCAGTTGAGTCCTGGGGGAAACCCAGACTGGCTGCGCTGGCGGTTTCGTTGGGTTGGCAAGTCTCCAATGCACATGCAAAGCTATAAGGTCAGTGAGTCCTCCCGCCGGACGTTACTTGAACCTGCATTGGAAATGGGGCGTCCGGTTTCTTTAATGACGCGACAGAGTAATAAGCCGGAATTCGGCGAGTCGCTACTCGCCTGACGCCATATTCTTCTTGTTTTTGCCGGTTCTTCCCAGAATCAGAATCAGCAACACAAGAATCGAGCTGATACCAAGTACGGGGGCGCTACCGACGACCATAAACGGGGTAGCGCCTTGCTTCGGCTCAAACTCACCTAAAAGAAAGGCTTCAACGAATTGGTCTGTGCGAGCGGTGATTTCGCCCTTGGGGGAAATAATTGCACTGACACCATTGTTGGTTGCCCGAATCACATAGCGTCCAGTCTCAAGAGCCCTCATTTGTGCCATCTGTAGGTGTTGTAAGGGACCCCAAGAATGGCCAAACCAGCCGTCGTTGCTGACCGTGAGCAGAACAGAGCTTTGCGATGCCAATCGAGCCACAAGGTCCGGATAGACGATTTCGTAACAGATTGCTGTGCCGAGTAGGTGCGAGCCAATCTGTATGCCATGCTGATCGGTCGAGCCGGGTGAAATGATCGACATCGGCAATTGGAAAAAATCGAAGAGGTTGGCGAAAACCGACGCTAGCGGAACATACTCGCCAAAAGGCACAAGTCGCGTTTTTCGATAGACTCCAGATGCCACTCCCAGCCCGATGACGCTGTTATAGTATTTTCCTTGGATTGGATCGTCGTAAAGAATGCCCGTCAGAAAAGCGGTATTACTTTCCAGGGCTTGTTGTCGCAGGCTTGCCAAGTAAGGCTCTGCCTCTCGATAGAGCAGTGGTATTGCGGCTTCCGGCCATACCATCCAGTCTGCTTTCCAGCCGGGTTCGCTCAGCCGGTTGAGCCTCTCCAGTGTGGGCATCAGAAAGTCCGGTTGCCATTTCTTTTCTTGGGGAATATTGGGCTGTACCAAGGCGACGGTCAGAGATTTACCTTCGTCTTGCGTCCAATTCTGCCCCTTCAGGTGATAACCGCTTCCCCAGATACTAACCAATAATAGGCTCCACAGCAGCTTTTTAGCCCACTGTACTGGTGTAAATAGAACCAGTAAACCGCCGGCGCTCAGTAAAACCCAAAAGCTGATGAGAAAGACACCGCCAATAGGAGCCCATCCTTGTAAGGGAGATATGATTTGGCTGTAGCCTACGTATAACCAGGGAAACCCTGTGAATAACCAGCTGCGCAGCCACTCTCCAAGCACCCAGAGGCTGGCAAACAACAGCACATAACCGGATGTCCCAAAGGGCTGACGGATGAAACGCAGCAACATGAAGGGGAGAGTAAATATGGCGGCAAGCAAGACGATGAACAAGGCAGTAAAGATAACGGCCATCGCCAGGGGGGTATTACTGTAATCGTGAATGCTGACGAAGACCCAGCTGGCCCCAACGCCGAAATAACCTAATCCATAACAAAAGGTGTAATTACGCTGTCGTCGATAGGTTTTGCCCGCGGTCAGCCAAATTAACAGTAGGGGGCTGAGAATGGCCAGCGGCCACCAGTCGAGTGGTGCAAGACTTAGTGGCAGCATTGCGCCCGCCAGGATGACCACCAGCCAGTTGCGGTAGTGGTGTTTGGGGTATGTCGTGAGGCTCAAGGGAAATCTTTCTGGCGGTTTTACAGGGAGTGTGGCGCCGGCGGGTTATTGCCCTGCCGGCGGCGTAAGTCTGACCAAATGAATTTGGCGATTGTCTGAATAGAGGACCTTGAATTGGTATCCGTCAATTTCGGTAGCTTCGTTGCGCTGGGGCAAATGGCCAAAACTTCGCATTAATATGCCGCCGATCGTAACCGATTCATCTTCACTGAAGTTGGCTTCAAAGAACTCATTAAATTCTTCAATTGGCGTCAAAGCTTTAACGATGTAGTCTGTATCGGACACTTTGCGGATAAACGCGTCTTGCTCTTCGTCGTCAGTTTCATCTTCGATTTCACCGACAATTTCTTCGAGGATGTCTTCGATGGTTACCAAGCCGGAGATGCCACCATATTCATCGATCACCATCGCCATGTGGTAGCGATTTTCTCGAAACTCCCGAAGTAAAACGTTCAGACGCTTGCTCTCAGGAATGACTTGGGCGGGGCGAATGATGTCTTTGAGTTCAAAGTTCTCGCAACCTTGTAAAATCAGTGGGAGTAAGTCTTTCGCCAATAATATGCCGCGAACATCCTCTGTCGATTCGCCGACGACGGGGAATCGCGAGTGTGCTGACTCAATGATTTTGGGCAAAAAGCTGTCCGGAGATTCGTCGATGCGGATCACCACCATCTGGGAGCGGGGAATCTGTATTTCCCGCACTTGCATGTCGGCCACATCCAGTGCGCCCTGAATAATCTCTAGCTCTTCGGTTTCAATAACGCCGCTGTCGGCGGCGTATTTGATGATGTCGAGCAGCTCGAGGCGCGATTTTGGCTCCGTAGAAAAGGTGTTAAGTAGTTTCTCCAGCCAGCTTTTATCCGAGTTTTTTTCACTCGTTCGGTTGGAGGCGGAGGGACTACTCGACGGGTCCTCTGACATGATGTGTTATAACTCCTGTAGTGGTGGTTATCGTTAATTCAGGCGATAAGTTCGTAAGGGGGAGGGTATCCCAGACTTGTGACAATCTGCGATTCCAGTGACTCCATGATTTCTGCGTCGCTATCCTCAATATGGTCGTAGCCCAACAGATGCAAGGTGCCGTGTACTAAAATGTGGGCCCAGTGCGCGTCGCGACTTTTATTCTGTTCAAGGGCTTCACGGTTGACCTGATCTGCACAGACAACCAGGTCTCCAAGAAAAGGAATGTTGAGTTCTTCTGGAATATCCGCACAAAAAGAAAGGACGTTGGTGGGCTTGTTTTTATCTCGGTAACGCTGATTTAAATCCTGGCTTTCTGCAGGAGCTACCAGGCGTAGTGATATCTCAGCATGATCGCGATGATCTACCAGTGCCTGTTCAATCCAGGCTGTCATGGCTTGTTCCGAGGGCACCCAGCAATCGTCCGCTGCATTCTGAATGTCCACAGTCAGCTTCACGGCAGCGGTGCTCGAAAAAATGTCGCTGACCGCAGTCGGCCCTGATGTTGACGCGACAGGGCAGCGGCGCTGTGATCGTTTCTTTTCGTGACGTTCATGGAGTCGTTTGCCAGCTTAGGAGGCGTCATCAGTATTCGTGGCGGCTTCCGCCTTTTCATACGCTTCGACGATTCGCTGTACAAGTGGGTGGCGAACCACATCTTTAGCGTCGAAATGGGTGAAGCTGATCCCGTTGATGTCTTTGAGCACGTCGATGATATGCCTCAGTCCCGAAGCCTGTCCCCGTGGCAGATCGATTTGAGATGGGTCGCCAGTAATGACTGCCGTTGAGCCAAATCCGATGCGGGTCAAAAACATTTTCATCTGTTCTCGTGTCGTATTCTGACTTTCGTCGAGAATGACAAAGGAGTTATTCAGTGTCCGTCCGCGCATATATGCGAGGGGGGCGACTTCGATAACGCTGCGCTCGATCAGTTTTCCGACTGTCTCAAAGCCAAGCATTTCATAAAGTGCATCATAAAGCGGGCGGAGATAGGGGTCGACCTTCTGGGCAAGATCTCCGGGCAAAAAGCCGAGCTTTTCACCGGCTTCAACCGCGGGACGCACCAGCAGAATGCGCTCCACTTCATCTTTTAGAAAGGCTTCTACCGCACAGGCGACAGCCAGGTAAGTCTTGCCTGTTCCCGCCGGACCAATGCCAAAATTAATGTCATTTGTTTGAATGGCGCGGACATAGTCTTTTTGATGCTGACCTCTGGGCTTAACCGTGCACTTTTTGGTGCGGATTAAAGTGATGCCGCCGTACTCGTCCTTGGCGTTCTTTTGGCCCGCTGATTGGTTAGAGGTTTGCAGCGACTCTCGGCTCGATTGCTGTAACGCTAAATGTACTTCGTCGGGGCTCAGTTCTGCACCATTGGCAGTGGTCTGGTAGAGGTCTTTCAAAAGATCTCCGGCAGTAGCGACAGTTGCAGAGTCACCAAGCAGCGCAAATTGATTTCCGCGATTGCGAATCTCAATATTCAGGCGCCGCTCGATCTGGCGCAGGTTTTCATCAAACTTACCGCAGAGTGACGCGAGTCTACGGGTGTCGTTTGGCTCTAGAGTGAGCTGTTGACTGAACAGTTTGTCGGGAGTGGTGGTCGTATCCAAATTGATCAAAAATCCGCCTATGGTAAAACAAGGTTAGACTACTCTATTACGGCCTGAGCTGAAAAGCCTGTTTTTCAGATAATCGATTCTTAAATTCTCTTTCTTTATATCTTTAAATTATGAACGTGCCGCGAAGGGAGTTCGGCAGCGCTTCTTCGATTTTGACCGTAGCAAATTGGCCGATCAGCGATGTGTCTTCGTGGCGGAAATTGACCACGCGATTGTTTTCCGTGCGTCCGCTGAGTTGACCCGGATCTTTCTTCGAAAAACCGCTGACCAGTATCCGCTGTTCGCTGCCAACCATCTGACGTGAAATTTGCTGCGCCTGCTGGTTAATGGTGTGTTGCAACTCTTTCAGGCGTTCTTTTTTGACATCCATCGGGGTGCTGTCTGGAAGGCTGGCAGCAGGTGTGCCAGGGCGCGGGCTGTAGATAAAGCTGAAGGAGGTATCGAATTCCATGTCCCTTATCAGTTTCATGGTCGCCTGGAAGTCCGCGTCAGATTCTCCGGGGAAGCCGATGATAAAATCTGAGGAAAAGCTGATGTCGGGCCGAATTTTCCGCAAGCGACGCAGTTTTGATTTGTATTCTAAGATCGTATGCCCACGCTTCATCGCTGCGAGAATGCGATCTGAACCACTTTGTACGGGGAGATGAAGGTGGCTGACCAGCTCAGGAACATCCTCATAGACGGCAATCAGATTGTCAGAAAACTCCACAGGATGGGAGGTGGTGAAACGGATGCGATCAATACCGTCAATTTCCGCGACGCAGGTAATGAGATCGGCGAGATCCATCAAGCTGCCGCTGCGGCTGGTGGCCCGATAGGCATTCACATTTTGCCCCAGTAGATTAATTTCCCGTACGCCTTGTTCGGCCAAGCTGACAATTTCTTCCAGTACGGCTTCTGGGGGGCGAGAGACTTCTTCGCCGCGGGTGTAGGGGACTACACAGAAGGTACAGTACTTGGAGCAGCCTTCCATGATAGAGACGAACGCACTGACGCCGTCGGCCTGGGGGGCAGGCAGGTGGTCAAATTTTTCAATTTCAGGAAAGCTGATGTCGACAACAACCGCACCATTGCCTTTTGGGGTTTCAATCATTTCCGGGAGGCGGTGTAGAGTCTGCGGGCCGAATATCAGGTCAACAAACGGCGCCCTGTCGGCGATGGCGTCACCTTCCTGGCTCGCCACACAACCCCCAACACCAATGATGAGATCCGGGTTCTTTTGTTTTAGCTTTTTCCAGCGACCCAATTGATGAAACAGCTTTTCTTGGGCTTTTTCACGAATTGAGCAGGTATTTACCAATAAAATGTCGGCATCTTCGGGATTATCCGTGGCCACAACTTGGTGGGATTCACCCAGCAAGTCGCGCATGCGATCGGAATCGTACTCGTTCATTTGACAGCCGTAGGTCTGTATAAACAGCTTTTTCAGTTGCCGATCAGTCATGGCGCAGCCTGGATAAAAATTAGTCGAAATTGGGGCGCTGAATTATAGCCCTGCGCAGATCCTTTTCAACACATACTCTGCAGATCGTCGATCAAATTGAAAAAGCCCTCGCGGGCGCCCAGCATGCCTAAAGATTCGGTCAAGTATCTTAGGAGTAAGTTTACGTACAGGTTAGCCACTACTTGTGCTAGTCTTCGACCCCCGTGATGCAAAGCTACCATTTCGCCGTAATCAGCGGATAACCGCTTATTTGAGAATTCCTTACGAACGATGTCTGAGAAGCCAATTTATAAAGTCATTTTCTACAATCAGAACCAGGTGTATGAGCTCTACGCTCGTGCGATCTACCAAAGTGATATGTACGGCTTTATTGAGGTCGAAGAGTTTCTGTTTGGTGAGCGTACTCAGGTCATCGTTGATCCGGGTGAAGAGCGATTGAAAAATGAGTTCAGCAAAGTCGCCAGGTCCTACATACCCATGCATGCAATTATCCGCATTGATGAGGTTGAAAAAGAAGGGGTGGTCAAGATCACTGAGGTGAAAGGCGGGGAGAAGGTGACACCGATTCCTTTTCCCGGTGGCGCCAAGCCTCCAACAGGGCCTGGTCGCGATTAAGGGGTGATCACTCGCCCCCGGTCAACTTGAAGTTGATCGGTACCGAAAAGACAAACTCCTGTCCTGATAGCGCTTGAGGGATGGGAGGATAGGGCTCAGAGTCTTTCAGCGCACGCATCGCAGCTTTGTTCAATACGTTGTATCTGGATGTTTCCACTTCGGAGACACTTACGATCTTACCTTCCCTGTCGAGCACTAAAGCGAACATGATGCTGCCTTCAATGCCTTTGCGAATGGCGCTCTTTGGGTAGTGAATGTTCTGATAGAGGTGGCGTAGTAGGTTGGTAAAATAACGCTGTCGGCTGACCAGGGATTCCACATTGGGAATTTCAATCTCTTCGATCAAATCCTCGTGCTCTTCCAATAATTCCTCTTCTGCTACCAATAACTCCAGAGCTTCTTCTGTATTTCCAGGCTCGGCTTCTGCAGGCGTTTTGGCTTCGCTCCGAACCAGTTCAGCCGAGCTGGTCAGATAGATGGTTTCCGAAGCGTCTGTCTGGCTTCTGCTGTCAGTTTGAGCGGTCTGGGGCTCTGTTTTAGGTTCTGTAGGCGCTGGGGCTGGTTGAGGCGGGCTTTGATTCGCCGTAGTTGTAGGTGCGGCGGCTTTGGCAATTTGTTTTACCGGTTCATCGGGTGGGGCTGGAACGGCCTTTGGAGCGGGCTTCGGTGCTGGTTTAGGCGCCGGAGCCAACCACTTGGCGATGGTTTGCTTGCGCTCTGCGGTCGGTTGCAAGCTGTCAAATCTTGCTTTTACCTCTGGCTCGATGCGGCCTTGCTGTAAAATTGCTTCACGGAATCCGGTTGAGAGAGGCACTTCCCCAATCCAGGTTCTCAGTAGCATAGGGAAAAGTTCAGGCGATTTTAATGTCCCCAAGGTCACACCATTTAATCGGACGATGGTGCTTTCAGCGACTTCTGCCAATACCAATTGGTCTCCGGCTTTCAGTGATCGTGTGATCATTTGGCTGAGTTTTCCAATAGCGTCAGCGCTCTCGGTTAAATGTTCTTCAGAGTTGTTAATCGCGAGCCCTTCAATCCACAAAGCATTCAGTTTACGAGCAGATAGGCGCTTTGCCGCAATATGCAGCGTCATTTTGCGTTCTTTCGCACTATTCAGCTGAGTGTTTGCATTTTGCGAGAGGGAATTACTGGAATAGGCCGCAAGGAAAAGGTCGTTGTTAAATTCCTGATGTACTGCAATGCCGTTGAGGAACGAATCTGCACGGGAAGTCGTCGAGCAGATAACCAACAACGGGAAAAGTAGAAAAGCAACAGCATGTTTCATAGCAGATGTCCGTTTTCGCTATCGTATGATTTGCAGACCATTACAGCCTAGTTGAATAAGTGGCGCGGGCCTGTGAGCCTATTCACAACTCTTAACATTTCAGCCCTTAGTACCCTGAGCCATAAAGGTTAGCTATGCTTGAAGAAGTGTCACGACGCACATCGGAGCCGGGACATCCAGGCGTCCTGGCGCGAGAAATTATTATTGCAAAGTAAACATCTGTAAAGGCATGATTTTCAAAAATGTTCAATTGCGCCATATTTTTGCGCCATTCATCCAGTGCTTGCTGATATCCCTTTCTTTAATGCCGGCGGTGGACGTGCACGGTGTTGAAGACTCAGCGCTTTGGTTGCCAGCTAAGTATCAGAGCTTTATTGGTGACTTGAAGCAGGCGGCAGAGAAGCTCGAATCGCAGGATGGTTGTGTGAAGGTGATGCGTGGCACGATGCAGAAAGCTATTTCTGAAGAACAGGCGATTTTTAAGTTTGTTTGCCGCAATACGGAAGGCTCCACTTACAGTATTTTATTTGATCAAACGACTCAGGCATTTACATACCCCGCTGTGCAGACTAACGCCAACAATGGCTTTGATGCCGCGCAAAGAGCGGTGGTTAGTGCGCGACTGATGAGTGAGTGTCAGTCACTATTTAAGACCGAGACAGCAATGTTGATCAACGCTATCCGTCCGGAGGATGACCGCGCCAGGCCAGTTCTTGAAGATTCTGGCGCACTGACATTGAAAATACCATTTTCGGCGGAAGACATGTTGGGGAATCCGCTTCAGTACCTGGGTGTGTGTAGCCTGGCGCCAGGGCAGAAGAAGCCAACCTTCGAAATCAAGGTCAACAGACCCTAGACCGTTAGCCTGAGTCTGGCATTTATAAGGCGCCGTTGGGGATGAAGCGGTTACTGGAGTTGGCTTTTATCCATAGAAGCAGCTCTTTATCTGGTGGGGATTTTCGTTTGCGAAGCGCCTTAACCAGACCTATCACGGGAGAGTCTGCCCCCGCTTGCCAATTGTCCAAAACCTCTTCGGCAATCGTAAAAAAGCGGACAAGGTCCAAGATCTCCTCATTTGAAAGCCCTTCAACGGCCTCAATCCACTTCTGCATAGGCAGTTTCATCAAGGGGTATTGTGTCTTCTGGTAATGTTCCGGAAGTTGTTTGCGAAGGTCTGCCAAGCCGCCATTTCGAACAACGCGAACAAATTGTGTGAGGACGTCGTGATCGATGTCGAAAGGTGTCTCAGAGAGATTTGCCGGTGGATGCCAATTTTCTATGCTCATGGTCTAGCCTGTTTGCTTATATTGCATAAATAGCTGTATTAATATACAGTTGTGTCGTTGGTGTAAAGAGCGCGTGGATAAAAAGATGGGGTCGATGCTCGAGGAATTCCAGTAGGCGGCGTTGAGCATTTTATCTGATTCCACCCATAGGCTGTTGTCCGGCTCTCTGCACATTCCTTCCGGCTACGGGCTGGTCGAAGTTCGCGACGCAAAATGGACTGGTTTATGAATCCAGTACGAAAAATTCTTCATGTCGATGCAGATTGTTTTTATGCGGCCGTGGAAACTCTGGACGACCCGTCGCTTCGGGGCATTCCGATTGCCGTGGGTGGGAGCAGTGATCGCAGAGGTGTGATTTCTACGGCTAATTACGAAGCTCGGCGGTTTGGCGTCAAATCTGCAATGGCTTCGGCATACGCGAGGCGCTTGTGCCCAGAACTCTTGATTCTTCCCGGCCGAATGGAGCGTTATCGAGAGGTCTCCCTGGGGATGCGGCAGATATTTTCTGACTACACCGATCTTATCGAGCCTTTATCACTTGATGAAGCTTATTTGGACGTCTCGATGTGTCGCCGCTGTAACGGCAGTGCGACGCGTATTGCTCAGGAGATTCGTCAGCGGGTGCTGGCGGAGCTCGGCATTACCGTATCCGTCGGCGTTGCCTCCAATAAATTCATTGCCAAGGTCGCCAGTGATTGGGATAAGCCAGATGGTTTGACGGTAGTATCGCCTGCAAATCTTGAGTCCTTTGTCGAAGCCTTGCCGGTCGCGAAGATTCATGGTGTTGGCAAAGTGACTGCCGAGCGGCTGCACAAGTCTGGCATTCGTACCTGTGGAGATTTACGACGCTTCAGTCAATCTGAATTGGTCGAGCGCCACGGCCGCTTTGGCTTGCGGTTGTTTCAAATGGCTCGTGGTATTGACGACCGCCCCGTAAAAACGGATCGCATTCGTAAATCTTTGAGCGTGGAGCGGACTTATCCGGAGGATTTGCACGGCGCGGCAGCGTGTGAGGCGCAATTGCCGGATCTCTTTGCGCGCTTTCAGATTCGTCTTGCCAGCAGTGGTGATGAGCATCGTATTGCTGCGGCGTTTGTTAAAGTGAAATTTTCCAATTTTGCGACTACGACGCTCGAGCGATCTTTTGCAGGCCCGAACGTGCAACAGTTTCGTGATCTGTTGGTTGAAGCCATCGAGCGCTACCAGCAGGGAATCCGCTTGCTCGGCATCGGTGTTCGATTTCGGGACAGTCAGTCCGATGGTGAGGGTGAGCAGTTGTCGCTGTTCTAGGGTTTGTAAAAGGGTTCTGGCAAATTAATACCCATTTATCCGGGTTTAAATTGTTCTCCAGCACGGGCTTCAGTACACTCCCGCACCTGATTTTCTGTGCATGGCCGCCCATATCCTATGTCTTCCGAGGCTTCTCCCGAAAACCCGCCCCCGCCGTCCGTGACCACAAGTGAAAAAGCCGAAGTGGGGTTGCTGCGATCCAGTGCCGTCGTGGGAGCGCTCACGATGTGCTCCCGTGTTCTGGGATTGGCCAGAGATATTGTATTTGCCCGTTTCATAGGTGCAGCGGCAGGCGCTGACGCTTTTTTTGTCGCCTTTAAAATTCCAAACTTTTTGCGACGCTTATTTGCCGAAGGGGCGTTTTCCCAGGCGTTTGTACCTGTGTTGTCGGAATACCGGGAGAAAGGTAGCCACGCCGCAGTACGGCAACTTATCGACCACGTTTCCGGGTGTCTCGGGCTGACATTGATGCTGTTGACGGGGTTGGCCATTCTCGGGGCGCCTCTGCTGACGTTTCTGTTTGCACCGGGCTTTCACGGTGACGATGTCCGTTTTGATCTCACCAGCGACATGATCAAAATCACCTTCCCGTATTTGCTATTGATTTCGATGACCGGGCTTGCAGGTGCAATTCTCAACAGCTACGACCGATTTGCCATTCCGGCGTTTACGCCCGTCTTGTTGAATGTCGTATTGATTGCGGCGGCTGTGGGGGCGGCTCCTTGGTTTGATCCTCCGGTGATGGCTCTGGCTTGGGGGGTGCTGGTGGCGGGTGTCGTCCAGTTTGTTTTTCAGTTGCCGTTTTTAGCTCGACTACAGTTATTGCCTCGGCCCAGACCAGCCTGGCGCGACCCGGGCGTCAAGCGCATTTTGGCTCTGATGGGGCCCGCCATCTTTGGCGTATCGGTTAGCCAGATTAACCTTCTCCTCGATACGATTCTGGCGTCATTTCTTCCCACGGGCAGTGTGTCCTGGCTCTATTATTCCGATCGGCTGTCCGAATTGCCATTAGGGGTTTTTGCGATTGCTATTGCGACAGTTATTTTGCCGCGCCTGTCTCGCCAGCACGCCGGTGCGTCGGCTGAGCAGTTTGCTGGCACATTAACCTGGGCGCTGCGAATGGTCTTGCTCATTGCTGTACCCGCAGCCGTGGCGCTGATACTGATGGCGTCGCCCATTCTTATGACGTTGTTTCAGTATGGGGAAACAACACTGGCAGACATTCGGATGTCGAGCCTCAGTTTACAGGCCTATGCGCTGGGACTGATCGCGTTTATGTTAATCAAAGTGTTAGCGCCGGCGTTCTATGCCCGTCAGGACATGCGCACGCCGGTCAAGGTTGGCATCATCGCTATGGCGAGCAACATGGTACTCAATGTCATTTGTGTGCTGCCTCTTCATCATTATTGGCAAGTGGGTCACGTCGGATTGGCGTTGGCAACATCTCTTTCTGCCATGTTGAATGCGGGTTTGCTGGCGCATGGTCTCGCCAAGGCAGATGTCTGGAGGGTAGCAAGCAAGCCCGAAGTCAGCTGGGCGAGCTTCCTGGGGCAGCTGGTGTGCGCCAACATGGTCTTAGTGGTCGTCCTGGTTGGTTTGATGATGATTTTCGATGGTTGGGGTGATTGGGCTTGGTATCAACGCTGCGCCTATTTGGCGCTCACCTGTTGTGCGGGCGGTGGTGCCTACGTGCTGGCTTTGTTGACCTTTGGTTTGCGTCCACGACATCTGAGAATCTGATCTCCTGTCCGGATTCGGCGAAGATTACGCCACCCTGCTGAGTGGGGTATACTTTGCGTTTTTACTGCTGGGATACTGCTCTTTTAAAATTGCGGCGTCCACAAGCACTTTATTTAAGTAAATTGTTGAGAGGTCCCGAACCCTATTCGGGCGGATATAATCACCAGTGCATAAGCATTTTATCGGGAAACAGGACGCGGTCGAGGCTTTGGCGGCGGGCAGTGTGGTGACCATCGGCGCCTATGATGGCGTACATTTGGGGCATCAGGCGATATTGCAGCAGGTGGTGGCTGACGCACACGGAAAGAACCTGACAGCTGTTGCTGTTGTGTTTGAGCCTCATCCTCGAGAGTATTTTTCCAGCGAGCAGGCGCCAGCTCGTCTGATGACGTTTCGTGAAAAGGTGCTTGCTTTACTCGCGACGGGTATCGATGTTATTTGCTGTCTGCAATTTGACGAGGCCCTGTGTCAGTTAACTCCTGCGGAATTTGTGCAAGACGTGCTGGTGGATACTCTGTCTGTACGAGAGCTCGTGATCGGCGACGACTTTCGATTTGGCCGCGATCGAGCAGGGGATTTTGACTTTTTGGTCGCGTCTGGCGCGTCTCACCAGTTTAGTGTCACCGATACAGCTACTCTCGTGGTTGAAGGTGAGAGGATTAGCAGTACGCGAATACGGGAAGCGTTGCAGGCAGCAGATTTTGCCTTGGCTGAGAGATTACTGGGTAAGCCCTACAGCATATCTGGTCGTATCATGCACGGTAAAAAGCTTGGGCGACAGTGGCAAATTCCCACCGCGAACGTTAATTTGCATCGTTTTCGCTCACCTCTGACGGGGGTCTATGCCGTGCGAGCGGACGTCGCGGGAGCAACTTCTCTGCATGGCGTGGCCAATGTAGGGGTGAGGCCGACCTTGGCGGAAAAAGTGCGCCCCATTTTGGAGGTCCATTTGCTGGATTATCCCTTTGCCGATGAGATCTACGGCGAACGTATGGAGGTGGAATTCGTTCACCGCATACGTGATGAACGCAAATTCGATTCCCTGGATAAGTTGCGCGAACAGATTGGCCGTGATGTTATCTCGGCTGCGGACTACTTTGCCGAAACTGGCGAGCGTTAAACCTTCTGATACGAGATCGGGCTCCTGGCCGACGGAGCCCGCATATTACCTTTGTCACTTTGCCGTGGACCTAAGGCGCGGCAGTGACCTGTCGGCACTGATGACAGCCACCTGAAAGCAGGATTATGACGGACTACAAACAGACTTTGAATCTTCCCAAGACCGGGTTTGCCATGAAGGCAAATTTGGCGCAGAGAGAGCCAGCCACGCTAAAGCGTTGGCAGAGTGAGGATCTCTATGCTGCCATTCGTGAAGCCAGGGCCGGTCGACCCCAGTGGATTCTCCACGATGGACCTCCTTACGCCAATGGCGACATACATATTGGTCATTCGGTCAACAAGATTCTCAAAGATATTATCGTCAAATCCAAGACGCTCAGTGGTTATGACTCTCCCTATGTTCCTGGATGGGACTGTCATGGACTGCCGATTGAGCACAATGTTGAGAAAAAAGTCGGCCGTGCAGGCGTAAAAGTGGATTATTCCACCTTCCGCAAAAAGTGCCGCGAGTATGCTCGCAAGCAGGTAGATGGCCAAAAGCGCGACTTCGTACGCCTTGGCGTCTTGGGGGACTGGGACAACCCCTATCTTACGATGAATTTTTCGACCGAGGCCGACATCATCCGGGCCCTCGGCAAGATCATTGAGCGCGGACATCTGCAGCGCGGTTTTAAACCCGTGTTATGGAGTGTGGTTGGCGGATCAGCCCTTGCTGAAGCGGAAGTTGAATATCAAGACAAAACATCCTATTCCATTGATGTTCGCTATCGGCTCGTTGATCAGAGCGAGGCCGCTCAGCGCTTTGATGGCCTTGACGGTACGGGCACAATTTCTGTCGTTATTTGGACCACGACACCTTGGACCTTACCGTCAAGTCAGGCGGTTAGTCTGAACCCAGAGCTGGACTATATTGTGGTTCAAAGTGGTGAGGAGCGCTTGATTATCACCGAAGCGCTTCAAGAGACCTTTTTCTCCCGAACTGGAATGGACTCAGGCGCCGTTGTCGGTAGGGCGAAAGGGCAACAATTGGAAGGTATGTTGTTACAGCATCCGTTCTATGAGCGAACCGTTCCTGTCATTCTCGGTGAACACGTGACCACCGATGCAGGTACCGGTTGTGTTCATACCGCACCAGATCATGGCGTTGACGACTTTAATGTCGGCAAGCGTTACGGGCTCGAAACGCTAAACTATATCGATGATTACGGCGTTTACCGGGATTCGGTGGAAGGCTTTGCCGGTGAGCATGTCTACAAAGTAGACGAAAAAATCATTGCCTGTCTGGAAGAACATGGTGCGCTGGTATGCAAAGCTCAGTTCTCTCACAGTTATCCACATTGCTGGAGAACCAAGACACCATTGATCTATCGGGCGACGCCTCAGTGGTTTATCAGTATGACCAAAGGTGGTTTGCTGGCAGACACCATGGAGGCGGTGGAGAATGTTAAGTGGATTCCCGATTGGGGCAGAGCCAGAATCGATAGTATGCTGCAGTCGAGCCCAGATTGGTGTATCTCGCGGCAGAGAACCTGGGGCGTTCCCATTGCACTGTTTATCCATAAGGAGACACAGGAGCTGCATCCACGCACGGCCGAGCTGATCGAAGCTGTTGCAAAAGAAGTGGAGAAGACTGGGATAGACGCCTGGTACGACCTCGATGCCGAGGCGTTGCTGGGTGATGACGCCAATGCTTACAGTAAAGTGACGGATACATTGGATGTCTGGTTTGATTCCGGGGTTACCCATTATTCGGTTCTTTCCCGTCGGGAAGATTTACGCTATCCCGCCAATCTCTATTTGGAAGGGTCTGATCAACATCGGGGGTGGTTTCAATCGTCTTTGAAAACCTCCATGGCGATGCACGGCCACCCTCCCTACGATGAGGTGTTGACTCACGGTTTTACCGTGGACGAGAAGGGACGCAAGATGTCCAAGTCCATTGGCAATGTGATTCCACCGCAAAAAGTGGTGAATGACCTCGGTGCTGATGTTCTGCGGCTGTGGGTTGCGGCGACGGATTTCAGTGGCGAAATGCGCGTATCCGATGAAATTCTCAAGCGTACCGCAGACTCCTATCGCCGCATACGCAATACCGTTCGCTTTCTTTTGTCGAATCTCAGTGGCTTCGACCCCGCCCGTGATGGGCTGCCCATGGCAGAGTTGATTGCACTGGATCAGTATGCGATTCAGAGAGCGGCGAGCCTGCAAAAGGAGATACAGTCAGCCTACGATAACTACCAGTTCCACACGATCTACCAGAAACTGCACAATTATTGTGTTGTTGATCTGGGTGGCTTTTACCTGGATATTATCAAGGATCGGCAATACACCACAGGTGAGGAGAGCCGCGCTCGCCGATCAGCGCAGACTGCGCTGTATCATATCGTGGAAGCACTGGTTCGCTGGATTGCGCCGATTTTGAGCTTTACCGCTGATGAGATCTGGGCGGCAATACCTGGTGAGCGTTCTGGCAGTATTTTCACTGCAGAGTGGTATGCACTGCCTGACTTACCGATCGCGGAACAGGTGATCGCTGATGACAGCTTCTGGCCTTTCATCGCTGAGGTAAAAACAGCGGTCAATCGTGTATTGGAAAGCCAGCGCAATGAGGGCGTGATCGGAGGCTCTCTGGAGGCGTCGGTAACTCTATGTGCGACACCAGACATGGCTGAGCGTCTAACATCCTTGGGCGATGAGTTGCGCTTTGTGCTGATTACCTCTGAGGTTCGCGTGACTACCGATAGTGTTGACGGCGCCGTCGCAACGGATATCGAGGGGTTAAAGGTCGCAATCGATAAAGCCGCTGGCACTAAATGTGTCCGCTGCTGGCACTACCGTGAGGATGTTGGCTCGGATCCTGAACATCCGGAGATCTGTCAGCGATGTGTCGATAATATTGTCGGTGAAGGTGAGAGTCGTCATTTTGCCTAATTCAATTGCCCGCAACTGGCCCTGGTTTGGCGTTACTTTCGTAGTAATTCTGCTGGATCTGGCGACGAAAAACTGGATGAGTACCCATTTAACCTATGGTGAGCCCTGGGTTATCACATCCTTTTTCAACTTCACACTGCTGCATAACACGGGTGCGGCCTTCAGCTTTCTGAGTGACGCTGGCGGCTGGCAGCGTTGGTTCTTCGGAATTGTCGCAGTGCTGGTCAGTGCCTTTATTGCGATTTGGATGTTGCGTTTAGGCCCTGGCCGACGCCTCGAGGCTCTGGCTCTGGCGCTTATTCTCGGTGGAGCACTGGGTAACCTTTATGATCGGGTTATACTGGGCTACGTGGTGGATTTTCTCGTTGTACACTACAAAGAATACTACTGGCCGGCTTTTAATTTGGCGGATAGCGCCATTTGTGTCGGTGCCGGACTTCTAATCTTTGAATCACTGCGTTCGTCGAAGCAGGCGCCGCAGCAAGCAGAATAAGGTCGTTGCTATGACTCAACTCTCCATTGGCGAGGGCACTCGGGTGACCTTGCATTTCGCCGTTAAGTTGGAAAATGGTGACGTGGTTGACTCCAATTTTGGTGGCGAACCCGCTGAGTTTACCGTGGGCGATGGCAATCTGCCGGACGGGTTCGAGCGTAAGCTTTACGGATTGGTGGCGGGGACCACAGAAACGTTTACCGTTCCGCCAGAAGAGGGGTTCGGGGCAAATAACCCCAATAATCTGCAAAAAATCCCTCGCCAGCAGTTCGCCGCGGATATCGAGTTGGAGCAGGGATTGGTACTGTCTTTTGCCGATGCTCAAAACACGGAGCTTCCCGGTGTTGTGGCGGAGTTTAATGACGATTTTGTCACGATCGATTTCAATCACCCTCTTGCTGGCCGCACTCTGTTATTCGACGTTCAAATTATTGACGTCGTGCCGGCAGCGACCCATTGATCCCGCCTGAATAGATTTTGAGGAACACCCATGTCGGAGCTTTCCATAAACCTCGCTAATCCCAGGGGTTTTTGTGCCGGTGTTGATCGAGCGATTGATATTGTCAATCGAGCCCTAGAAGTCTTTGGGGCACCCATATATGTGCGTCACGAAGTCGTTCACAACAAATTTGTCGTTGATGATCTCCGTGCGCGAGGGGCTGTATTTGTTGAAGAGCTACACGAGGTGCCTGACGACGTCATTGTCATTTTCAGTGCTCACGGGGTGTCTAGAGAAGTCCGTCTGGAAGCCGAGCGACGCAGCTTAAAGGTCTTTGATGCCACCTGTCCGTTGGTCACGAAGGTCCATATGGAAGTGACCCGGTATTCAACAACAGGTACTGAGTGCGTTTTGATTGGTCATGCGGGTCACCCCGAGGTTGAGGGGACTATGGGCCAATACGATGCATCGGCAGGAGGCGCAATTTATCTGGTTGAAAATGAGTCCGACGTTGCCACCTTGAACGTCAAAGACCCAACTCGACTGAGCTATGTTACCCAAACAACCCTTTCGATGGATGATACCGCTAGGGTCATTGATGCGCTGCGGGCTCGCTTTCCTCACATTGTCGGACCGCGACGTGATGATATCTGTTACGCCACTCAAAACCGTCAAGATGCAGTGCGCCAGTTGGCTCTGGAAACCGATTTAGTTCTCGTGGTTGGTTCACCCAACAGCTCCAACTCCAACCGTCTGAGGGAGCTGGCAGAGCGCTGTGGTGTTGGCGCTCATCTGATCGACGGACCAGAAGATATCTCCGCTGAGTGGCTTCAGGGCGTTACTCGTGTAGGTATCACCGCCGGGGCATCTGCGCCGGAGGTACTCGTCCAGGCCGTGATCGATAAGCTTGTCGACTGTGGCGCTCTGCACGTCACCGAATTGGGTGGTATCGAAGAAAATGTTCGCTTTTCTTTACCCAAAGAGCTACGCGAGTCTGTTGCTGGCAAGGTGTGATCCAGTTCACGCGTTAACCCCTACAATTCCCTTCCTTTCGTTATAAGAAAACCGTTTGTCCGGCGAGTGTGACACTCGTCGGACCCATTCCGCACTTCCCCTTTTCGTCTGCTATACCTATGACTGAGCGAATATTCTTTAGCGAAAGTCATGCAGCGGTTTTACGGATTTACCTTAATTGAATTGATGGTCGTAATCGCCATTGCCTCTATTCTGATGCTGGTTGCAGTACCGTCTTTTCAGTCAACAACAGAACGAAGTCGTGTTGAAGCAGTACAAAAAGATCTGATCAGAGATATTGCTCTTGCACGTCAAGAGGCTGCATCGCGCAATCGTGCGGTGAGTTTGTGCAAAAGTGATGACGGTGCGACCTGTAGTTCAGCGGGAGACTGGAATCAAGGATGGATCATGTTTCTCGACACGGCTGGCGGTACGAACGGCGTTGTTGAAAGCGGAGAAGAAATTCTTCGAGTTCACGATGCCATTGCCGCTATGGATGATTTGGAAGCGTCAAACGATTTTTTGAGGTTTTCCGGGCGCGGAGGCTTAGACACACCAGAGACCGGAACACCAGTATTTGCTATTTGTACGCCTGACAATAATGAAGTAAGGGGGGTTCTCGTCACTCGCTCAGGCCGAGCAATAGGCTCTCGACGTTCAGGATCGACGGACTATGTTCAGGTCGATTCCAGTAATAATCCCATAGCACTGTCGTGCTCTTGAGCTGGTGTTAGAGCAATGATGATGAAATTTCAACAGATGGGCGTTGGGCTGATCGAAGTCATGATCGGCCTTTTTGTCTTGGCTATCGGCTTATTGGGGATGGCTAGTCTACAAAACAATGCAATTCAACTTTCAAATACATCCTACTTATATTCTCAAGCAACCTATTTGGCGGAAGACATTTTCGAAAGAATGCGCAGCAATCGAGATGCATTGACATCTTACGCTGTGAATTTTACCGATACGCCCAGTGGTGCAAAAGACTGTACGAGCCAGAGCTGTACCAGTGCGCAATTGGCAAAATGGGATCTCGAAGCTTGGCGTGACGATGTCGCAAATTTCCTACCTTCTGGTAAAGGCGAAGTGACGATTGATTCACTAAGCGGAGAGGCCAGTGTAGCGGTGCGGTTTGAAGACGCTCGTGGAAATGCTGATGCAGCAGACAATGCTGAAAAAGCCGGATCAATGCAATATGTGCGTTTGGCAGGGAAAATTTGATGACGCCAAATGCTAACCCCAATTCTTCAGATCATTTTGATAGGCTGCCGATAAGTCGACAGTTGGGCGTCACCCTTGTCGAGCTTCTGGTATCCATGTTTATCGCATCGCTGGTTCTGGCCGGTGTTTTACAGATGATGGTCGATAACAAAAGCAAATTTCGATTGGCCGACGAGCTGAGTTTTATTCAAGAGAATGTGCGTTTTGCGATGGATGAGCTAGGTAACGACCTGCGAATGGTAGGGTACAGTGGTTGTGGAGCGGCCACAAATGTTGCGAATGTTGTTGATAGCACTGACGTATTTTTTAGTGGTTTTGGTTTAGAAGGGTGGGATGGAAGTGAAGCGATCTCACAATTCCCAACAGAATTTCGATCTGATATGTGGGATGCCGGAAGTTGGTCTTCGGGCGATGAAAAACAGCCAGATTCTTTTGTGGCTCGTTTTGCTCAAACTGACGAATCTATGGTGATTGATGAATCTTCTACGAACACCAATTCCTCTGCAGTTATTAAAATTCTCGGGACTCATAGCGTGTCGAAAGGAGAAATAATGATTGCTACGAGCAATGATTGTTCTCAAGTCAGTATTTTTCAAAATACGCAACAGAATAATAATGGTAACGCGGCGCAATTTGGTCACAACAAAGGGAATAGTGTCTCTCCTGGTAACTGTGTAAAAGATCTTTTTGGGGTAGGGAGTTGCAGCGCAACAACTGGCTTAACGTCAAAGAATTTTGGTAACGGCGGTGTTATTTATCGTATGACGGCGAATGCCTATTATTTAGGGCCGTCAAGTATTGATGCTTCCATACCTGCGCTATATAGAGAAAAACTTCAAGCTCAATCCAACAGCGCTGCAACTATCTCGGAAGAACTGCTGATTGGCGTGGAAAATATGCAAATTAGCTATGGTTTGGATACTGACACGACGTTTGATGCTCAGGCAAATCAGTATGTGACAGCGGATGAAATAAACGGAACGGGTGTGATGACCTGGGATAGAGTGGTATCCGCACGAGTCGAATTGTTGATGCGCTCGATTGATCCTGTATGGCCGGAAGATACTGCCTTTACCTTTAAAGGGACAACCTATTCAGATCGTTTCTTACGCCAGCGATTGGCTTCGACAGTTTTACTGAGAAATCAGGCGTTGGTGAAATGAATCAGTCTCTACGTCGTTTTGGGCCAAGTCAGAGTGTTGCATCGCCTCGCGGGGAGCAGGGCGTTGTGCTTATTATTTGTTTGGTTCTGCTTGCGGTGGTCACCATATTGGGGTTGTCCACGATGGGAGGAACCAGTCTTGAATTAAAAATGGCTTCTTCCTTTCGAGACAGAGGCGTAGCCTTCGAAGCCGCTGAAGAGAGTTTGAGAGTCGCGGAAACCTGGATCGAAGAAACGAATTTAAATCAAGATGATTTTGTTGACGGATGTACGGGCGCTAATTGCTTTAATGTGAATTGTGATAATGGACTGTGTGCATTTTATGATCCCGCCGATCCCTTTACCAGTAGTCTTAAGCCCTCGCAATGCGGCGAGAAGTTGAATGTTCAAGAGGTCTCTGCATGGCAGTGGAGTACGGAAACTGGATACGCCAATGTGTGGAACTCAAAAAAATCTGGCACCAAAAGCGTCGAGGTTTCTCTGAGTAATTCAGAAGCCACTGAAGGTCGCTATATTATCGAATTTCAGTGTTATGCCAATAAGAGTACTTTTGATATTTGTGCCACTTCAGAAGACTTCTGTATGCCGCAATTCAGAATAACCGCGTTGGGTCGTGGTGCGACGGCGGATGCTATCGTAATGTTGCAATCTACCTATAAAAAAACGAACTGATGATCGGAGGGTGTAAAGCAATGACTAAGATCATCGGCTCAACTGTTGCACTAATCGCCTCTTTGGTTTCTACATCTGCCGTGGGAGCGACCAATGAGGACTTTTTTTCTGAGCCTCCCATTTTGTCGGAATCGACAGAGCCGTTGATCCTGCTTGGTCTCTCAGTTGATCATGAGTTATTTAAAAAAGCCTACAACGACTACTCTAATTTGGAAGGGGGAATTTTAACAGAAGAAGATACAACTTATCGCAACGATTTTGATTACTACGGGTACTTTGACTCGAGTTATTGCTACACCTTTAACAGCGGCAGTAATCGCTTCGAACCTGGCATTCATTCGGGAGACTCCCACAAGTGTCCGGCGATGGGAACTGCAAATACCGCTAACGCGTGGAGTGGCAATTTTTTAAATTGGGCTACGATGACCCGAATGGATATTGTTCGCCGCGTATTGTACGGCGGTAAGCGATCCACAGATTCAGAAACAGAGACCGTACTCGAGCGCGCACACTTAAATCGCGATGTACATGCATTTGTCAAAGTATACAGTGGCAGTGATGTCGGCTCCTTTACACCTTATACGTATGACCTAAGTATTTGTAATGTCACCTCGGGTAATGGTACTTGGGCGGCTCCCATAATACGTATCGCTCGAGGGCAGTGGCCCCAGTGGTCGGCAGGGGAACGCGAGCAATGCCAATGGGACAATCAGTCCACGTCTCCCGCTCAGAGTGTTTATCAATTAGTTCAGGCAATGACCGTTAGGGTGCTGGCGTGTGTCAATGCAGACGAAGACAGTTGTGCAGCCTATCCGGGATCAGATATAGACGATGCTTCAGATGATATTTTGAAGCCTGTTGGGTTACTGCAGGAAAATGGTGAGGATGGTGAGCGCCGATTTGGATTAATTACAGGCAGCTATATAAAGAATCACCAGGGCGGCATACTTCGCAAACAGATCTCAAAAATTGCGAGTAACGATGATCCTTCCAAAGATGAAATCAATCTGAGCACAGGCGTTATAAATACCGGTGTGCAGGGTATTATTTATAACCTGGATCTTTTAAAGGTCGCTGGTAATAATTTTACCTCGGGTAATGTGTACGCAGATTGCAATTCTGCAGGTATTACCGTTAATACATTTTTAACCAGTACCGCTTCGAATCGTAAGTGCGCTGATTGGGGTAATCCGCTGGCGGAGATTTATCTTGAAGGTCTTCGCTATTTGGCGGGAAATAAAAATCCGACTGCGGCGTTTGATGGCAGTGATTCTGGTTATCTGCCTCTTTCCAGGATTAGCAGTTGGGAAGATCCTTACGATATCGACGAAGCCTGCTCGCAATGTGCGTTCATCATGCTTTCCAGCGGCATGAACTCTTTTGATGGTGACGATCTTAGCTCCGCTGCCGACTTGCCGGGGTTAAGTGGCGCCTCATCCATTGACATCTATACCAATTCGATTGGCTTGCAGGAGTTTGGGGGCAGTTTCGCTGGCAGTTATTTATCCGGAGGTACGGATGAAAATTGTGCGCCTCGCGTTCTAACGAATCTTTCTGACGCGACAGGCATTTGTCCAGAGCGACCTGCATTGCGTGGCACCTATGACATTGCTGGCTTAGCCTATTACGCCAAGACGGAGGATTTGCGTACACAGACTGGCTTTGATGACAGTCAGCAAGTCGACAATTACATGGTGGAACTGGCAGAGAGTTTACCCAGTTTCACGGTCAACGTTGCTGGGAGTCCCATTCGTTTTTTGCCTGCTTGCCAATCAAATTCCAATGGTAACGCGAATGCGTCGAGCAGTGGTTGGCAAGGCTGTAGTTTGGTGGATGTTCAGATCGAAAGCATGACGGAAGCGAATGGGGACGTCGTCGCCGCAAGTTATTTGGTGTATTGGGAGGATTCCCACTGGGGGCTCGACTACGACACAGATGTTGTACAACGGCTCCAGTTCTGCGTTGGCTCTGCTTGCGGTGGTGGCGTAAATAGTAATGAAATTAAATTTACGTCCACGCCAGTCTATGCTGCGGCGGGCTTTGCTTTGCGTCTTAGCTATACGATTACGGGGACCGCCAGTTCCGATGGAATTGTTTCACCCTGGGCGATGCGCCCGGGTAACAAGAACTTCGATAGCCTAAATGCAGGGCAGTCTCGGCCATCAGGCGTTACCAGTGAGAGCCATACGTTTACGCCGGGTACATCGGTCGCGTCGCTCTTGCCTCGCCCTCTTTATCTGGCTGCGAAATACGGTGGCTTTAATGACATTAATAATAACGGCGAGCCGGATAGTCGCCTGGAATGGGATATTAAAGACAGCCAAGGCAACGCAGTAAAAGGCGCCGATGGAAATTACATTGGTGACGGTGTTCCGGACAACTATTATCAGCTCTCCAATCCGGCCCTGTTAAAAACCGCACTAAATGCGATTTTAACCTCGATTAAAAGTTCCACGACCAGCAGTGCAGCTGCGGCCGTGGTATCCAATAGTGCATCTGGTGACGGCGCTATTTTTCAGGGCACCTATTATCCCGTATTTGAGGCGTCTTCAACCGGCCAGATTAAGTGGGCGGGTCAGCTTCATGGCATTTTCTACGACAGTAACAATTACTTTCGGGAAGATAACCCAAATGCAGGTACTCAGGGAAAACTGGATGGATATGACGTCGATTACAGAGCGGTCTTCGAGTACGACACAGCCAGTAAGCAAACGCGAGTCCATCGTTATTCTTCGTCGGACGATGGTGAAACCTGGTCAGAGGAACCGACAATTGATCACAATGAGTTCGGTTTTATCTGGAATGCCCGCAATGAACTGGGCAAGTTGACCAACGCTCAAGTCAAAGTGCAACGTGCATCTTATGGGAGCAACGCATCGACGGGACGCTACATTCTGTCCGGTGTTGATGTCGATAACGATGGTATGGTCGGCAACTCTGAGCAGTTAGATTTCGATGCAGACACTTTTGATCCATCCAAAAATGATCTATTTCGTTATTTTGGTCTTGATAGCACCAACAAAGAATCCGTTACAGACATCATAAATTTCATCCGTGGTGAGGAGGGAATCGCAACCTATAGAACCCGTGCCGTTGATTATGATGATGATGGTGCCGAAGAAGTCTGGCGGCTGGGAGATGTTGTAAATTCCGCTCCGACGTCGGTTAGTGTGCCTCGAGCGGGGTACGACTCTCTATATGGGGACGACAGTTACACGGCATTTCGACAGCATTACGAGAAAAGAAGGCAGGTCATCTACGTTGGCGGAAACGATGGTATGTTGCACGCCTTCAATGCGGGTTTTTACGATTCCTCGACCAAATCCTACCGCTTGCAATCGGAAGGGGGCTCCGAGGTTGCTCACCCTCTAGGGGCTGAGCTGTGGGCCTATGTTCCTATGTCTGTTCTTCCCCATTTACAGTGGCTCACCTCGCCGGATTACAAACATACCTATTACGTTGACGGGTCACCCAGAGTCTATGAGGTGAATATCTTTGACCACGACGAAGACCATATCAACGGTTGGGGAACGATTTTGGTGGTTGGTATGCGTTTTGGCGGCGGCGACTACAGCTTGGACCCAAACAGCGATGAAGGTGAGATTGATCTCGACGGCGACAACGTGACCATGCGTTCGTCCTATCTGATCCTTGATGTAACCAATCCAGAAAAGCCGCCGCAACTGCTCGCTGAAGTTCGTCGACCACCCGCTGAACTTGCCAACATCCTGATGAATAGCGGGGGCAGTGGCTATATATCACCGCCGCTCGTAACGGTATCTGGTGCAGGTTCAGGTCTCACCGCAGAAGCGGTATTGGCCGAACGGGGAGAATTGGTCGATCTTGTTATCAACAATGGCGGTAGCGGCTACTCCGTGGGGGATTCGCTTTCGGTGGAAGGCGATGGTTCCGGTGCGGTGGTGGTTGTTACATCTGTCGATGGTAACGGAGCCGTCACTGGAGCATCTGTTTCGGCCAATGGTACCGGTTACTCCACTATTTCTGTAACGGCGTCACGTGGATATACCGACGCTGTGTTGGAAACCAGTATAACCGATGGAAAACTGGTCTCCGTTGGGGTTACTTCTGGCGGCAGTGGCTACTCGGTCGGCGATGCAATTGCCTTTGTTGGCAACGGTACGGGTGCTGTCGCAACCGTAGGGAGTGTCGACGGAAGCGGCGCAATTACTTCGGTAAATGTTGCCGTGTCGGGAAGCGATTATACGGCCATCTCGGTCGATAGCGTTGTTCGCTCTGGTGCCGAGACGGCAGATATTACTGGGGTATTGGGGTTTGCGGTAGAGTCGATTGGTGTGGCCAGCCAGGGTGAAAACTACAACGGATCTGCAAGCGTCACGGTTGCGCCCCCCGGTGGCACAGGTGCAACGGCAACCGCCAGCGTTCACTTTGGCTTTCCGACATGGGGTTACACGACATCTCGAGCGGTAGTCGTGAAGCGGCGAGAAGACAGTGATTCGAGTTCATCGTCTTCGGGTGGGGGTAACAACACGGTTGATAAGAATGACTGGTACTTAATCTTTGGGTCTGGTCCAAGTGGTTCTGATGCTTTATCGAATGCCGAGAGTAATGACAGCGCAAAATTATTCTACTTTGATCTTAAGTCTAAATCCTTCGTCGGCTTTCAGGAGTTTGACAGCAATGCATTTGTCGGCAATTTGATTGCGGAAGACTGGGATGGTGACTACACAGATGACGCTGTGTATTTCGGTACGGTAGCGACCAGTTCCGGCGTTCAAGACGGAGAGTTGAAGCGTCTTAAATTAACCTTTGGTGCCATTGAGCAATCGGTTCTGGATACCTTGCTTGATACCAATAATCCAGTCTACGAAACGCCTCGGTTGAGAATAGATGGTTCGGGTAATCGCTGGATCTATTCCGGTAGCGGTAGATTCATTGTTGAAGAGGACAATTCGACAACAGAATTACAGCACTATTACGGCATTATTGAGCCGCAGCCATTCAGTACAGTCTCAACGAACGATATGGTAAATACGACGGACATACAGGTCTTTTCCGTAAACCCAAATACCTATTCAACGGACAACTATATCCGAGACTGTGAGTCGCCCTGTGCGGATGGCGGAGCAGATGTCTATGTTGATGGTAACAAGCTTGAAAGTTGGCAAGAATTACGGGATGCCATTTCGCAGAAGAGCGGTTGGTATCGTGAATTGACGTTGACGGGTAATACCAACAGTGGTTCAAGAACTTTGGGTTCTACAAACTTTCAAGGTTCGAGTGTGATTTTTTCTGAATATTCGCCATCCACTCAGCAGTGCGAAAAAATTGGACTCTCCCGTATTACTGGCGTGCATTATTTAACGGGCACGGCATCCCCTTACGCGGCGATAGGAACAAATACAGATTCAACCTACAACGATGGCGCACTGGTGGAGACAGACTTTGGAACGACAAATTCTCTCACTATGTTGCCCGTTGGTAAGGAAGATAATTCCGATGCGGTGGACGGTGCTGTGACGCCAAATGACGATAAAGGGGTTCCTTCAAACCTGCAGATCAATTCCGAACCCTCGCCCTTTGGCCGTCAGTCCTGGCGGGAAATTCGAATCGACTGGGATGCCGGACTTTAAGTTCTGTCGCCCTTATGTATCGATCTTTAAAGGTGATTTATGACACACAGAGATGAATCTGGTTTTACACTCGTGGAAATTATGATCGTCGTCGCGATTATTGCAATTTTAGCCGCTGTTGCTATCCCTTCCTATCAAGACAGCGCCACTAAATCGCGACGTTCCGATGCCAAAGCCGCGCTGAGTGCCGCCGCTGCCGCTCAGGAAAGATATTTTTTTCAGAACAATGGATACACAACGGATGTGGACAATATTGGCGGTGATTCCGGGACTCTGTTGTCGCCAGAAGAGTACTACACCATCACCATCGGGGATAATGATGGGGAGGGCAGCTGCACGACCTCGCCAAAGAACAATTGCTTCACCTTGACGGCGTTACCCGTGAGCGGCGGTCCCCAAGCCGGGGATGGTGACTGTGCCAGATTTACCCTCAATCATCGCGGCGTTAAAACAGCTGTTACATCTGGTGGCTCTGAGAATAAAGAGCAGTGTTGGTAATTGAAAAGAGATCTCTGTCGCGGCAAGAATGGTGTGACAGCTCTACGAACATTTCATCGACGACTTCTTTTCAACGGCGCTTTGGCTCTCCAGCAAATAGGGGCGGCCAACGCCATTCCAGGTGATTTTCCGGCTGGGTGTCGCTTCCGCGCCGAGAGATTTTTCACAGACAAGGATGCTGCCGGTAATCGGCGCGCGACCCAAATTATCAAATTGGGCCGTGGTCAGTCCAAACCCCAGTCGGGTTTGCAATCTCACTTTGTTGCTTGAAACGGATTGAGTAAATATTTTCTCTTCGGGTTCGATCAGATCATTGCCGTTCGCGTCATCAAAGACAATCAGCTCGCTTTCCCAATCGCGACTGCAGGTCATTCCGTCGTTGGATCCACACAGTGAATAGGTTTGATTATGGTGTTGCGCTTTACTGCGAGCATACTGCAGTGTTTTATAAACATCGGCTGCGATAGCGTCCGCTTCATTGCGTGTCGTGAGCGAGCTAAATCCAGGCGCTGCCGTCAGCAGCAAAATGGAAATGATGGTGATGCAGATGAGGAGTTCTAGTAGGGTAAATCCGTGGCTTTTCATGGTTCTCTACCTTCCGTGGTAAATGAGAAAGCCAGTTTACGTCAGTTGCCGTGAAATTCGATCCGTCAAAAGAACCAAGTTTTATTTTTCACGCTAGGACGCTGCGTCGCTGTCCAATCCCAGCTTTTTTAAACGATAGCGAAACGAGCGAAAGCTGACTCCCAAGGCTTTGGCTGCAGCGGTTCGGTTCCAGCGGTGTTTTTCCAATGCATTGATGATGACTTCTCGCTCGATCTCCTCCAGGTAGTCGTCCAGGGAACCCGCTTCTTCAAGATTGCCGGGATTGTAAGAAGCGCCTTTGGTGTCTTGAGTGGATGGTGTTGGCGAGGCCAGCTGTAAGTCATCGCCGTCAATCTGATCGTCTTCACAGAGGGTAAAGGCACGCTCGAGAATGTTTTCCAATTCTCGTACATTGCCTGGAAACGGATATTCTCTAAGTGTGGCCAGAGCGGCTTCTGTCAGCGTGGGCGGAGCCATGCATATTTCGTGGGCAAATTTGTCGAGGAAAAAGTTCGCCAGGGATTCTATATCTTCTTTGCGCTCTCTGAGCGGTGGAATTTCAATGCGAATCACATTGATACGATAAAATAAGTCGCTGCGAAATTTCTCGCGCTCGACTTCTTTGGCAAGGTCTTTGTGGGTGGCGCTGAGGATCCGCACATCGATGGGAATCTCTTTATCAGAGCCAATGGGACGCACGGCTTTTTCCTGTAGGGCGCGGAGCAGTTTAACCTGCATTTCCAAGGGTAAGTCGGCAACTTCATCCAGAAACAGAGTGCCTCCATTTGCGGCTTGGAACAGCCCTTGTTTATCGCCACTGGCGCCAGTAAAGCTGCCTTTTTTATGGCCGAAGAATTCACTTTCCATCAGTTCTTTGGGGATGGCGCCACAGTTTACGGGCACGAAGGGGCCGTCGGCTCTCACCCCCTGGAAGTGAATTGCGCGGGCGACCAGTTCTTTTCCGGTGCCTGATTCTCCGCTGATATAGACCGGGGCCTGACTGCGGCAAACTTTCGCAATTTGCCTTTGTAGACGTTGCATCCCCGCAGACTCACCCAACAATTCGCTTGTTTTGCGCTGTGCAACGTTGTCGCCAAGCCTCAGTGCGGTTTGTATAAGCGCTCGTAAGTGGTTGAGTCCGACAGGCTTCGAAATAAAGTCGAAGGCGCCGGCTTTCATCGCGGTGATTGCGCTGTCCATATTGCCATGGGCGGTAAAAACGGCGACGGGAAGTTGCGGCATGCGGCTTTGAATCCAGCTGACCAGCTCGATACCGTCGCCGTCTGGCAGGCGCAGATCGGTCAGACATACGTCGTAGCTGTTGCGCCCCAGTTGGGCCTTGGCATCGGCGATGGTCGCCGCAGCGTCATGTGCGATACCCATGCGCTGTAGAGTGATTCCCAGAAGCTCTCGAATATCCGGTTCGTCGTCGATGATCAGTGCCTTGGTTTCCGCCATGGTGTCCTCGTTTAAAACACGCGTTCCGGATGAGCGAAGTCAATACGAAAACAGCTCTTTCCGTCCGTGCGTTGATAGCTGATGACCGCGTTGTTGGATTCGCAGAGTTCTTTGCAAAGATAGAGGCCCAGACCTGAACCGCTGACTTCTGTTGTGAAGAAGGGTTCGAAGATCAGAGCAATATTGTCCTCACTGATGCCTTCGCCCTGGTCAATAACCTGTAACCAAGCGAGGTCAGTCTGCGTGTTTGTTCCTGCGGCCAGTGTGGCTTTGGCTTCTCCTATTGATTTTAGACTGTGCCTGAGTCCGTTATCGAGTAAGTTGGTCAATATCTGCTGCAAGTGGCTGATGTCGATCCGGGTTCGTATCGGGCTGTCGTCCAGTTCAACATTGATCTCGGGTCGGTTACCGTCGAGTTCACGGTATTCTCGGACGAACTCAGGCAGCCAAGCTGCGAGGTCAGTAATTTCTGGTTTGGCGGCTTGGCGTCGCGATAACTGCAGAACATTTTCGATGATCTGATTGACCCGCTCACAGTTGTTTTCCACGATGTCAGCCAGGCGGCGGTCCCCGTCGATGAGCTGGTCGGATTCTGCCAGCAACTGGGCCGCATGACTGATCGCGCCGAGAGGGTTGCGGATTTCGTGGGCGATACTGGCGGTCAGGCGGCCGAGAGATGCCAGTTTCAGGTTTTGGGCTTCGCGGGTTAGGGCTCGTGCGTCTTCGACGTAAATCAAAATGTTGGACGAGGTGGAAGGAGGAGAGGCTTCCTGTAGTAAATTCGAAAATCGAATGCGTGCTTCGGCGCCGGTCGCGGGCACTTTCAGATTTGGTGTACGAGATTCGGGATAGTTTTGCCAGAGAGACAGGTATTCTTCCAGTTCCGGTAGATGGCTGAGTCGCCTCTGGGATTTGGGGGCCTCCCAGCCCAGTAGATCGACGGCAGATTGGTTGATCAGCTGGACATCTCCCTTCGGATTACAAACCACGACGCCAGTCTGCATCCGTTCGATAATCAACTGGGCGAGATCCTGTAAGTGTCTGATGTTTGCCTGTTGTTCGGCGACACTGATCGAGGTAGCCCGCAGTCGGCTGCTGAGATAGCTGAAAGCGACTGCTAGTGTAAACAGCATAAATCCTAATATGCCGGTGGAAAAAAGCGCGCGGGAATCGGCTTGTGCGCTGGCTTCGCCGGCAAGTGTCTCGATCAGCAGCAGTATGGTTGCTGTCGCTGCAAGAGCGGAACTGGCGCGAAGATTGAGCAAGATGCCACTGATCGCTGTCGTCGCCATGAGCAGGGGATTGATGCCGCTGCCAACACCTCCAGAGGCGTGGCTAACCAGCACCAAGACCACGATATCAATCAGCAGGAGAAAGAAGAGTTGCTCAGATGACGAATGGAATTTTTGCTTCCAGAGTATGGCCAGTACGGCCAAATTCAGGCAGGTGTAGGCGCCTGTCGTAAAAAGGAAAAGATCCGGTTGTAAGGTGCCCAGGATTTTGGGGGCAACACCCAACAGATACATGCTTGCCAGCAGGGCGCCCAGCGCTATGCGGTAGAACGCATAGATTTTCAGCAGGGCAACATTTCTCTGATTGGCATCTTTGGGCATGAAACTTTGCTTAATAGGCGGGTTTATTCGAAAATAGCCCACCTCTGGCAGTCTGGCCACCGTAGAGGCGGGGATTCGCTCTGATGGTTGGCCGTCGAAGGATGATGTCTGATCTAGGCCAGCCCCTTTTCGTCAGGGGGCATGAAACCTCTCTGGGCAACATTAAACGGACTGCGGAATATTGTGGTCAGGAGAGCGTTCATGCTTACTCTCAGGGTCGTTATGGCCCAGATTAACCCCATGGTTGGGGACATACATAGAAATGCCGAGCTCGTGATCGATACCGCTCGGCATGCGGAATCTGAATTTGGTGCCGATATCGTCGTCTTTCCGGAACTGACGCTAACGGGTTACCCACCGGAGGATCTTCTGCTGAGAAAAAGCCTTGCCGATCGCATCGAGGAAGGCCTTGCTGCTATCTGCAATGCATCCCTGCAAGCGACAGTGATTTTGGGTTTTCCCAGAATCGAAGATGGCAGCTTGTACAATCGCGCGGGAGTCATCGAATCCAGCGACATTCAGGTTGAATACTCCAAACAGCACTTGCCTAATTACCGAGTATTTGATGAGAAGCGCTACTTTACGCCGGGCGACAGCGATTGCATTGTGCGGGTCAAGGGCATTCGCACTGCGATTACCATCTGTGAGGACATCTGGCAGGAGGCGCCAATCCTCCAGGCGCGGGAGGCCGGTGCCCAGCTTCTGATCAATATTAATGCTTCGCCATACCATGCAGGCAAGCTGGAAGAACGGCGCACGCTTTTGCGAGAACGCGCTCGGCAGGGCGGTATGCCCATTATCTACGTCAATCAGATTGGCGGTCAGGATGACCTTATTTTTGATGGGGCATCTCTGGCGCTGGATGAAAAAGGCGATGTGCAGGTGCAGGCGCCAGCGTTTCGGGAAGCCCTGACGCCAGTCGACATTTCTGTCGGTGGTAGTAGCTGCACCGTGATGGGCGGCTCGATTGCCACCATTCCCGATCGTCTTGCCAGCATTTATCAGGCTCTGGTGTTAGGGGTTCGGGATTACGTCAATAAAAACGGCTTTAAGGGCGTGATCCTCGGGCTGTCCGGAGGTATCGATTCTGCTCTGACGTTGGCCATTGCCGTGGATGCTTTGGGCAAAGATCGTGTCGACGCTGTCATGCTGCCTTTCCGCTTTACCTCCGAAATGAGCAAAGATGATGCCGCTGATGAAGCTCAGCGTCTCGGTGTGCATTTCGCCTCGATTCCGATTGATTCTGTGTTTGATACCTTTATGACGTCGCTCAGCGAGGAGTATGTCGGTAAAGGGATGGATCGTACGGAAGAGAACCTGCAGGCGCGTTGCCGCGGCGTCATCCTGATGTTCCTGTCCAATAAAAAAGGATATTTGGTCCTGACCACGGGCAATAAAAGCGAGCTTGCGGTGGGATATGCCACCTTGTACGGCGATATGGCCGGTGGCTTTGACGTACTCAAGGATGTGCCTAAAACACTGGTCTACGAATTAGCACGCTATCGTAATCGGTTGGAAGAGGTCATTCCCGCGAGGGTTTTAGAGCGTCCGCCATCGGCAGAGTTGGCGCCAGCCCAATTGGACGAACACGACATTCCCAAGTACGAGGTTCTGGATCAGATTCTGGAATTGTACGTGGGCGAAGATCTCAGTGCAGATGATATCGTTGCTATGGGCTATGAGGAGGAAATGGTGTATCGCGTGTTGCGCCAAGTGGATCGTAACGAATATAAGCGTCGCCAGAGCCCGGTCGGGCCAAGAATTTCCCAGCGGGGTTTCGGCAGGGATCGCCGATACCCCATTACCAACGGCTGGCGCTTAGGGCACTGACGGAGCCGAGGAACCATTTTCCCGGTACTCCGGGTTGTAGATTTCGCGACTGTCGAAGCCCAGCGGGTCTTTTTTATCGAAAAGGCCCAGCGTTAGCGTGGAAAGCCAGGTTTTATCGCCAGAGCGGCGGCTGTGCTGGAAGTTAAAATCACCGTTGTCCGCTAGAGCTGGGTGATCCGGATAGTTAATTTTCAGCGTTTCCAGCGCGTCAGCGCCGAGATCATCCATCCCTAAAAAATGGTAACTCTGAATCATCACCGCCAGCGCATCCGGCACTGCGGGCGTCTGCTGAAAGTTCTCAACGACATAGCGGCCACGATTTGCTGCAGCGATATAGGCGCCGCGCTTCATATAATAATTGGCGACGTGAATTTCGTAGCGAGCTAATAGATTTCTTAGATAAATCATGCGCTTACGGGCATCAGGCGCATATTCACTATTGGGAAACAAGGCCAATAGCTGGGAAAAATAGGCGAAGGATTCACGTGCAGCACCCGGGTCGCGACTGGTCAGGTCTGTCTCGACAAAACGCTCGAACATGCCTCGACCTTCTGTGAAGGAAGCCAGGCCCTTCATGTAGTAGGCATAGTCTACGTGCCTATGTTGGGGGTGCAGGCGAATAAAACGATCGGCGGCTGCAGTGGCGGCGTCGTGCTCGTAATTGCGATAATAGGCGTAGATCAGCTCGAGTTGTGCCTGCTCGGCGTAGGTGCCGAACGGGAAGTTCGCCTCCAGCGCCTGGAGGTTTTCGATGGCCAGATCCCAGCGGTTGGCGTCGAGCTGGCGCTCAGCTGCTTCGTAAAATTCTTTTTCGGTAGCCATCTTAGGCTCACGTTTTTCATCGTTGGATGAGCAGGCAAATAGGAAAAGCAGGCTGCAGCCAATTATAATCGTGCGAATGTACATGTCTGACAGAAATCTAGTTATGAATCGTTTCAAGCCCTCCGCAGAGGAAGGCCATTTGCAGTGCGTACCGCCAATGGGTTTCAGCACGCGTCGCAGCGCGCTATTAAAGCACAGTGGGGGTTTTGGCCCAAACGTTTCCCGCGTTGATCGCAGAATAACCACCCGAGATGAATTGCATCTACGGGGGTATTGGACCTCATTATGGCATACGGGTTCGCAAAGGACGTCTTTTGCCGAGAACGCGAGAGGGGTCAATCATGTCTGATGAGGTGGTATTAGCGGCAGAGGTCCCCCTTGCTATGGGAGGAATGCGTCTGGATCAGGTGGCTGCGGAATTATTTCCCGACTTTTCCCGCTCGCGCCTACAGGCCTGGATTCGTGCCGGGGCATTGCTGGCTGACGGACAGGCACGTAAGCCGAAAGACAAGTTGGTCGGTGGTGAGCAGCTGGAATTGGCGGCAGAGCTGGAAGAGCAGGGCGATTGGATCGCCGAGGATGTGGCGTTTGAGTTAGTTTATGAAGACAATGAGATTCTCGTCGTCAACAAGCCAGCGGGCTTGGTGGTGCATCCTGCGGCCGGGAATCCCAACGGTACTTTATTGAATGGCCTGCTGTTTCGCTGGCCAGCTCTCAGTCAAATTCCCCGCGCGGGGATTGTTCATCGTCTCGATAAAGACACCACCGGCTTGATGGTGGTTGCTAAAACTCTAAAAGCTCAGCTATCGCTGGTTGATCAGTTGCAACGTCGTGACGTCAGCCGTCACTACCAGGCGGTAGTGCAGGGCGATGCTTTGAGCTCTGGCCGGGTGGAGGGGAATATCGGTCGTCACCCACGCCAGCGTCAAAAAATGGCGGTGTTAGAGTTTGGTGGCAAGGAGGCGATTACCCATTATCAGGCCATACGACGTTTCTCCGGATTCATCCATATGGCAGTCAAGCTGGAAACCGGCCGTACTCATCAGATCCGTGTTCATATGGCTCATAAAGGTTTGCCCTTGGTGGGAGACCCCCTCTATGGTCGCAAAGCGCGCTTTCCTTCGGTTGCCAGTACGGATCTCAAGCGAGCGATAAATGACTTTCCCCGGCAGGCGTTACACGCTGGGCGTCTGGCGTTGGTACACCCTGAGTCGGGAGAAACAATGGAGTGGCAGGCGCCTTTGCCGGATGACATGGCGGAATTGTTAGCTGTGTTGAAAAGTGACTCTGAACACTGGGATGAATGAGCATGGTTGAATCCTGCTTGAAGCCAGACTGGCCTGCGCCTGCAGCGGTGAAAGCGGTAATTTCAACGCGCCAATGTCCCGCGGGTCAAATGGGTAGCAGCCATCCCTATGAAGGTCAGAATCTTGCGCTGCACGTCGGGGATGAGTCCGAGCAGGTGACAGAAAATCGCAACGTCTGGCTCGAGCAAGTTGGTGCCCCAAGCCGGATTCAATGGTTGCAGCAAGTGCACAGCACTCGGGTGGTTGAGGCGGGTGTGGAGCCAGCTCCAGAAGCGGATGGCGTATTGGCCCGCGAGGCTGGGCATGGGTGTGTGGTGATGACCGCCGATTGTCTTCCGATATTGCTTTGCGATCAGGATGCCACATGTGTTGCTGCGGTACATGCAGGCTGGCGTGGTTTGGCTGACGGTATACTTGCTGAAGCATTCAAGCAAATGTCCTTGCCTCCAGAGCGCTTGATGGCCTATTTGGGGCCCGCGATTGGTCCGGAGTATTTTGAAGTGGGTGGTGACGTACTTGATGCATTTGAGCAAGCGGCAGGTCGTCTTTACCCCGTCAGTGAAGCGCCGTCGAAGGCGTTTAATGCAAAGCGTGACAAGGTCGGTAAGTTCACCGCCGATCTCTACCGTTTGGCTCGTGCGCAGCTGCAGGGGTTGGGTGTGTCTCAACTCTACGGCGGCCAGTTATGTACCTACGCGGACTCCACCCGTTTTTATTCCTATCGACGTGACGGGGTGACCGGTCGCATGGCTGCGTTGATCTGGCTGGATGGGAATTTGCTCTAGATCAACTCGTTAGAAATTTTCAAGTCTGTGATTTTTCAGAAGCTTGATTTTGTTATCACTGCCCCCATTTTTCTATCATTAAGAGAGAATTTGCTCGGGGACGACAATGCGAATAGACCGTTTTACCAATCAACTGCAAATGGCCCTGGCCGACGCACAGTCGTTGGCCGTCGGGCGTGACCATTCACAACTGGAACCTGTACATCTGTTACTCGCCATGCTGGATCAGCAGGGCGGTGCCGTCCGCCCTTTGCTGGCTCAGGCGGGCTTCGATGTGACGGGGCTGCGCAACGGGGTCGCTAAGACCCTGGATGAACTGCCGAAAGTCAATAATCCCAACGGCGAAATCAGAATGTCGCCGGATATGGGACGTTTGCTAAATTTGGCTGACAAAAAAGCCCAGCAAAATGGTGATGCTTACATTTCCTGTGAGTGTTTTCTTCAGGCTGCTGTCAGTGACAGTGGCGCTCTAGGAAAGCTATTAAAGCAATATGGTGATGCCAAACGTTTGGATCAAGCCATCGAGAAGGTTCGTGGTGGTGAATCCGTTCAGGATCCTGATGCTGAGGGCAATCGCCAGGCCTTAGACAAATACACCATCGATCTAACAGCTCGTGCGGAGGCCGGTAAGTTAGATCCTGTGATCGGACGTGACGATGAGATTCGTCGCACAATTCAGGTGCTTCAGCGTCGTACCAAAAATAATCCGGTGCTCATTGGTGAGCCAGGTGTCGGTAAAACGGCAATTGTCGAAGGGCTGGCACAGCGAATCATCAATGGCGAAGTGCCTGAAGGTTTAAAAGATAAACGTCTGCTGTCGTTGGATCTTGGCTCTCTTTTGGCAGGTGCAAAATTTCGTGGTGAATTTGAAGAGCGACTTAAATCCGTGCTCAATGAATTGGCCAAGCAAGAAGGGCGAATCATCCTTTTCGTTGATGAGCTGCACACCATGGTTGGCGCGGGAAAAGCCGAGGGCGCAATGGATGCGGGCAATATGTTGAAGCCGGCGTTGGCTCGCGGTGAGCTCCACTGTGTGGGGGCGACTACGCTGGATGAGTATCGCCAGTTTATTGAAAAAGATGCGGCGTTAGAGCGACGTTTTCAAAAAGTTATCGTTGATGAGCCTTCAGAAGAAGACACCATTGCCATCTTGCGAGGCCTTAAAGAGCGGTATGAAGTTCACCATGGAGTGGATATCACCGACTCCGCTATCATTGCTTCGGCCAAGTTGTCGCAGCGCTATATCACCGATCGGCAGCTGCCCGATAAGGCGATTGACTTGATCGACGAGGCGGCGAGCCGGATTCGGATGGAAATTGATTCCAAGCCTGAAGAAATGGATCGCCTGGAGCGTCGCTTGATTCAATTGAAAATTGAGCGTGAGGCTGTCAAAAAGGACGATTCGGAAGGCGCTCGCAAGCAATTGGATCTACTCGATAGCGAGATCCAGAAACGCGAGCGTGAGTTTGCGAACCTGGAAGAAGTTTGGCGGGCAGAAAAAGCCGCGTTACACGGTTCTGCGGAAATTAAAGCGAGTCTCGAACAGGCGCGTCTCGATTTGGAAGCCGCTCGTCGCGCCGGGGATTTGGGGCGCATGTCAGAGCTGCAATACGGCATTATCCCTGAGTTGGAAAAGCAACTGGATATGGCCGGGCAGGCGGAAATGACCGAGATGACGCTGCTGCGCAATAACGTCACCGAGGAAGAAATTGCCGAAGTGGTTTCCAAGTGGACAGGGATCCCCGTGAGTAAAATGCTGGAAGGCGAGCGGGAAAAACTGTTGCGGATGGAGGAGGCGCTGCACAATCGCGTTATCGGCCAGGACGAGGCGGTCGTTGCGGTTGCGAACGCGGTGCGGCGTTCACGGGCGGGATTATCTGACCCCAATCGACCCAATGGCAGCTTCCTGTTCCTTGGTCCGACCGGGGTCGGTAAAACCGAGCTGTGTAAGTCGCTGGCAGAGTTTCTGTTCGACAGTCAGGATGCAATGGTACGCATCGATATGTCTGAGTTCATGGAAAAGCACTCCGTGGCGCGTTTAATCGGTGCGCCTCCCGGTTATGTCGGTTACGAAGAGGGGGGTTACCTTACTGAAGCGGTAAGACGTAAACCATATTCCGTACTTTTATTGGATGAGGTGGAGAAAGCGCATCCGGACGTGTTCAATATCCTACTGCAGGTATTGGAAGACGGTCGTTTGACGGACGGACAAGGCCGTACGGTGGATTTTCGAAATACCGTCGTGGTGATGACCTCAAATTTAGGTTCGGAAGCCATTCAGGATATCGCCCGTAACAAGGCGTTCGATACTATCGATTTCGGCCAGACGGATCAGGATTCCAGTGGCTCTGGTATCAGTGAGAGTCGTTATGAAGCGATGAAAGCGGCGGTGATGGAAGTGGTTGGCGGTCATTTTCGCCCAGAATTCATCAACCGTATCGACGAAGTGGTGGTCTTCCATCCTTTGGCTCAGGAGCAGATTCGTGGTATTGCCAACATACAACTGGATTTGTTGCGCAAGCGACTGGCTGATCGAGAGATGTCGCTGGAGGTGGAAGACAGTGCATTGGATAAACTGTCTGCGGTAGGCTTTGATCCTGTCTATGGCGCCCGCCCACTGAAAAGGGCGATTCAACAGTTGATTGAAAATCCGTTGGCGCAGGATGTGTTGTCCGGTAAGTTTACCGCTGGTGATACCATTCACGCTCGAGATGACGGCGACAAGATACTGTTGGTTAAAGATTGATGGTTTAAAAAAATCATCAACACAGTCCTATTGTTGTGATTCAGGCCGGGGTTCTCTCCGGCCTTTTACTTTCCAAATCCTGCCCACTTGTGGCACATTGGCGGTCCTTTCGCTCCGTTTCGGGAAGGCTTTGTCTTGAACAGCCAGCTGCTACTGTTTCTCGTTTGTCTCTATGCCGTGCTTTTATTTGCGGTTGCCTGGTGGTCTGAGCGCCAGGGTGGACGTATCCGCCAGCGTTGGTGGCGACCACTGGTTTACGCACTCTCTATCGGTGTTTATTGCAGTTCCTGGACGTTTCTCGGTGCCGTTGGACAGGCGGTAGATAACGGTTGGGTATTTCTGCCGATTTATTTGGGACCGATTTTATTGCTCCTGCTGGGGTGGCGTTTTGTGCGGCGTCTGCTGATGGTGAGTCAACGGAATAAAGTGACCTCCATTGCTGATTTTATTGGTTCTCGGTACGGCAAGAGTCAACGACTCGCTGCGGTGGTGACGCTGGTATTGGTGATCGGCACCTTGCCATACATTGCTCTGCAATTGCGCGCGGTCGGGATTGCCTGGCACACAATCAATTGGTCCGATACCGTCAGCGGCGGCTACGATGCGTTTTCCAGTTTAATTGCGGCCATGGCCATGGCGTGGTTCGCGATTTTGTTTGGCACTCGTATTATCGATGGTCCCGATCGCTATCGCGGCATGATCACTGCTGTCGCCGTCGAGTCCGTGGTCAAATTGGTAGCCTTTGTGGTAGTGGCTTGGTTGGCCATTCAATTAATTGGTGAATTTGCTACAGAAAAAAACTGGCTGGGTCCCATGTTTCACACCAGTCAGATCTTCAGCCCGTTGTTTTTTACAGAATTGTTGTTGGGCGCTGCGGCAATCGTCTGCTTGCCACGTCAGTTTCACGTCATGGTGGTGGAATATCAAAAACCATCGGACCTGCGTTATACCCGGTTTTTAGTGCCGCTTTATCTCGCCACGTTTTCCGTGCTGGTGTTACCACTGGCGACGGCTGGGACGACGGCGTTTGCCGGGTTGGATCTTGATACCGACAGCTATGTGTTAATCCTCCCTCGTTGGGTGGGTGATGAGTTTGTGCTGGCGTTGACCTTCCTCGGCACTTTGTCGGCGGCGACGGGCATGGTTGTTGTCGCGACCATCGCGCTATCGATCATGATCTCTAACGAGCTGATCGTCCCAGTTTGGCTGCGTTCCAGTAAAGAGAGAGCCAAGCAGGGCTCCAATTTGGGGGGGCAACTGCGCTTCATCCGTCGCTCCTCAATTTTGTTGATTCTGCTTATGGCCTGGGGCCTAGAGCGGGTGATGAGCGCTTCTGAGGGGCTGGCGGCAATGGGATTCATCTCCTTTGCGGCGGCGGCTCAGTTGTTGCCCGCAGTCGTGGCGGGGCTCTACTGGAAATCCGGCCATTCCAAGGGGGTGCTGAATGGTTTGCTGACCGGAATGCTGCTGTGGTTTTACTGCTTGTTGTTACCGGCATTGTTACCGGAGGATGCCGCGATATTGCAACATGGTCCGCTCGGACTTGAATGGTTTAATCCTCGCAGTCTGTTTGGCATGGGTTGGCTTGACCCCCTCAGCCACGGTGTCGCCTGGAGTTTGCTGGGGAACTGTTTGGTCTTTTACCTCCAGTCAAGGCGAGCGAATTTCAGTGTGTTGGATCAGCGTCAGGCTGACAGCTTCCTACAGCCTGCTGCCGATTTTGAAGATCAGCGCTTGGATTTGGAGCCTTCCGGTATCGAGGTTCAACAGTTGCAAGCCTTGATGGAGCCATTGATGGGCAGTGTTCGCACGCGTCGTATCTGGTCCGATTTTGAGCAGCGTGTGGGGCACAGGCTGTTACCGCATGATCAGTCCCCAAGTTTTGTGGTGGAGGCGATTGAGCGGGATTTGGCAGCGATTGTAGGTGCGGTGTCAGCTCATCGAGCGATGGAATTATTAGTGCGGCAGCAGCCGCTCCAATTGCGGGATTTCGCCTCCCTAGTGGGGGGCAGCACACGACAGCTCGAGTTCAGTCAGTCGTTGCTGCAAACCACGCTCGAAACCATTCCTCAGGGAATCAGCGTGGTCAATCGCGATTTGCGTCTCGTTGCCTGGAATGTGCAGTATCAAAAACTGTTCGACTTTCCAAGTCGCCTGCTCTACATCGGCTGCGATATCGGCAAGATTTACCGCTACAACGCGCAGCGCGGATACATGGGTCATCTGGAAGACATTGATGCGGTCATCGAGCGACGTTTACAACAGTTACGTTCGGGCAGTAGTCATCGGCTGGAACGAAAGTTACCTAATGGTCGCGTGATTCAAATTCGGGGAGCTCCTCTAGAAAGTGGTGGTTATGTCACTACTTATACGGATGTGTCGGACTACTATCAGATGTTGGAGCAGCTGGAGAACTCGCGGGATACGCTCGAAAGCCGTGTAGAACGGCGCACGGCAGAATTGCAGGATGCTAACCGGTCATTGCAGCGGGAAAATCAACTTCGGGGGCGAATCGAGCAGGAGCTGCAAGAGGTTCATGGGAGTAAAAGTCGGTTTTTGGCTGCAGCCAGTCACGACCTGCTGCAACCGATCAACGCGGCTCGACTGTTTGTCTCTGCACTTCAATCAAAGTTTGAAAAGTCTGAAACGGAATCCGTCGATCGTGACTTGGAGTACCTGAGTGATTCGCTCGGTCAGGCGGAACAGTTGATCAGCTCAATGCGTGAATTATCTCGGCTGGATTCGGGTAAAGAGCGTCCGAAAAAGCAGCACTTTGCCCTGGAATCGATACTGCAACCTCTGGCAATGGAAGCTCAGACCTTGGCCCGTCGTGCGGGATTGGAGTTTCGATGGCGGTCTAGCCGGCAGTGGGTTTATAGCGATCCACACTTATTGAGGCGGGTCGTGCAGAATTTCATCAGTAATGCATTGAAATATACGGGCAGTGGCAGAGTGCTGCTGGGCTGTCGGCGTCATTCGGCCAAGGTCATCATCGAGGTTTGGGATACTGGGCCAGGGATCGCCCCGGATGATCGCGCGCGTATTTTTCAGGAGTTTCAACGGTTGCCCGCAACCGCAAGAGGGAGTCAGGGGTTGGGGTTGGGCCTATCGATAGTCGATCGAATTGGTAAGTTGTTGGGGCACAAAATCAGCCTTCATTCCGAGCAGGGCAAAGGATCTGTGTTTCGCATTGATGTTCCCCTTGGCGTAGAACAGCCAGCTCAGCGAGTCAGAGCCATGCCAGACCCCAGGCTGCAGGGGGTTCGTATTTTATGTATCGACAACGAGCCGGCGATTCTCGCAGGAATGGAATCTCTGCTAACTCAGTGGGGGTGCTTGGTCGTTACGGCGGCAGATCTAGGGCAGGTGCTGCAGCGCTGGCAGTTTGAGACGGGGCCTGACATTGTGCTGGCGGACTTTCATTTGGACCAGGAAACCGGTTTGGATCTCCTGGAGGCGCTTGGTTATCACTGGGAAACCAAGATGAAGGCCGTCGTCATTAGTGCTGACAACAGTGATGATGTAACTCGCGCCGTTGCGGATGCAGGCTATCGATTTCTTGCCAAACCTGCGCAGCCTAACGCCTTACGGTTAACCCTGAGGCAGGCTCTGGCATCGGCAAACTAAGAAACTTCTCGCAGCGAGAAGTGGTTTAGCTGTTCGACACACTGCCTTCGAAATCGCTGAGGGTATTACCGGGTGAAACGGCCAGTTGACCCAATGCAACCGCAGCCTGGGTACGTGAATGTACGCCCAGCTTGCGAAAAATTTCCGTCATATGGGCCTTTACGGTCGCCTCGGTAACGTTAAGCTCAAAGGCGATCTGCTTGTTCAATAGGCCCTGGCTGAGCATGCTGGCGACGCGAAACTGTTGAGGGGTAAGGCTACCGAGAGCTTCAGCGATGGTGCGTTCCGGTTCGCTGGTACCGCATTGGGTATCCATGCCTTCTGGTGCCCATATATTACCTTCCAGTACCGTGCTCAAAGCTTCTGTGATGGCTTCTGTCGGGGCGCTTTTGGGTAGAAAGCCACTGGCTCCGTGCTCCAGGGCGCGGGCAATGATCTGCGGGTGATCCATTGCGCTAACAACCATAACCGGCGTTTGCGGCTGCTGGGAAATCAGATAAACCAGAGCGCCGAATCCCTCTGCACCTGGCATATTCAAGTCGAGTAGGATCAGGCTGACATCCGGGTGCTCTTTTACGCGGTCTTGCAAGGTGGCGAGATCTTCGGCCTCCAATAGCTGGGCGTCGGGGTAGTTTTGCAAGACTGTGGCAGCCAGTGCTTTGCGAAACAGTGGGTGATCATCTGCGATCAGAATCTGTGTCTGCATTGTTTTACGTCACCGTTTGTTATTATGGGCGAATCTTTATCGCGCCTGAGTTTCCGGCATTCCGGATTGCGTGCCCAAGTATTGATTTAAACATGCAGGCGAATTTGGCATTTAATACTTCATCATAGACCTAATTTCATTATTTTACTCCTCCTGCCAGCAATCATAAAGCCAAGGTTGTCATCCCGATTTATGAGGGTTTTTTAGACTTTAGTCGTATATCGACCAATGGTTAATAGGCACTTTTGACGGCTTGATCCGATACTCGTTATCTCCCAAAGACCTATCTGATATAAGAAAAAATGGAGAAGGCAACATGAAAATAATGAAGAAGTATCCTTCGCTGGGCTATGTGGCAGCCAGCTGTCTGGCGTCGGCAATGGCCAGCAGTGCCTTTGCTCAGGACAGTCTGCAGGACCGTGTTCGCTCGCTGGAAGAAGAACTACAAAAACTCAATAAAGAGATTGAAGACAGCAAGCCAGCCGCAGATGCCAAAGGTGTGACCATCGCGCCAGGTACCAACTTCCAGTACGGTGGCTTTATCAAAGTTGACGCTATGTGGAGCGACTACTCTGATGGACAGCGTGCTTCCTCGTCTGTTGGTGACGACTTTCTGGTTCCGTCTACGATTCCTGTGGATGGCGAAGGAGGTGACCCGGTGTTCGATATGCACGCCAAACACAGCCGCTTCTGGCTGAAAACCACCACAAATACTGACGCTGGCGACGTGATTGCTTACCTGGAGATGGATTTTAACTCCGGTGGCACGGATGAGCGTTTGACACACCAAGCCCCTAATGGGCTCCGCCACGCCTTCCTTCAGTGGAATTACGCACCGGGTGCGTCTCTTTTGGCTGGCCAGACCTGGAGTACTTTCTTCAACGTTGCCGCTCTACCTGAAACTCTCGACTTTGTGGGTCCCACCTCCGGTACTCTCTTCATTCGCCAAACCCAAGTTCGCTGGACTCTACCGATGGGAGAAGGCGGCAGTTTAAGTATGGCGTTGGAAAATCCATCGACCAGTCTCTATGACGGTGGTGCTGGATTTGAAGAAAACGACTATGACAACAATTCCATTCCTGATATTGCCTTCCGCTTCGATAATAAATCCGGCGCAATTAGCTACAGTGCTGCAGCCGTTTTGCGGGAGATCACTTATGACACAGGCGCCAGTGATTCGGAAGAATTTGGCTATGGTATCAGCCTGAGCGGTAAGTATGACTTCAGCAATGGTGATGATTTAAAAGTCATGTTCAGTGCCGGCAACCTCGGACGTTATATCGCTCTGAATGCATTCCGTGACGGCGTCATTGAAGCCGATGGTGATATTGATCTTAATGATGTCATGGGCGGGTATGTTGCCTATCGCCATATGTGGAGTGACAAGCTGCGCAGTACGTTCAGTTATGCGATGTCGACGGCGGATAATTCCGATTCCGCCGTTGCTGATCTGACAGAAACCGTGAGCAATGCCAACGTCAACCTAATCTATTCGCCGACGCCGAAACTGTCATTCGGCGCAGAGTATATTTTTGCTGATCGAGAAACTGAAAGTGGCGCGAGTGGTGATCTAGATCGCTTGCAGTTCACTGGTAAGTGGGTTTTCTAAAAGCTGAGGTACTGTGCGCCGTGAGGCGCCAGAGTTCAGACAACAATAAATGATGGGAGGAAAACAAATGGCATTTCGTTCACAAGAAGATGCTGAGGCTTATTGGAAAGAAAACCTGAGCTTGATGGTCAAGTTAATGGTCATCTGGTTTGTGGTGTCCTTTGGGTGTGGAATTTTGCTGGTTGATGTCTTAAATCAGATTCAGATTGGTGGTTATAAGTTGGGCTTCTGGTTCGCACAACAAGGCTCTATCTACGTCTTCGTAGCGCTGATCTTCTACTACACAAAAAAAATGGGTCAGCTCGACCGTAAATACGGCGTCGATGACGTATAACAATAATAGGGGATAGGATCATGGATCTAAAAGTAATGACCTATATTGTGGTCGGACTCACGTTCGCCCTCTATATGGGGATCGCAATCTGGGCTCGTGCCGGGTCGACGAAAGAGTTTTATGTGGCAGGTGGGGGTGTTCACCCCGTTGCGAACGGAATGGCAACCGCTGCTGACTGGATGTCCGCTGCATCGTTTATCTCGATGGCGGGTCTGATCGCCTTTATGGGATACGGTGGTTCGGTGTTCCTGATGGGGTGGACCGGCGGTTATGTCATTCTCGCCATGTTGCTGGCGCCTTACCTGCGCAAGTACGGTAAGTTTACAGTGCCGGAGTTTATCGGTGATCGCTTTTATTCGAAGGGCGCGCGGATTGTTGCCGTTGTTTGTCTGATTGTTTGTTCAGTAACTTATGTTATTGGCCAGATGAAAGGCGTCGGTGTGGCTTTCTCTCGCTTTCTCGAAGTTAAGTATGAAGTCGGTCTGTTGATTGGTATGGTGATCGTATTCTTCTATGCCGTGCTCGGTGGTATGAAAGGGATTACCTATACCCAGATCGCCCAGTACTGTGTGTTGATTTTTGCCTATACCATTCCCGCGATTTTCATCTCCTTGAATTTGACGGGGAATCCGATTCCTCAGTTGGGTTTGGGGAGCACCTTAAGCGGTACGGATACCTATCTGCTCGATCGACTTGATCAAGTGGTGACGGAGTTAGGTTTTGCCGAATATACGACTCAGAGTCGTGGTAGTACATTGAATATGTTTATGTACACCTTGTCTCTTATGGTCGGCACCGCCGGTCTTCCGCACGTGATCATTCGTTTCTTTACCGTGCCAAAAGTAAAAGATGCGCGTTCATCTGCCGGTTGGGCTCTGGTGTTTATCGCAATTCTTTATACCACTGCTCCAGCGGTTGCAGGTATGGCTCGCTTGAACCTTATGGATACATTTTCTCCACAAGGCGAAGATCTTGTTTATGAAGATCGTCCTCAATGGTTCAAAAATTGGGAGAAAACGGGTCTTCTCGCTTTTGAAGATAAAAATGGCGATGGCCGTGTGCAGTACACTTCCAGTGAAGAAACCAGCGAAATGGTTACCGTTGACCGCGATATCATTGTGCTGGCGAATCCGGAAATTGCGAAGTTGCCTAACTGGGTGATTGCGCTGGTTGCAGCAGGCGGCTTGGCCGCAGCGTTATCGACCGCAGCGGGGCTTCTGTTGGCCATTTCTTCTGCGATATCTCACGATTTGTTAAAAGGTGTCATCACACCAGATATTAGTGAGAAAGGGGAGTTGATGGCCTCCAGGGTGTCTATGGCTGTTGCGATTGTGGGGGCAGGGTATCTTGGATATAACCCACCTGACTTTGCAGCAGGTACGGTGGCTCTCGCCTTTGGTCTTGCTGCATCATCGATCTTCCCGGCTCTGATGATGGGGATCTTTTCGAAATCAATTTCGAAAGAGGGTGCTATCGCAGGCATGGTCGCAGGCATTGTTGTTACGCTGCTGTATATCTTCCAGCATCAAGGCATCATGTTTGTAGCGAGTACTGCATTCCTTGGCGATATGTCTCCTAACTGGTTCTTCGGAATCGAGCCCAATGCCTTTGGTGCGGTTGGAGCCATTATCAACTTTGCGGTAGCGATTGCCGTCTCCAAAGTGACACAGGCGCCACCACAGGACGTACAGGATTTGGTGGAATCCATTCGCGTACCAACAGGTGTCGCAGAAGCACAAGACCATTAATGGTCTAGGTTGAAGGGAAATTCGGGCCGTTAGGCCCGAGCACAAGGATGTGCTCATGTACCCATTAAGATACGCCCATTTTCAGGTCGTACGATAAAACAATAATTACAGTAAAATTGTTCTAGTAACGTCAGAATTTTTCATAAAACAAGATTTTAAAGTGGCTGTCCCTTTCGACGGATGGCCAAGGCTCAAGGTGGGATAATTATGAGTGTGTTGAAAAATAAGCACGTAGTCGTTGCGTTGATAGTGGCTCCCATCCTCGCCATTATCAGTTACTTTGCGGTAGACCACATGGTTTCTGAGACTCCTAAGCCCGCTGAACCTGGCGCCAGTTATCCAATGGTTGAGAAATCTAATTGCCGCTATAACAGTGGTGTGTGCGCTTTAGAAAACGGTGAATTTGAAATTCGCTTAAGCACAACGCCTGTCGACGATGATCATATTCGATTGATATTAAATTCTCGCTTTCCACTTGAAGGCGCGCTGGTCTCATTGCGGACCGAAGAGCAGGAAGGAGCGCCGTTGCCTCTTGCGGCGGATGATGAAACTGGCCAGCGGTGGGTAATGGAACTGCCTCGGCCCGAAGTTGGTGAAGATCGGATTTTGATCGCGGTTTCCGCTAACGAGAGTGTTTATTACGGTGATGTAGCGACGGACTTTACCTTATATAAAACCAGTTTTGGGGAGGACTTTCGTAAGCCTCTTTGAGTGCCTTGAAATGAGTCGAAAGTCATGACGGTCATTACTGGAATTCAATAGCGATGCCCAATTCAGATCTCAGTCCGGAACTTGCCAACATACTGCAATTTGTTCGTGAGGTGGTGCCTTTTGATCAATTGTCGGAAGAGGAATTGGTCGATATCCTGCCGACGCTAAAGATCAGTTACCATCGCAAAGGCGAAATCTTTAAAGCCGATGACGCGTCTGCGGGCTTGCGTATCATTCGCAGTGGTGCGGCGGAATTGCGAACTTCTGATGGCCAGCTGTTGGATCGTTTTGGCGAGGGCGTCAGCTTTAATATCGCTGGATTGGACTCTGAACAGAAGGGCATCCGCGCTATTCTAATCGAAGATGCTCTTATCTATCGCTTGCCTGAGGTTGACTATCAGGCAGTGCGCAGTCGCTATCGCGAATTCGATCGTTTTTTTCATGGTCAACGTCGGCGCCGATTGAGGCGCGCAGGGTTGCAGGAAACGGCGACGACAGAAATGCTGCGTCAGGTCGCCGATATCATGAGTACCGAACTGCTTACGACAACCGCCGCAACGCGAATTCAACAAGCGGCTATCGCCATGAGCGAGCGGCGGGTTTCCTCGATACTGATTGTCGATGGAGATCAGTTGGTTGGTATTGTCACTGATCGGGATATTCGCAGTCGTGCCGTTGCGAAAGGGGTTGATTTAAATGAAAGTTTGACCGCGATTATGTCTTCCGACATTCAAACCCTCAGTCGTGATTCCACTCTGTTCGATGCCACTCTGTTAATGACTCAAACCGGCTATCACCATTTTCCTGTGGTTCAGAACGGTCGCCTGTTGGGGATGGTCACCGCGTCAGATTTGATGCTGGCGCGACGTCAGGACCCTGTGTATTTGGTACAGCACATTGGCCGTCAGAAGACTGTCGAGGGTATTCGTGGACTGCTGCAGCAGTTGCCCGACCTGCTGATTCAATGGGTCAATAGTGGGGTTGGCGCGGCGCGGGTTAGTCGCTTGTTGACGGCAGTCAGCGATGCGGTGACGCAGAAATTGATTCGGCTCTACTGTCAGGATCACGGCGAGTCTCCTGTGCCATTTTGTTGGTTGGGGTTTGGCTCTCAGGGGCGCGGGGAACAACTGTTGGGTGGTGATCAGGACAACGCGCTGCTTATTGATAATCAGTGTAAACCTGAGCACGAAGCCTGGTTTTCTGGGCTTGCGACGTGGGTTTGTGATGGGCTCAATGCGTGCGGTTATGTTTACTGTCCCGGTGGCATCATGGCCACAACGGACAGTTGGCGGACAACCTTGGCTCAATGGCAGGCGACGGTCAGCGGCTGGACTGCGACGCCAACACCCGATGCCGTTATGCGAGTGAGTATTTTTTTTGATGTTCGAGCGGTTTATGGGGAGCCCTCTCTGGTGGAGCAGTTGCAGCGACATATGCTGCGCTCGGCGAGCCAAAACACCATTTTCCTGGCTGCGCTGGCAGAAAATCTGCTTGCAACAACGCCCCCACTGGGTATCTTTCGCAAGTTCGTCGTGGAACGGGATGGTGAGCACCGCCATGAGCTTGACCTTAAAAAGCGCGGTGTGATTCCCATTGTTGATCTGGTACGAATTCACGCTCTCGCCCACGAAATAACTGCGGTCAATACCGTTGATCGACTGAAGCAACTGGCGTCAGCAAAGTATATGACGATCGGCGATAGCCGTAACTTGCAGGACGCGTTGCAGGTGATCCTACAGATTCGGGTGGAAAGTCAGGTGCGGCACTTGGCTAATGGCTCACAACCTGATAATTATGTTAATCCGGATGACCTTTCCAAATTATCTCGGAGGTTATTGCGCGACGCCTTTAGCGCGGTAGCCGACGCCCAACAGACAATAAAATTACGTTATAGACCGGGGTTGTGAGCATGGGAAGTTTAGGACTTAAATGGCAGCGAATGCGCTCGACCAGGGGGCGCGACGACGAGGCGATGGCGTTATTAAAAGCCTGTTGGCAAGACGCCGATAATGCCGTCCAGCTGGCAGCGAGCGATGCGTCTTATCTCGTCGTTGATTGTGAAATGTCTTCTCTCGATCCCGCAGATGGTGAGCTGCTGAGTATCGGCTGGGTTGAAGTCAATCAGAATTCGGTCTCTTTGGCGTCGGCTCAACACCTACTGTTTCGTCCGGAAAATTCGGTTGGACAAAGTGCAACCATTCATCAGCTGCGCGACTGTGAACTGAGTGACGGACTGGTATCCACGGATGTTCTTGAACAGTTTTTATCTGCCGCACGTGGAAGGGTGCTAGTTTTTCATTTCGCGCCCTTGGATATGGCGTTCTTGGATAAGCTGTGTCAGCAGTCGCTGGGGTCCCGGCTTCTGTTGCCCCTAATAGATACCATGGTGCTCGAAAAGAGAGTTTTGGATCGGTCTGAGACGCCGCTGACCAAAGACAGTTTGCGATTGTCTACTTGCCGCAAGCGCCACGGTTTGCCGGATTATCCGGCGCACAATGCTCTAATGGATGCTTTGGCCACAGCGGAGCTCTTTTTGGCGCAATTGGCTGCTCGAGGTAATGGCAAGGTTCGGGAGCTGCTGAGCTAGCCTGTCTCAGCAATTTTCTGCGGCGGTTTTTCTGGCTGACCGAAGACGTTTCTGCAAGGTATCGCTGTCCATGTAGCGATACTCTCCGTTGACCATTTCCTTAAGGCGGCCGCCAGCCTGGATTTTCTTAATGTTTTCTTGCGCTTGGCGGCAAGCTTGTGGATCTTTAATGGGCTTTGGCGTCTCTTCTGCAGAGGCGATCGGCGTTTTTTCTTTAGGTTTAACCGAATTGCTGTCGACAGCGGTGGTCGTGGCGCTGCTCTCTTTGGATGGGGCTTGGCGGCGCTGCTTTACTCGGTCGGAGTCTTGGTCTTCCGGTGGGTGTTCGGAAAAGTGGGTGACGCCGTCGGCGTCTGTCCAGCGATAGTAATCAGCCATACTGTGTGGCGCTGCCATCCCGACTGCGAGACCGAAAATGACAAGCAGTTGCAGACGGGGTTTGGTTGCATGAAACATGATTGCTGACTCCTTGCGAGGTATTACATGACGACCGGCAGGAGATAGTCACCGAGGCTTGGTGTTTCCTGCGCTTATAGTTGACATTGTAGTTTAAGCTGCGAAAATTGCGGGTTCGCTAGATGGCGCGCAGATAACACCGCAATCCGGTCCATCTCCCGTGAAGTGTCAATTCCGGGGATCTTTCTAGGTAAGCCACCCGCTTCACCTTGCATCCCTCTGGCGAAGGCTTGTCCACCGACGAGGCCTGACTGGTACGCAGGTTAAAAAGGTCACAGTACCGGTATAGCTCAGCCTATCTGAAACTTTGAACTCAGGTGTCATCCGTTATGCATTGGACGCGTGCGGGAGTACGGTTTTCGTGACTCCAGCGTCGCTATGGCTGTATATGTGTGGACTCTTCGGAGTCTGGCGGGTGATCGCTCATCAAATATTAAGAGGTTTACTACGTGGAAATGCTCTCCGGAGGCGATATGTTAATTCGCTCCCTGCAAGAGGAAGGTGTCGATCTGATGTTCGGCTATCCCGGTGGGGCTGCGTTACACATTTACGACGCGATCTTTAAGCAAGACAAAATCAAACACGTTCTGGTTCGCCACGAACAGGCCGCTACTCATGCGGCTGACGGTTATACGCGTGCGACAGGAAAGATTGGCACCGTGCTGGTGACATCTGGCCCAGGTGCAACCAATGCGATTACCGGGATTGCTACGGCCTATATGGACTCGATTCCAATGGTGGTTATTTCCGGGCAGGTACCCAGCGATAAAATTGGAGAGGACGCCTTTCAAGAAACCGATATGATCGGCGTGTCCAGACCAATTGTTAAGCACAGTTTTTTGGTTAAGCATGCTTCTGAGATTCCCGAAATCGTCAAAAAAGCGTATTACATTGCTGGTTCTGGACGCCCTGGACCTGTGGTCATTGATATTCCTAAGAATACGGTCGACCCGAGCCAGACGTTCCCTTTCGAGTATCCGCGCAAGCTGAAAATCCGCTCGTACAATCCCACCACTAAAGGTCACAGCGGCCAGATTAAGAAAGCCGTCGCGATGTTGATGAAAGCCAAGCGGCCGGTAATTTATTCCGGTGGTGGTGCCATTCAGGGGGACGGTGCCCAGCTACTGACCAGTTTGGCGCGTACCTTGGACTTTCCGGTAACGAACACGTTGATGGGGCTTGGCGCCTTTCCGGGCAATGACCGTCAGTTTTTGGGTATGCTGGGCATGCACGGCACTTTCGAAGCCAATACCGCAATGCATCACAGCGATCTCATTCTTGCTGTCGGCGCGCGTTTTGATGATCGAGTAACCAATACGCCAAATAAGTTCTGCCCTAACGCCAAAATCATACACATTGATATTGATCCCGCCTCGATCTCCAAAACCATCGGTGCAGACGTTCCAATTGTTGGTTCCGTTGAAAGTGTGCTGCAGGAAATGATCGAGTTGATTCAATCATCGGGTGACGAGCCGGATCGGAAGGCTCTGGCAGACTGGTGGACTCAGATTAATGATTGGCGTGAGCGTCATGGGCTCTACACCAAACCCAGATACAAAACCGACGGCGACATGATCATGCCGCAAGACGTGATCAAGACACTGTATGAAGTGACGGACGGCGATGCCGTGGTTGCGTCTGATGTTGGCCAACACCAGATGTTTGCGGCTCAATATTATCCTTTTCAGCGCCCTCGCCAGTGGTTGAATTCCGGCGGTTTGGGCACGATGGGCTTCGGCCTGCCGGCGGCCATGGGGGCGGCGTTTGCTGTTCGCGATAAAGATATCGTCTGTGTAACAGGCGAGGGTTCGATCCAGATGTGTATTCAGGAGATGTCGACCCTCAAACAATTTGGTCTGCCTGTAAAAATCATCTGTCTGAATAACCAAGCGTTGGGCATGGTGAAGCAGTGGCAGGACATGGTTTACGACAGTCGTTATTCCGAGATTCACTATGAAGATTCTCTACCGGACTTCATCAAGCTTGCTGACGCCTTTGGGCACGTCGGTATGCGGGTTACTGAGAAGTCGGAATTGCGGGCGAAACTGGAAGAGTGTTTTGCGATGAAGGATCGCACGGTATTTATGGATATTTATGTCGATCCGACAGAGCATGTTTATCCAATGCTGGTCGCTCCGGAAGGATCTATGCGGGATATGTGGTTAAGTAAATCGGAGCGGACCTGATCATGAGAAGAATTATTTCTGTATTGATGGAAAACGCTCCGGGTGCACTTTCCCGAGTTGTAGGTCTCTTTTCCCAGCGCGGTTATAACATCGAGAGTTTGACGGTAGCTCCGACAGAAGACCAGACTCTGTCACGATTGACCCTGACAACCATGGGTGATGACCATAAAATCGAGCAAATTACCAAGCACCTCAATAAGTTGATCGACGTGGTGAAATTGGTCGATTTAACCGAGGGGACTCACATCGAGCGAGAGTTGATGCTGGTTAAGTTGCGAGCGACTGGAAGCCAACGCTCTGAAATCAAACGTTGTGTTGATATCTTCCGCGGTCAGATTATTGATGTAACCAGTACGGTATACACCGTCCAGATTACCGGTACGAGTGAAAAGCTGGACGCATTTGTACAGGCGGTTGGTGATACTGCGGTTCTGGAAGTGGTCCGTAGTGGTGTTTCTGGTATCGCGCGTGGTGAAAAGGTGCTGAGTCTTTAGTATCCTTCGCGACGGTTTCTGCGTGCCCCTTCCGGCGCGCAGAAATCTCCCGGAAAACAGCCAATCTGGTTTGCCCCTTGAAGTCGACAATCCCCACATTTGAAGTTCGTGCCATCGCCGGCCTTTCTAGCCTTTACGCCTTTAGAATGCTCGGCTTATTTATGGTGCTGCCGGTGCTGGTACTTTACGGTGAGGATTACACCGCCAGCACGCCATTGCTACTCGGCATAGCCATGGGGGCCTACGGTCTATCCCAGGCGATTTTCCAGGTTCCATTTGGGTTATTATCCGATCGCTTGGGGCGCAGGCCTGTTATCGCGGTTGGATTTCTTATCTTCGTTATCGGCTCTGTGGTCGCGGCTGTGTCAGACTCAGTTTACGGGCTGATTCTCGGCCGGTTTCTACAGGGATGTGGCGCAATTGCCAGCGCGATTATGGCAATGGTGGCTGATCTCACCAGCGACGAAAACCGCAGTAAGGCGATGGCGGCGATAGGTGGCACCATCGGCTTGTCATTTTCTGTGGCTTTGGTTGCGGGCCCCTGGCTGGCGGGCGTTGCTGGGTTAGCTGGTGTCTTTTGGTTTACTGCGATACTGGCTCTGATAGGGTTGGCGGTTCTCTTTACATTGATTCCTGCGCCGAGTGAGCAGATCGCTCGACGTCGCGACGCCAGTCCCGTGCCTCAGTTGCTCGGTGAGACTCTGCGCAATGCCGATCTGGCCCGTTTGAACTTTGGTATTTTTGTTCTGCACTTTGTCTTGATGTCTTCGTTTCTTGTTTTACCACAAGTCATAGAGACGCAGATGGGCATTGATCGCCAGCATCATTGGTACATCTATCTGCCCGTACTTTTGTGTGCTTTTGTGGCCATGGTTCCCTTTATGGTGATTGCTGAAAAGCGGCGCCAGATCAAGCCGGTTTTTCTGTTTGCTATAAGCTTATTGGGCGTAACCCTGGCGTTGATGATATTGGCCGCCCCTTATCGAACGTTTTTTATTCTCTGCCTGTTTCTTTTTTTTGTGGCTTTCAATCTTTTGGAAGCTACACTACCTTCTTTGATGAGTAAGTTTGCACCGGCAGGTGCGAAGGGAACGGCGTCGGGAATCTATTCAACGTGTCAGTTCCTCGGAGCCAGTGCTGGAGGTGCATCAGGCGGTGTTCTATATTCCGCCTTTGGACCTCAAGGGGTTTTTGTTCTCAGTATGTCCATGGTAGCTCTGTGGGTTTTGGTGGCCTGTTTTATGCGTCCGCCGAGATTCTTATCTGGCGTGCAGGTCTCTGTCGATGGTGCGAATGAGTTGGAGGTATACGAGAAGCTCATTAAACTACCTGGAGTCGTAGAGGTCGTTCTGGTTAAAGAAGAGGCGACAGCCTACCTCAAGGTAGACCCTCAATTGTTTAGTCGAGACAGTTTGCCGCAGCAGCTTTGATAGAGTCCCTGTGGTTATGGAATATGTCATATTTATGGTGGTTGCGGGCGGGCAACCTACAAGTATCGTTTAGGAGAATTGTGTATGGCGCGCGGTATCAATAAAGTCATTCTGGTGGGCAATTGCGGCCAGGATCCTGAGACCCGTTATATGCCAAGTGGTGGGGCTGTAACCAACGTCAGTCTTGCTACCAGTGAAACCTGGAAAGATAAACAAACCGGACAGCCGCAAGAGCGTACCGAATGGCATCGGGTTGTTTTCTTTAATCGTCTCGCCGAAATTGCCGGTGAATACCTTCGCAAGGGATCACAGGTCTATGTGGAAGGGGCATTACGTACCCGTAAATGGCAGGATCAAAGCGGTCAGGATAAATACACGACAGAAATCGTCGCGAGCGAAATGCAAATGTTGGGCGGGCGAGGTGACAGCGCTGGAGGCCCGCCGTCTGGCGGTTACAGCGATAATTATGGGGCTCCGCGCAACAATGCTTCTCAGTCGCGCCAAGACTCGAAATCCTCGAATGCTTCTAATCCTCCACAGTCTACTGATTTCGACAATTTTGACGACGATATTCCGTTCTAATCCTGGCCCTCCAAAGGGGCTTGGGCTTTACCAAGTGGAATACGGTATTCGTTTTGAAGGGCTGGCAGCACTTTGGCTGCCTTATTCCTTTTCGAAAATATAACTAATTAAAGAGTTAATAGTTTTTTGTGGCCTCGAAAGTACTGATATTAGACGCAGCATCCCCCTTGGGGCAGGCCATCTACCATTCTTTTGAGACCAGTGCTTATGCTGTGTTAGCGCCCTCGCAGTCTCTTCTCGATTGGACCAATGCTGGTGAGATTGAGGCATTTATTGCCAAAAATGATATCAGTATTGTTATCAATGTGGCCGGCTGGGGAGACCCTCCATCTTCCGATGATATGCAAACTCTAGTGGCGACAGCCACGGCGTTAGCCTCAGCCGCGGCTAACACCAATGCCGTTGTCATTCATTTATCCAGTTATCGGGTTTTTGGTGAATGCCGGCGTGATGCCTATCGAGAAGAAGACGAAACTGGTCCAGTGTCTCCCGCTGGTGAGGCATTTTTGGCTGCTGAACAGGTCATCGCGTCTCGGTTAGAGCACTATCTTGTGGTTCGTGTTGGTTGGTTGATGGACATTATCGGTAATTCCATCTTTCGACGTTTGCTGGAAGATTTGTCCCGAGAAGATTCGCCCCTGGAAATTTTGCCGGAGTATTGTGGCTCACCCGTAAGTCCCTATGAGCTAGGTAGATTAATTGTTGGAATCGTTAATCAAGTTTTCTGTGGCGCAGAAAACTGGGGGATTTTTCATCTCGGATCCTCTGATCGATGTACCACAGAGGAGTTTGTAGAGTTTGTTGCCGAGCTTCTTGATAAGAAGGGCGCTTTGCATCGACGTTGGGCTTTGATGCCAACAAAGGGAGTTGTCGTTGAAAGTGATGTAGATGGTGATAGTGACGCTCCAGCCGATGTAAACACACCGTTTGATCGGCGGAGTAGCGTGTTGATCGTAAGGCGTTGTCGAGACAACTTTGGATATCAGGTCAAAAGCTGGCGCCAAGGCCTTCCAAATTTAGTCAATCTTTGGCTAGATCAGCGCAGCAAGCAGTGGACTTAAAAGCTCTCGGTGAGAAATGATCCGACAGCAAGCCTTCTCTGGCTTGCCGCAGTCTCCAAGGTGCTCATTATTGAATCAAGTCGAGGTTGTCACGAATCCAGGTGCTGGCTTCAAGTCGGGATTTCACGCCAACTTTCTTGTACAGGTTGTACAAGTGAGTTTTGATTGTGTGAACACTGAGGTGGAGTTTTTCCGCCATTTCTTTGTTGCTTTGGCCCCCGTCGAGAGCTCGTAGGATTTGCTTTTCTCGGCGGGTTAGAACGACTTCCCCAGATCGGAACGCGTCAACCTTGGGCGCACGACGGCGACGCATGATGAAGTCCTGATAGAGGTTTATCGGAAAATCAAGAGCGCCATTGCGAACCTGCTCAAGACATTCCAAGATTCGATTTTCTCCCGCTCCTGTATAGGTCAATCCGCGTACTAATGGCCAGTCGATGAATTTCTCATAAGAGGATTCTCGGTCGACATTGATCAGGACGCACATCTTCCCTGGTTGCTTTTCCTGATATTGGCAGAATAGTCGTGTGAGAGCTGATTCAGAAATCTCTTTGCAATCAAATATGATGATTTCGGATTCTGGAGACTTCTCCGGCTGGGTGCAGAAGTCGCAATCCAGATTTGGAGCTCGTTTTATACTGCCTACGAGAAAAATATTTTCAATACTGCGGGAAGGCGAGTAGATAAAACAGTGGGTTGCGGCCGCCGTAGACGCCTGAGTGTTTCTGTAAATCTGCATAATACTTCCTTTGTAAAGTTACATCCGTTGTATGGCTGGTTAATTTACAGACGGGATAATAGCGGATTGGCGCGAAATTCAACAATAAGATATTGATAATTTTTTGTACTAAAAACTTTTCATTATTCAAAGTGTTCGAAATATGAGCACCAATCTAGTTCAGATTGTTCTAAAAAGGGGCATAAAAGTCAGTTGAAAACCTACAGCTCCGTGCTACGCGTCTTCAGCCCCTAATTGTGATAAAAATTCTTGTCTAAGTCTCCAAATTTCTTGGGCGCTGAGGCTTTGTTCAACCTCTTTTGGGGTCAGGCTGATATCGTTATCGATGAGGTATTGCAAAAACTGATTGATGATCAGCCTGATTTCGTCTTGTCTCATGGGTGTTCCTGTCAAGGCAAGGTTTCTAATCTATATCGGCTGGACGGCTGCGATGCTTGAACGTTGCCGTGTCTTTTCGGTTAATTCACAAGCCTTAGGCTAGGTTCACTCTTAAGCCTCTGTGTTCGTATTATGCACACTTGTACGACAAAAAGGGAGGATATGCGAATAAGATGAGTTATCAGTTGTTGAGATTCTCTCAACCGAACTAGAAGGGGGGAATGACTCAGACTTAAACCTACAAAATCGCAACCGATGTGAGGCAAGTTTTGAGCCAGCTCTATTGGAGAGCAAGGCCTGCCTCAGATACGGGCAGGCCCAGGTAAAAACAGCTAGAAGAGTTTATGCGTCGAATTTTTGGAAAACGAGGCTCGCGTTCGTACCGCCAAAGCCGAAGCTATTGCTCATCGCGAGATTAATATCGTAATCATCTATGCGTTCTTGAACGATATTCATGCCAAAGGCATTCTCATCAAGACTACCGATGTTTGCCGAGGCGGCGATAAACTTTTCCTGCATCATGATGAGGCAATAGATTGCTTCCTGAACACCTGTTGCACCCAGAGAGTGGCCGGTTAAGCTCTTTGTAGAACTGATTGCCGGGCAGTCTTCACCGAAAACTTCTTTGATGGCTTTCAGTTCTGCTATGTCTCCGACGGGAGTGCTGGTTCCGTGTGCATTGATATAGTCTGGACGTTTTTCTATTCCTGAGAGGGCTTGGCGCATACAGCGGGCTGCACCTTCTCCTGAAGGAGCAACCATATCGTAGCCGTCCGATGTGGCGCCATAGCCAACCACCTCGGCGTAGATTTTTGCACCTCGGGCTTTTGCATGCTCCAACTCTTCCAGAACGACACAGCCTCCTCCGCCGGCGATTACAAAACCGTCACGATCGGCATCATAAGCCCTGGAGGCGCTTTCGGGAGTGTCATTATATTTGGTTGATAGAGCCCCCATCGCGTCAAATAAGCTGGTTAGCGTCCAGTGTTCTTCCTCTCCGCCTCCCGCGAAAACGACGTCCTGTTTGCCAAGTTGTATCAATTCCATTGCATTGCCAATGCAATGTGCGCTGGTGGCACAGGCTGACGAGATGGTGTAGTTAACGCCTTTAATTTTGAATGGCGTTGCCAGACACGCGGAGGTGGTACTACTCATGGTTTGCGTAACGCGATAAGGTCCAACACGTTTAATGCCTTTCTCGCGCAAGATATCGGCGGCCTCAACCAGATTTTTCGAGGACGCGCCACCTGATCCCATAATAATGCCCGTGCGCTCATTGGAAACTTGGCTTTCATCCAGATTGGCGTCGGCGATAGCTTGTTGCATTGAAATAAACGCATAGGCGGCTGCGTCCCCCATAAAGCGCAACGCTTTACGATCGAGATGGTCTTTAGGATCGAGCTTTACGGTTCCGGCGATATGGCTGCGGAAGCCTAATTCTTTATAATCTTCCTTGAATTGAATTCCGGAGCGGGAATGCTTAAGAGATTCGCAAACGGCAGCTACGTCGTTACCGATACAGGAGGTGATACCGATCCCGGTTACAACCACACGTTTCATAGGAAATCCTCTGCTTTAATAAGCGTTTGTCAGAGTGGTTAAACAGTAATAACTTATTGGAAGTTATCGGTGCTTTGAAATAGCCCGACCCTCAGGTCGGAGGCGTGATAAATGTCAGATCCATCGACACTTACTATGCCGTCGGCTATCCCCATGATCAGCCTTCTTTCTATAACTCGTTTTAAATTAATGGTATACGTCACTTTTTTAGACGTGGGCAAAATCTGGCCCGTGAATTTTACTTCACCGCAGCCAAGCGCCCGACCGCGCCCTTTGTTACCTTTCCATGCCAAAAAGAAGCCGACCAGTTGCCACATGGCATCCAATCCCAGGCAGCCTGGCATCACGGGATCTCCAGGAAAATGGCATTCAAAAAACCATAAATCCGGGGAAATATCCAATTCTGCGATAATTTGACCTTTGCCGTTAGCACCGCCATCTGCGGTAATGTTGGCGATACGGTCAATCATTAGCATGTTGGGAGTTGGCAACTGAGCGTTGCCGGGGCCGAACATTCGGCCAAAACCGCATTCTAGTAAATCATCGCGATCGTAGGTATTTTTTCTGTCTGCTGGAATCATCGAATTGGAAACTCTGGCAATCCTGATTGTTGAATGGACCGGGATATGGGCTGCTTTATCTGATCATCATTGTTGTAGTTTGAACGAAGTCGCAGACGTCCTGGTGAGGGGATGTAATTCTACCTGTTGCAGGTTTTGTGTCCAGTTGCTGGTATTTTTTGGATAATGTAAAGGATATTTCACCCCAATTCGTGGACTAACGATACGTCATCGAGGCAATAGGATTTGTCATCCGAGGCACCTGGAAAGCTTTTTGCAAAGTTTTTGTAGTATTCTTCGGCCAGACTAATAAACTTCTGGATAGAATGCACCAAATTGTAACAAGGAAATTAACTGTATGATTAAAAAATGTCTGTTCCCCGTAGCAGGATATGGAACCCGCTTTTTGCCGGCAACTAAGTCTATGCCCAAAGAGATGTTGCCGGTTGTAAATAAGCCGCTGGTGCAATACGGGGTTGAGGAGGCAATTGAAGCTGGCCTCAATGTCATCGGGATGGTGACGGGACGCGGCAAGCGCGCAATTGCCGATCACTTTGATGTCAACTACGAGCTTGAGCACCAGATTTCCGGTAGCAGCAAAGAAGAGTATCTGGTTTCCATCCGTAATGTGATGGAAAAGGCTGCATTTTCATTCACCCGTCAGGTCGCGATGAAAGGCCTGGGAGACGCGATTCTGAACGGACGCCGTCTGATCGGTGATGAAGCCTTTGGTGTTGTACTTTCCGACGATCTCTGTCTGGCTGAAGAAGAAGGTGTTCTGGCGCAGATGGTCCGTCTTTACAACCAGTTCCGCTGCAGCATCGTCGCTATTCAAGAAGTTCCTGACGACTTGATTCACAAGTTTGGTGTGATTAAAGGCGAGCAGATTAAAGACGGTCTGTTCCAGGTTAGCGACATGGTTGAGAAGCCAAAACTTGAAGATGCACCCAGTAATCTGGCGATCATCGGTCGTTATATTCTGACTCCAGACATTTTTGACATCATCGAAGACACGCCTCCTGGCAAAAACGGTGAAGTTCAATTGACCGATGCTCTGCTGACCCAAGCCCGTAACGGCTGTGTTTTGGCGTACAAATTTAAAGGTCGTCGTTTCGACTGTGGTAGCGTCGAAGGTTTTGTTGAAGCAACCAATTACGTCTACGAAAACATCTACAACGCTAAGTGAGCAAACTGCTTTCATGGATGATCTGACTTGCTTTAAGGCCTATGACATTCGAGGCCGTCTACCAGACGAACTCAATGAAGATGTCGCTTACCGCATTGGTCGTGCCTATGCAGAGTCTATTAAGCCGAAGCGGGTGGTTGTCGGGCACGACATCCGCCTGACTAGTGCTGAGCTTACCCAAGCGCTAGCCCGCGGCCTGAACGACTCTGGCGTCGATGTTATTCACATTGGACAGGTAGGCACCGAAGAGGTTTATTTCGCGACGTTTCATCTCGGCGTTGATGGAGGAATTTGCGTCACGGCGAGCCATAACCCGAAGGATTACAACGGAATGAAGTTGGTCCGGGCGGGGTCTAGACCGATCAGTGGTGATACTGGGTTAAACGACATCAAGAAATTGGCTGAACTTAACCAATTTGGCGATCCCGTTGATCAGCCGGGAACGATAGAAAAGCGCTGTACAAGGGAAGAATATGTTCAGCACTTGCTTGGATACATCAATCTTGACTCGTTGAAACCCTTACAAATCGTCTGTAATCCTGGCAATGGTGGTGCTGGATTAGCCGTCGATGCTCTTGAGCCACATTTACCCTTTAGCTTTGTAAAAGTGCACTACGAACCGGATGGTAATTTTCCTCATGGTGTGCCAAATCCATTACTAGTGGAAAACCGAGCGGCGACGGCCGAAGCTGTTGTTACCTCGGGAGCTGATATGGGAATTGCTTGGGATGGTGATTTTGATCGCTGTTTCTTTTTTGACCAAAATGGCCGGTTTATTGAAGGTTATTATCTGGTTGGGCTATTGGCTGAAGCGTTTCTGGCTAAGAATCCTGGGTCAAAGATTGTTCATGACCCTAGATTAAGTTGGAACACAATTCAAATCGTCAAAGATAGCGGTGGCATACCAGTATTAAGTAAAACCGGGCACGCTTTTATTAAAGAGCGTATGCGGGCTGAAGATGCCGTGTATGGTGGTGAGATGAGTGCCCATCACTACTTTCGAGATTTTGCCTACTGTGACAGTGGTATGATTCCGTGGCTTCTGGTTGCTGAACTTGTGTCTCTATCCGGAAAAACTCTGGCGCAATTGGTTGATGATTGTATCGAAGCATTTCCCTGCAGTGGCGAAATCAACAGTCGTATTGATGATCCGGCTGCTGCTTTAAAGCGAGTTGAAGACCATTATCTGGCAAATGCGGGTATCGTTGATCGCACTGATGGCTTGAGTATGGAGTTCGATGATTGGCGCTTTAATCTGCGGATGTCTAACACTGAGCCGGTGATTCGGCTTAACGTCGAGACTCGCAGGAATACGGCGTTAATGGAAGCCAAGCGAGATGAGTTGCTGTCGATGATTCGGCTCTAAGGGTAGTTTCCTTCGCCAGAAGAAATTCGCTGATAGCGTTTTGTGTGGGGAGATTACTGAAAAGTAGTCTCCCCATTTTTATTTCCACTCAGAGGTCATCGCACCATTGTTATATGGCGGTGGTCTATACCGTCGTTTTATCCGATTGATAAAATTATCCGGCATCCCTGGCAGTATCGTCTCGCCGCGACCAAGCGGTTGCACAAGTGTTTGCTGTTGGATACTGCTCTTATTGTTTCATTACGCTTTTAAGGGGATCGAGGACGAGTCGCTGGGATTCCGGTGTCACCAAAATATAAACAGGTGGCTGACCTGGCGTGGGGCGTACTTTTAGTTCGGTGCCTTCTCCTGGAGCTTGCAAGGGCTCCCCGGTCCAAAGATCAATCCAATGACCCTTGGGTAAATAGATTGAGCGATACATTTTTTTATTTTTGGGCTGCAAAATTGGTGCGACCATTATGTAGGGGCCTAACATAAACTGCAGTTGATCCTCAGGCAGGTCGAAGAATCGTTCATCATTGGGGAAGCTCAACGTCGGAGATCGCAGCATCGGCCAGCCGTTGTTACGCATTTCTTCGACGAGACTAAGTCTGTAGTCTCTTAACCGCTGGTATATGTAGCTTGATTTTTTGAGTTGCAGAAACAGATTTTCATCTGCCGGCTTTTCTGAGTTGCCCTCATCAAGAAGAATCATTTGTGTCATCAGATCGTTTGTCCGATAAATTGGAAAAAACGAGCTGAGCGCTAGCCACTGTTGGACCAGGCTGTGATGAGGGAGTGAGCCAGTTGTAGCATTGTCGTTCTCCAAAAGGTTATGCTGTTCTGAGGTGCTGGCAAAGTCTGAATAAAAGCGAGGCAAGACGCCGGGTTGTAAACTTGCAAGTCCGCTGGCGCCGCCATTGATTGTGGCGATAAGAGCTTTTTGTAGGCTGCGATAACTCAGTCCATGATTCGGGTGGGTGATTTTGCGAGTTTTCCTAGGGTAAAAATCCTGATACTCGATGAGGGCTACGGGCGCTGGTGTGTTCGGCAGCTTTTCGGTTAGCTTGCGATGTAGGTGGATCCAATCGGCAAAAAAACCGGTAAATCCGGTTTCGGCGTTAGTCTTGTCGTGCAGTTGAGCTCCGGTAGGTAGTGGCGGTTGAATACTCGCAGTCCAACCATTAATCGGGCTTTGTGATAGCTGCTCTAAAAGGTGAGATTCCGCCCAAGCTCGGGCGGAGGGATTGCTAAAATCGATAATGGCGCTGGTGGTTTTAGGTGTTTTCGAGTTTTCTTGAGTAGGTTTGTTGTTTTCGACCAAAAAACCCTGTCGCTGAGCGTCGCTGAAAAAGTCTTGAGTTGCATAGGGCTTTTGTGACGTATCTTCCAATGCACCAGTAATATTGCCTATGACGTGCAGTTTTTCTTTGGACAGCTGTTCAACCAAGCTGTTCCAGTCATTATAGAGTACAGGGTCTGCTTCCCAATTTTGCCAATATGAATCTTGGCGAGGGCTGGGAAGTGCGTGTTGGCCACTCCAATCTTGAATCCAAACGGAACTCAACGGTAGTTTTGCTTCCTGTACTTGTTCTATGGCGCGAAGAACCTTTTCTGATCCGCCGCTGATGCCAAGTGTGATGCCAGAATGAATCCAATCAGGTATGTCTGGATTAAAGTCATAGGATTGGCGCCGGTAGCTAATGCAGCTCAGTGTAGGTCGGCAGCTGACCAAATCCAGCTGTAGCGACGAATCGAAGCTATGGATGAATGAACGTCCAGGTTCTCGAAAGTCGAAAATTGATTTTCCGTGGTTTGATAAGGTTATCGTGTGATTCAGATTGCTGACATAGCCAGGGAAGAATTCTTCTTTTGGCGGTGTTGGGGGAGTGTTGACGCTATGGGTGATTACTGCTGTCGTCGAAAACTCTTCGCTACTGTTTTCTGCAAGCTGACCAAAGGGTTCGACTTGTCGATCTGCAAAATCCTGTTTTGTGCCGTTAGCTCCAAAGCCAAAAATATGTTCGTTGACTGGTCGTAGATATCCAAGGCGGAGCTGATTGTAGGTCTCATCCGACGTGGCGGCGGCGATACGTACTGATTCGTTGCCGGCGAAAAGTCGCAAGTAGAAGCTGAGGTTGCAGTCATCGGTTGTGAAGTGACCGGTGATCAGCATGTAATTGCTGTAAGGCTCTGCGCGGTCTATAACAGCATCCCGACAACTTCCTGCAGTTTGATACCAATTTAATGAGTGGGGCGATTTGCTGGTATTACCCCGTCTTGAACTCAGCAGAAACTCTGCGTCGCTGCCAAAAACAGTTTGCTGGTATTCACGATCAAAAATTTCCAGGGACTGTCCGCTAACAGAAATGCGATAGCGCTCAGTATCGTAGACGGCCTCCAGTCCCGCTGGGGACTGTTCGTCTCGGCTTGCGTAATAAATACCCACAATAATTCCAATGCTTAAAAAATACCGCAGTGTTTTTACTCGTCGCATTGGATTCCTGAGGGTGTGCGTTCAGAAGCTTCACGTTATGATAGCACCAGATATGATGACAGTTTTAACGACAGAAAGGTTTCCGAATGATTAAACGCAGTAGATGGTTAGTATTTTTAGTCTGTTGTTGGAACGCGTGCCCCGGCGTTGCTGACCAAGCGGCGCAAGCGCCCATTGTCCGGCATGAGAGCATTTTTCATCCTGTCTACAATACGTCCGGTATGGTTGTTAGTCAGCACAAGCTGGCCACCAAAGTAGGGGCACAGATTCTAGAAGATGGGGGCAATGCTGTCGATGCTGCAGTTGCAGTCGGGTTTGCTCTTGCTGTTGTTTTGCCTCGTGCGGGTAACCTAGGTGGTGGCGGGTTTATGCTCGTTCATATGAAAAAAGACGATGAAACTATAGCTCTGGACTATCGCGAGACGGCGCCAAAGTCCGCCACAGAAACCATGTATTTGGATGGTTCAGGAGAAGTGGATCGCAGTAAGGCGTTATTCAGCTATCAATCGTCGGGCGTTCCTGGAACGGTTGCGGGATTGATAAAAGCTCAGGATAAGTACGGGGTTTTACCGTTGAAAGATGTCATTGCGCCAGCCTATAAGCTAGCGACGGCGGGCTTTCCTGTTACCTATGATTTGTCCGTTGTGCTTTCTCAAGCAAGCCACTTGCAGAAAGATCCCGAATCGAGAAAAGTCTTTTTCCATGAGGATGGCCGCCCTTTGCAGCCGGGGGAAATTCTACGGCAGCCGGATCTTGCTTGGTCACTGCAGCAGATCATGCGTAAAGGCGCTGATGCATTTTACGAAGGTAAGATTGCAGAGAAAATCGTGGATGCGATGGCACAGAACGAAGGTTTGATTGGTGCGGAAGATCTGCAAAATTACCAGGCGATCGAGCGGCAGCCTGTACAAGGAACCTATCGTGGCTATGAGATTGTCAGCATGCCTCCACCGAGTTCTGGTGGTGTGCACATTGTCCAGATGCTCAATATTTTGGAGTATTTCCCCCTCGACAAAATGGGGTTCGGCAGCGCTGACGCGATTCATATTATGACGGAGGCGATGCGCCGAGCCTACGCTGACCGCAGCGTTTATCTCGGTGATCCGGACTTTGTAGATGTGCCCGTCGCTCGACTTACCGATAAAGCGTATGCAAAAGCGCTTGCTGAAGGTATTGATGATTCTAAAGCCACGCCATCGAGTGCTGTGAAGCCTGGATCAGAGCTTCCGGGCGAAGGGCCAAATACCACGCACTTTTCGGTCGCGGATAGTGACGGTAATGTGGTGAGCAATACCTACACGCTCAATTTTTCTTTTGGGTCTGGCATCATGATTCCTGGAACTGGAATATTGATGAATAACGAAATGGACGATTTTTCTGCGAAACCAGGGGCGCCAAATGCCTACGGGCTTATTGGCGGGGATGCGAATAAAATTGAACCTGGTAAGCGCCCGTTAAGTTCGATGACACCGACATTGGTTTTTCGTGACGACGAGCCTTATCTCGTGACAGGCAGTCCGGGCGGTAGTCGCATTATTACGACGGTTTTGCAGAGCATCGTGAATAATTTGGACTTCGGAATGAACATTGATGCTGCTGTCAGTATGCCGAGGTTCCACCATCAGTGGCAACCAGATGTTCTTTTTATGGAAAAAGGGTTTTCTCCAGATACGAAAGAGCGTTTGAAATCTATGGGGCACCAGGTCGAAACAGTTTCATCAATGGGGAGTGCAAACAGTATTGCGATTGATCAGGGCGTCTTTCAAGGGGCTGCAGACCCTCGCAAGCCTGATGCGCGAGCCGCTGGTCCTGCTCAGTACTAATGGTGGCAGAGGTGCTCACTGCACCTCTTTCAATTGATTTTCAGAGGTAGTATTCAGTGGGAAAGCAAAAATTCCATGAGTGCTTTTTGGGCGTGCAGTCGATTTTCCGCTTCGTCCCAAACGACCGATATGCTGTCATCCTCAAGTAACTCTGCGCTCACTTCCTCGCCCCTGTGGGCGGGTAGACAATGCATAAAAACCGCCCCAGGATTGCAGAGGCTCATCAGTTCATGGTTCACCTGAAAACCGGTAAACTTTTCCTCGCGAAGTTTTTGTTCGGCTTCCTGCCCCATGGATGCCCAAACGTCGGTGACGACCCAGTCTGCATTTGCGACGGCTTCCCTCGGGTTGCGGTAGACGGTCACTCTGTCCTCGTGCTCTGAGATTAGCTCGGGTTTTGGGTCAAAACCTTCAGGGCACGCGATTGCTAATTCAAAGTCACACAGTTCTGCAGCATTTATGTAGGAGTGGCACATGTTGTTGCCGTCGCCGATCCATACAACTTTTTTACCTGCCGGGCTGCCACGTAATTCGACGTATGTTTGAATGTCTGCCAGCAATTGACAGGGATGGTAATCGTCGGTCAGCGCATTGATAACAGGAACCGAAGAGTATTCTGCAAAACGCTCAACTTTGTCGTGACCAAAGGTGCGAATCATGATGATATCAAGCATGCGCGAGAGGACTCGAGCGGAATCTTCGATGGGTTCGCCTCGTCCCAGTTGCGTGTCTCGAGGGGATAAAAAAAGTGCAGAGCCGCCCAGTTGTGCCATGCCAGCTTCAAAAGAGACGCGCGTACGTGTTGACGATTTTTCGAAAATCATGCCAAGCACTTTGTTCTTGAAGGGCTCGCTGATCTTTCCCGTTTTCATCTCTGCCTTCATCGCAATGGCCCGGTCAATAATGGCTTTGAGTTCTGCAGCAGAGAGATCTTTTAATGTCAGAAAATGTCTTGTCATAGTGGCTTTATCCTTTTCTCGCCCCTGAAGAGTGAAACTCCTCAACCAGGTTTGTCACGGTGGCGACGATTTCATCGGTATGTTGCCGCTCAATAATAAGAGGGGGCAGCAGCCGAATCACATTGCCTGCGGTGACGTTGAGAATAAGTCCCGCGGCTAGAGCTTTGCTTACTAGTTGCGGGCAGTCGGTGGTAAGTTCGATGCCAATCATCAAGCCTTCGCCACGAATGTCCGCAACAGCTGGGTGATCTTGCAGGTTTTTCTTTAGCGCCTCGATCAGGTAGGCACCTTGCTCGGCTGCGTTGGCAATGAGTTTGTCTTTGAGTAGGGTTGAAATTACTGTGTGGCCGACAGTGCAAGCCAGCAGATTGCCTCCGAAAGTGGAGCCGTGGCTTCCCGGCTGAAAGATCTCTGCGGCATCTCCTCTGGCAAGGCAGGCGCCTATCGGCAGGCCATTGCCTAGGCCTTTTGCTGTGGTCACCACGTCGGGGGTTACATTGAGGCCTTGAAACGCAAAGAGGTTTCCTGTCCGGCCATTTCCGGTCTGAATTTCATCCAGCATAAGCAACCATTGGTTTTGGTCGCATAGCTCTCTCAGGTTTCGTAGGTAATCCCGTTGGGGTACCCGTATACCGCCTTCTCCCTGAATGGGCTCGACAAGAATTGCAACGATATTGGGGTTGTCGCTCAGTGCGTGGACCGCTGCGACATCATCGTATGGAACTTGTAGGAAGCCCTGCGGTAATGGCGCAAATCCTTGAGTAACCTTGGGGCTTCCCGTCGCCGTTAATGTCGCTAGGGTTCTGCCATGAAAGCTACCCTGCATGGTAATAATGGTGGGCTCTTGAATGCCTTTTTGGGCGCCGTATTTGCGGGCGATTTTAATGGCGGCTTCGTTGGCTTCAGCTCCGGAATTGGAAAAGAATATGTTCTCCATTCCCGATTCATCGCACAGAAGACGTGCCAAATTTTGTTGAGGCTGGCTGTTGAATAAGTTTGAGACATGCAACAGCGTTTCAGATTGTTTCTGAATCGCTTCTGTAACCGCGGGATGGCAGTGACCAAGGCCGCATACGGCGATGCCTGAAAGCGCGTCCAGGTAGCGTCGTCCGCTGGCGTCCCACAGGTAAACCCCTTTGCCTTTTTCGAGGAGCAGGTTATTCCGATCGCCGTAGGTGTTCATTATGGGACTGTTGCTGGACATGACGTTTTTCCTTTGGATCCAACAGAAATGAAAACAGGCAGCCAATGGCTGCCTGCGGGAAAACCGGAAAGCATAAGTTTAATTTCCGAACATGGCAATGGAATTAGACGACATATATGCCCTGTGGCGTGAGGCTGGCCTTGGAAATCGTGTTTAGAAGCCCCATATTTCCACTATTATGTCGATATTTGTCGCCAAACCTTATGTTTTCTCGTCGAGAGGCATGAAATCAATTAGATGTTGGTAGGGTTGTCAGGTAGTATTCTGGTTTTGAGTTCGCTCTGTGCAGCTGGCTGCTTGCGCCGATTGTCGTCGTCGACGCTAGTCGGCTGCAAATATGCCTTTGAATTGTCAGCTCTCGAGCGGTTGGCTTGCCAGAAGCAGCGAAAGTTATACATTGATAGCGAGGTGCGCTGAACCATGGAAATCATGGATACGATCAAACAGCAGATTACTGAAAATCCGATCATTCTGTATATGAAGGGGTCGCCTAACGCGCCTCAATGTGGATTTTCTATGCGTACATCTCAGGCCGTGATGGCATGTGGACATCGTTTTGCTTACGTCGATGTGCTGTCTAACCCAGAGATTCGAGCGAATCTACCCGGCTTTGCCAATTGGCCGACATTTCCTCAGCTTTGGGTAAGCGGTGAGCTGGTTGGAGGGTGTGATATCGTTACCGAAATGCACGAGTCGGGAGAGTTGCAGAAACTTTTGGATTCCGTGGCCGCTGAAAGCCAAGATGAGAGCTAAGTCGCTTTCGTGATTGTGTTTGTCCGCTATGCTCTGATGGCGAGGATAGCGGGTTGTGCATGTTCATAGAAGTTGCGGGGGATGCCCCGTTCAACGTTGTTGGTCTGGCGTGATAGGGGCTTTTTCTTGGTGGGCTCGCTAGCTGGGCTAACAGTATTTAGGAATTTACAGTACTGATTGATATTTTCACGCAATTTGCTGTCCGTCTATTCCGACAAGTGTGGTTAGAGGTGTTACCCGTCGGCCTTTTGCCTTCCTAGTTTAAATTCGTTTTGTTGTTTGATTCATGGTAGATATTCCAGGCTACATTATCCTGCGCCCGCTTAAGGATGGCGCCGTTATCGAAACCTACCTGGCTCAGTGGGAAGATGCTGACGACCCTGTCGTTCTCAATGTATTGAAAGAGGAGCTGGCTGTCGATGCCGATTTTCGAGATCGTTTTCTCGATGATGCCAGAACTCTAAGAGAGCTGTCTCACCCCAGCATTCCTGCCATCATTGAGGTGAATGCAGCGGCTGGCCGCTATTTTTACACAACGCAATTTCTGGACGGTGAGCCTCTAGAAACAGCCCGTCGGGGTTTATCTCTAGGGCGCCGACTGGCAATTGTCAAAGATGCTGCCAGAGCTCTTGCCCATGCTGCGAGTCAGGGGTTTATCCATGGCTCTGTAAGTACTGAAACTCTGATCGTCAGTGATAAAGGCGTTGGCGTCTTGATCGATTTTGGCCTGCCGAGGCCATTGAACTTAGATGTTCCTGAAGGTAAAACCAACCTCTATCACTTTATAAGTCCTGAGCAGGCGTCGGCTCATGGCGCAGAGCCTGCCTCTGATATTTACAGTCTGGGTGTGGTTCTATTTTACATGCTCACGGCGCATCTTCCTTTTGAAGATGTTTCTAATGCCGGGGTAGTCCGCAAACATTTGCACGCAGATATCCCGCAACTCCCGAATTACCTTCACGTTTTTCAGCCGATCATTGACAAGGTTTTGCAGAAGCATCCTCGAAATCGTTATGCGGACGCTCAAAGCTTGTTGCATGCTCTCGAAGAAATCACGCCCTCAACAGTATCTGCTCTGGAACATATCGCGACTGTGCAGGAGCGGTTTAGTTTTGGCAGTGCTTTAGGGGGGCTTGGCGGAGGCAAGAGCAGTAGTGGTGCGAGCGAGGAGCCTTTCGTACCTCCAAAATTTGATCGACCAAAGCCTGTCCCTAAAGAAGCGAGAAAGCCAAAAAAGCCTCTCAAGCCAAAGGTGGAAGAGCCGTCTCCGCCGCCAGAGCCTGAACCGCCTGCGGAACTGCCTCAGGATGAGTTGCAGGGCGAGGCATTGGTGGAGGAGTCCAAGGGGCCACGCAATGTAACGGAAGTCTTCAGCTTTATGAATGCCGGGGTGGAGCGTCCCAAGGCGACACCAAAGGCTGCTGAAGAAACGCCGATTCCATCGGAGCCCGTCGTTACTCAGCAAGACGCTCCTGCAGATGAGCGTCAACAAAACACGCAAGCACCTGAGTCTGCGCCTAAGGTGGCTGAAAAGGCTGCTCAAGTTCCAGAACCGAAAAAAGAGCCAGAACCGAAAAAAGAGCCAGAGCCAGAATCAGACCAACCGGCAGATGCGCGCAGCTTTCTCCGTAACCTGGCCGGCACGGATGACAGCGACGATAATTCCAGTGGCTTTGTGCTGCCGAGTCTGGATCGGCGTCCCAAACGAGGAGCAGAAGTAAAACCTGACAAAAAACGCGCTACTTCAAGCTCGACGAGGACATCTGAGGCGCGTCAACAGCCTCGTAACCCTGAGCCTCCAGCGCAAGAGCCCGAGGTTTCTCAAAACTGGGTGGATGACTCGCGTTACGATGAACTCGAGTATGAAAACTATCGGGATGATTCGGGTAGTGCTGGCAATCGCTCGAGTATGATTGGATGGATTGGCGCTGCGGGTGTCGTGCTCGGCCTGGTATTTTTCTTTGTGCAGCAATTGGGTTTGCCAGAAGATGAGCGTGCAGGCTGGGTGGCTGGTTTAGCGGGGGTGTTTGCTGGCCAAAGGGCGGAAGATTCGTCGGCTGATCCATCGTTATCGGAAGAGTCTCCGGTGACTTCCGTAGAGACCACGACGCCCGAGACTGCTGATACCGAGTCATTGGAGGAGGTCGATCTTCCGACTCAGCAGCCGCAACCTATGCCGGCAACATCGATTTCCGACGCGACAACAGCGACAGATGCTGTTGGTGGGGACGATTCTGAGCGCAATGAATTTCTGGCCGTCGCTGACTTTTTGCGTGAGAAAGCCGGAGAAGATCCGGAATTGGCCCTGCAAAGTGCTGAAATCTATCGCAAGCTCTTGGAAAAAAACGCTTCTGACGAGCAGGCAAAAAGCGGTCTGGCTGACATTGAATTGCGTCTGCGAAATTCAGTGAAAGACAGTATGGATTCCGGCGATATTGACCACGCGCGCGAGTCGCTCGCCGCGTTAAAAACACTGGGATCTGCTGATTTAGCTGAGTTAGATGTCCTGGTGTCTGGGTTTGAGAGTACCGATGAGCTGGTTGCAGAGGGGCAGAAATTTCTGGATCAGGGAGCGTTGATGTTGCCTGCTGGCGCAAATGCCATGGAGAAGTTTCAAGAGGCGTTGACTCAAGATCCGGACAATGGCGCTGCGAAGCAAGGCGTCGCGGAAATTTTTAATCGCTATTTGGTGTTGTCCCGTCGCCACATTCAGGAAGGCAACCTCGGTGAGGCCGAAAAAACAGTTAATCGAGCGTTGGGAATATCTGCTGGCGACTCCGATTTTCAAGAACAGAAAACTGAATTGGTTAAAGATCTGAAGCTGGCCCATCTCGAAGCTCGAGCCAATTACCAGTTGGAGCGCGGTCAGGTTTTTGCCCCTCCCGGTGATAATACCCTAGAAACTCTGCGTCAGATGTTGGCTTTGAATCCTGAGCACCCCCAAGCACTGAATCAGTTGCGAGTGATAGAGGGCGGTATGATCAGCCAGATTGAGCAGTTGATCAAAGACGAGCAATGGGACAAGGCTAGAGAAGAGATTGCTCTTGGTTTGGCGTATTTTCCTGAAAGTCAAAGTCTTCAGGATCTGAAGCAAATCAATGAGCAGGGTGTTACGGGTGGTGGTATCCCGACCGTTGCTGATCTGGTGGTCTCAGATGAAACCATTTCCGGTTTGCCCTTGGGGCAAAAAACATCTTTGGATCAGTCGTCAAGGTTGTTCGGAGCGTTTCGCTTTGAAAACTTCGGAGGTGGAGAAACCTCGTTGGGCCTGCGACTGTATCAAGGCAGCAGTCCCAGAGAGATTTTGCGCCTTTCTATGGTGGTTTCTGGTGCAAACGGTGAAAAATTCTTTGAACTGACTCGTCCCGGCCGCTTTTTTGCCCGTGGTAGCTACCGGTTGGATCTCTACTACGGTACGCAGCGACTCCAGTCGATCAATTTTGAAATCGGTTCCGAAGGCGCGGAATAAAGACCGCGCTGGGGATTGTCGCTCGAAACCCGCAATTCTCAGGTATACTATGCTCTTTTCAATGGTCCACTGAGAGAAGAGTAATGGGTGCGCCCGACGACATTCGCGAGTATATGTCCCGGTTAGGACAAGCCGCGCGCAGTGCGGCTGATGCCATGGCTATCGCCACCACTGAAGTGAAAAACAATGCCTTGGAAGCAATCGCTGTTTCGTTAGAAAAGCAGCGTAAAGAGATCCTGGCTGCCAATAGCGAAGACCTCAATGCAGGGCGTTCTGCTGGGTTGGATGCCGCTCTATTAGATCGGTTGGAGCTGACCGGCAGTCGTTTTGCCGCCATGATCGATGGTTTACGCCAGATTGCGTCTCTGCCGGACCCCTGCGGTCAGGTCAACGACATGAGCTATCGTCCGAGTGGTATTCAGGTCGGAAAAATGCGAGTGCCGCTGGGCGTTGTAGGCATCATTTACGAGTCGCGGCCCAATGTCACTGTTGAAGCGGCGAGTTTGTGCCTGAAATCTGGCAATGCTGTTATTCTGCGCGGCGGCAGTGAAGCCATTCGATCCAACCAGGCGATTGCCAGTTGTATCAAACAGGCTTTAACGGAAATCGGTCTGCCTAAAGAAAGTGTTCAGGTGGTTGAAACGACTGACCGTGCAGCGGTCGGTGAATTGATTACGATGCCGGCCTATGTTGATGTGATTGTGCCGCGAGGGGGACGGGGACTGATCGAGCGTATCAGCAACGAGGCGCGAGTCCCTGTGATCAAGCACCTCGATGGAATTTGTCACGTGTTTGTCGATGATCGAGCGGATCTTGATAAAGCCCGCGCGATTGCCCTCAATGCGAAGACGCATCGCTATGGTGTCTGCAATGCGATGGAGACACTCTTGGTGCACCGCGCAGTTGCAGGGAAAATTCTTCCGTTGTTGGCTGCAGACTATCAAGCAAAAGGTGTTGAGCTGCGCGGCTGTGACATTACTCGTAGCATTATTGCCGCAAATCCGGCTTCGGACGCGGATTGGAGTACCGAATATCTCGCCCCTGTACTCTCCATTCGAGTTGTCGAAGACATGGAGGCGGCGATTCAACATATCGCGGATTTCAGTTCTCATCATACCGATGCTATCGTGACGGAAGATTATTCCCGGGCACGGGAATTTCTGCGCCGCGTGGATTCCAGTTCTGTCATCGTCAATGCGTCAACGCGCTTTGCGGATGGCTACGAGTATGGGCTCGGCGCTGAGATAGGCATTTCTACTGATAAGATTCATGCCCGTGGCCCTGTAGGGTTGGAAGGGCTGACGTCTGAAAAATATATTGTTCTGGGAGAGGGACAAATTCGTGTTTAACGTATTGAGAAATCCGGTACTGCATGGCTGAAGAACTGACTAACGTCATCATTAATGCCCTTGAAGACCTCAAGGGAAGAAATATTGTGTCTTTGGACGTCACTGAACTGTCTGACGTAATGGATACCCTCATTATCGCCAGCGGTACCTCCAATCGACATGTTAAATCCTTAGCTAATAATGCAGTGCAGGAGGCCAAGCAGCTCGGCTTTACGACCATTGGCATCGAAGGGATGGCCGGCGGCGAGTGGGTGCTGGCCGATTTCGGCGATACCGTACTTCACGTTATGATGCCAGCGACCCGTGATTTCTACGATCTGGAGAAGCTCTGGAGCTTGCAGCCATTGTCTCGAAATGGTGAAAGCGACCAGCAATGAAGTTGACGCTCATCGCTGTCGGCAATCGGATGCCAGATTGGGTGATCAAAGGATACAACGAGTACCAGAAACGCCTGCCTCCAGAGTTCGCTTGGTCATTGATTGAAATTCCTCTTGCAAGTCGCTCTAAATCCAGCAACGCGAACATTGCCACCTCCAAAGAGGGAGACAAGATGCTGTCGGCGATTCCGAAAGGGGATCGCGTTGTCGCGCTGGATGTTCTCGGTAAACCTTGGGATACGCATGCGCTCGCGGGCAATTTAGAAAAGTGGTCCCTCGAAGGTGGCAACACCTCTCTGCTGGTTGGGGGGCCGGACGGCTTGGCTGCCCCATGTCTGGAGCGGGCGGATATGAAATGGTCGCTATCGCCGTTGACTCTGCCTCATCCTTTGGTTCGTGTGCTGTTGGTTGAGCAAATCTATCGAGCTTGGAGCATTAACGCGGGACATCCTTATCATCGCTAGTCTTGTATCAACGGGTGCCAAAAGGATTGTCATTCGTTGACGCAGACAGCATCATGCCGGCTTTTCAGGAAAAACTGACGATCAAGTCAATGTCGATGTTCCCGCAATAGCGTCCTAAACTTTCCGTATGCCTGCACAGCCTCAGCTAAAAGATCACCACAACGAAGCAAGAGTATTCTATCGGCGTTTGCTGGTATTTGCTGTGTTGATGATTGTGTTGATCGCTATTGTGATCGCACAACTTTACAACCTTCAAGTCGTTAAGCATGACGACTATGTCACTCTTTCAGACAACAATCGTGTACAGGTGCAGGCTCTGCCTCCCACAAGGGGCTTGGTTTTTGATCGAGATGGTCGGCTAATTGCGGACAATCGTCCGAGTTTTACGTTAACGATTACGGCTGAGCAGGTTGACGACTTAGAATCGACATTGGAGCAGCTGAAGCCGCTGGTCGAATTCGATGAAGAGGATATCGAAGATTTTCGCAAACGCCTGCGCCAGAGAAGACGCCCATTTGAGCCTGTGCCTCTGGTTTACCGTTTGACCGAAGATGAAATCGCTCGATTGGCGGTACAAGAATATCGACTGCCAGGTGTCAACGTTGCGGCTGAATTGGTCAGAGATTATCCCTTCTCAGAGCTCTTCGCGCACACCTTGGGGTATGTTGGCCGAATTAATAACCGTGAATTGGCCGGTTTCAGCGAAGAACAGTATCCTCGCTATAGCGGTACTCACACGATTGGAAAGATTGGTATCGAGCGCCAGTACGAAGACATTTTGCTTGGTCAGGTGGGTTCTCAATATGTCGAGGCGAATGCACAGGGACGGGTATTAAGGGTGCTTGAACAGGTGCCTCCGGAACCGGGAAAAAACCTGCAGTTGTTTCTCGATGCCGATGTTCAGCGCGCCGCCTATGAAGGGATGGGGTCGCAGCGAGGTGCTGTCGTCGCTCTCGACGTGCGCACGGGCGGCGTTCTGGCGATGGTGAGTACACCCAGTTACAACCCCAATCTATTCGTCACAGGAATCAGTTTTGCGGACTATCGGCGCCTCAACGAATCTTTAGATCTCCCGCTGTTTAACCGTACCATTCAAGGACAATATCCGCCTGGCTCTACTGTCAAGCCAATGCTGGGGCTTGCGGGCTTGAGCCTAAAGGCAGTAACGCCACAAACGACAGTCTACGATCCCGGCTTCTTCCGATTGCCGGGTGAGAAGCGCCTCTATCGCGATTGGAAACGAATTGGGCATGGTAAACGTGTCGATATCATTCAAGCCATCGTCGAATCCTGCGACACTTATTTTTACGATATGGCGTATAAGCTTGGCATTGACGCCATGCACGATTTCGGCCTGCAGTTTTCGCTGGGGGAGCGTACCGGAATTGATATACCCAGTGAGCGGCCCGGTATCTGGCCATCACGGGCTTGGAAGCGGGGGATGCAGGGGCTTGCTTGGTATCCAGGTGATACCGTTAACGTTGGAATCGGTCAGGGATTTGTCCTGTCCACGCCGTTACAGCTTGCTGTCATGACCGCGACTCTGGCGAATCGTGGCGATCATATTCAACCAAGGTTGGTTGAACGTATCGGAGATGTCGAAACGCCGATGCACGAGCATCAAATAGAAGATATCTCTGACGAAGACTGGGATTTGGTCTTTTTGGCGATGGAAAAGGTGGTTCACAGCGTTAAAGGCACGGCCAGCAGTCTGCGGAAATCATTGAGCTACCACATGGCGGGAAAAACGGGCACGGCGCAGGTGGTTGGCATCGCTCAAGGGGAAAAATATGATTCTGAATCTCTGCGTGAGCGACAGCGCGACCATGCACTGTTTGTCGCCTTCGCGCCAGTTGAGGAGCCACGAATTGCCGTGGCAGTGATTGTCGAAAATGGCGAGAAGAGTTCTAGGGCGGCAAAAGTGGCAAAAAAAGTGATCGATGAATACCTCATTGGTGAAAAAATTATTGCTGCGCCGGCTACAGAGGATGTCAGTCAGTCATGAGAGCCGGAGGGGATTTCCAACGCCGAATGCCGGAGGCCAGCAGCGATCTGCGCCGTCCCATCGGATTCTTTCGGCGCTGGCATATCGATTTGCCACTACTGTTCGGGTTGATGGCGATAACGGCGTTTGGCTTGTTTGTTCTATACAGCGCGAGCGGTCAGGACGTGCATTATATCAAGCGGCAGGGCGTCTTTTTTGTTCTCGCCTATTGCGTCATGCTGACTGTCGCCCAGGTGCGTGTTTATGCTCTGGAGTATTGGGCGCCGTGGATGTATGGCGGCGGCGTTGTGCTGCTGGTTTTGGTACTGGTTTTGGGTGTCGGGGCAAAAGGTGCACAGCGCTGGTTGAGTTTGGGCGGCTTTCGCTTTCAGCCGTCGGAAATTTTAAAGCTGGCAGTGCCGTTGATGGTGGCAGCTTATCTCTCAAGGCAAGTGATCCCACCTAAATTCACACAAATCCTTGTCGCGTTGGGTATCATCATTCTGCCAGCGTTTCTGATTATGCGGCAGCCTGATTTGGGCACGGCGATTCTCATCGCGGCATCGGGATTGCTGGTGTTATTTTTCGCTGGCCTACCCTGGTTGTATATTGGCTCGGCACTGGCGGCGGTTTGCGCCAGTGCATGGCCTATGTGGGCATTTGTCTTACACGATTATCAGAAGCGTCGTATTCTGACTTTGCTGAATCCAGAAGAAGATAAGTTGGGTGCGGGCTGGAACATTATCCAGTCGAAGACAGCTATCGGGTCAGGTGGGCTTTCCGGCAAAGGTTGGATGAACGGCACTCAGTCACATCTTAATTTTCTGCCGGAAAGTCATACGGACTTTATCATCGCGGTGCTTGCGGAAGAGTTTGGCTTGATAGGGGTTTTATTTTTATTGCTGCTCTATCTATGGGTATTGATGAGGGGAATGATGCTCGCTGCTTCGGCGCAAAGCTCTTTTGGCCGACTTTTGGCCGGCAGTATCATCTGTACATTCTTTGTTTATATCTTCGTCAACATCGGTATGGTGTCTGGATTGTTGCCGGTGGTGGGAGTTCCCTTACCGTTGGTGAGTCATGGTGGAACTTCTGTGGTCACACTAATGCTTGGATTTGGGTTGTTGATGGCCATCGGAACAGAAAGCAAACGCTTGAGCGTCAACTGACCTCGTGAAAAAGCACTCACATTTTCCATTGATGAAGAATTGTGACTGCAAAAAAACGAAAAATTAAGTCAAAACTTGCCAATCTGCTGCTATCTTTGAAATAAACTTGCGTGCTCTTCCGGTCAGGATTGTGTTATCGCATCAAGGATCGCCAAGTCATGAGGATGTAGTTTGTTACACAAGATTTCCACGTTGTCTGTCGCTGCAGTGTTGTTCTCCGCCGCGACGGCATATGGCTATGAGGCTTCTGAGCAGACAGAGGCTTTTGTTGAGCAACTGGTCACCCAGGACGGCTTTCAGCGTGCCGACGTCGAGGCGTGGCTGCAAGCCGCGCAGAAACAGCCGCGGATACTCGAAGCGATCGCACGGCCCGCAGAAAAAGTCCTTACTTGGAAAGACTATCAAGATATTTTTCTGACGAAAAAGCGCGTCGACGAAGGGCGGGAGTTCTGGGAGAGAAACCACCAGGCCCTGGCCGATAGCGAACGTAAATTCGGAGTGCCTGCAGAAATTATCACCGCCATCATCGGTGTTGAAACCAGCTACGGTGCGATCAAAGGCAAATATCGGGTGATTGATGCGCTATCGACTCTGGCTTTTGATTACCCTCCGAGAAGCCCATTTTTTACCCGTGAACTGCGCGAATTTTTCTTGCTTGCCCGCGAACAAAAGGTCGATCCGACAAGCCTAACGGGATCTTACGCCGGAGCGATGGGTTATGGTCAATTTATGCCCTCCAGTTATCGCCAATACGCTGCTGATTACGACGGAGATGGTCATATTGATATTTGGAATGATGCCGGCGATGCCATTGCCAGTGTGGCCAGTTATTTAAATATGCACGGTTGGCAAGCTGGAAAGCCAATCGTCATTCCAGTAGACAACGTTAATGCGCTTGATCGTTCTCTGTTGCTGAAAGACCTTAAGCCACAACAACACATCGGAGAATTACGCTCTCAAGGTGTGACTCTTGACTTGCCTGACGTCGATCTTTCCCCTGATGCGCCTGTGTCCTTGTTCGAGCTGCAAGGTAAGCAGGGGGCTGAGTTGTGGCTGGGACTGACAAATTTTTATGCGATTACTCGTTACAACCATAGCCGACTCTATGCAATGGCCGTGTTTCAGCTTGGTCAACAGATCAAACAATCTCCGGGGCGGGAAAATCATGAGGGTTAGGGTTTTTAGCCTTTTGTTTCGCTGTTTTCCTATCTGGGGCCTGGCCATATTGAGCGCCTGTTCGTCCTATTCCCCCCAAACGACAACAGACGTCAGCGATGGCGCTCCGCTTGATCCAGTAGATGTCTCCGGTGTCCCGGACGCGATACCTCGCCATGAAATCCGAACCATTGCCGGGAACAAAAGCCCGTATACGGTACTCGGTAAGACCTACCAGGTTCTGCCGGACAGTCTGGATTACCATGAGGACGGTATCGCGTCCTGGTACGGCACGAAGTTTCATGGTCGGGCAACGTCTAACGGTGAAACCTACGATATGTATGGCATGACTGCAGCCCATAAAACGCTGCCCATTCCGAGCTATGTACGGGTAACGAATCTAGAGAATGGACGTCAGGTGGTGGTTAGAATCAACGACCGAGGTCCGTTTCATGACGATCGTCTCATTGATCTCAGCTATGCTGCGGCAGGGCGATTGGGGTATTTGGATCAGGGCACGGCGCGGGTGAGTATTGAAGCTCTGGATACGGCAAGCCTGCAGGTTGCCAAAGCTACCCAATCATCGGAGTTGCCCAAAGTTAATAACGCACCCACGTTTTTACAGGTAGGCGCTTTTTCGGACATGAATGCTGCGGAAGCGTTACAAGTCCAGTTGAGAGAGTTGACGCCGCTTCCGGTTAATGTCGTCAGCCCTGAAATGGATAGACTTTACCGGGTGAGAATTGGGCCAATCAGTGATGACAGGTTGCTGACGGATACTCGCTTGTTGTTACAGCAACACCGTTTCCCTTCGGCATTTGTCATTTATGATTGAGTTATCAGCGTGGCTGCTGCCTGTTTTCTTTGCGGGTTGCCGTCGATGGCTGGACAGCAACTGGGTGGCTGATACACTTAGCGGCCTTTCGACGCTACCCCTCGCGCCCAAAACCCGATGTATTTCTATTCGTAGAATTCATAACGCTTATCCGGCGCCATACTTTTTTAAGCTATCAGGTAAAGACCTTTAACGATTATGCCGATCTTCGAACACCGCAGAAAAATTCTAGTTCATCTCTTCGCCGTGCTGTTGGCTATGTTCTGCAGCTCTGTCACTTTTGCCAAGCCGGCGATCATTCCCAATCCTCCAGAACTGGCGGCAAAAGCGTATTTGTTAATGGACGCGGATACGCAGACGATTCTTGTCGAGAAAAATGTCGACGAGCAGTTGCCGCCGGCAAGTCTCACCAAAATGATGACCAGCTATATTGTTTCTGCCGAAATCGAAAACGGCGAGGTGGGTGGCGATGAAATGGTCAATATCTCGGTAAACGCCTGGAAAATGGGCGGCTCTAAAATGTTTATCCGCGAAGGCACTAAAGTGCCTGTAGAGGATCTGCTGCGCGGCGTCATCATTCAATCGGGTAACGATGCCAGCGTTGCTCTCGCTGAACATGTCGCGGGCAGCGAAGGGGCGTTTGTCGATGTCATGAATCAGCAGGCGCAATTGCTGGGAATGAATTCGACCCATTATGAAAATGCGACCGGCTGGCCGGCAGATGGCCATCTAACCACCGCTCGGGATCTGGCCACCTTGGCGCGGGCAGTGATTCATGATCATCCCGATCATTACAAAATCTATTCGGAAAAATACTTTAAATACAACGGTATCAATCAGCCCAATCGCAATCGTTTGTTGTTTCGTGATCCCTCTGTTGATGGACTCAAAACCGGCCATACCGAAGAGGCGGGATTCTGTCTGGTGTCTTCGGCTAAAAAAGACGATATGCGCTTGATCGCCGTCGTGATGGGGGCTAATTCTGATGAGGCTAGAGCGACAGAATCGCAAAAGCTATTAACCTATGGTTTCCGCTATTTTGAAACCCACAAACTCTACAGTGGCAATCAGGAATTAACAGAATCTCGGGTTTGGGAAGGTGCAGATAAGCAGGTCAGACTGGGTGTCGAGGACGATCTGTTTCTCACTATTCCACGGGGTGCAGCAGAATCTCTGCAGGCCGAAATGCACATCAATGAAACCATCAAAGCACCCATTGAGAAAGGTGCGGAGCTGGGTAATCTCACGGTAAAACTCGAGGATGACACCTTGGTCGACGTGCCGCTTGTGGCGATGGAGCCGGTTGAGCAAGCGGGCTTGTTTTCTCGTTTGTGGGACAAGATCAAACTGTTTTTTATTAACCTCGTTAAGTAATACATCGATTGGGGAGGGCGTTAATCAGGGCTTTCCTCGCGTCACCTTGGTGAGATCTGCTCCGGCAAGGTATACTAGACCTCTGGATTTGCAGATCGAGCGATTGGTGATTTCCGCGCGCAAAACAGGCTTACCCTCATAAGGCTCGACACCTTTCGGGTAATTGCCTGTCAGACCTAGCGTCAGAGCTCGTTCTGTAGAGATTACGTTGTGTCTCCTGCAGGTGTACTCATGGCTTCTGACAATGCCGGCCAACAGCCGCCCAAGATTGAATTTCCCTGCCCGGATTATCCCGTCAAAGTAATGGGGGATGCCGGTGATCGCTTTCATCAATTTGCGCATGACGTCATGGAGCGCCATGCCCCGGGGTTTGATCCGGCGCAGGTGACGATCAAGAACAGCCGCAACGGCCGCTTTCAATCGATAACTTTTGTTATCACAGCGACCGGGGTAAGTCAGTTAGAAGCCCTACACAAAGAGCTGGTCGCCAGTGCCATGACCAAAATGGTACTTTGAGCGCGGTTATGGATAACTCGCAAATCATTGTAAGGCCTTTAGGTCTGTCCGATTACGAGCCTGTTTGGCTGGCGATGAAGCGCTTTACCGATGAGCGCAAGCCGGAAACCCTAGATGAGCTGTGGATCGTACAACATCCACCGGTGTTTACTCAGGGACAGGCGGGCAAGGCGGAGCATTTGCTGAATACTGGCGACATCCCAGTAATTCAAGTGGATCGTGGTGGTCAGGTCACCTATCACGGGCCTGGCCAATTGGTTGCTTATCCGTTGATCGATTTACGTCGTCGCGGTATCGGTGTCCGTGAGCTGGTCTCCAAGACGGAAGAGGCCATTATTAATACGCTGTCCGATATTGGTATAGAAGCCTTCGCCAAGCCTGACGCGCCAGGTGTCTACGTAGGGCAGGGTAAAATAGCATCCCTGGGGTTTCGTATTCGTCGTGGGTGCAGTTATCACGGTTTAAGTCTGAATGTTTCCATGGATACTGGTGCGTTTTTCCGCATTAATCCATGTGGGTTCGCGGGTATGGAAATGCTTAGAACCCAGGATCTGAGCACGGATCCCAGTGCGGGGGATGTCAATGCCATGGCGGGCATTTTAGTTGCAGCCTTCACGAGAGCGCTCGGCTATCAAACTTATACATACAAAGAAGCAGACGTGACGCCTGCGGATGGTGGGGTATCAGCTCCCGTTCTGGCGTCTACGGATATGCAAGCAGGTTAATATTATGACATTGGAAACCAGCTCTCCCGATATGGAGCCCATAAAGCGGACTCGACGCATTAAGCAGGGCGAAAAGCTGCGGGATGCTGACAAGGTCGAGCGTATCCCGGTCAAGGTCATTGCCACTGACCAATTCCAGCCGAAGCCGGATTGGATACGTGTACGGGTGGGTAATTTTCCGGAAGTGGACCGAATTAAATCGATTTTGCGATCCAATTCCCTGTCTACCGTGTGTGAAGAAGCCAGTTGCCCAAATCTTGGCGAGTGCTTTAGTGGCGGAACTGCCACATTCATGATCATGGGCGATATTTGTACCCGCCGCTGTCCATTTTGTGACGTTGGCCACGGTAAACCCAATCCGCTGGACGCCAATGAGCCCGAGCATCTGGCGCGAGCGATTGCTGAGATGCGGCTGCGATATGTGGTTGTGACATCCGTCGATCGAGATGATCTTCGGGATGGAGGCGCTCAGCATTTTGCCGATTGTATTCGTGAGGCGAGACACTATTCTCCAAACCTGGAAATTGAAATCCTCACTCCAGACTTCCGCGGTCGAATGGACACCGCACTGGACATACTGGCAGCAGAGCCTCCTAATGTGTTCAACCACAATCTGGAAACGGTTCCTCGTCTCTATCGGCAGGCCCGCCCTGGAGCTAATTACAAATGGTCGTTGGACTTATTAAAGCAGTACAAGGCGAGGCGCCCAGATGTACTGACCAAGTCTGGCCTTATGGTTGGCTTGGGGGAAACCAAGGAAGAAATTATTGATGTTTTGCGCGACATGCGCGAACACGATATCGACATGCTGACCATCGGTCAGTACTTGCAACCTTCGCGTGAACATCTGCCGGTGGATCGTTACGTTCACCCAGAAGAATTTGACGAGTATGCCGCTGTCGCAGAGGAGATGGGTTTTACCCACGCAGCTTGCGGGCCGCTGGTGCGCTCTTCTTACCATGCAGACAAGCAGGCGCACGGCGAGAAAGTTCGCTAAACATCGCAATTATTGCCGATTTTCTGCCTATTAAGAGGGCGCCCCTCGCCAGCGCATCATGGCTTCGGGGCGATCCGTAAAAACGCCGGCGACGCCAAGTTGTCCTACCCAGTTCCAATCGTCGGCGTTGTTCGCGGTGTAGACCCGTACGGGGATTCCTGCAGACCTGCATTCGGTGACGGTCGTCTCGCGCAGAAAGCCTAAACCCAGATGCAGCGCTTGGGCTTTCATCCGTTCCACAAGCGCTCTAGGCTCGAGAGGTACGCCTTCCACCAGTACTGCGGTTTCGACGCCAGGTAAGTAGCGCTTAAACGCCAGCAGCTGAGGGTGATCGAAACTGGACACGATGATGTGGTCATGGTTTCTCAGAGACGTCTGCAGTTGTTTGGCGACCCGTTGGGCTGTGGCGATGCCCTTGATCTCAATGTTCAATCGTGCGTGATTGCCGACCAAATCCAGCACTTCTTCCAACGTCGGAACTTTGTCGCCGCAGGGAAGTTGATGACGGCGGAGCTCGGCAAGGGATAGATCGGTGATTAGCTCCGTTCCAGGCAGCAAACGACCACAGCGTCGATCATGGTAGACGACCAGAGCATCCTGAGCTGCCCATACATCAATCTCTATGCCTTCGGCACCTATAGCTAGCGCTTCAGCAATGGCTCCCAAGCTGTTTTCGGAGTGTTTTCCTGTCGCCCCTCGATGAGCAAAACATTGCAGAGCTGGTGGTTTAGCGGGAGCGGTTGGTGAGCTGTTGGAGCAGGGATTCACTTTGATATCGGTAACCTCCACCAAACAGGTTGGCGTGATTGAGTAGGTGATACAGTTGGTAGATGGGTCTTCGTGTCGTGTAACCGTTCGAAATGGTGTTGACACTGGCGTAGCCTAGGTAAAAATCTTCGGGAAAGCGTCCAAACAGCTCCGTCATCGCTAAATCTGTTTCAGCATCGCCATAGTAGGCCGCTGGGTCGAAAATCACCGGGTCGCCATCGGCAAAGCCGATGTTGCCGGACCAGAGATCTCCGTGCACGAGAGCGGGTTGAGGGTGGTGATCTTTCAGATGCTGAGCCAATCGGTCGATTATTTCACACAGTTGTGGGTCATCAGCGTCACACCGGTAAAACGTTTGTAATTGTGGAAGCAGCCGTTGTCGAGTAAAGAAAGTCGCCCAATGTGCGTTGCGTCGATTATTCTGAGAGCGGGTGCCACAATAGGTTGTTTCATCGAATCCGAAGGAATCACCTTGGGCGGCTAGGTGCAACTGCGCCAAATTTCGACCTGCCTGGACCCAGTCTCCCTGAGACTGTATCTCAAGCCAAGACATTAACAACCAACTGTACTCCTCGAATACGCCGGTGCCGATCACTTCTCCAGTGCGAATGGTCTGAGTCGCGGCAATGGCCTGTAACCCCGCTGCTTCAGCCTCAAACATAGCCAGCTGGCTGCAATGGTTAAGTTTGAGAAAATAGCGATCTTCGCCCTGTCGTATGCCGTAGGCAATATTGATGTCGCCGCCGCCCACTGGCGACAAGACGGCTTGGTTCAGCCCCAGAGCGAGAGCTGGTTCAATGCCAGAATGAACCAGGTGACTCAGAGTTTCGGGCGATGGTAAGGGAATTTGCATTGGCTGGTTTCTTCAGAAAATACATGCCTATAATACGTGTGTATGTCGATGCAGTCCCCCAAGCTGCATCATAAAGTCAGAGGTGACCTCTTGCCTACGGTATAATCGGCAAGCCTCAGGCTAGTAAGCTGATGAATTGCTCGCCCCAATCGATGAATTCTTTCGTCTCCGGTTACAAACCAGAGTGCAGAGAGCCGTTGTCGCCATATATTAGACGGTAACGGTAGTCCTGAATTGCTGCTAAGGATGGCGGACCGCCTCTTCGTTGCCCCTAACAGGCACAGTAATTATGTATCTAACTTATTTTTGAGGAGTCGCGATGAACAAACCGGAAGACCTGATCGACAACAATCGTCACTGGGCTGAGGGAATCAAAAGCCAAGATGAGACGTATTTTGCGCGTCTGGCGACCCAGCAGAGCCCGGAATATTTATGGATCGGCTGTTCTGACAGCCGCATAGCTGCCAACCAGATTGTCGATATGGAACCGGGCAGTATTTTTGTTCATCGCAACATCGCCAATGTGGTTGTGCACACGGATTTGAACTGTTTATCGGTGATTCAGTATGCCGTAGAAGTTCTAAAGGTGAAGCATATTCTGGTTGTTGGTCACTATGGTTGTGGAGGAATCAAGGCAGCCCTAGAAAAAGAAGCTCACGGTTTGATTGATAATTGGCTGGAGCATATCCGCGATATTTATCGTGAGCACAAAACGGCGGTGGATTCCGCCAGTTCTGAGAAGGAGCGGACCAACCGTTTGTGTGAACTCAACGTGATCGCTCAAGTCGGTCATGTCGCACAGACGACGATCGTACGCAATGCTTGGCGTGCGGGGCAGGATTTAACATTGCATGGTTGGGTATACAGTCTTGAAGATGGACTGGTGAGGGATCTAAAAGTCACTCGTACGGCAGCAGACATGAATTTTTCGTAGGTTTTTCAAGAATGAAGGCGCAGCAGGGGCGGGCGTCAGCGATAGCTCTCTTCCGCAGCAGGTATTCTCTGCGCCACTCATGTTATACTGCCGAGGTAATAAACTTCTGAAAGAGATAAAGTTTGATTGGTGAGTTCATCCGGAAGCTGACCGGACAGGAAAAAAGCAAGCCGACAACGGAGAAACCCGCGGCACCTGAAACCAAGCGTTCGTCGGGTAAGGCGCAGTCGTCCCGAAGGCCTTCGCAAGACGCAAAATCGAGTGAGGCAAAGTCCGCGGGCGGGAATCAAGGTTCCGGCAATCGCCGCAAGCGCAATTCTCGACGTTCATCAGCCCGAAAAAAATCACCGGCATCTACACAGCCTCCCTGGACCATTGATCAGTTTCCCGTTGCGCCTCAGGAAGGTAAAACCCGATTTCACGATTTGCAATTACCAGACGAGCTGATGCATGGCATTGCCGATCTGGGATTTGAATATTGCTCGCCGATTCAAGCTCAGTCGCTACCGTTTACTCTGGACGGCCAGGATCTTGTGGGTAAGGCCCAGACAGGAACCGGTAAAACCGCAGCTTTTCTCGTCTCTATCATAGATGATTTGATCAAGCATCCGCTCTCTCAGGAACGTTATGCCGGGGAGGCGAGGGCTCTGATCATCGCTCCCACCCGTGAATTGGTGATTCAGATCGCCGACGATGCCGTCAATCTTTGCAAGTATTCCAATCTTAAGGTTCATACACTTGTTGGCGGTATGGATTACGAGAAGCAGCGTCGCCGCCTCCAGCAGTCTTTTGTCGATATCCTGGTGGCAACCCCGGGTCGACTGCTGGATTTTTGTGGTAATAGCGATATCCATCTGGATCAAACGGAAATTTTGGTCATTGATGAAGCGGATCGTATGCTGGACATGGGGTTTATTCCTCAAGTTAAACGAATTATTCGCATGACGCCGCGAAAAACTCACCGCCAAACATTGTTGTTTTCGGCGACGTTTACCGAAGATGTGCTCAATTTGGCGGAGCAGTGGACCGATAACCCTAAGCGCGTCGAGATTGAGCCTGAAAGTGTTGCAACCGATACGGTTGAGCAGCATGTCTATTTGGCTGCGACTGAAGAGAAATTTACTCTGCTCTATAATATTCTTCAGCAGCCCGACGTCGAGAGCCTGATTGTCTTCGCCAATCGTCGTGATGAATGTCGCCGGTTGGCTGAACGCCTGGAGCAGCAGGGCTTGAATGTCGGGCTGCTGTCCGGTGAGATCGCCCAAAATAAACGTATTCGAACGCTCGATGGCTTTAAAAAAGGCGATCTGAAAGTACTGGTTGCGACCGATGTCGCCGGTCGGGGCATTCACATCGACGGTATCAGCCATGTTGTGAATTTCACCTTGCCGGAAGAGCCTGAAGACTATGTCCATCGAATTGGTCGTACGGGGCGTGCGGGTAAGTCGGGCACGTCGATCAGCTTTGCATGTGAGGATGATGCTTTCCGATTGATGCCTCTCGAGGAGCTGCTGGGAAAAGCCATACAGTGCGAGCAGCCACCAGAGGCGCTTTTGGCCCCAGTTCCCAAGGCGACGCGTAAAGCATCTTCCCAGTTCAGTGAGTCGTCTTCCAAACGACGAGATAGTTCTGGGGGCAACAACAGAAGGCCTCCACGGCGCCGCAGTTCACGGTCCTAAATCTCTCCCCTCTATGCGCTTGATGGTGCCCGAGTGGCACTCAAGCAGGCGCTACTGCTTATCCTTATAAGCCTAATGCCGGGAAAATCGCAGCACTCTTGTCTACACTGAAGCAAAAGATTGAGTGAAGCGCCGGTGGTCATGGCAGAGCCTGATGTTAAAAAAATACTTGTAGTCGAAGACAGTAGCCTGGTCGTTAAGATCATTCGGCACATGTTGAAGACAGAGAAGTATCTCGTCGCGGAATTTGCGGCCAGTTTTGAAGAGGCTCGACAGCTTTTAGATTCTCAAAGCGACTGGTTTGCTGCACTTGTCGATCTCAATTTGCCGGATGCACCTTCCGGTGAAGTGGTGGACTATACCCTGCAGAGGGGGCTGCCAACCATCGTATTAACCGGCAGTTTTGATGAGTCTGTGCGCGAGCACTGGTTTGGTCGAGGCATTGTCGACTACATCACCAAAGAGGGCCGTTACTCCTACGCATACGCGCTCAACCTAATTCATCGATTGGAAAAAAACCGCTTTCTAAAGGTCTTGGTTGTTGATGACTCAGAGATGAGTCGCAAGTTTATCGGGCGCTTGTTGGAGAACCACCGTTATCAGGTGTTGACTGCTTCTGATGGTATCGAAGCGATTAAAATGATATTGCAGCATCCGGATGTAAAAATTCTTATAACCGATTACCAAATGCCTCAGATGGACGGCTTCGAGCTGGTTAGGAATCTGCGTGGGAAATATGAAAAATCCGATCTCACCATTATTGGCTTATCCGCAGAAGGAGAGCGTAGTCTCAGTGCTAGATTTATTAAAATTGGCGCTAATGACTTCCTACAGAAGCCGTTCAATCACGAAGAGTTCTACTGTCGACTGATGCACAATGTGGATACTCTGGAGTTGATTGAAACCATTCGGGACAATGGCAATCGTGATCCACTGACCCGGTGTTATAATCGCCATTACTTCATGCAGGAGGCCCAGGAGCTCCGACTGAGTGCTCTGTCGGGTCAGGCGCCCTATGCGCTGGCTTGTCTGGAGGTTGATGGTGTCGCTGAAATCAACGATGAGTGGGGCTACGATGCAGGGGATAGCGCGATTCAAACGGTTGCGGCGCTCCTCTCTGACAAGTTGAGCCGGTTTCTTGTTGCCCGAGTCGATGGCGGCCAGTTTTTGGTGTTGCTGAACGGCCTAGATAATGCGAAAGCGTTTGCTGTGCTCAACGCGGTCCGAGCTCTCGTTGAGAGCCAGCCCTTGGCGCTCGAAGAACAGACTCTGCCGCTAAGCTTTAGCGGTGGCGTTACCAACATGGCCGGCGAATCTTTGGATGAGCAAATTGGGATGGCGCTTAGTTATTTGGCTAGGGCTCGCGATGCAGGGTCCAATCTCATCATCACTGACGATTGATCCTAACCTCCCTAGTTTCATTGTCGGATCATTTTGGCGTCTCTAGCCTTTTAAGGCGCACCTCGTTAGGTGATATAATAACCATCAACAAATAACTTCACTCTTTGCGTAATTCCTGTTGTTCCCGCTTCGAACTCAGGGTTTTCATCGCATTTCGCATACGCTGACAGTGAATAAAGCTGTGCCTGCTTCCTTCATTGGGTCACGTACATTGACTCTAATCCGTTACTGCTGCAAGTCGCGTACTGAATCGGGTAGCTGGCAGATCTCTCCCGTGGATTTTGTTTCCACGCCATTCATATTTACCGTGCGACGGGGCGTGGGCCTGGTCGGCGGATCTCAAAGTGACACAGGATTCTCATGTTGAATTTAACTTCAGAGGGCCAGAACTTGGTCCAACAACTCTCTCAGCGCTATAACCTCTCCCGCGAGGCTGTTGAGCACATGTTAGTTGCCGTCAACAATGGCGGCGGCACGATGGCCCAATTTAATTGTCCCGAGCTTGGCGGGTCAGGGCAGTGGATGCGCGGTGGTATGACGATGGTTGGCGATATGTTCAATCATGGCCTGAAAATGACCGTGGACAATTTATGTGAAGAGTTATCCGGTGGGCTGGGTTCCACACAGATTTTTCGCCAGCCGGCACCAGGCAGTGCTGCAGGGTATAGTAATCAGTGGTGGCCACAGGATTTAGGCGCACCGTTTAGCAGCGGCGCTCAAAACAATATTCGGTATGCGATTTTCCCGGGGCGACTGGCGGTTGAACTCAATGGCCAGATAACGATATACGATACTTTGGATCACAACATTGGTGGTATCAGTCAACAGCAGGGTGGTTCCACCTCACTGACATTTTCCAGTCAGTACGGGAATGTTTCGGTCGACAGTTTACCGATCGTTTCCGGTGGTGGCAGTGGCATGGCGCCGGTAAACAACAATTTTGCTGAGCCTGCAGCTCCGCCTGAGCCGATAGCGGCCTATAACGAGCCTGCTTACAGTCAATCACCCCCTATTGGCAATGACGTTACGCCCTCTGCCAATGTCAGTGGTTCCAGTGCACTGGATTTGATTGAAAAGCTGGCTCGATTGAGAGATGCAGGCGCTATTTCTGATGCAGAGTTCAGTGCTAAGAAATCAGAGTTGCTTTTGCGCGTCTAAGCCACTCTCGCGAGCAGGTGGTTTCTCTGGCAGATTGTCGCCGTACGTGATGATCTTCGCCATGGATTCCGCCACACGCTGCTTGGAGATGTCTGCGGTTTTCATAACCTCTTGCCAGCAACGGGCGTGGTCAGAGTCTTTTTCCAGGGTATAGTATTGAAGTTTATTGGCGGCGCTGACCACAGCATCAGCGTCATGTGCTTCCGCTGCGCCACTGAAACGATTAAGTAGTCCCATGAGTTGTTGTTCTATGGTGGCGTCACGGTAGGGATAGAAGCAGCTCGAGTTGGTTTCCAGTTGAATTCGTGGCTCTCCATCCAGGTGTGCTTTCTGAAATTCCTGATCCAATTCGCCGCTGATCGTTATAATCAGATCTGCAAAATTTTGTTCGATCGACTCGGACAGGGCCTCTCGACCATTATTATTGGAATCGTGCATCAAGGTATTGTCTTCGGGGCCTTTCAACAGAAATACAATTAGAAAGATCAGCAGGCAACTGCCGAGACCGGTTAAAAATATAAAGCGTAAGAGCCGAGTTGTGCGGGGGGTGAACATGGGGCGATTCTCAGTGGTTAGCTTTCGTGAGCCAATGGATACCGTTGCATTGCCCATTCCCTCGGAGCTGATATTTTTAGACCGATGATTATGTGTTTTACGCCCCGGTGGTTGTCAATCCCGGAAATCTTTAGCGGGTTGGGAATGATGAGTGATTGAGCTCTTTTTCCCAATAGAGTGTTCCGGCAATAACCGCGATTGGCAAGACGAAAATATTAGCCAACGGCAGCATGGTTCCGGCCATAATCAGCCCACCAAGTCCGTAGGATGTGTTTTTATTTTTCCTTAAACGGTAGCGTAACTCTTTAAAACCACAGCAATTGTTGTCTGCCGCGTAGTCAGTGTATTGGACCGACATACACCAGGCCCCCCAGATAAGGCCTATGATCGGCACCAGTAGATTAATGGGAGGAAAAAAACTGAGGGCGAAAGACAGCAGCAGAATCAGTAGTCCTCTTGATAGGAAATACCAGAGTTTGCCGAGTTCCCGAGCCAGAGTGCGTGGAATCATTTGGGCGAAAGATTCCTGTGAGCCTTCACCATAACCAGCCAGTCGACTTACTCGGGATGCGAGAAAGCCGTAGAACGGAGCCGCTATGATGTTGGTGAGCAGACTGAAACTGTAGCCATACACCAATAAAAACAAGCAGACGATCAGCGCTAGTATCAGCCAGTAAATAAAGGCTAACCAATCTGGAATATAGCCATGCAGCCATTGGATCAGGCTATCAAATTGTGAAAACAGCGCAGTGGTGATGACCGCGAACAGGCACAGATTGATCAGCACCGGTACCAGAATAAAGACTCTGAGTTCCCGGTGCAGCGCCCATCGCAACGCCTGTGCGGCATAGCTCGGGCCATTGGTTATGCGGTTGTGCTTGATGGTGCTGTCTCTCAGTGAGCGCCAGCTTTTTCCAGAATGTCCGCGTATTCGTCTCCCAGACGATGGGTGCGAACCAGCTGCAGAAGGGTCTTGCCGTCGCTGTTCGTCGCGTTTATGTCATGGCCAGCTTCACAGAAAAACTGCACAAAGGTGGCGAAATTGTCCGCTTTCATTCCCCGGTAGGCTTTTTCGAGGCGATGGAAATCCGCGTTCATGGCGCCATAGGGCTCGACATCAAGAAAGGTCCGGATGCGCTCGTCGGAAAAGGTTTCGCCGAGCACTTTTTGTTTGTCTTTTTTCATTGCGATGACTCTGTTTGTCTCTCTGTAGGCAAATTCGGTAGAAATATTATGGCAGCTTGGCTTCTAGTTTGGCTTTTAACAGCTGATTGGCCATTCCTGGGTTAGCTTGTCCTCCGGTTGCTTTCATGATTGGCCCCATGAAGCCACCCATTTTTTTCTTGCGTTTCTTTTCATCCGAGGAGAGCCAGTCTTCGACCATGGCGGGATTGTCCGCCAGTACCTGATCGATGATTTTTTCGAGTTCGCCGCTGTCGGAAACCTGCTTGAGGCCGCGAGCTTCGATGACTTCGTCTGCACTGCCTTCACCTTGCCACATGGCGTCGAACACCTGTTTGGCAATTTTGCTGGAAAGAGTGTTGTCGACCAGTCGGACGATTAATCCCCCCAGCTGCTCCGGGTTTACTGGCGCTGCGGACAGAGATAGGCCTTCACTGTTAAGGCGTGCTGCCAGCTCGCCGTTAATCCAGTTGCCAGCTAATTTAGGTTCTTTGCAAGCGGCGACTGTGGCTTCAAAGTAGGCGGAAGTCTCTGTGTCTGAGCTCAGCAGTTCTGCGTCGTAAGCGCCGAGTCCATAGGACTCCATAAAACGCTGCTGTCTCGCATCAGGCATTTCTGGAAGTTGATCCCGCAGTGTGGCAATAAACGCATCATCAAGCTCTACTGGCAATAGATCAGGGCAGGGAAAGTAACGATAGTCGTTGGCTTCTTCCTTGGTTCGCATCGTACGCGCCGTGCGGGTTTCACCGTTGTATAAACGCGTTTCCTGGACGACCTTACCGCCGTCTTCAATAAGCTCAATCTGGCGTTCAACTTCCAGCTTAATGGCGTCTTCCATAAATTTGAACGAGTTGAGGTTCTTGGTTTCAGTGCGGGTGCCCAGTAGGTCGCTACCTGCGGGACGTACAGAGACATTCACGTCAAAACGCATAGATCCCTGGGACATATCGCCATCACAGATGCCGAGGGAGGTGACGATAGTGTGCAGTTTACGGGCAAACGCCACGGCTTCTGCGGATGAGCGCATGTCCGGTTCCGAGACAATTTCAATCAGTGGGGTACCGGCGCGATTTAAATCAATACCAGACATACCGTGAAAATCTTCGTGCAGAGATTTTCCTGCATCCTCTTCAAGGTGGGCGTGGTGAATGCGAATGGGTTTGATGCTGCCGTCGCTGAGTGTGATGTTAACCACGCCGGGGCCAACTATCGGCTGATCAAGCTGGGTGGTCTGATAACCTTTCGGCAAATCCGGATAAAAGTAGTTTTTGCGTTCGAAGATAGAGCGCTGATTGATCTCGGCGTTAATTGCAAGGCCGAACATCGCTGCAAAGCGAAACGCCTCTTTATTCGGCACCGGTAAAGTTCCGGGCAGCGCCAGGTCAACCGCACAGGCGTTGGTGTTCGGGGCCGCACCGAAAGCGGTACTGGCGCCAGAGAAAAGTTTACTTTGTGTGGCTAGCTGCACGTGGACTTCAAGCCCAATGACAGTTTCCCATTCCATGCTGCGATCTCGCTTTTAATCTATCGCCGGAGGCGTTTGCTGATGGAAGTCTGAATGCTTTTGGTATTGATGGGCAACATTCAGCAGAGTCTCCTCAGCGAAAAAATTGCCAATCAACTGCAATCCTACGGGTTTAGCGTCAACCAATCCGCAGGGGATTGATAGACCTGGCAGACCCGCCAAATTGGTCGCGATGGTGTAAATATCCTCGAGATACATGGCGACTGGATCACTGGATTTGGCGCCAAATTGAAAGGCGGGGGATGTCGCCGTCGGTCCAACAATGACATCGACGTCGGCGAAGGCATCGAGAAAATCCTGCTTGATCAGGTGGCGAACCTGCTGTGCCTTGCGATAATAGGCGTCGTAATAGCCTGCAGAAAGCGCGTAGGTGCCGACCAATATGCGGCGTTGAACCTCATCACCAAAGCCTTCGCTGCGTGAGCGTTTGTAGAGATCCTGTAAGTCTTTGGGGGCTTCACAGCGGTGTCCAAATCTCACGCCATCAAAGCGGGAGAGATTGGCAGAGCACTCGGCTGGGGCGATAACATAGTAGGCCGGTACGGCTAGGTGCGTGTGTGGCAGGGTGATCTTCTTGATGCTGGCTCCCAAGCCTTCCAACAGCTTGATGGCATCTTCAACGCGAGCCGCAACTTCCGGATGCAGGCCCTCACTGAAATATTCTTCAGGGACACCGATGGTCAGGCCAGAGATGGACTGGCCAAGTCCGGCGGCATAGTCGGGCACGGGGCGATCGACACTGGTGGAATCTTTGGGATCAAAGCCGGATATGGCCTTGAGCATTATCGCGGCATCTTCCGCAGTGCGGGTCATTGGGCCAGCCTGATCGAGGCTGGATGCGAAGGCGATCATGCCCCATCGGGATACGCGCCCGTAGGTGGGTTTTAGGCCGGTCAGGCCGCAGTGGCTGGCCGGCTGGCGAATGGAGCCTCCGGTGTCTGTTGCAGTTGCGCCGGGGGCAAGGTGTGCGGCAACCGCAGCGGCGGAGCCGCCGGAAGAGCCGCCCGGAACACAGTCAGTTGCCCAGGGGTTCTTTACCGGACCGTAGAAACTGGTTTCGTTTGAAGACCCCATGGCAAACTCGTCCATGTTGACCTTGCCCAGCATCACTGCACCCGCGTTGCGTAAGTGGGTGACGACGGTAGCGTCGTACGGGGAGATAAAATTATCGAGCATCTTCGAACCGCAGCTGGTGCGAACACCCTCGGTACAAAAGATATCCTTATGGGCAATTGGAACACCGCACAGTAGGTTCTGATCACCCTGTGCCAAGCGAGCATCGGCCGCTTGCGCTTCGGCCAGGGCCTGCTGTTCGGTCACCGTGATAAAAGCGTTAAAGTTGCTGTCGAGGCGCTGGATTCGCTCTAAATAATAGCGGGTAAGTTCAACGCTCGATATCGCCTTGCTCTGCAGCTGTTGGCTGAGTTCGGCAATGGTCAGTTGATGCATGTTGTCTGATCCTGGGTGTGTCTATGCCGGAGTGGACCTTGGGCTCGCGCCGGGTCGGGATACTATTCAATAACCTTGGGTACCAGGTAGAGGCCGTCTTCTGCCTCTGGTGCGATGGCCTGGTAGCTTTCCCGGTCGACGGCCTCAGTCACTGTGTCGTCGCGCAGACGCTGCACGGCGTCGAGAGGGTGGGCCATGGCATCAATGTGAGAGGTGTCCACAGCCTGCAATTGATCGACCAGGGCGAGGACATCATTGATCCGCTCCACAACGTTATCCGCGCTATCTTCGGTGATTTCGATGCGCGCAAGATCCGCCAGTTTTTGGATGTCCGAACGATCCACGACAATGGTCTCCAATGTGAGTTGACGGGCCGAAACAGCCTGTCGTGAGGATAAAAATAGCAATTTTACACCGGATTGACGGTGTTGTTACTGCGGAAACGGGTAAAGGCGCTAAACTTACCATATTTGTTCCTTGCTCTGAATCCCTGCCGTTGGTAGAGTTCGCTCAATCGAAGGGTGCGTGGCGCATTTCTCCTCTAACTGATTGAGCGGCGGCGATTTTCCAGCATTTTGCTGTGAAAATTGGTTCTGAGCAGTCGGTTTTATTGTATGACGGTGTCTTCGTTCTTGAATAACAATTGTGTCTGCCAGTCCCCGATCCACATCCAGCCAAATATTTCAGGTCTAGCGAATTAAATGTTTAAACGCCTGCGCGGAGTTTTCTCCAACGATCTTTCTATTGACCTTGGAACCGCAAATACTCTGATTTATGTGCGTGACCGGGGTATTGTCCTGGACGAGCCGTCCGTGGTTGCTATCCGTCATCACAACGGGCAGAAAATCGTCGAAGCGGTCGGTGTCGAAGCCAAACGTATGTTGGGGCGCACACCGGGAAACATTACCGCGATTCGTCCGCTAAAAGACGGTGTTATTGCCGACTTCCAGGTAACCGAAAAAATGCTGCAGCACTTCATCAAGAAAGTGCATGAACACAGTTGGTTTCAGCCGAGTCCGCGGGTCTTGGTCTGCGTTCCCTGTCTGTCGACGGAAGTCGAAAAACGTGCGATTCGTGAATCGGCTCTGGGGGCTGGTGCTCGTGAAGTCAGACTGATCGAAGAGCCAATGGCTGCGGCAATTGGTGCCGGATTGAAAACCGAAGAAGCCAATGGCAGCATGGTGGTGGATATCGGTGGCGGTACCACCGAAATCGCGATTATTTCCTTGAACGGTGTGGTGTATTCGGATTCCGTCCGTGTCGGTGGCGATCGGTTTGACGAGGCTATCGTCAACTATGTGCGTCGTAACTACGGCAGTGTGATTGGGGATGCAACTGCGGAGCGGATCAAACAGGAAATTGGCTGCGCCTATGCGGGCAGTGAAATGCGAGAAATTGACGTGCGTGGACGCAACCTGGCTGAGGGGGTGCCGCGCAGCTTTACGCTAAACAGCGATGAAATTCTCGAGGCTCTGCAGGAGCCGCTGGCCGTTATTGTTCAGGCGGTAAAAGGTGCTCTGGAACAGTCTCCGCCGGAATTGGCGTCAGATATTGCTGAAAGCGGTATTGTTCTCACCGGTGGCGGGGCTCTGTTGCGAGATATTGATCGCCTGATCTCTGATGAAACTGGCCTGCCGGTGATTGTTGCGGAGGGGCCACTAACGTGTGTTGCTCGGGGCGGTGGTCGCGCCATGGAAATGATGGACAATCGCAGCGTGCATCTTTTCTTCAGCTAATCTTTCTTTAATTTTCACCAGCCGGAGGCCCAGCTATCAAGCCGCTGTTCACTCGGGGATCTTCCATCACCGCAAGGATAGTGGGGCTGGGCGTCATCGCGCTGGTGCTAATCCTGCTCAACAGTTTTACCTCTCTACTCGACCCGGTTCGGGCTAAAATTGGCACATTAGTAGCACCACTCTACTGGTTGGTGGATCTGCCAGCGCGAACACTTAACTGGGGTGAGGATACCATTACCAGTCGCGAGCAATTGCAGCAGGAAAATGAAAATCTGCGCGCTGAATTGCTGATTCACAAGCGCAAGCTCCATCAAATGGCTGTGTTGGCGGCAGAAAACGTCCGTTTGCGACAGCTGTTGAATTCAGCTCGGATGGTTAATGACAGGGTCCTGGTGACAGAAATGATCGGGGTGTCCCCGGATCCTCTGACTCACAGAGTCATTATCAATAAAGGTTCCAGTGACGGTGTCCATGTTGGGCAATCTGTGCTCGATGCCTACGGCTTGATGGGGCAGGTGGTTGAGGTCAGCGGTTTCTCGTCACAGGTCTTGCTCATTACTGACCCCACACATGCACTGCCGGTACAGGTCAATCGCAACGGTGTTAGGGCTGTGGCTGAGGGGGTTGGCGACCTCTACACGCTTAATATCCGACATCTGTCGAACACCGTTGACATCCGCGTGGGTGATCTACTGGTGAGTTCCGGGCTCGGTCAGCGCTTTCCCGTTGGGTATCCTGTCGCTGAAGTGACTGAAGTTGTACATGACCCTGGCCAGCCTTTTGCCAAAGTTATTGCGCGACCGATGGCGCAGATGAATCGCAGTCGTCATCTATTGGTCGTTTTTCGGGGCGAGCGCCCCAATCCAGAACTCATGGCGATAGAGCCGTCTTCGGAGGGGTAGCCGGCGCTATGTTGCCTCTGACGTCGACAAAAATCCTGCCGATGCTCTTTCTATACAGTTTTGCATTTGTCTTAACCGTCTTCCCCCTCGATCGGCAATTAGGTTGGTGGCGGCCTGAATTCATCACACTTCTGGTCATTTTTTGGAGTTTAACCCTGCCCACTCGTATCAGTATTCTAGCTGTGTGGGTTGTCGGCTGTCTGCAGGATGTTGTCGAAGGTTCAATGTTAGGGCAGCATGCTTTGTCTCTGATGGTCGTGGTGTACGTCTGCGTTCTCTCTTATCAGAGAGTGCGAAACTACACGCTCTGGCACCAAGCGATACTCGTGTTTGTCATCGTCGGTATGAGCCAGTTGGTGAATAATTGGGTGCATTTCCTTCATGGCAGTGGTACCAGTTCGCTGATATTTTTATTGCCAGCGCTCACCAGTGCCCTTATTTGGCCGCCGTTTTTTATCGCTCTGGAACGCCTGCGTTTTTACTATCGGATAAACTGAAGGATCGCCTGTAAGTCTCAGCCGGTTATAATAAATTGATACCAACCATATTTTTTGGAATCTGGCTATGACTCCTCTGTATCTCGCATCCCGTTCGCCTCGTCGCCGACAACTGTTGGAACAGATTGGTGTACGCTTCCAACCCCTGACCATTGATGTCCTTGAGCAGCCGCACGCGGAAGAAGATGCCGTTGGATATGTGCAGCGTCTTGCCAGGGAGAAAAGCCTCGCGGGACAGGCAGCCGCCGCTGCTTTGAGTCTACCTGACGGGGTCGTCTTAGGCGCAGATACATTGGGCGAGTGTGACGGGCAAATACTGGAAAAGCCCGCTGACAGAGATGAGGCAGTTGCCATGCTGATGGGCCTCGCCGATCGATCTCATCGGGTATTGTCTGCGGTCGCCGTTTGCAAGGGGGATGTGTTACATCAGCGCCTGTCCATATCTACGGTGAGCATGGGGCCAATCTCTGAGGAGACGGCGATCCGTTACTGGAAGACCGGTGAGCCGGCCGATAAGGCCGGGAGTTACGGTATCCAGGGATATGGCGCGGTCTTTGTGACATCGATAACTGGCAGCTACAGCGGCATCGTGGGGTTACCTCTAAAAGAAACGGCAGAGCTGCTGGAGTTGGTGCACGTGGAGACCTGGGGAGAGAAAAATTCGTGAGTGAGGAATTACTGGTCAATGCTTCGCCAACGGAGACGCGAACCGCATTGATCGAAAACGGACTTTTGCAAGAGGTGACCATTGAGCGTACCCAACGCAAAGGCCACGTTGGCAATATTTTTAAAGGGAAAGTCTTGAGAGTTCTGCCGGGGATGCAGGCGGCGTTTGTCGATATTGGTCTGGAGCGAGCAGGGTTTATTCACGCGAATGATATTGCCGCACTGGACGCCGATGGCATGGAGGATCGCCACGCCGAGGTGGGCGACATACGTACGCTGGTGCGCGAAGGGCAGTCTCTGATTGTGCAGGTGCTAAAAGATCCGATCAGTACCAAGGGCGCGCGCTTAACGACACACCTGTCAGTGTCCGGTCGCTATCTTGTCTACATGCCCCATACTCGCCATATTGGCGTATCAACTCGCATTGAAGATGAGAACGAGCGCAGCCGGTTAAAGTCGCTGGTCGAAGAAAAGGCTGAACTCTTTAACGAAGAATTAAGTCCCGAATCGGTTGCCGGTGGTTTTATTATTCGCACGGTGGCTGAGGGCGTGCAGGGTGACGAGTTGTATGCGGATATTCGATTTCTCTATCGACTTTGGTTAGAACTCGAAGAAAAAGCGACCAAACTGAATCCCGGCACTGTGGTCTATGAGGATCTGCCGCTGTACATGCGTACTCTGCGGGACAGCGTGAAACCCGTAACCGAAAAGGTGCGGATCGATTCCCGCGAGGTGTTCGGCAAAATGGTCACGTTTGCGCAAAAATATGCGCCGGAAATCAGTCATCGAATTGAGCACTATCCTGGGGAGCGCCCAATTTTCGAGCTCTATAATGTCGAGGACGAAATCCAGAAAGCGCTGGAGCGAAAGGTCGAACTCAAATCCGGTGGTTATTTGATTATTGAACAGACTGAAGCTATGACCACCATCGACGTAAATACCGGCGCTTTTGTCGGCCGCCGCAATCTTGAGGAGACGATCTTCAAAACCAATTTGGAGGCGGCCACCGCGATTGCTCGGCAGCTGCGATTACGCAATTTGGGTGGCATTATCATTGTCGATTTTATCGATATGAGCGACGAGGATCACCAGCGCCAGGTCTTACGCACGCTTGAAAAAATGATGGAGCGAGATCACGCGAAAAGTTCGATCACCGGGGTTTCTGAGCTGGGATTGGTCGAGATGACTCGCAAGCGTACCCGTGAATCTCTCGAGCAAGTTATGTGTGAGCCCTGCTCGGTTTGCAAGGGGCGAGGTACGCTTAAATCTGCAGAAACCATTTGCTATGAGATTTTTCGAGAAATTCTGCGGGAGGCGAGAGCGTACAACAATCGCGAATTTCTGGTGTTGGCGTCGCCGATTGTGATTGATCGCCTGCTGGATGAGGAGTCAACCAACGTTGCCGATCTGGAAGAATTTATCGGCTGCACGATCCAGTTTCAGGTTGAAAGTGTGTACAGCCAAGAGCAGTACGACATCATTTTGGTATAACCTGTGCTGAGTCAGCTGTTGTTTGGGGTATTGCGTTTAGCCTTTGGAACTGTGGCCCTAGTGGTCATTGGGCTTGCATTACTCATACAGCTGGGCCGCTTGGTTTTGCCGCAAATGTCGGGGCTCGAAGATCGCCTCGCGTTTTATCTCAGTGAAGAATTACAGTTGGATGCCAGCGTTGAACAGTTGGAGATTGCCTGGCGTGGATTACAGCCTACTGTCATGATTCACGGGTTACGTCTTTCCACCGAGGGCAGCACAGTCCTGGAAATGGGCGATGCTCTGGTGCGGATCAATCTTCTGACATCGGCAACCCGCTGGCGTCCACAGTTTAAAGACATCGAGCTGAGCCATCTGCACGCCGTTATGCAACAGGATGCCGATGGGCGCTGGAGCTTGCAGGGTATGCAGCCCCTGAAAGATTCGACGGCGTTTGATCTGGCGCCATTACAGCCAGTTTTGCAGACCAATCAGGTGTCCGTTGGCGATGTCTCCCTGGCGTTTCATCTTAATAATGGGCACGAGTCGCAATTATCTCTAACCTCGATGACGGTTCAGAATCGCGGCGACTTTCATCGTCTTAAGGCCAGTCTCGACTTACCCCAGCAGGTGCAGGCATTGCGCTTGGTTTACGAGCGTCGCTCAGGGGAAGCAGGCCAACCTTATCGCGGACAGGGTTTTTTGCAGCTGCAGAATTTCCCCGTCGATCAAACCACGGCGTTTGTTTCCAAAGCGGTCGCCGAACGACCCATCTTGGCTGGAAGTGAGCTTTCTTCACGGCTCTGGTTTGACAATCTTAGTGGAGAGGAGTGGCAATGGCAGGGAGAGTGGCGAGTCACTCGTCCGGAAGTGGAGGCAGGCGCCTATCCTCAGGAATTGTCGAGCTGGGTGACAGGTAGCTGGCGCCGAGAAGGGCACTGGTTTACCGATTTTCGCAATTTGGTGGGGCGCTGGCCTCAGCAGGATTACCAGCTTCCTGCCTTTCAGATCAGCGGAGATTATAGAGAGCAAACTCTCGATGCGTATTTCCCCGTTGCAGAGCTCGATATTTGGGGCCAGATTGCGGGTAAAATTCCGGAGATGCCCGAGCTGGCTGGTAAGATCATTGATGGTGTCAATCCGCGAGGTCGAGTTCGCGACTTACGCTTTCACTTGCCGATTCAGGCGCCGGAAAAACTCTCTCTGACGGCTCAGCTCGATGATGTTTCCGTCGACGGTTGGCGCGGCGCTCCGGCGGCTACCCACGTTAGTGGAAATGTCCAGGTGACTGGATTGCAGGGAGAGGTTCAGTTCGACAACGCGACCTCCAGTACACTGGCATTTAAGCAGCTGTTTGAGCGGCCTTTTCAGCTGGATAGTGCTGTCGGGCGGGTCCGTTGGGATATCCGCCCGGCCAGTAATCAGGTTATTGTGGAAGGTAACAAGCTCGCTGCCAGTGGCCCCCTTGGTAAAGTCGACGGCTATTTTTATCTGGATGCGCCCTTGAAACGACACAGTCGTTTGAACGAGCTGATGCTACTGCTGGGAGCACAGGACTTTAATGCGGTTAATGCATCCGATGTCATTCCGATCACATTGCCCGATAAGCTGGGGGCGTGGCTTCGAGGGTCCTTTAACGAGGGGCAGGTGAATCGAGGTGGTGTTGCCATTCAAGGCTATTTCGGACCTCCAGAAGCGGCATCAACCGCCTCTGCAATTTCACAACCCAAAGTTCGCTCCATCGAGCTGGCTCTCGACGTTGACGGCGCCAGTGTTGATTATGCCCCTGGCTGGCCTGCGATCACCGAGGGTAAAGGGTTTGTTCAGGTCAGTGCTCCGGCGGTAAATGTCAGTATCGATTCTGCCAATCTGGCAGGCATGAATATCTATGGCGCAGACCTTGAGATAGATGATAATCCCAGCGGCGATGGATCTCTTTTACGTCTAAAAGGGCGTGGGGATGGTCCGGCAGCATCGGCTTGGTCGCTACTCACGGACACCCCCCTGAAAGACTTAGTCGGAGACGGTTTTAGCCGCTGGCAGGCTGAAGGACAGGTTTCTGCTGCCGATGTTGAGCTGGCCATTCCCTTAAATAAAGGCGCGGGTGGCGACGCTCAACACTTGGAGTTCACCTTAAAGGATGCGCGCTTATCCCATGAGCCTACGAACTTGGTGATTGACGATATTGCCGGTGATTTCGTCTATGACAATGAAACCCAGCTCTCCGCAAAAGCGCCGACGGCCAGCCTGTGGGGAGAGCCGGTGGCGCTCAATATCAGCTCTGAACGTCTCTCCGATGTTGAGGGTGAGGGCGATCAGTTTGTGACGGTTACGAATTTCTCGACACGTGTGTCTGCGGACGCCCTGGCGAAATGGAGCGGGCGTTCAGAAGCGCATCTTATGCAGGGAAGTTCCCGCGTTGCCGGGCAACTGATTACAAAAGAAAAGCAGGTGGAACTGGTCCTGCGCAGCGCGATGGATGGTCTTTCGGTCGAGTTACCCGCACCTTTGGGAAAGCCTGCGGATGAAACCCGAGAGCTGGAGCTGCATATTCCTCTGGCCGAATCAGGTTACGAGATACATGGTAGCTACGGTGATCAGGTTTGGGCGGATATCCGAGTGCCGACTACCGGACCTGTACGCGGAACCCTGGCGTTGGGGACGCCTCAGGAAGTGACCTACGATGCGTTTCGTGTTGCAGGAGGCATGGAAAGTCTGGATGTTAGAGCGCTGTTTCAGGATTTACAGGCCTACAATGCAAGAACCCCAGTCGTAACGCCACCTCTGGAAAGTGCGGCAGCAGAGACGGCTAAAACGGCGGAGAGCGGCAACCGTTTACAGGGAATTTTAGAAGACCTTGAATTCGGTTTGATTTTTAACGAGCTGTATTGGGGCGAGCAGATACTCCCGGATGTTGAAGTCAGTGGTATGACGACTCGTGATGGCTGGAATCTGCGACTCGACAGCGATCGTATTGCCGGGGATATCGCATTGCACAACGATGGGCAAGCACAGCGCATCGACCTCGATTACATTCGCTGGCCTGGGGAGGCGGAAAGCGAACCTCAGATTGCAGAAAATGGACTCCCAGAAAGTCCGTTAAAAGGTATTCTCGACAGTATTTACCCTCGCCAGTTTGTGCCCGTCGATATTAACGTCGAGGAGCTGACGCTTGGTGGAAAGCCCTATGGACAGTGGACTGCCAAGTTGAGGCCGGAAAACGACTTGCTGGTTGTACAGGATATCCGCGGTCAGATTCGGGGCATTCGAGTTGAAGGGGGCGCCGATGCCGAGGGAGAATCCAGTGAAAACCGTGAACTGCTGGACAGCGGCGCATTGTTGCGTTGGTATAAGACGGATGACACCGAGCTTACGCGATTTAATGGGTCTTTATCTGGCCGCAATTTACGTTCAGTAAGTGACGCCTGGCAACTGCCGCAATTTATGGAAACCAAGTCTTTCCTTGGTGATGCGGATCTCCATTGGACTGGCTCGCCGCTCGGTTTTGACGTGACCAGCGTTATCGGTGATTTTACTGTTGATGTACGCAACGGCAGTTTCCTGACTGCGAGCAATCAAGCCAGCAGCACGCTGCTTCGTCTTATCGGATTGTTCAACTTTGATCAGTGGACAAGGCGTTTGAAATTCGATTTTTCAGATGTCTATAAGGATGGTTTGGCGTTTGATCGTATTGATGGCACGTTAAAGTTTGATCAGGGCATGGCTTACCTCAATGAGCCGATTGTGGTGAAGAGTACTTCTTCAACGCTGCAGATGGGGGGGCGCATCAATATTATTGATGAGACGTTGAATACGTCTTTGGTGGCGACCTTACCGGTTGCCGGCAATGCAACCTTGTTTACGGCGCTCGCGGCGGGTTTGCCCGCTGCCGTAGGGGTTTACCTGGTGGGTAAAATCTTTAAGGATCAGGTCGAAAAAGCCGCAAGCCTTTCCTACGATATTTCCGGGTCCTGGGCCGACCCGAAGATTGAGTTTGATAGCTTGTTTGACAACAAAGCTGCCGAAAAAGCCAGCGAGACGTCTCCCCACATTCCTCTGGATGACGCAGGTAATCCTATTCCTGATGGGCAGACTGAGGATAAAGCTCGGGATTCAGACGTTCCCGACCCATCTTTAGTGCCGAGATCTGAGGTCGTCCCTGAGCCTTCGATCCAAGCCGGAGATAGCGTTTCTACAGACAAGCCTGTCTCTGATGCGGAAGAGGGCGAGTCTGCAATAAATGCGACCTTACCTCTGACGGAATAGCGTCAGTTGTTCTGGATGGTTTCCCGTAACACCTGAAAGAGCTTTTTGCTGTGGCCACGATTCTTGCCGGTGGCCTGATCCTGTTGCGCACTGCGGATGATCTGGCGCAGTTGTTGGATTTCTGTGTGAGGATATTCGCTAACGAAGTTCTGCAGAGCCTGATTGGCGGTGTCAGGTTCCAGTAAATCAGCGCGCCAGCGTTCTGTTAAATGATGCAATTGCGTGGCTTCGCGCCCCTGTTGCTGAGTTGACTCATAGGCTTCGCGAATCTCATCGGCGTTGTCGACCTCTCTCATCAACCGGCCGATATACTGCAATTGACGGCGTCTAGCGCTGCGCTGCTTCATATTGCGCGCTTGGCGGATCGCTTCCTGCAATCTCTCATCGATAGGCATGCGGGCAAGATCGGCTTCTCCGAGTTCGACGAGATGTTCGCCCAGCTCTTGAAGTGCGGTCATCTCTTTTTTGACCGCTGTTTTTGAAGGCTTTTCTGGTAAATCGTCGTCGAAGTCGTCGTTGGTGTTCATGGTGTAATCGTCGATCAGTGTTATATCTTTAAGCGTAAAAATAGGTCGCAAGGCCCAAAAAGGCAACGTGCGCTTGTTCACTGGATACTGACATTAACGCGACGCGATTGGCTAATCCCAAATCCGTATTGAGGTTGCGCTACTGGGCAGCGGCGCCTCAGAATCGTTCGGGATAATCACATTGGCCATTTGGGGGCGCAATGATGACGTAAATTTCGGAATCTTGGAACCATAGATGGCTTGATTTGAACCTTTTCATGGCACTGTAGAAATCGATACGAGGTCCAACGTTGGTACTTCTCGAGATTAAGCTCGCTGGGATCAAATGCTAAGAAGCTGCGTTTGGTTCGGTAATTTGGTCGGTAACTTCCGCTCAAACGGCGCCTGAAGTGAAAATTTCTAAGACTTTTCTTATTTAAATGGCGTATTTATCTCTGCATTCGATACCGGGCGTGTTGTGGTTTTCTGCTATTCATTTGTGCTTGAGTGGATTATCGAGAAGCTTTCTGTTTTAGTTATGTGTATCCGTATTAGGCTCGGGTTGTTTAATGTAATTGTTTTAGATTTCTCTTAGAAGGAGCTCCCGGATTTGTCCATCAGTTCAACAGAAATTAGCAGCGAAAACTGGGAGAGGCTTCTAGCGTTTCGGCAGGACAAAAACACATCATGGGCGTCGGGTTCTGGTCTCGATCTTTACGGACCGATCGCAACCGCGAGAGATTCATTCGTTGTTGCCCAGGTGGGCCAGTCGCTCGATGGCCGCGTTGCGACTCCAACGGGTGATGCGCGAGATGTCTCCGGTCCTGATGGTCTAGCACACTTACATCGCTGTCGTGCTTTGGTAGATGCTGTTGTTGTGGGAGCCACTACAGTTAGTGTCGATAACCCTCGGCTCTCTGTTCGTTTGGTAAATGGACCGCATCCGGTTCGCGTCGTTATTGACTGCCACGGAACTTTGTCTGGCAACGAAGGGCTTTTTCACGATGGTGGTGCGCCAGTGATCGTGTTTCGAAGCGTTGATGCCCCGCAGAGATCATTAAACGCTGACGTTATACGATTGCGTCCTGGAGTTAAAGGTCTGGCACCGGATGATATCTTGCGGGAGCTAAGAGAGCGCGGATTAAACACAATTCTTATCGAGGGTGGAGCAAAAACCATTGCCCGATTTGTCGATGCGGGCTTAGTTGATCGACTGCATGTGGCTATTTCCACGGTGATCATCGGTTCCGGACCAAGTGGTATCCGCTTGTCACCGATAGACCGATTAACCAGTGCCTATCGGCCCAATGCTAAGATTTATAGCTTAGGCAGTGATATTTTATTCGATTGTGAATTAAAAGGCTGTAACTCGTCTGCATGCGAGGAAGCGGCTGCCCTGCAATGCAAGCATAA